>JAMOTA010000020.1 GCA_027068435.1 Sulfurovum sp.
TCAGGGTTAGTTGTTTATATTTCATAGTGTTTTCCTGTTTTTGTGGTGAAAAAAGTTTAACCTATGATTGATTAACCCTTACTTCATCACTACTTTAAAGAAATTGCACTTATTGTTATAATTGGCGTTTTATTTACTTGAATTGTATCTATATCTTTCCTCAAAGTTTTTCCTTGTTCTTATCTATTGTAAAGTTCAATCTCTATAATAAGTCACTTTCATAATTAATGTATTTAAGCTTATGAGGTTGATATGGTGGTAGAATTATAGAAATAAAAAATATTCAAAAGTTTGATTTTTTAGTGTTTTTTGATATACTTAAATTATATTATATTTTAAGAGGTAAATTATGACTAGTTTAAAAATGGGAACTATTCAAATAGATAGTCCAAAAGCAGAAATGATTATTAGTAATACACCTGTAGAAGAGATAAAAACACTTTTTATAGCATTTTTAGAAAGTGATTTTATTTCTAAAACTAGTAAAAGAAAAAAAGGCAAATGGGCAAAAGTTGCTAATGAAATTAAAGGTACTATGAATCCTTCAACATCAGATTATTTACAAGAGTGTAGTAAAGAAATAAGAAATGGGTTTGGATTAAGAGATTTATCAGTAAGTAAAAAATAATGACTAAATATATTTTTGATACAAATATTACATCTATTCTTGGTAGAGATGATAAAGTAAGTAATGATTTACTAGATAGATTAAGTGAGTTATCAGATGAAGATATAATTTCTGTTTCTGTACTTACTTTATATGAATCTAATTATGGGTTAAAAAATTGTACGAGTGATTTACAAAAACAAGAAATTACTAACAATATCAATTTTATAAAAAAATATTTTGATGTAATCCCTTTAGATTTAAAAGAAATGGATATTTTTGCTAATTTGAAAGTAGCCTATAAAAATCATACTGGGATTTCAAGAAAAGATGCAAAAAAGAATGATATTGATTTATTAATAGCTTCAAGTGCAATAGCAGAAAATGCTATACTTATAAGTAATGATAAAATCTTTGAAACACTTTGTGAATTAGATGTAAATTTAAAATATGAGAATTGGTTAAAATAAATAGGAGGATTTGAGAGTGTAAAAAGAACTGTGTAAACCCCAATAATTAGATTCATTTGATAAACTAATCAGATGAGTAATAAATAAGGATTTATATGAGTTTAATAAACCACGAAGAATTAAAACTTTACGCTCTCTCTACCCACTACTTAATCTAAAATAAACTATGCTATTTTTAATAAAATCAAGGCTTGACCTATTTACTCTTATTTTATATATATATTTTATTGCTGCGTTGGAAAACGCACCCTACGGCTATTTAAATATTATTGTAAAATCAAACCTACAAGATTAAATATATTTCTCTACCCACCCTGCACAGGAGCCAATATATCTATGGTGTCTCCATCTTTTACTACAGTTTCACTGTAGCTTGCTATGGCTATAAAGGTTGTGTTTATGGCTATAGCAAAACCTTTTTTTGTATAGCCTAATTCATTTACTAGCTCTTTTATGTTTAATTTTTCTCTTATCTCTTTTACTTCACCATTTACTGATACTTTTATCATTTTTATCCTTTTTGATGTATTAGGAAACACACTCTGCATTGATACCTTCTGCTAATGCTTTTTCTACAATGGCAGGTGCTAAGAGGTAGCCGTGTCTGTAGAGTCCGTTTATGCGTGTTAGCTTCTCACTCTGTTCTATGCGTGGTAAGTTGTTCTTAAATGCTGGTCGGCAATTTGTTTCAGAGTTTACAATGCGTGACTCTCCAAAATTTGCATTTAGAGAGTAAACAGCTGATAAAAGTTCCATACTAGAACGAACTGACATAGGTGAAGTATCTTCACTCTCTATTTCCGTTGCTCCTATTATGTAGCGTTTGGAGTTTGGAGTTTGGGCTATTTTACAATCTTTGCAGTACTCTATGTCCATACCCTCACAACCATTTCCTCTAGGTACAACATATATTTTATAACGAGGGTGAAGTAGTCTTGTTGGTCTTGTGATGTCTATGTCGTTTGACTCTAACCAATAAACCTCTCCTCTAACACCTCTAAGGTCATCAAAATGCTCTTTTGCACCCAAACCTCGTGAGTCAAATACCCAGTCAAACTCCTCTACCTCATCGTTCACAAAAACTTTTCCAGACTCTAGCCTCTGTACCTCTGTAAACTCTCTCCATTTTACTTGGTGTATATCTAAGTTGTTTGTAGAAAAAAGCATAAATCTTTGAGAGTCAATATAGCCCTCATTTTCAATATAATATGCTCTACTATGTTGCTCCAAGTCACTCTCTAGCTTAGCTAAATCACTTGAATTTAGTAGTTTTATCTCTTTTGCCTCTTCTACTTTAAACTGCAAAGTATCTATGAAGTGTTTTAACTCTGACATGTCTTGTGGGTGAGCTGTAATAATTGTTCCGTCTAACCTATAGCCATCAAAAAGACCAATGATTTTCAATAAATCTGACCATAGTTCTATGGAGCGTTTCCCATATTCAAATATAACAGACTCAGCCGTTTCCAACTCTGCAAAGGGTGCTAACATACCAGCAGCTGTAAATCCTGCTGCTTCTGTACCCTCTTTAGAACCTTTATCAAATAGTGTTAAGCTATGTCCATCTTTTAGTAAATTGAGTGCTAAGACTCTACCTACTAAACCTGCACCTACTATGGCTATATTCACTCTCTATACCTTTTCTATTTTATCGGCTTCTACATATACCTCTGAACCCATCTCTTGAAACTTTGCAGACATCTCATCCATACCATGCTGTTTTGCACTCTCTACATCTGTCTCTAAATCTGCTGCATACTCTCTTACCTCTGCTGATATTTTCATAGAACAGAATTTTGGTCCACACATAGAACAAAAATGTGCTACTTTAGCAGCTTCCATTGGCATTGTTTCATCATGGTACTCTCTAGCACGATCAGGGTCAAGACCTATGTTAAACTGGTCAACCCATCTAAACTCAAATCTTGCCAAACTCATGGCATCATCTCTAGCTCTAGCTCCAGGGTGACCTTTTGCTATGTCGCCTGCATGTGCTGCTATTTTGTAAGTTATAAGCCCCTCTTTTACATCATCTCTATCTGGTAGTCCTAAATGCTCTTTAGGAGTTACATAACATAACATAGCACACCCATACCAAGCTATCATGGCAGCACCAATTCCTGATGTAAAGTGGTCATAACCAGGGGCAATATCTGTAGTTAGGGGTCCAAGTGTATAAAATGGTGCTTCATGACAATGCTCTAGTTGCATCTCCATATTTTCTTTAATCATATGCATAGGAACATGCCCTGGTCCCTCTATGAGAGTTTGAACATCGTGTTTCCACGCTATTTTTGTAAGGTTACCTAGCTCTATGAGTTCAGCGAATTGTGCTTCATCATTTGCATCTGCTCCAGACCCAGGGCGAAGTCCATCACCTAATGAAAATGTAACATCATATTTTTTCATAATTTCACAAATATCTTCAAAATGGGTATTTAAAAAATTCTCTTTATGGTGATGTATCATCCACTTAGCCATTATAGCCCCACCACGACTTACTATGCCTGTAACTCTTTTTGCAGTCATAGGCACATGGTGTAGTAGTAGTCCTGCGTGAATTGTAAAGTAGTCAACACCCTGCTCTGCTTGTTCTATGAGTGTATCTCTAAATACTTCCCAAGTTAAGTCCTCAGCAACACCATTTACTTTTTCTAGTGCTTGATAAATTGGCACAGTACCTATTGGCACTGGAGAGTTACGAAGTATCCAGTCTCTTGTTGTGTGTATGTTTTTACCCGTTGACAAGTCCATAACAGTATCTCCACCCCAACGGATTGACCATACCATCTTCTCTACCTCTTCAGCTATGCTTGATGTCGTTGCAGAGTTACCAATGTTTGCATTTACTTTAACCAAAAAGTTACGCCCTATAATCATAGGTTCAACCTCTGGGTGGTTAATGTTACAAGGTATAACAGCTCTACCCTCAGCTACCTCTTTTCTTACAAATTCAGGAGTTATAACCTCTGGTAAGTTAGCACCAAAGTTTTTACCTTTTAGTCTTGCTTCTCTCTCTTTGTCCTGCAAGTACTCTTCAGTCATTGCTCTATCTTGGTTCTCTCTTATAGCTATGTACTCCATTTCAGGAGTGATTATGCCTTGTCTTGCGTAGTGAAGTTGAGATACATTTGCACCATCTTTAGCTCTTAGTGGTGTACGCACAAGCCCCTTAGCCCCTGCTGTAACAAAGTCCAACTGCTCATCTGTAGAGTAACCGTTATCTTCAGGCTCCATTATACGCCCATTATACTCTTCTATATCAGCTCTTGATGCTATCCACTCTTTTCGTATGTCAGGTATGCCCTCACCTACCTTTATCTCAACAGTAGGGTCTGTGTATGGTCCTGAAGTGTCATAAACATGGAGTTTTGTATCGTTAGATAAAGCTATTTGTCTTACTGGTACACGAATATCTTTGTGTATTTTACCCTCTATATATACTTTTGTAGAGGCAGGTAGTGGCTCTCTTGTTATAAGTTCATTTGAAGTTGTTAGTGTGTCTTTGTAGTTTGTTGTCATAGTTTTCCTTAAAATTATAAATGTAATTTCGTCGGAAAGAGGGTGAGGTAAATAATGTAATTATAAATAGTTTAAATATTTAATATCATACTTAAGTACAAATCTCTTCCTTACGCTGGTGTTATCCAGTTCAAGTTCAACGGGTCAAGCAAATGCTATCTCAGCCACATCTTACGATGAAGCACCCCGAGAGGTTGATAATGTGAATATACTCTAAATAAGATAAAACTACTCTTAATTAAACTTTTTTATCAAATCTAAAAAAAATATGCTACAATTATACAAAATTTATTAGAGGAGAAAAAATGCCAGCACTTTTTATAGGCTTATTCAATGCTGTTTCTGATTCTCCTTTGGTTACTATAAAAGCATGTCACTGCAACTGTTACTTTAAACTAAAAACAAAACTGGCACTGCTTTTAAACCACTACATCCCAAGATGTCCTTTTTACTGTACGTACTTTGCCTTTAGACGTACGGGTGTACACCCTCCATATATTATCCTTTCAAAATAACAACCATTAACATCACTCTATAAATAAGTTATATTTCATAACATACACTAGAATACCCTTCTTTGTCTGTTATGCGATACATATATTAAAGGATAATATATTATGTCAAAAAAAGCGAATAACGGTTTCAAAGAAATTTTTCCTCGAAAAAATTACATCGTAGGATTCCCACGTATTGGGGAACAAAGAGAATTAAAAAAAGCATTAGAAGCATTTTGGTCAGAGAAAACAGCATTTTCAGAAGTTGAAACTGTAGCATTAGAGTTAAAGGCTAGACACTGGAACTATCAAAAAGAAGCAGGTATAGACTTCATATCATCTAATGATTTTTCACTCTATGACAATATGTTAGATACTGCTATCTTATTAGGGGCTATACCTAAAAGATTTAGAGGATTAACAGATGAAGCACTCTACTTCTCTATGGCTCGAGGTAACAAAGATACTGTGGCGATGGAGATGACAAAGTGGTTTAACACAAACTACCACTACATAGTACCAGAGCTTTCTCGTGAAGATAACTATGCACTCAATGCAACTAAAATTATCAATGAATACAAAGAGGCTAAAGCATTAGGAATTACGACTAAAATCAACCTCATAGGGCCTATCACTTTCTTAGGACTCTCAAAACGAATAGATAGAGGAGATACCTATGAACTCTTTGGAAAAATACTTCCACTCTATAAAGCACTCTTAGCTGAGATTGCAACACTTGACAGTACATTAACTGTACAAATAGATGAACCCATATTTGTAAAAGGTGCAGAACCAAAAGTATTGAGTCTCATCAAACCTTGTTACGATGCTTTATGTGCTGTATCGAGTAACATTAACATCATTGTGACTACCTACTTTGAACACTCTAATGAAGCAACAAAAGTACTTGTGCATACACCTATATGGGGTCTTGGGCTTGACTTCTTGCATGGTGAAAAAAATGTAGAAAGTTTAGAACGTATCAATGAAAGTGGAAAAAAACTCATCGCAGGTGTGGTAGATGGTAGAAATATTTGGAAAAATGATATTACTAAAACTGCCCAGTTGCTAGAAAGCATTGCAACAGTAGTACATAAAGAAAATATCATCGTATCCAATTCATGTTCTCTACTTCATACACCATTCAGACTCAAATATGAAGAGAAGATGGATGCAGATATTAAAAACTGGCTCTCTTATGCTGTTGAAAAACTCTCAGAAGTCTCACTTATTTCTAAACTCTTCTTTGATGGTGAAGCATCATTGAATGAAGATGAGAGAAAAGCATTAAATGCAAATAAAGAAGCCAATACCCTAAGAGCCAACTCAACACGTATTCACAACAAAGCTGTACAAAATAGAGTAAATAACTTTACTAAACTAGTACGTGATGGTAACTATGAAGAGCGTATTAAAATTCAAAAAGATATTTTGGGCTACAAAGATTTGGCTACAACTACCATAGGTTCTTTCCCTCAAACACCAGAAGTACGTAAGGCAAGAGCTGACTTTAAAAAGTCTGCTATCTCAAAAGAGGAGTATGAGGCTGAGATGAAAGCATACATTGATGACTGTATATCTTTTCAAGAGGAGTGTGGATTAGAAGTACTTGTACATGGTGAACCAGAGCGTAACGACATGGTAGAGTACTTTGGTGAACAGTTAGATGGGTATGGTTTTTCTCAAAACGGATGGGTACAAAGTTATGGAAGCCGTTGTGTGAAACCACCTTTTATCTATGGAGATATTAGCCGTCCTAAACCTATGACAGTCGAGTGGATAAGTTACGCACAGTCTAAAACCAAAAAGATTATGAAAGGTATGCTCACAGGTCCTGTAACCATACTCAACTGGTCATTTGTACGTGATGATATGGAGAGTGCGTGAAGTCTCTAAACAGATAGCAGTAGCACTCAGTGATGAGATAGATGACTTAGAAAAAGCAGGTATCAAGATGATACAGGTAGATGAAGCTGCCTTTAAAGAAGGTTATCCGTTAAGAGCTGAAAATATCCCTACCTATGAAGCATGGGCAGTGAGAGACTTTAAAATTTCAGTAAGTACCGCAGACAAAGAGACACAGATACATACACACATGTGTTACTCTGAGTTCAATGACATTATCAGAACCATAGAAGATATGGATGCAGATGTGATTTCTATAGAGACAGCACGCTCAGGAAATGAACTACTCAAAATCTTTAAAGAGGTTGGATACAAACAAGAAGTTGGGCCTGGGGTGTATGATATTCACTCACCACGTATTCCTAGTGTAGAAGAGATGGTAGAACAAATTAGGTTACTACTTGAAGTACTACCAAAAGAACAACTCTGGATAAACCCAGACTGTGGACTTAAAACACGTAAGTGGGAAGAGGTAAAACCTAGTCTTATCAATATGGTAAAAGCTGTAGAAATTGTTCGGGAAAAATTAGAAAAATAATACATTTCACGTAGGGTGGGATTTTCCACCAATAATTTAAATTTAATTATAACGGTGGATAAATGCCCAAAGGAAATACCTTTAGGTGCCACCCTACGTATTTATTGACTAGAAAACCTCTATTTACGCATTTTCATCTGTTTTCATATCTATAAGCTCTGCTAGAAGTTCATCTATCTCTTCCTCTTCAAGCTCGTCACGTCCTAACTCTTCGACTATGGAAAAACACTCTGTACGCATCTCTCTCATCTCTTCTAAGTCCTCTTTTTGCTCTTTAGATGCTGTTTTAGCTTTGTCTATAGCTGAAAAAAGTTCATCGATAGCTACTTCCAAATCTGGAATAATCTCTAATTCTAAAAGGTTTTTAAGTTTCTCTGCATTTGTCATGGTGTTTCCTATGGTTTTAATAGACGAATTATAGCAAAAAAAATAAACATCTTGTTTTTTAAAAAGTTAATGTACAATAACCAAAAAAAGGAATACACCTATGTCCCAACAATACCAAGATAGAGATGAAAATTTTTATAAAAGAGCCGATGCACTCATCAACCTAGCTAATGAACACATCAACAACGAAGAGACTCGCCCTGCACTAGCAAACGACTCCCTACTCTACGCCTCAGCACGTTTCAGCACATGGATAGCCGCAGCAAGTTTTAAAAGTGGCGAAGAATTTACAGAAGACAAAGAGAACATCATAGAGTTCTTTACCCAACAATACAAAGAGATGATAGAAGAGCATTTTAAAGATTATGCTGAAAATTACGATACCTATATGGGTGTGAGTAAAGAGAAGTAGGCACTAAGGTCTAAATACTTTTATCTCTAACTCTTTGATAATCTTATAGTGCTTATCATTAGCTGTACAAAGGGGACTGTAATAAATTCTGTGTCAGCACCTCTTGACCTATGACATTATAGCAAATCTAAAGCATCTTTCAATCTCTCCTTAAAATGAATATTTAGTTGGGAGATTGTAAGGCTCCAATTTCTAATA
>JAMOTA010000021.1 GCA_027068435.1 Sulfurovum sp.
TGAGTGTTTTAATAGTGTTATCAGTTGGACTGTATGCAGAAGATGAGAAAGTAGATGTAAATTTCCGTGACCTATCTGTTAAAGATTTTATAGAGATGATTTCTAAAATTACAAAGAAAAATATTCTCATAGAGGGTGAGTTAAAAGGAAAGATAAACTTTGTTTCTCAAACGCCTATTAAGAAGAGTTCACTTTTCCCTTTAGCAAACTCTATTCTTGGAAATAAAGGTTTTACTATTATTGACCAAGGGGACTACTATAAAGTTGTTAAATCTTCCATCGCTGCGGGAGAAGGCTTAGAAGTAAGTAGTACCATAGATGGTGATACTATGAAAACAGTAATGTTCCCACTTAAAAACTCTAACGCAGCTGTTATAAGAGCAAAAATAAAACCACTTTTACATAAAAGTGCAAAAGTAATCTCTTTTAAGGAGAATAATGTTTTAGCTATTACTGCAACACCAAGAACTTTACGTTCTATCTCTAAGATTATCAATGCCGTAGAGGAGAGAGGGGTTAAAAAATCTGTAGTCTATAAACTTAAATATGCATCGGTAAAAGATATTTTTACGAATGCTCAAAATATGGCAAAGAAGATTTTTCCTCAAACAATAGAGAGTGAAAAGGTAGATATCTTTAAAGATGAAGCGACTAATTCTATTATTTTAGTAGGTAAAGCAGAAAATAATATTCGTGTGATTAAGTACATTAAACAACTCGATATTAAGGGAGAGAGTATTACTCAAAAGATGTATGTTGTGCGTCTTAAAAACTCTAATGTTGAAGAGATGGAAAAAATCATGTCTAAACTTATTTCTCAAATGAATAATATGACTCCCTCTAAGCCTCTTAAAAAAGGTGAAAAACCTAAAAAGGCAATGGTTGTTTCAGATGTAGAGAGAAATGCACTAGTTATCTTAGCAACAGCAGAACAGATGAAAAATATTAGAGATACAGTTAGAAGAATTGACATCCCTAAAGTACAAGTATATGTTAAAGCAAGAATTGTAGAAATAGATACAAGTTTAGCAGAACAGATAGGACTTAAATATGGTTTAGAAGGAGGAGCTATTACAGATAATGGGCTTTTCTCTATGGTTGCAAATTTAGGAGCTTCTTCACTTCAAATGTCTCCAGCACTGTTAGGATTTTTAAATTCAAATACAGAAACATATCATGAAGGAACAAATGGTAATGGTTTTACAACTTCAGAACCTTCTTTTAAATTTGGTGCGACAGATAAAGTATTTGCATTGGGAGCATCATTGGATTTTTTACAACGTAATGGTGCGGCACACCTTTTAAGTGAACCTTCTATTCTCTGTACCAACAATAAAGAAGCTTCAGTTTATGTAGGTCAAACGATGTCTATTTTAACTCAAGGTCAACAATCTACCTCAGGGGTTTCAAATATAGTCAATAACTACTCAAGAGAAGATATAGGGCTTACTTTAAAAGTAAAACCAAGACTCTCTAGTAATAATCAAGTGACATTAGAAGTAGAAGTAGAGATAGAAGATTTAGACCCTTCATCAGAACAAGTAGCAGATAGACCAACAACAACCAAAAGAACGGTTAAAACCAATGCGATTGTAAAAAATGGAGAGACTATTATTTTAGGCGGGCTTATTAAAAGAGTAGGGGGAAAGGGTAAAACTAAAATACCTTACCTCTCTGAGATACCTATTTTGGGAGATGTACTTTTTACGCATCATTCAGATGTAGAGAGAGAACAAAATGTTGTGGTTTACCTTACGCCTTATATTGTAAGAAAAAGTGGAGATTTACAAAAACTAAAAAGTTTACTTTCTGAGTTAGATGCAGTACAAACAAGATATAATAAATTGGTACAAAATGCGATTGAGGGAGATACAGGAGAGACGTACTCTACTA
>JAMOTA010000022.1 GCA_027068435.1 Sulfurovum sp.
ATTTTTCTCTTCTAAATTAGACAAAATTCCTTTTGATTCTATTTTCTCCAAAAGTGCTTTAGCTTTTCCCTCTGTGCTTGAACCATAAGACTCAGTCATAACAGGACCTTTTACAAAGGAACGATTGATTAAATCTTGGTCTAAAAAATTTTGATAGAGTGATGAAGCCTCCAATACATACTCTTTTACTATAGAAAATGCCTTGCCTTTTTTAAGATGCAGTTTCCCATTTTTCAAATCTCTGTTGCCTCGTTTTATCAAACGACTTAGCTCATCTACCATAGAATCTTGTATCTCTTCTAACTCTTTCTCTTCTACTTCTGTTCTAACTTTTCTCTCTACTGTGATGAGTAGCTTTTCAATCTTTTCTAACTCTTTATCTGTAAAAGTCGTTTTCCATTCTATATTTTTTAGTAGATAAGTAGTATAGTATTGTCCTGATATAAGTTTATTGTAATCTACCTCTGTCAAAGCATCTTTCACCTCGCCTAGATGATACTCTGCTTTAAAAACTTTTACCTCTTTTTGAGTATAAAAGAGACCTTCTTTTTCTTTCAAACTCTCTTTTTCTTCTAAGAAATTTTCTATAGATTTTTCCATAATCTTTTTTAGTTCATCAGCCACTTCTGCATAAAAGTCACTCATCTCTAGCTCATTGTTTTCTGAATATGAGGGTAAAACATTTACCATCTTTGCCCCCTCAATATCTTTAAGAAGGGCTGTTATATGCTGAAAACCATTGTTTGAACCATCTATGGCTATAGGTATGGCAGTAGTAAAGTTTTGGGTGTCATCTACATAACGCTCATACTCAAAACACCATGCCAAAAACTTAAATGGATCTCCTGCTTTTTTCCAAAAACTCTCTTTTCTATAATCTTTGGCAGAGGCTAAAATCTGCTCATGTTTTTCTTTAACCCATACAACACGCTTCTCAAAGATCTCTTTATCTACTTCTCCATAGCAGTTTGCACCATGCATAAAGAACCATTTTAATCCCTCATCACTCAAAGTCTTCTCCTTAGCAAATAGCAAAAGTGACTTAGGCATGTCTCCTGATTGAGGATTTAAAAGAGTTTGTTGTGGGTAAACCCGTCCTCTAAAGTCCATACGCCATACAAAGTAAAACTGCTCAAAATCTTGCATCTCCTTAGCTATCTGAACTATGGTATTGAACCCCTGTTTATATTTAGCTATTTCATAATAAATTTCACTATCTAGTTTAAAATTAGAAGAGTTATCACTCTTCTTTATCTCTTTCATGGCTCTCTTTATTCGTTTTTTATCACTTTGAGTAAGCTCATAATCTTTGACTTTAATAAATTTTGTTTTTTTAAAATGTTGCTCTATCTTCTCTTTAGATTGTCCATATAAATTAGCAGATAGTAGTTCACGCAAAATCCGATAATAGGCAAAATCCACTTGATTTTTCTTTTTCATATAGTTTATATCGGAGTGATAATCTTCCAAAACCTCCAATATTTTGCTATTGATTTTAAAAGGTGTTTTCTGTAGATGATTTACAGCATCCATTACTGTTTGAGGTATAATCTTTCCAACTAAAGCTTCTCTATCTTTTTTACTAGAAGCTTTTACAAGAGAGAAGTCAAAGCGTCCATCCATCTTCTCATCAGCTAGAAAACCACCTCCATACATCTCTTTCCAGTCCAAAGGCTCTATTACCATTGGTTTATAGACCATAGATGCACCATGAGCAATACGCTTATCGGTTTTATTCATCTTCTCTAGCAACTTACCATTAAGCTTAATATAGTTAAAGTTTTTCTCATCATTTGGTTTAGTATACTCTTTGACTATCTCTGCTTTTACAGCCAAATCTAACATCTTTTGACCTATCTCTAGCTCAGTCTTATTAGATATTAAAGCTTTAGATAGCTGTTTTATCTGTGAAAAATTATCATTTTGGTAATCTCTATAAGTTTCTTTAAGCTTATCATCCTTTAACTCTTCTATATCTCGTAAAAAACGGTAAGCTATGCGATTGTGAAGAGTCTCGCCTATATTTCCTCCAAAGCTCTGTCTGCTATTGGCAGAGTTTTCATCATCTGCATTATCGCTCTGTTGAAGTGAAAGCAGATGCACCATTGCCATATTTACAATTTCATTACTTCCAAGCTGCCAAATAGCTAGAGAAACTCTTTGAGGAGTCTCCTTAAAAATACTATTATTCTCTTCAGATAGAGAGTTGTAGTAGTCAGCACCAATGCTAAGGTGACTCTTTAAATCTTTTAAAACTTCTAATATTGCTTCTTTTAAGTTTTTTTCATCCATTTTATTAAAATTATTTTTACTATTTTTGATTGCCTCTAAAGTTTTGTTTAAATGCTTCTTATCAAAAAGTACCCATGTTAATGGTTTAGCTACAGCATCGTGAATATTTTTATACTCTACACCTAAAAGCTTGGTATAGTGATCATTATCTTGTTGTATTACCTTACTCACGACCTCTTGTAGATACTCTAAAGTAAATTCTTCAACTACTACAATAAATTTTTGAACATAACTTAAAAGTCCTCCTGCTTTAGCAAAACTTTGTACATTAGAACTTTTATTTGAGAGTAACTCATTAATTCTATCTTCAAGTAAATCGTAAGAAGCATTTTGTAATTTTTGTTGTTCATTTAGTAAATTCATTTTGTATCCTTAATTTATATGAAAAAAATTTCGAACTAAGTTTTGAAATTTAACAACATTTACTTCTGACTCATGATAGACAGAAACTCCTGCTAGTCTTGCTCTTCTTAATGTTGAGTGTTGAAAGTTACTAGATACTTTTGTTCCCATATATGACTCTTTAGACTTCGAAGAGATATTAGCAATTATAGCTTTTGAGGATTTTCCAAAATAGTCTATGATAGCATCGTATTTATATATCATCTCCAATCCCTCTAAATTTTGAGAAAACTTACACTCTACTGTAAAAATACGATTATTGTGTATGAGAAGAATATCAAATTCATTCATAACTCTATACTGATCTTTAGGTTCTATATTTTTATCGTCAAAATCTATCTTTACACCCATAAGTATATCATCTGGATTTAACTCTTCACAAAGCCAAAAAATATACTCTTCAAAAAGATCACCTTGAAGTACTTTTTGTTGAGAAGGGATAAGTTTATAATTTTTATCTAAAATCTTTAGTTTATATAGGATTTGCAACATATCCTCTACCATAGATAAATTAAAATTATTTTTATAACCAAAATGCTTATCAATAATAGTTTTTCTTACTTTTTTAAATAATGACTCATTTTTATACAGTGAAAAAATATGTTTTTTTCTTGATTGAAGTTGTGTTTTCGTCTGTTTTGAAACTATATTATAATCAAGTAGTGTCAAATAACTGTCAATATCTATGTGGCTATCTAGCTTTGAAGTATTCATACTACCATTTGGTTCAATTATGTGCAGATCATTGTCAAAGTGGTCATAACTAAGTACTTTTCCACCTTCATTGTGTATGAGTCTTGTCAAGATTATGGTCATAGCAGGGTAGCCATCTGTAGCATTTAGCCAAAGTTCACTTTCGTTGTTAAACTGTTTTTTTGCTACGGTATTTATATCTAAAGCACTATCTTCATTTGTTGTAATAATTTTTATATACCAATCAAGGCTATTTTTATCTGAAAATGTATGCATCCCTTTTTGAAGTATTTTAGCTCTATCATAGTTAGATGGATCATCATCACAAAGTAGTACGTGTTGTTTTATTTTGTCTTTATATGCGTATAATACGGGGATAATACGAGAAATATCTTCTCCAACAATGCTTAGTAGTGTCAAAATTTTTTCCTTCTTCTTTATATATAAATCTAGTGAGTTATATTAACTTTCTCTTTACTCTCTTCTTCAACCTTCTCCTTAAAATAATCATTCTTATACAACCATTTATAAATATCTGCTGCTATAGGTCCTGATGTACTTCCTCCGTGTCCTCCATGCTCAACAAGAACAGTTACGATATATTGAGGGTTTTTGTAGGGTGCGTAGGTGGTTATCCATGCGTGTGACCTACGATAATACTTTAACTCATCTTCTTTAAGACGTGTTTTTGTTGACTGAGGGATAGAAACAACTTGTGATGTACCTGTTTTACCTGCAACCTTAATAGATAAATTACTCATTGTTTTAAAGGCTGTACCAGATTTTAGATTACAGACATCATACATACCTTTTCTAATTTCAGATAAATAATATGGGTCAAATTTCATAGGAACTATTATCTCTTTTTTAGGTGTTTTATCTATTGTTTTAACAATACTAGGTGTTACAAGATTAGAAGTGGCAATAAGTGCTGTATAACGTGTAATTTGTAGTGGTGTTACAAGGTCATACCCCTGCCCTATGGAAGCGATAACTGTTTCACCCATATACCATGGTTGATTAAAACGTTTTTTCTTCCACTGTTTGTCAGGTATGACGCCATGATACTCACGTGGGAGATCGACACCTGTTTTAACACCTAGTCCAAAAGAGCGTAACTGTCTTGCCATAGCGTCTATGCCTATTTTTAAACTCTTATTATAAAAATAGACATCACAACTCTCTCTAATAGCACGACGTAAATCAACTTTTCCATGTCCCCATCGAGCCCAACATCTAAATTTATGTTTGCTTTTTCCAAGAGTTATATGACCATTACAATACTCTGATGTACCTAAAATATTGTGTTGTTCATTTTCAAAAGCCAGTGCCATTCCCATTTTAATCGTTGAACCAGGTGGATATGTTCCATGAATAAATTTATTAGTAAAAGGGTGTGCTAAATCACTTTGAAGTGCTTTCCAATTTTTAGAGCTAATACCTCCAACAAAAAGATTAGGGTCATATGATGGATAACTTACTGCTGCTAAAATTTCCCCATTAGTTTTCATAACAATAGCAACACCAGTATTATTTCCAAAACGCTTATAAATCATCTGTTGTAGATTAATATCAATATTTATCTTTAAATTTTTATTATCTTTAGGCTGTTCTTTTTCTAAGATATCTACTACTTTATTTGTTGCTGTTACTTTACTTATCTCATAACCTAACTTACCTTGAAGTACATAATTATAGTATTTTTCTAAACCACTTTTTCCTATTTTTCCTATCTCTTTAACCACTCTATCTTTATTATTCTCTTTTTTGTTGGATCTTCCTGTATAACCAACAATATGAGCACCATATTTACCATAAGGGTAATAACGTTTTGTCTCTGCTTCTATTTTTATCTCATCATAAAGACTTAACTTTGGATACGCACCCATCATATCTGGGTAATGTATAAAGTTTACCACTTTAATATACTCATGATTATAATATGAATCATGTTTATTATAAACTTTCAACATTACAGTTTTATTAAGATCTGGAAAAGTTTCTATTAGTTTATCTACAATGTTTTCTAATTTATTTGCTTTATGGCTTTTCTTCTTTAACTTCAAATGAGGCATAATAGAGATAGAAAAACCTATTTGGTTCATCGCCAACAGATTGCCATTTGTATCTACTATCTCCCCTCTTACAGGTTTTATGAAGCGTTTTCTTTCTATATTGTCTTTCGCTAAACCTTCATAGTAAAAATTAGACTTAATGCTTACATGGTAAAGTCTAGCCATCATACCTGCCCAAATAAGTAGAAAAATTATAATAACAATTTTATATTTCATAATACAATTACCACTAAAAAGTCAACAATAATACTATAAATTAATATACTATCTAAAATTACCGTTGTTGTTTGAAATAAAAAATCATACGAGAGAATAAAAAGTAAATAGACAATATCAATAAACATCACAGTTAAAATAGGTTTACAGATTTTGCACTCATTAAAGTAGCCAAGCGAAGGGTAGATAAAAAGATAAATCATAAGTACCACAATAAAAATAAGAAAAAATGGCAAAGACAGATTGACTTCTAAGTTAATAAAATAGATAACAGCAAGAGCAATATAATGAACTTTTCCTTTTTCAATACCCTCTATTAACAAGTAACCCATAATACCAATAAGAAGAGGGAAAAAGACATATATAGAGATAAGCATAGGATAAAAAAGTATAAATGAAATTATCATTGACCAAGTAAAGAAGAAAGATACAATCTTTTTTAACTCATACATACGATACGAATCCTTAGGAGAGCTTATAGACTAAAGCTATTTCGTTACATACAGGAAAATGTATACACTTAATACAATCTGCCCAAATTTTGTGTTCAGGTATAACCTCTTTATGTATCTCTTTAAAACCTAGCTTTTCAAAAAAAGCAGGGAGATAAGTTAAAACAAGAACATCCTCTTCAACACCTAATTCTTTAGCTTCATCAAGTGTATAATTAACAATCTCTTGACCTATATTTTGACCTCTGTACTCACTATTTACAATAAGACTTCTTATCTCTGCTAATCTTTTTGAGTGTACATGAAGTGCTGCATATCCTACGATAGTATTATCTACTTTAGCCAATACATAAGAGCGTATATTAGTTGCAACTTCATCTTCAGTTCTGTTGAGGATAACACCCTCTTTAACCTCTGATACTACTAAAGCCTGCATTGCAGGAATATCACTTAACTGTGCTTTAACTAACTTCATTAAACTTCTGTCTCTTTCTCTTTTTCAAAATTATTTTCAATATCAAATATGGTTTGAAGAATTTCATGATGTACTCTATCATGCCCATTTTTTTTAAGATTTGAAACAGTTATAGACCCAGGGAACTCTCTTTTTAACTTATTACGCTCTTTTTGATTAAGTTTGTCTATCTTTGTAAAGACAGTAAGATATCTTTGATCTGGACGTATAAACTCATTTATATAGTTTACTACATCATCATCTATTTTAGCATGAGGATGACGAGCATCACGTAAGTGTATAAATATACGGATAGAGACACGATGCTTGATAAACTCTACTAAGTTTGTCTGCCATACTTGCTTAAGTGTCTTAGAGACTTTTGCATACCCAAAACCAGGAAGGTCAACAAAACGTACAGGGTAACTCTCTTCATTGTAAAGATAACGTGTTTCAAAAAAGTTTATAAGTTGTGTTTTTCCTGGGGTTGCTGAACTCTTTGCTAAGCTTTTTCTTTGGGTAAGAGAGTTAAGTGTTGAACTTTTTCCTACATTAGAACGACCTAGAAAGACTACTTCACTCATATCTTCTGGTAATGAATCTGCAATACTCTGTGCAGATTTAATAAATTTTGCTTCTACTATACGTGGTGTACTCATTTTTTATTCTCCATATCAAAAATAAATTTTACGGGTTTCTTCTTACTACCCTTAATATTTATTTTACCTGTTAACATATTTAGCATAATTTCATTACCATTTATATGTCTTTTATTGATTAAATCATCTATTAGTGCTTTTTCTTTTAAAATATATACCGATTTTAAAGGGTAGTAAATTACTCTCTTTGCAGAGCCTTTATAGTGGCTCTTATCTTTTATAAATTCAAAGTTTACATTACCTATAGCTTCATACATTTTTGTTTTATTATTATCATTAAAATAGACAATTACTTTATCACCAGAGAGGTAATTTTTAAGTTGACTAATCTTTACATTTCCTAGAAAGTGTATCTCTTTTTTAAGATTTTTAGCTTCCATAGAGTCAGAAGATATCTCTACTTTTTCAGCAAACAATAAAAGAGAAAAACTCATTATAAATATAATTCTTAGAAATTGCAAGATAAACCTTTTTTAAAAATAGTAGTTATTATATCATCATATTACTTTTCAGCAGTATAAACCACAGATTCAATCTGATTACCTAACACCTCTTGCTTTACAACATCATAACGCAGAGTATCACCCGTCACACTATTTTGAAGCATTTTTCCTACAAAAGGTGAAGTAATATCTAAAATTTTAGTTTTTTTATCATAGATAGCATTTTCAGAACTGTATGAGAAACCCTCTTGGTTATTAAACACAACATTACCTGTAAGGTAGAGTTTATTATCTATAAAAACCCCTCTATTTGCACATAGAGACTCTATCTCTTTTGTATAGTACTGAATCTGATGAAGTGTTAACACGTCACTATCACGTACACCATAAGTAGTAAATGCTCTTCCTTGCATACTCTGTTTATTTACCTCTGTGAGTGTAGTATCTGTAAATTCTAACTCTTTAGTAAATAACGTATCATTATATTTCTGTTGCGTTAAATTAACCATTGATACTAAACCTAAAATTAGCAATATACCGATAATAATAAAAAATTCTAATTGTAATCTCATAGTCTTAAATACTTCTCTTTAAAGTACACCCTTAGTACTTGGGATACCTGCATTTTCATTGAGTGTAACAGCTCTACGAAGTGCTACAGCTAAAGCTTTAAATGCACCTTCAATGATGTGATGTTTATTTTTTCCTCTATTGCAAGTGAGATGTAGTGTCAATGGTAAGTTGAAAGTGAATGCTCTAAAGAACTCCTCTACTAACTCAACATCAAAATTACCTACTTTTCCCTCTAAAGGAAGTTCATAAAAGAGAAAAGCACGGTTTGACAAGTCAATATCACAACTTATACTCGCTTCATCCATCACTACTGTAGCATTTCCAAAACGCTCTATACTCTGTACTGGATAGATAGCACTTCTTAATGCTTGAGCAATAACAATCCCAACATCTTCAACGGTATGGTGGTCATCTATATGAGTATCTCCTACACAGTGAACATCCATATCTATATGGGCATGCTTAGTAAATGACTCTAACATATGGTCGAAAAATCCTACACCTGTATTGATATTAGATTTTCCTTTTCCATAAAGGTTAAGTTTTACAGAGATTTGAGTCTCTTTAGTCTCTCTTTTCATTTCTATCATTTTATCTCCTTAGTTTTTATCTATTAATAGGGTGTATCGGTATAGCTTCGTCTTGCCTCTTCACGGTATTGTAAAGAAGGCACTTCACCTGCAAAACCTAAAGCTTTTATGGAAACTTTAGCAATACCCATCTTATCAAGTCCTAGCTCTTTACCTGCTATATAACTACAGTCAATAATACGTCCTCTAACAAAAGGACCTCTATCATTAATACGAACAATAGTACTTTTCCCATTTTCTAAATTTGTAACTTTTACCATCGTATCCATAGGCCATGTTTTATGTGCAGCAGTTCTTTTATACATATTGTAGCGTTCCCCATTACTGGTGTACTTTCCATGGAAATTTGGACCATACCAACTAGAGATACCTCGTACAACTTTTCCTACTCTTGCAGATCTAGGATAATATCTTTTCCCACGTATTTTATAAGGTTTCATAGTAGCTCTATGTCTTGCAGCACTTGTGTATTTTGTTGCTTTTATTACCCCTCTATATCTTTGTGAACACCCAGTCATGCTAAGCATAAATAAGAGAATAAACATAACTAAAAATAGATTTAACGCACTTCTCATAGTATACTCCATACTGTATAATAAATTTAAATAAAATTATCACGTTATTTGACTTCATTGTTGCTTGATTATTACTCTTCTAAAGCCTTTTCAAATATCTCTTCATTTACAGGAATAATCAAAAGTGTATCTACGGTTAAAAATTCATCTTTAATTTGGTTAGCAATTTTAATCTCATAAACTGTACTTTTATACTTCTTTGCAATAGATTCAAGTGTATCACCTAAAGATACAATGTAAGAGAGTAGATAAGGTTTTATCGGCTTTGCCTTCTCTATCTCTTCTATTATCTCATACTTCAGATAAAAAAGCATCATCTTCTCTTCAGGTATAAAAATTTTATATAAGCCCTTTTTCTTAGATACATACCCTTTTTTATACTGTCTATTCATAGCCAGAAGTACAGAGGGTTTCATCTCCATCATTTTAGCTAAATCTGCTAGTTTTGTACCCTCTTTGACTTCTACTTGCATCATACTATTTTTAGAAGTATAAGTGTTTGTAGAGAAGTCTAACATCGTACTCTCACCTATCATCGCTACTAGAAGAATTTTTTTAATATACTCTCGTGTCTCCAAAGGTAAATACTTTGATTGGTTATCTAAAAGTATATACAACTCAGAGCTACCCGCTTTTTTAATGGCTTTTGATAAACGTCCTTCACCACAGTTATATGCCATAGCAGCCAAGTACCATTTACCAAACTGATGATGTAGTTTAGCAAGATAGCGTATCGCTGCACTAGTAGAACTCCAAGGGTCACAGCGTTCATCAAAACTGTTACAGACTGAAAGGTTGTAATGTTTTGCAGTTTTAGGCATAAACTGCCATAACCCAACTGCCTTTTTAGGAGAGACAATAGCAGGTGAAAAACCAGACTCAACCATAGACAAGTAAAGAAAAAGATCTGAGAGACCACTATCCATGAGGCTACCTCTCATCATAGGCATATAGAGTTCACCTCTTTTTATGGAGTTTTTATAAAAGCGTTTCATTCTTTTTTCGTTGTGAAGTACAAAGCTTTCAAAACTTGCATCATAGATATATGATTCATCTACATCAAACTCTGAAAACACATACGCATAGCTAGGGTATTTTTCTGTAAGTGAGAGTGAAAATGCATAGTTCATCAGTAAAAGGGTAAACCATACGATATTTTTTATGCTTTTCATTATGTTAACAACTTTTAAATAGCAAAAAGTTTTTTACTATTTTTAGTTGTAAGTTCTGCCATTTCTTTACTTGATATACTACTTAATTCACACATTTTATCTATTACAAATGTTGTAAAAGAGGGTTCATTTCTCTCTCCTCTATGAGGATGAGGAGTCAAATATGGAGCATCTGTCTCAACAAGTAGTTTTTCTTTTGGTATTTTAGGGTAAACATTAATCAACTTCTTTGCATTTTTAAAAGTAATCACTCCCCCTATACCATAATAGAAATTTTTATCTGCAAGTTTTAGTAGTGACTCATCTGCATTATAACAGTGTAAAACCCCTCCCTCTGCACCTGCATACTCTTCAAGTAGTGCTAAGGAGTCTGCACTTGACTCTCTTATATGTACGATAAGTGGTTTTTTTAATGCTTTTGCCCAGAGTATTTGGTCTATAAAGACCTCTTTTTGACGTTTTTTTTCAGCAAATATCTCTGATTCGTCTTTAGGTAACCTAAAGTAATCTAACCCACACTCACCTATAGCTATACATTTAGGGTGATTTACAAATTTTTCAAGATAACTTTTATTATAATTTTTAGCATCATAAGGATGGACACCTACAGCAAAATAGACACACTCATACTTTTGGGCTATCTCAACAGCTCTCTCCAAACTCTCAGGGTCAGCACCAGGGATAATAAACTGCTCAACTCCACTCTCTTTTGCATGCTTCAGTACTTCATCTAAGTCATCGTTATAACGTTCATCATCTAAGTGACAATGTGTATCTATTATCATTTTTAGCCTATTTTTGAAATATTTTTATGCATTATAGCAAAATTTACACTTTTATTATATCTCATGTACCTATCTCTTATACGTAATAAGCTATAGTTTATCTATTATAGAACAATTACAAGGAGTTAATGTCTATGAATGTTTATATTATTATAGGTGCTGGTGTAGTTATCCTAGTAGCCTTATTTTTATTTCTCAATAAAAATAAAAGCAACACAGAAGTAAAAAAACGTCCAACAAATAATGCCGCAAGCGTGAAAAAGCCTGCTAGAGAAGAGGTACAAAGAGAAGTTCCTAAACAAAGCGTTAAGAAGGCACCTCAAATCGCCTTACCGCAATGTAACTTTTCTCCATTTGACCACTCACGACTATTTGATATGGGGCTTGAGAAAGAGGAAGTGTCTGAATTTGTTCAAGAACTTATCCCTCAAATCGCATCACAAATTCCACTTATTGAAAAAGCATTAGCTAATTCAGACTTTGTTCAACTAGAGTCTTTAACCCATGCGATAAAAGGTTCATCTACTACAGTAGGTACAGGAGGTGTTGCTGACTTACTCTCTGAGTTTAATACCTATTTAAAAAATGGAACTGAAAAAGAGGTTATTTTAACTTATCTTAAGTACTTAAAGCATTACCATGCACAATTGGTAAAACAGTACACTTAGCTTCTTAGCTTCTTTGCAAACTCAACAGCTTGCAAAGTGGGGTTTTCCCCACCTATAATCCGTGCTATCTCATGTACTCTACCCTCATTTGTTAAAACTTCTACCCTACTTGATTTACCCTCTTTTGTAACCAATATATGCTGATTGGCTAATGCAGAAAGATGTGGTTGATGAGAGATAGAAAAAATCTGATACACACTAGAGAGTTTTGCTATCATCTTTGCAATAGCAATAGATTCATCACCACTTACATTTGCATCTATCTCATCTAAAATAAGTACCCCTTGACTTTTACTATTTTCTTTAAGTGTTGTAGTCATGAGTGCTAAACGTACTCTATTAAACTCTCCACCACTAAGCGTTGACATAGCAGAATCACCTAGAAGTATGCTAATGTTATCTAAACCATTGTCATCTAATGAAGCATGTGAAAACACAAACTCTAAAACAGGAAGTTTTAACATCTCCAAATACTCTTCTAACGCTTTTTCTAAAACTAACGCCTCTTTTTTTCTTACTTTAGATAATCTACTAGAGAGAACGGTAAGCTCCGTAAACTCCAAATCTATAAATGATTCTAACATACTTTTATCTTCTTCTATATTCTCAAAACCTAAGAGTTCTATTTTTTTAGCCTCTTTGTATGCTATCGCTTCTTCTAATGAACCATATTGATTTTTAAGTGTAGTAAGGTCACTCAACCTATCTAAAACCTCTTCAACATTTATCTCTTCGAGTTCATCTGCAAGTATGCTTGTCTCTTCAAAGTCTGCTCTGAGCTGGTTCATCATCTCTGTAAAAGTGGCACTCTCTTTATCTAAAAGACGATAAACCTCTTCTACTGATCTCTCATAACTAAATATCTCTGTTGCAACACCCATAGCATCTCTAATCTTATCTATGCGAGAGAGTTGCTGTTTTACTCTCATTAGCTCCACTTCTTCATTGACTTTAGGATTGATACGTTCTATTTTATCTATCTCGTACTTAGCAAACTCTATATGTTGTGCAAGCTTTTTTTCATCATCTTTTAGCTTTTCAAGTTGTGCAATTTTTGACTTGTAGTGTATGTATCTTTTTTTATACTCTTTTAGTAGTTTCTTAAAACTTTTGTCTTTTTGAATAAGACTATTATCTATCATCACTAAAAGTGAAGAAGAAGTAAAGCCCCCTTTATCACGCACAGAGAGGTATTTTACATAAGGAGAAAAAAGTTCAGCTAAAGCTTTTTTAGAAATATTTTGACCATCTACAAAATAACGAAGTTTCTCTTTTTTAAGTGTTTTTATCGTTAATTCATCTTTAAAGCTATATGCTTCACTCTCTAGTGTCGTTGGTTTCAATAAATTTAACTCACACAGTGCTGCTGCACCTTGAGTGACATGACCAAAACTTGAAAGTATTGCAGACATTAGTACAGACTTTCCAGCCCCACTAGGTCCCGTTAAGACTACAAGCCCTTTATTAAACTCAAGTTCCACTTCATCAAATATAACCAAATCACGCAGATATAATCTCTCTATCAATGAGTATCTCCCCAAGAGAGTTTTTCTCTCAATACTGAAAAATAATTTTGCTCTTTTCTATGTAGAAGTTTTGCTCCTATCTTAGCCCCTTGAATACTCAAAACATCACCAGGTGACATCTCATAATGGTCTTGTCCATCTATAACAGCGATAACTTTTTCACTTGGAGAACTAAGCTCAATAGTAAAGTCTGCAGGTACAACCAAAGGTCTTTGGTTAGTTAAAGAGTGTGCAGAGACTGCTGTCATAATAAACGCTTGAGTTAAAGGGTACATTACTGGTCCGCCTGCTGCTAAATTGTAGGCTGTAGAACCTGTAGGTGTAGAGATAATCAACCCATCTCCTTTATAAGTATTGAACCATTCACTATCTATAGAGGCATTAATCTTTACCATTTTAGAGATAGCTTCTCTAGTGATAACCACATCATTTAATGCAAAAAATGGCTGTTTTTTTCCCTCTTTTGTCAAGATACAACCCTCTATCATCATACGATTATCTATACGGTATTCACCTACAAAGAGCTGTTCTAAAAAGTTCTCTACAGCATCTATAGTAATATCTGCTAGAAAACCTAAATTTCCTGCATTTATACCTACTACTGGTTTATGGTATCCATAACTTCTACGTACCAAAGAGAGAAGTGTTCCATCTCCACCAAGAGAGACTAAAAAATCTGACTCTTCACATAAGGTTTTAAAAGAGACTCCTTTTAAACCTATCATTTTTGCTGATTTTTCAGAGAGTAAAACCGATATACCTCTTGTTTCAAATTGCGATTTTATCTTCTCATATAAAGGGCGTATATCTTCTGATTCAGGCTTAAGTATAAACCCTGCTGTTTTAATCTGTTTTAGTTTTTGCAAAAGCTGAAATCTCCGTCTATTTTATTGTTGTTAGGTTAGCATAATATACAGAGGTTAAAACTTTATAAAACACATTTTAACCACTTATTAATGCTATTTTCTCTCTTCTACTCATCTTTTTTATTGTATATTCACGTTTCGAAGCTGAGCTTCTATCTGGGTATATCTCACTAAGTACTAGATGAACAGGTCTTCTTCCTCTTGTGTATTTTGCACCTTTAGATGAACCATTATGTTCTGCTATACGACTCTCTAACTCTTTTGCAATACCCGTATAGAATGTTTTATCTATACATTCAACAATATAGACATAGTAAGAACTCTCTTTGCTACTCATGTTCTAACGAATACGGTTTAAAGTAGAGACGGATAGCATCAAATGAGATAAACAAGCTTTCTGAGTCTATATCTGTACGAATAAGAACATCTTTCTTTTTTAATTCTGAAAAGTACTGATAATAGATAGTAGCAATCATAGTTCTACCAGAGTATGCTTTACAAAAATCCACTTCAATAAAGTAAGCTCTTCTCATACCCAATATTTTATAATACTCCGTATTGATAAAGGTGTATTTTCGCTTAGCATATAAACGTTTGTGTTTCATCTCTTTAATTTTTTGTTTTTCTAATCTTTGAGCATTGAGCTTTTCTAAAATACTCTCTTTCTCTTCCATAGAGTAAGAGGAGGTTTTTTCCTTATCTTTAATTTGCTGTTTTAATCTCTCATTATTGAGTCTATCTAAAATAAACTGCTTCTCTTCATTACTGTAGGTCTCATTTTTAGAGATATTTGCAATATGTAATTTTTCTTTTTCTTGCTGATGCTTCAGTCTCTCTTTATTAAGTTTTTGAAGAATAAACTGTTTCTCTTCATTACTATACTTCTCTTTTTTAGAAATATTATCTTTTGGTGATTTTTCTACTTCCATAATTGTTTACTCCTCCCTTTAATAGTATATAAGTTAAAGATATTATAACATATAGTCTTTAGAGTCTAACTAATTATCCATAATACAGCACTTTTTAGATAGAATCTTCTTTATCATTTTACACTCTTATGTAAAACCAGAAACTCATCTGTTTAAGGAACTTCAACTATGTCTTGTAACAAAAAAGCCTATATTACTACACCTATTTATTATGTAAACGATATTGCACATATCGGTCATGCATATACCACTATTATCGCAGATACACTTGCTCGTTATTCTCGTATGTCTGGATTAGATACTTTCTTTCTCACAGGTACCGATGAACACGGACAGAAGATAGAGGAAGCTGCAAAGTCAAGAGGAAAAACAACTAAAGAGTATGCAGATGAAATTTCTGCTACCTTTAAAAATCTTTGGGATGATTTTGACATCTCTTACGATAAATTTATTAGAACTACAGATGCTGACCATATGGTTGGGGTACAAAAAGCATTTTCTGCTATGCATGAAAAAGGTGACATTTATAAAGATACTTATAAAGGTCACTACTGTATTTCATGTGAAACTTTTTTTCCACTTCTTCAACTTGTAGATGGTGAATTTTGTCCAGAGTGTGGGAAAAGTACAACTGTAGTAGAAGAAGAGAGTTATTTCTTTAGACTCTCTAACTATCAAGATAAACTGCTTAAATATTATGAAGAGCATCCAGAATTTATCTTGCCAAAAAGTAAAAGAAATGAAGTCATTCGTTTTGTTGAGGGAGGATTAACTGATCTATCTATCACAAGAACAAGTTTTGACTGGGGTGTAAAACTTCCAGAAAACTTCAATGACCCTAAACATGTTATGTATGTGTGGCTAGATGCACTTATGAACTATCTAACTGCATTAGGTTACGGTAAAGATGATGCAAATATGGAACAGTGGCCTGCACGTGTACACCTTATCGGTAAAGACATCTTACGTTTTCATGCTATCTACTGGCCAGCATTTCTTATGAGTCTTGATTTACCACTTCCTAAGCATATTGCAGCTCATGGATGGTGGACTCGTGATGGTGAAAAAATGTCAAAATCTAAAGGTAATGTTGTTGACCCTAGAGCCGTGGCAGATGCATATGGCTTAGACAACTTCCGTTACTTTATGCTTAGAGAAGTACCTTTTGGTGGAGATGGTGACTTTAGCCAAAAAGCACTGATTGACCGTATTAACTCTGATTTAGGTAATGATTTGGGTAACCTACTCAACCGTCTTATAGGGATGAGTGGTAAATACTTTGCTGGTAGTGTTGATTCTACAAATGTAGAGAAATACTATCAATCAGAGTTAGATGATGTACATGCTTCACTTGAAAAATTAGAGCCTTTACTTTTTGATATGCAGATACACCGTTACCTTGAAGAGCTTTGGAGACCACTCACTGTAGCCAACAAAGCCATAGATATGTATCAACCATGGACACTTATGAAAGAGGGGAAAAAGGAAGAGGCAATGGCACTTAACGGTCTCATCGCTGCAATACTCTCTAAAGTATCTATCATGCTTTACCCTGTAATGCCTGAAGTTTGTACAAAAATTTCAAATGCCTTACACTTTAGTATAGATAACAAAAGTTGGAACGCTATGGTAAAAGATACTCAACTTCTTGACATCTTTGTATTAGAGAAAATAGACCCACTTTTCCCTCGTATAGAAGAGCCACTACTTGAACAAGCAGAGCCTATAGAGAAAAAGCCTAAAGTTAAAGTTAAAGATAAAGTTAAAAAAGAGGAAAAAGTAACAGAAGGAGTAGCACTTATAGGGATAGATCAATTCTTTCAAACTTCTCTAAAAGTTGGTACGGTTGTAAAAGCTGAAGAGGTACCAAAAAGTAAAAAACTTCTTCTACTTCAAGTAGATGTAGGTGAAGATGAACCTAGACAAGTTGTCGCAGGAATTAAAGAGTGGTATTCAACAGATGATATGTTAAACAGTCAAGTATGTGTGGTAGCAAACCTCAAACCTGCTAAACTTATGGGTTTAAAGAGTGAAGGTATGCTACTTGCAGCAAAAGATAAAGATGGTCTTTGTATGATTCGCCCTGAGAAGCCAAAAACGGCTGGAACACCTATAGGTTAAAGGATATAGTATGAGAATTGAAGATATTTTAAACCTCACAGAAGGTACACTTAGTAACACACCAAAAGTAAAAGCTATAGAGTCAGCTACTGTTTACTACTCTAAAGTAGAACATGGCGACCTCTTTTTCTCTTCAAATCAAGAAGAGATAGAGCAAGCCATAGAAAATGGTGCGTATGCTATTATTTATGACGATGATAGCATTATAAGAAAAGATAAAGAGATAGCATGGATAAAAGTTTCAAACATTCAGTTAGCTGCTTTTAAACTTGTCCGTTATGTTATTATTAAAAAAGAGGCAAATTTCTATTTACTCTCAGAGCATGAGCTTACATTTCTTAAAATGATACTCTTGCATAAAGGTAACGTTGCTTTCATATCAGATGATTGGCGTAAAGCATTTGAGCAAATACTTAACTCTGATAATGGTCTTTTTGTAGGTTCAGATAAAGATCTTTTACAAATGATTAAACCCGATATAAAGAAGATAGAGAGAGAAGTAGAAGGGTATCCTATTTCAGATACTCTTTTTAAATCTACCTTTAAAGTAGATGGTTATGTCTATCAGGAAAAAGAGTTGATACCTTTTCATTTAGAGTATCTTTTACGTGTAGTGCAGTTTTGTAAAACAGAAGATTTACCTTTCTCTGTAGATCGTATTAAATACACAAAACATTTTATCCCTGTCTTTATAGATGGAGAACTTAAAACAACAAAACCTAGTGATAGTGATAAAGTTGCAATTTTCACAGATAATATTAAAGACATCGTTGAAGCAAGAGAGTACATTAAACGTAGTAATATGTGGGTAAAAGGTATTGTTCTTACTCCACCTAAAACAAAAGTACCAGGCATTGACCGTCCACATTGGTTTGAAAGTGAAGAAGAGGTACGAGAAATACTTAAAAACACCCTCTTTAACTATGCTTTTATCTACAATGCAGATAAAAGTACCCTCAACACGATAAAAGAAGAGTATAGTCTATTTTAGACTCTACCCTTTCTTTAAAACCACCATATTTTTTCCATTATCTTTTATAAATGTACATCTATTCATTTGTGCTAAGACTTTAAAAGTTTTAGCTGTAAAGAAAACAATGTGTGTAGGGTCTTGGTGATAATACCACTTTTTAAAACCATCTATATCATTGGGATGAAACTGCGTCTGTAGAGCTAAGTACCCACCCTCTTCTAATGTATCTACTAACTTTTCAAAAACAACTCTTGGCTGATGCAGATGTTCAAAAACTTCTGTAGAGACTATCAGCTCATATTTTTTATCTTTATCTAAAGTATCTGGATGGTAGATAGGGTCATAATAATCACACGCTATGCCCTCTTTTTTAAGTAATGATGAGAGCAAAGAGCTTCGCCCACAACCAAAATCTAATGCGACATTAGGTTTTTTAACTAAAGGAAGTACAAAATCTAAAAAACGGTAAAAATAGGCTTGATACCCCTTATCTTCTTCATTATTTTCATGAAGATTATAACGCTTTTTTTGCGTATCAAAATCTTGATAACATAGAGGAGATTTACAAATATACTCACACTTTTTACAAAAATAATAACTAATATCTGTTTTTTCATCTTTAAATAACTCTGTAGCTTTATCACAAATATGACAGTTCAATAGTACTCCTTTATATAGAGCATATCTTACTACTTAGTTTATTAACTTTAGGATTCAAATTTAACCCTTATCAATTTTTAGCTATAATCGCGTCATTATATACAAGATTAGGATACTCAATGAGAACACATTATTGTGCAGAAGTAAATGAAGAACATATAGGACAAGAAGTCACGGTTGCAGGTTGGGTTTCTAGCCGTAGAGATCATGGTGGGCTTATATTTATAGACCTTAGAGACAAAGACCAAGTAATTCAACTAGTATGTGACCCAGCAGATAATGTTGAAGTACATAAAATTGCTGAAGAGATAAGAGACCAATTTGTTCTTGTAGCAACAGGTAAAATGAGAGCTAGAGGAGAGGGTCTTGAAAACCCTAAACTTAAAACTGGTAAAGTAGAAATGGTTGTTGAAAAACTTGTTATAGAAAACCGTTCTAAACCTATGCCGTTTGAGCTTAATGATGATAAAGTGAATGAAGAGATTAAGCTTAAGTACCGTTACTTAGAGTTACGTACACAAAAAGCCTATGACATCTTTAAACTTCGTTCAAATGCTACTATTGCAACACGTAATTCTTTAGATGAGTTAGGATTTTTAGAAGTAGAAACACCTATTATTACTAAGTCTACACCTGAAGGAGCGAGAGATTATCTTGTACCATCACGTGTACATGGTGGTGAGTTTTATGCACTTCCACAGTCTCCACAACTTTTTAAACAACTTTTAATGGTTGGTGGTTTTGATAGATATTTTCAAATTGCAAAATGTTTTAGAGATGAAGATCTTAGAGCGGACAGACAACCTGAATTTACACAAATAGATGTTGAAATGAGTTTTTGTGATCAAGAAGATGTTATTGAAGTAGCAGAGAAACTTATTCACGATATTTTCAAAAGATGTAAATTTGACATCCCTACAAAGTTTAACCGTATGACATATCAAGATGCTATGGAAAACTATGGTTCAGATAAACCTGATATGCGTTATGATCTTAAAATGGTTGATGTTATCGATATTTTTGAGCGTTGTGATAATGAGATTTTCTCAGGTATTGCAAAAGACCCTAAAGCTAACCGTATTAAAGCACTTAAAGTACCTAAAGGTGATGAGATTTTCTCTAAAAGAGAGATGAAAAAGTTTGAAGAGTATGTACGTAAATTTGGTGCATCTGGTCTAGGTTATTTTCAAATGAAAGAAGATGGTCTTAAAGGTCCTTTGACTAAATTCTTTACAGAAGAGGACATTGAGCTTATTACAGAGCGTTGTGAACTTGAAGTTGGTGATGCTGTATTCTTTGGTGCAGGAGCTAAAAAACTTGTACTTGACTATATGGGAAGATTTAGAATCTTCTTAGCAGAGCATGAAAAACTAAATCTTATTGATAACAGTAAGTTTGAATTTTTATGGGTAATGGACTTCCCTATGTTTGAAGTAGAAGATGGTAAAACTAAAGCTATGCACCATGCCTTTACTATGCCTGTAACAGATGAGAATGGTAAAATCGTTTATGATGATATAGAAGAGCTTAAATCTGTTGCTTATGATATAGTACTAAATGGTACAGAACTTGGTGGAGGATCTATTCGTATCCATAAAGAAGAGCTTCAAAAAGAGATATTTACATTGATGGGTATTTCAGAAGAGGAAGCCGAAGAGAAATTTGGTTTCTTACTAGATGCCTTTAAATTTGGTGCACCACCACATGGTGGATTTGCTTTAGGACTAGATAGACTCATTATGCTTATGACAGGTTCATCATCTATTAGAGAAGTAATTGCTTTCCCTAAAACACAAAAAGCACAATGTCTTCTTACAAAAGCTCCAAGTCCAGTAGATGAAGAGCAACTTAGAGATCTTAGTCTAAGAATTAGACAACAAGTTACAGTATAGGTTCAATTTTATTGAACCTTAAAATAGTCGTTAATATCGGCTTATAACATATTATATTATTTGAAAAAGGAAAGAAATGAAAAATCTATTTTTAATCATTGGAGCACCAGGTTCTGGTAAAACTACAGATGCAAGTATAATTGCTGAAAAAAATGACAATATAGTACACTATTCAACAGGTGATATGCTAAGAGAAGAGGTAGCTAATGGTTCTGAACTTGGTTTAGAAATAGAGAGTTATATCGCAAAAGGTGCTTTAGTACCTTTAAATATTATTGTAAATACTATTGTTTCTGCTATCAACAATGCCCCTGTTGCTAATGTACTTATCGATGGGTATCCAAGAAGTACAGAGCAGATGATTGCTTTTGATAAACTCGTAGAAAAAGAGGATAATATCAGACTTGCATCAGTGATTGAAGTAAGAGTAAGTGAGCAAGTTGCTAAAGATAGAATCCTTGGACGTGCAGCAGATGCTAAGCCAGGTGAAGAGCGTTCAGATGACTCTATTGAAGTGTTTTTTGATAGAATGAAAATCTATACAGACCCATTGGCTGAGATTCAAGCATTCTATACTGAAAAGAATCTTTTGACTGTTATTTCAGGAGAGAGAACTCTTGAAGAAGTAGTTGAAGATATGGAAGCATTTGTTAAAAGCAAAATATAATCCATACCTTACACGTTCCACACTGCAGTTCCCACACCTTTGTGGAAACTGCATATTAACACCCTAAAATAAAATTTTCTTCACTAACATACCTAAAGCAAATAGATACAGTAATAAAAGTGCCGTTTTATGATTTTTAGAAGTAACATGATCTTTTAACCAAATACCTAATGTTACTCCTATAAGTGATGCACTTGCTACTATTAAAGCATTACTAAAATCAATGCTCCCAATACTTAGCCTACTAATCATCCCAGAGATAGAAGAAAATACCACAAAAAATAACCCTGCACTCACAGCTTTTTTCAATGGATAATGTAACAGACCCACTAAAAGTGGTGTTAAGATAATAGAGCCACCGATACCTAAAGTGATAGAAAAAATACCTATACCTACACCTATAATAAAAAGAACACCCTTATGTAGTGATTTGGTATTTGTATCATCTTCATGGTTTTTAGAGAAAAAGAGTCTAAAAAGTGCAAAAAGTAAAAGCCCAAAGAAGGTAAACTGTAATACTTCATTACTGATATACGATGTAACATATCCACCGATATATCCACCTAAAAATCCACCAAGTCCTACAAAGATACCCTCACCTATGACAAGTTGTCCTTTTTTATGATTGAGGTAAGAACCATAGATAGAAGAGAAAACCATCTGTACAATAGAGATACCAATGGCATCTTTAATATCAAATCCCAATACTAAAAGTATAGGTACAAGAATCATACCTCCACCTATACCAAAAAAACCTGACATCGTACCGATAAAAATGCCAATAACAATAAGTTCTAAAATCATAACAACTCCTAAAATAAACCCAAAATTATAGCATATTAAAAAAAGATACTAAAAATGCACAAATAGTAGCACCTTACATCTATAATTAGCTATGATTTTATCAATTATAGTACCCATTAATTACTTATCAACCTCTTTTAGTTATAATAAATGAATTTATATTTAAGGGTTTCTCATGTTATCAGAACGTATTCATACACTGTCACCATCACTTACTATTGCTATTACTATGTTAGCTCAAGATTTAAAAAAGTCAGGTAAAGATGTACTTTCATTCTCTGCAGGAGAACCAGATTTTGGTACACCTAGACGCATAAAAGATGAAGCAATTAAAGCAATTGAAGAGGGTTTTACACAATACACAGCTGTATCTGGTATTATAGAAGTTCGTGAAGCAGTTGCTAGTAAACTAAAAAGAGATAATAACCTTGACTATGATGCATCAGATATTATCGTTAGTAATGGTGCAAAGCACTCTTTGTTTAACCTTTTTCAAGCAGTCATTAACCCTGGTGATGAAGTTATTATTCCTGCTCCATATTGGGTAACTTATCCTGAACTTGTTAAGTACGCTTCTGGTACACCAGTGATTATAGAGACCAATGAAATCCAAGGTTTTAAGATTACACCAGAACAACTTAAAGCAGCCATTACACCTAAAACAAAAATGATTATTCTTACTACTCCTTCAAACCCTACAGGCTCTATCTATAGTAAAGCTGATTTAGAAGGTTTAGCTGAAGTACTTAAGGGTACAGATATTATTGTTGCAAGTGACGAGATGTATGAAAAACTTGTTTATGATGTAGAGTTTGTAGCAACAGCAAGTATTAGTGATGACATGTTTCAAAGAACAGTTACTATTAATGGATTAAGTAAATCTGTAGCTATGACGGGGTGGAGATTTGGTTATCTAGCATCAGCAAACAAAGAGTTAATATCTGTGATGAATAAGCTTCAGAGTCAAAGTACTTCAAATATAAACTCAATTACTCAAAAAGCTGCGATTCCTGCACTAAACGGTGAAGTTGATGAAGAGATAGAGATGATGAGAAGAGCATTTGAGGGACGTGCAAAAGAGGCAGCAGAGCTTATGAATGAGATAGATGGTCTCTCTGTACTTAAGCCACAAGGAGCATTTTACCTTTTTGTAAATATTAAAGATATTACAGATGACTCTATATCATTTTGTAAAGAATTACTTCAAGAGACGGGTGTAGCCGTTGTTCCAGGAATTGGGTTTGGCTCTGAGGGGTACTTTAGATTCTCATTTGCTACAGATATGACTACCATAAGAGAAGGTATTAGACGTATTGGTAAATTTGTTAAAAACAAAAAAGCTTAATTTCACTACTAAAGAGTAATATTTTACTCTTTAGATCTCCTAATCTATTTAATAAAAAAGAATCTCCATGCAATATTTAAAACCGTTCTTAAGATTCACCCTGCTCGTTTCATTTTTTTTGCTTACACTTCAAGCTAAAGAGCGTGAACCTATCAATATATCTATGGTTATCTCTGGTGGGGTAAGTCTTGGTGCTTATGAGTCTGGTTATAACTGGGCAATGATTAAGATGTTAAAAAAAGTAAGAAAGAATGGGAACCTTGTAAAACCTAATTTACGTTCTGTTGCAGGTGCATCAGCTGGTTCTATCAATGCATTACTCTCTGCTATGTATTGGTGTCAAGAAGAGTCTGCACCGTTAAATGAAGTAGATAACAATCTTTTTTATGAAACATGGGTAAACCTAGGTATAGAAGATCTTATGATAGAGGGTAAAGATCCTGATAATAAAAGTACACTTTTTACTCGAAAAGGTTTAGAAGATAAAGCTGAAAAAATAAAAAAACATTTAGAAAAGTCTATTTATAAAAAAAATTGTGAAGTTCCTATTGGTGTCTCAGTAACAAAAGCTAAACCTATTATTGAAACTATACAGGGTATCAAAATAAAAAACCAACACTTCTCTATACCACTAACATTAAAAGAGAAAAATGGAAAAGCTGTGGTTGTAAATAGAGCCATGCCTCCAAGTACAGATTTTTATATCTCAATTCCAAATATAGAAAATGATAAAGATAAACTTATTGATGTTCTTTTTGCATCTGCTGCCTTTCCTGGAGCATTTCAACAAGTTAAATTACAATATAAGTACAAAGGTAAAATTAAATCTCACTACTTTATAGATGGTGGTGCATATGACAATATTCCTCTTCAACTTGCCATTGAACTTGACAAAAATGCTACACATTTTATTTTTATAGACCCAAATAATATTAGAAAAGAACCTACAGAAGAGGAAGAAGATGAAGAGGAAGAGTTACCTGTTGGATTTATTACAACAAATTCCATACCCTTGCTTAGTAGTTTAGAGATTTTTCAATCTATGAAACTCTATCAAGCAATAAATCAATATATTAGAAATGATGAAAGTAAGAAATTAATACTCTCCTCTCGTTTTCATCCTCTCACAGGTGGATATTTATCACATTTTGCTGCATTTTTAGACAAAAATTTTCGTATGTATGACTATTATGTAGGTGTTTATGATGCCATCTACCATCTAGCTGCAACCTTTAAAACTAAAGATCAATATGCTCACCTTTCACAAATAGAGCTTATGAATCAACTTAAAACAAGGCTAGGGATTGACAAACATAAAGAGGCTATAGCTGCCTATAATCTCTTTTTAAAAACAGAGTTTTACCAGTTTAAACCGAAAACTACAAATAGATACTCTGCTATTTATAATGCATTTAATACAAATCTCTCCGATGCAAAACGATATGATAATAGTGAATTTCAAACATTTCTTACTAAACTTGATATGAGATACTTAGATAAGTATAAAAACTCTTTTCTCTCTTATGCAAAAAGAGATGTTAAAAATTGGTATAAAAGACCATTAAGAGGTATTGTCAATAGAGTCACTACCTTAGAAAATGACAGAGCAACTGTTTATGAGGACCATGAGTCCATCGCAAAATTAGCTAATGTCTCTGCATGGGTAGGTAGTAGTTTTATTAAGAAAAAGCTTGGATTTCAGTTTTTACCACTAAATGTCCCACAGGATGAAGGAAAAGAAAATTTACGCACAGCTCTTAGACTTCTACCTAGTGAAGTAGCTACTGACATGAAAAATGGTGGACTAAGCTTTGGATATACTGCTCTTTATTATACCAATATGGATATTATCAATGGTTTTGAAGCAAAAGCTTCTTATATAATAAGTGACAAAGAGTCTGATATCGTTCGAATGGATATTAATGCATATACAGAGTACGATAGCTTTATGAAAGTAGGAGCTGGTGCAAGTTTCTTTGGAAACATAGAAGGTTCATTTTACAATAGAGATACTGCATTTGGACTCAATGCCTATATAGATATTGTAGATATTTTTAGACTTACTTATGTATATAGAGATGGAAAAGATATAGATAATAACTATTTCTATTTTGGTATTGAAAATATACCTAGTTTTATCTATTGGTTAAACCGTTAAAGAGGTTATTTATCATAAAGAGGTAAAATACCTTATCAATTTAACATAGAGAAAAACATGAGATTAAAATCTATTTTCACCAACAGTTTCGGTATTTTATTTTCAAGAGTGACAGGTTTAGGACGTGATGTACTTATGGCTTCTGCTTTGGGAGCTTCTGTATGGAGCGACATGTTCTTTATAGCCTTTAAACTCCCCAATCTCTTTCGCCGTATATTTGCAGAAGGTGCATTTACACAAGCTTTTATGCCCTCTTTTATCGCTTCTAAGCATAAAGGTGTTTTTGCTACGGCTATTTTTTTAAGATTTATCCTCTTTCTTATGGCTATATCTTTGCTCATTACCTTTTTTCCTGAACCTATTACCAAACTTCTAGCATGGGGGTGGGATGAGCAAACTATAGCCAACACTTCACCTATGACTGCTATCAATTTTTGGTATTTAGATCTTATTTTCATTGTTACATTTTTTGCTACACTCTTACAGTATAAAAACCATTTTGCAACAACTGCCATGTCCACAGCACTTCTTAACATCTCTATGATAGCCGCACTATATATCTACATGAAAGAGGAGCCAAAAGCTGTAGCTTATGCACTAAGTTTTGCCGTACTCATAGGTGGACTTCTTCAAGTTATAGCACATCTTATAGCACTCAAAAAATTCAACTTAAATAAAATACTTATAGGTGGATGGAAGTATAGAAAAACCAAAGATGTCAAAGAGGAGAAAAAACATTTCCAATCACTTTTTTTACCAGGTATCCTTGGAAACTCCACCCCTCAGATATCTGCTTTTATAGATACTATTTTAGCTACATTTCTTATGACTGGTTCAGTCTCTTACCTCTTCTATGCAAACCGTATTTTTCAACTTCCTCTGGCTATTATCGCTATTGCAACTGCTACTGTACTCTTTCCTGCTGTCTCAAAAGCACTTAAAAACAACCAAGAAGATAAAGCCTATGCAAACCTAAATCAAGCTTTTTGGTTACTCTCTTTTTTACTTGGAGCTTCTATGATAGGTGGTATTTTACTAGCTGAACCCATCGTGTGGTTACTCTTTGAGAGAGGTAAATTTACAGAAGTTGAGACACTTGAGACAGTCAGCGTACTAAAAATGTATATGATAGGACTACTCCCTTTCGGACTAGCCAAACTCTTTTCTCTCTTTTTGTATGCCTCTCATAGACACTTAAAAGCTGCAAAGATAGCACTTTATTCACTTGTTACTTCAGTCACAGCCTCACTACTTCTCATGCAACCACTTGGAGCATCAGGACTAGCTCTAGCAGGAAGTTTAGGAGGTTGGGTACTCTTTGTATTTACTGTAAAAGAGGTAGGTACAGAGCATTTTATAGCTATTATCAAGACAAAATACTCCCTCTATTTTCTCTTAACAATGTCTTTGTTTACTATTGTTATTTATTTTATTAATCAGTGGTTACTTACATTTATAAGGTAATAATTTAAAATTTCTAATTCACTTGCTATAATCACGATTATATAACATTTAAAGGCTTTTCTTATTATGCATATTTATGACAGCGTACAAAAAACAAAACTTCCTTTTGAACCCATCCATAAGGGTGAAGCAAGCATTTATGTTTGTGGTCCTACTGTTTATGATGATGCCCATTTAGGTCATGCACGAAGTTCATTGGCTTTTGATCTGCTCTCTCGTACCCTTAAAGCCTTTAACTACAAAGTGACTATGGGAAAAAATTTTACAGATATAGATGACAAAATCATCAAAAAAGTAGAAGAGACAGGTAAATCAATGGAAGAGATAACCTCTTTTTACATAAAAAGATATGTAAAAGAGATGGAGGCTATTGGCGTACAACGTGCGGAGATAGAACCTAAGGCTACAGAGTCCTTAGAAGCTATTGAGAGTATGATACAAAAACTTATAGATAAAGATTTTGCTTATGTTATCTCCACTGGTGATGTCTATTTTGATACAAGCAAAGATAATTGTTATGGTAACATCTCTCATCAAGTAGGTGAAGATGACGACAATCAAAGTCGTGTAGAACACACCTCCTTTAAACGCAACCCCAAAGACTTTGCACTATGGAAAGCATGTAAAGGTAGTGAAGATATCTGTTTTGATACAAATTTTTCATCTGGTCGCCCAGGGTGGCATATAGAGTGTTCTGCAATGATAGAAAAACACTTTAAAGGCAGTGATACGTATAGTATAGATATACATGGAGGAGGTGCTGACCTACTCTTTCCTCATCATGAAAATGAAGCCGCTCAGAGCCGTTGTGCTACGGGGCATGAACTCTCTAAGTACTGGATGCATAACGGTTTTGTACAGATAGATGGGGAGAAGATGAGTAAATCATTAGGAAATAGCTTTTTTCTTAAAGATGCTCTTAGTGTTTATGATGGAGAAGTTTTACGTTACTACCTAAACTCTGTACATTACAGAAATAACTTTAACTTCAATGAAGAAGATTTATTAACTTCAAAAAAAAGATTAGACAAACTCTATAGACTTAAAAAACGTGTAAGTCCAGGTAAAGGTTCTTCTGTAAATAAAAATTTTAAACAAGCCCTACTTCATGCGATGGGTGATGATTTAAATATCTCTATAGCCCTTTCAGTTATAGATGAGATGATAGCTACTACTAATGATGCTTTAGACAGTGAACCTAAAAATAAAGCCCTTAAAAAAGAGACTCTAGCTAACATAGAGTTTATAGACTCTCTTTTAGGTTTTGGTAATAAAGAGCCATTTTCTTACTTTCAAATAGGGGTAGATGAGGCCCTTAAAAAGAGGATAGAAATACTTTTAGAAAAGCGAACTGAAGCTAAAAAAGCCAAAGATTTTGAATCTTCTGATGCCATACGAGATGAACTAATAGCTATGAACATCGCCATTATGGATACAGCAGAGGGTACACTTTGGGAAAAAATATAAGCTATATGCTTTAGAAGGTATCAAGCTAGCAAGTAGTTTATAACGCAATAGTGGTTATAATAGTAGATACCAAAACTATATTTTAGACTTATATAAAGGGCTTTAATGTTTCATGCATTGCTACTTTCTCTTCTTTTTACATCACTTGTTTTTGCTAATAGTGTTCCTGAATTTCCTTTTATTGGATTCTCTGTTTCAAACCAAAGACTCGATACAAAGATAAAGACTTTAGAGAAAGAGACTACATACAGGTTTAAATATGGTAAACAGACGCAAGACTGGAGAACCACCTTCACTTTCGACTACACCAAAGATAGCTATCAAGGCATAGGGCTAGAAGTAGATAAAATACTCCTAGATGGTATGTTTGATACACCTAAACTTAGACCCTATTTAGGTGCAGTTGCTGGATACATGAAGTTTGATGATACAGAGTTTACTCAAAACTATAAGGAACATAACAGTTACTATTATGGTGGTAACTTTGGTTTTATTATCTATGCGACAGACTACATTGATATTGATATAGGTTACCACTACTACATTGTAGATGACCTAGATTTTTTAGACAACATTCATGGTGCTACTTTTGCCATACATTACTTTTTTTAACTAACGGAGCGTAACCTTGTCACTTTTTTCTTATAACAACCTCAAAAAGATACTTTTTAAATTAGACCCAGAGACTGCACACAGTATTGCAGGGCTTGGACTTAGAGCTGTTTCTCACTGCCCTACTATACAAAATATGATTAAAAATCAAAATTTTGTTACAGACCCTATTATTCAACAGACAATATTTGGACGTAACTTTCAAAACCCCGTAGGACTTGGAGCAGGCTTCGATAAAAATGGTCAATACATCACTGCTATGCCAACTATGGGGTTTGGATACACAGAGATAGGTACAGTCACTCCCATGCCACAAGAGGGAAACCCTAAACCTAGACTTTTTAGACTCATAGAAGACCAATCTATCCAAAATGCTATGGGTTTCAATAACAAAGGAAGTGACTACATGCTAGAGCGTCTTGACAAGCTCTATTTTCTTGACTATCCTCTAGGTATCAATATTGGTAAAAATAAACTAACATCTGAAGAGAATGCACTTAATGATTATGAAATCTTGTTTAAAGCATTTAAGAATTATGGTGATTATATTGTCATAAATATCTCTTCACCAAATACTCCAGGTTTAAGAGATTTACAAAATGAGTCATTTATTAAAGCCATATTTGCAATGGCTAAAGAGATAACTTCTCAACCTGTTCTACTTAAAATTGCTCCAGATATGGAAGCACAAGATGCTATAGACTTATGTAATGTTGCAGTAGAAGCAGGAGCAGCAGGTATCATTGCAACCAACACAACAATAGACTATAGTTTAACTGACAGTTCTCAAAAACAAGACTTTGGTGGTATTAGTGGTGCATTACTTACGGAAAAGTCTTATCAACTATTTAGAGCCATAGCTAAAGAACTTTATGGTAAAACTTTACTTATCTCTGTAGGAGGTATAGACTCAGCTGAAGAGGCTTACAGACGTATCAAGGCTGGTGCATCATTGGTTCAAGTCTATAGTATGCTTGTTTACAAAGGACCTGCACTTATTAAAGAGATTAATGAGGGGCTTATTAAACTTTTACAAGCAGATGGCTATAAACATATAAGTGAAGCTATTGGTGCAGATTGGAAATAAACACATAAGATTTAATATTGTGGTGGGTTAATCCACCCTACACGGAGAAATAAATGAACATATACATATTTTTAAAACAGTCAATCTTAGGATTGATGCTTATTACAGGAGTATTAATGGCAAATTCACTACCAGAACATTTTACAAAAACACTAGAAAATGGGATGCAAATAGTTGTTATCCCTATGGATAATCATTCAGGTGTTATTACTTCAGACATCTACTACAAAGTAGGTAGCAGAAATGAGGTGATGGGTAAGAGTGGTATGGCTCACATGCTAGAACACTTAAGTTTCAAGTCAACGAAAAAACTAAAAGAGGGTGAATTTGATACCATAGTCAAAGGACGTGGAGGAGTAAATAACGCCTCTACAGGTTTTGACCAGACACACTACTACATTAAGACAGCAAGTAAAAATTTAGCGATGACTATTGACCTTTTTGCTGAACTCATGCATAACTTAAACCTTATAGATGAAGAGTTCCAAAAAGAGCGTAATGTTGTAGCAGAAGAGAGACGTTTACGTACAGATAATAACCCTATGGGATACCTCTATTTTCGTATCTTTAACACACACTTTACCTACCATCCATATCACTGGTTGCCTATAGGTTTTATGGAAGATATTTTATCTTGGAAGATAGAAGATATTAGAACATTTTACCAACATTACTACCAACCTAATAATGCTATTTTAGTTGTAGCTGGTGATATTGACTATAAAGAGGTCTTTAAAGAGGCAGAAAATCATTTCGGTAATATTAAAAATGAATATGAAGTTCCTAAAGTTATAGCGGTAGAGCCTAAAGTAGATGGAGCAAAAAGAGCTATCTTACACAAAGAGAGTAACCAAGTAGATACGATTGCTATTACCTACTCAATCCCTAATTTTGAAGATGATGACCAAGTTGCACTCTCTGCCATTAGCCATATTTTAAGTGCAGGAAAAAGTAGTCGTTTTGAAAAAACACTTGTTACAGAGAAACAACTTGTTAACCAAATCTATGGATACAATATGGAATTAAAAGACCCTGGAGTTTTTTTAATTATGGCTATGGTATCTCCTAACTCCTCTTTAGATGTTGTAGAAAAAGAGATACTCAGTGAGTTAGATAAACTGAAAAATGGTAGTGTAACTCAAGCCGAATTAGATAAGGTAAAAATCAACACAAAAGCAGAGTTTATCTACTCTTTAGAGAGTTCTTCTTCTGTAGCAGGACTCTATGGTGAGTACTATGTAAAAGGAAATATCAAACCTTTACTTGAATATGAAGAGAAATTAGATAAAATTACACTCAAAGATATTAGTGATATCGCTAAAAAGTATTTTGACCATGAATTTTCAACCACAGTCATACTTAAAAAGAACAAAGAGGAAAAGATTAATGAATAACTACATAACTGGTGCAACCACTGCACTTATTACTCCATTTAAAAATGGTACTTTAGATGAAGCAACGTATGCAAAACTTATAGAGAGACAGATAGCACACAACATAGATGCTGTTTGTCCTGTAGGAACTACGGGTGAGTCTGCGACACTTAGCCATGATGAACATAAAAGATGTATTGAGATAGCAGTAGAAGTATGTAAAGGTACAAAAACAAAAGTACTCGCAGGTGCAGGAAGCAATGCAACACATGAGGCAATAGACATTGCTAAACATGCAGAGTCATGTGGAGTAGATGCACTTTTTTCAGTAAGTCCATACTACAACAAACCTAGTCAAGAGGGTCTTTACCAACACTATAAAGCCATTGCAAGTGCAGTAAATGTACCTTTTATGCTTTATAATGTACCAGGACGTACAGGTGTTGACATCTTAGCAGATACAGTAAAAAGACTTTTTGATGATGTAGAGAATATTATGGGTATTAAAGAGGCTACTGGATCCATAGAGAGAACTGTTGAACTTTTAGCAAAAATACCTGATCTTTATGTCTTCTCTGGTGATGATGCCATTGATTTTCCTATCTTAGCTAGTGGTGGGAAAGGGGTAACTTCTGTAACTTCTAACCTTTTACCAGATATGAAAGCGAACTTAGCACATGCAGCACTTGAGGGTGATTATAAAACCTCTAAAACAATTAATGATGAGCTTTTTGCCATTAATAAAGTACTCTTTTGTGAAAGTAACCCGATTCCTATAAAAGCTGCTATGTATATTGCAGGACTTATAGATACTTTAGAGTATAGACTTCCTTTAGTTCCTCCAAGTATTGAAAACATGAAAAGAATTGAAGATGTAATGAAAAAATATAAAATAGTAGGAGCGTAATATGTCAGATATGCAAGGTAAAACACTTGTTATAACAGGTGCAACCAAAGGTATAGGAAAAGCAGTAGCAGAGAAATTTGCTCAAAATGGTGTAAACATCGCTTTTACTTACAACTCAAACGAAGAGATAGCCAATGAAATTGCAGCAGACTTAACTGCTAAGTATGGTGTCAAAGCAAAAGCTTATCCTCTTAATATTTTGGAACTTGATGAGTTTAAACCACTATTTTTAGAGATAGATAAAGATTTTGATAGAGTTGATTTCTTTGTATCAAATGCGATGATTTATGGTCGTCCTGTTGTAGGTGGTTATGGTAAGTTTATGAAACTTCGTCCTAAAAAAGGTTTACAAAACATTTACACTGCAACAGTAGGTGCTTTTGTACGTGGTTCACAAGAGGCAGCTGTACGTATGGAAAAAGTTGGTGGTGGAGCTATTGTTACACTTAGCTCTACAGGAAACCTTATTTACATCGACAACTATGCTGGACATGGTACAAACAAAGCAGCCGTAGAAGCGATGAGTCGTTACGCAGCTGTTGAACTAGGAGATATGGATATTAGAGTTAATGCTGTATCTGGTGGTCCAATAGACACAGACGCGCTTAAAGCATTTACCAACTATGAAGAGGTAAAAGCAGAAACTATTAAACGTTCAGCAGTAAATAGAATGGGAAGTCCAGAAGACTTAGCTGGTTCTGTTTACTTCTTGTGTACAAAAGAGGCTAGCTGGATTACAGGTCAAACCCTAGTGGTTGACGGTGGAACAACTTTTAGATAGCCATTATTTTGGTGGATTTATCCACCATCATTCAACAGATAATTATAATAAAAGAGAAACAGATGAACAAATCACAAATATTTAATATACCCAATATTTTAGCCTTTACACGTCTTCTACTCGCTCCTGTGATGTTTCTCTTTTTAGTTAACCAAGATGCTACTTTATTTGAGGGTATTCATCCATCTTGGCTTAACTACATCGCTGCTTTTATTTTTGTACTTGCTTCTGCTACAGACTTTTTTGATGGATACATTGCAAGAACCTTTGACCAAATCACTGTTTTAGGCTCTATACTTGACCCTTTAGCAGACAAAATGCTTACACTAGCGGGATTTCTAGGACTTATGATGTTAGGCTCTGCTTCTCCTTGGGCTGTTTTTCTTATTATTACTCGTGAGCTTTTTATTACAGGTCTTCGTGTCTCAGCAGTAAGTCAAGGACTTGATATCTCAGCTTCATGGATGGGTAAAGTGAAAACTGTTGTACAGATGATAGCAATAGGTTTTTTACTCATGGGTTGGATGGGTGGAGAGATACTACTTTGGATAGCTGTTGTACTTACACTCTACTCAGGATACGAATACGTAAGAGATTTCTTTAAAAATACCAAACTTTCATAAAAATATATTTGCTTAAAAATTAATCACTATTTTCATTTATATTACATTAACATTTGATATACTTTTGTAAATTAACACAAAACAAGGAAATAATATGAAACTAACTAAATTAAGTTTAATAGCAATCATCGCAGTGAATGCAGCAGTAGCAGGTGGAGACATAGTTGAGATAGAAACACCAAGCGAGGCATGCAACAGTAACACTACTATCAATGGTAAATTACAAGGGTACTACATCACTAATGATGCTACAGATGATATGTTTGGTGACCAATCACAACTAGGTTTTGCAGCAACTTTAGATGTTAGCCACAAATTTAACAACTGGTTAACAGCAAACTTTTCAGCTATTGGGTATGTAAATGCATTTAAACAACCAAATATGATATATATGGAAGGCAATAAAAACGGTGCTTTTTTCAATGTAGCAAACTTAACTGCAACTTTTGGAGACACTACATTCGTAGCAGGTCGTCAACTTCTTGATACCCCAATGCTTGGTAGTTTTGACTGGTTATTAGCTACTAGTGGATTTGAAGCATATACATTAGTTAATACTTCTATCTCTAATGTAACATTTGTTGCTTCTTATGTAAGAACATTAAGAGCTCAAAATTCAGGTGACAACTTTGTAAATCTTACAGATATAGGAGATGGTAATAACTGGACAGTGGGTGTAGCTTATGACGATAAAGCTATTTCAGGTAGTGTTTGGTACTATAATGTAGATGCTGCTAATTATACACAAGTATATACTGATGCAGGTTATAACTTTGGTTCATTTAAAGTTTCTGGGCAATTCGCATCAACAGATTATAATACAGGCTTAGACTCAACTGCATTTGCAGGAAAAGTTGAAACAACATTCTCTAATATTACTTTAATGGCAGCTGTAAGTTCAATATCTGATAGAGCAGCTGGTTTTGTTGAGAGAGATAGTTTCTATACTAGTTCATGGAATACATTTGCATCCACTATTGCTATTGCTAACGATGATACAATGTCATGGAAAGTTGGAGCTTCAACTACTTATGCAGGTATAGATGCGGAACTTTCTTATGCTGGATATAGTGATGAAGGTTCAGAGTTTGACCTTATTTTAGGATATAATATTACTAATTGTACTTCTGTTTCAGCTGTATATAGCATGACTGATTATGATATAAATACTGATACTACTGATTCTCTAAATGCACTTGAACTAGTTGTAACTTACAAGTTTTAATTAAAAACTAATCTCAAACTACCTTAGAAGGACTCTTTTTAAGAGTCTTTAAGGGTATCTTTCTCTCTTTACAAACCTAATATTTCACACATTACAACATTAATTTAAATCGCCAATTCTAACAATTATTTTATGATAACAAATATCAATTTAACATTTTTTAAGCTAAATTACCGTATATTACTCACTATGAATTGTAAATGATAATAATTTTCATTTTAACTCTAAATAAACCTAAGGATAATTAATCCATGAAACCTATAATTATTGCTCTTGCAGGACAACCTAATGTTGGCAAATCATCACTTATTAATGCTATCTCTAATGCCAAACTAAAAGTTGGTAACTTTTCAGGTGTAACTGTAGATAAAACTGAAGTGGTGTTTAACATTTGTGATGAAACAAAGTGTAGAGACTATGAAGTACATATTATTGACCTACCAGGGGCATACTCCCTTACAGAATATACCATAGAAGAGAAAGTTACAAAAAGCTTTTTACAGAGTGATGAGTATGATATTATCGTCAATGTTGTAGACTCTACAAACTTACAAAGAAACCTTCTCTTTACCACTCAACTTCTTGAAACAGGTAAAAAAGTCGTTATAGCCCTCAATATGAATGATGAAGCTAAAAAAGAGGGAATAGAGATAGATGAAAAACAGCTATCTTCCATTTTGGGTGTACCTTGTATTAAAACCTCTGCATCAAGAAAAGAGGGGATTGATGCTCTTCAAGAAGCTATTGTTGAAGTGTTTGAAAAAAATGAAACTACTGCAAAAGTAATATACTCAGACCCAATAGAAGAAGAGATAGCACATATTGTTACTTTTATGCAAGAGAAAAAATATAAAAGTACCCTTTCCTACCGTCATCTTGCAGTAAAACTTCTACAAGAAGATGAAGATGTTTATAAAAAAATGCATGAAGAACCTATATGGCTAGAGATGTTGCCTATTGTAAGAGAAGGATTAAATCACCTCTATTTACATAGTGATACAAAAGACTTAGATGAAATATTTGCAGATGAACATTTTGCCTTTGCTAAAGGGGCTAAGATGGAAGTTATGTCAGTCAAATCAATGAGGGCAAAAAATCTCACACAAAAAATAGACAATTTACTTATCAATAAAATCTTAGGTATTCCACTTTTTCTTTTCTTTATGTGGGGACTATTCCAACTTACTTTTGAACTAGGTTCACTCCCTATGGACTACATTGATGCTGGTTTTTCATGGTTAGGAGAACAGGCAAAAGTTCTATTAGGAGATGGTAATATAGGTTCGTTAGTAGCCGATGGTATAATAGCAGGTGTGGGTTCTGTTATTATGTTTTTACCCAATATTATTATACTTTTTATAGGTATTGCCCTACTTGAGACTACAGGGTACATGAGTCGTGTGGCTTTTTTACTTGATGGATTTTTCCATAAATTTGGCTTACATGGTAAAAGCTTTATTCCTCTTGTAACAGGGTTTGGCTGTTCAGTACCTGCTTACATGGCAGCAAGAACACTTAAAAATGAAAAAGATAGACTCATTACGCTATATATTATTGGGTTTATGAGTTGTGGTGCTAGATTACCTATTTATGTACTCTTTGCAGGTGCATTTTTTGCAGAAGAAGAAGCAGGAAATATTCTTTTTATTATCTATATTTCAGGAGCAATGCTTGGATTAGTTATGGCAAAAGTGTTAAAAACTTTTGTATTTAAAGGAGAGGATGAACCTTTTGTAATGGAAATGCCAAAGTATCGTATGCCATCACTAAAGCTCATTTGGCACACGGTATATGGACAAGCAAAGTCTTATCTTAAAAAAGCTGGTACATTCATTTTAGCAGCTGCTATACTCATTTGGTTTGCTTCTAACTATCCAAAAATAGATGCACCTAGCAACTTAGAAGTAAATCAAGTAAAACTATATGAACTTGAACACAGTTACTTAGGTATTGTAGGTCATGCATCAGAACCATTCTTTGCACCACTTGGAATGGACTGGCGTATGGCAGTTGCACTAGAGACTGGATTGGCAGCTAAAGAAGTTGTGGTTTCTACACTCGGTGTACTCTATGCACTAGGAGATGAAGTAGATGAAGGTAATGAGGGACTTATTGAACAGATAAAAATGAATATTCCTTTTGCTTCTGCTATTGCATTTATTGTATTTATTATGATTTATCTACCTTGTTTGGCTGCTTCTATGGTTTTTGCCAAGGAAGCTGGAGGCTGGAAGTATTTAGTTTATCTATTTATTATGACCACTACTACAGCATGGATATTTAGCTTTATTGCTTATAAAACAACACTACTTATTATGGGAGGATAAAAGATGAAATTAATTGAATTAACTAAGGGAAATAGTGCAGAGATTATTAAAATACATGCAGATAAAGTTTTAAGAGACCGTTTAAGCTCTTTTGGAATTATGAGAGGGGAAAAATTAACTGTAAGAGGTTGTTCTCTTGCCAAACAGACTATTGAGATAGAGGTAGGTTCTACACTCATCGCACTACGTGCAGATGAAGCAGAAAAAATAGAAGTAGCAAAATAAACTAAGGTATGTTTTACATACCTTTTCAAATTATTAAAGGAAGAATTAAAATGAGTAAATTTAAATTAAGTATAGTATGTATAATGATAATGAGTCTTGATATAGTTGCAGAAGAGAAGCAAAATATTGAACTACAAAGTGTTAGAGGTATTTTAGGTGATTATATCCTTTTAGAACATACTCAAGGTCAATTACGTGCAGGGTATATTGGCTTTTCAGAGAATACTTTAGCAAGAACAAATGGTTATGCTCTTGGTGGACACTACCATTTTGATACAAAAGAATACTATGGACTAAAGATAGGTGCAGAAGCATATACTGTACTTAACTTAGCTATAAATCAAAAGAGTATAAATGAAAACAGCGATTTTTTTAATAAAAACAGTAATAGCTTCATTTTACTCTCTCAAGCCTATTTAAGTGGTAAATGGGGTAATACAGAGATAAAACTAGGAAGACAAACACTTGATACCCCTCATGCAGATAGTGATGATATTAGAATGATGCCTAACTATTTTGAAGCATATACTATAACCAATAACGATATCGATAATCTAACACTAGCTGCTGGTATGATAGATAAAATGGCAGGGTGGGAAAATGGTATAGATAGTCAAAAGTTTGTTGATGTAGGTGAAACACTTGGTGTCAATAAAATAGATGGTATCTACTATGCTTCTGCCTCTTATGAAGGGATTAAAAACCTATCAGTAGCACTTTGGTACTACCACTACAGTGATATTGCTAATGTACTGTATGCAGAAGCAGGCTACAATTTCACAGTTACATCAGCAAACTCTTTTACCTTGGGGCTACAGTACGACCAAAGTCAAGAGAGTGGATCTTCACTTTTAGGTAAACAAGATGCCCAAACCTTTGGAGTAAACCTTGAAGCAAGATTTGATGCACTAGGTATAACTCTACTTGCTGCATATAATCAAGATAACAGTGATACAGGTGCTATGCCTCTTAGCTTAGGAGGAGGAGCACTCTTTACATCCATGGAAGACCAAACACTCGATGCAATAGGTACCAAGGGAAGTGCATGGGTAGTAGGTGCAAGTTATAACTTTAAAAATATTGCTATTGATAATCTTATATTTGGTATTGCTTATGGTAATTTTGAAGCTAAAGATGATTTAATATATAAAGCCAATGAGATAGACACTGTATTAGAATACAGTTTTAATAAACAATTTACCCTTACTACTGCTTTAGCCATGGTTGACTTTAAGGTAAAAGGAATGAATGACTATAAACAATTTAGAATTATTACAAATTACAATTTTTAAGAGGTGCTGACACAGAATTTATTACAGTCCCGATATCCATAGGGAAAAGATTAGATACATATATTTTTTTCCTATAATAAGGTACTGTAGATGCAGGAGAAGAAGAAAAATCCTTTTCTACAATTGTCTCTCCTAGTTTCTTTGCAATGGCATCTTTTGACTTTTTCAGTTCTTCTATCTCATCTTTGTACTCTTTGACTACTGTACTTTTATCAAATGCTAATGACATATTC
>JAMOTA010000023.1 GCA_027068435.1 Sulfurovum sp.
CACTCATCTTTGATCCCTCATATTTCTTATTTAATATTCTATCATTTGGAATAAGAAAGTTAAATTAAGTGGTCTGATTTATGGGGAGCATTATAGTTTCCATTTTCATCTTTAAATCCTTCTGTGTTTAACATTTTATCTAATTGACACAGAATTATTTACACTCCCTATCATACTCATTTTTATGTATTCTTTTAGATTCAAAATCTATTTTAATATCTTGTAGAAATTTCATAAAATCTGGGTTTCTTTCAGATAATTTATTCATTGTTTCCCAATCAAGATTTTCTCTTTTTTTAGCATGATATAAAACTGATGAAGAATCTATATCCTTAAGATTTAAACGAATAATTCCAATTCCAAATGACATAGACAATCTTTCTAATTCAGATAATAAATCATCATCATTAGCAATATTTGCTGAGACTAAATATCCTTCATGTGCCCAACTTGAATTTGATACAGCTTGAAAAAAAGACTCTCTATAATTACTTTTATCAAGTTTTATTTTTAATTCAAATGAAAATAATTTTAAAGAATTGTTATCAGTAATTTTATTAAAATCTAAAAGGTCTGTATTCCAATCATCTATTGGTAAATAAAAACCAACCATATCAGGATGTAACCATTCATTTAAACCTTTTTTTGACGATTTTTCATGAAAGATAGTTTTTGTAAAAATATTCCTACCTCTATTAAATAATGGATTTGCATTTGCAAAATATGCTAATAATGGATGTAATTCTCTTTCATGAAAAGAAGCTTTTTTAGTTGGTGTTTTTTGTTCTTTTTCTTCTATTTTTTCAATTATATTTTCAGGTAAATTTTTTGCTTTTAAATAAAATCTTGCAGGTCTTTTTCCAACTTTAATAAAAGGGGTTTTCTCATTATCCCTTGTATCAACAAATAATTGAGCACCAATCGTTGCCCAAGGAGTTGCTCCACTAGATTTTAATTTATCTTTAAGATTGTATTCTACTCCTTTGTCCCATATTTCTTGAGGAGTTAAAGGTATCTCAGATTTTTGTAAAACTTCTTTTGCATATTCTTTAAATGTAATTGCCATTTTATTTACCTTTTTAATGTTTCTGAGTATTTATTCAAGAAACACTATATATAAACTGCACTTAAAATAACATATTAAAAAATTGAGATATTATGAGGAGATAAAAGAGAAAAAAAGCAGGTGTGAAATACACACCTACTTTAAAGGTAGAACTGTTTACTTATACGCTACACGCACTTACACCTGGGGGTGTAGTTGGTTGCACTGCTGAGTTGTCTGCTCCGCCTTCTGCGTTTACTTTGTCTATGAACGTAAGTAAATTTGTTGCAGCTGCTTGGAAACGTTTAGCTGTTTCTGAGTCTGGTTGGAAGTATGTTACAGGTTTTCCTGTATCTCCACCTACTCTAATAGCAGGTTCAATAGGGATACGAGCTATTACTTCTGTATCGTACTCTTTAGCTACGGGAACAGTTGTTCCCATACCGAAGATATCTGATTCTGTTGTACACTCAGGACAGATGAAACCTGACATATTTTCTATGATACCAGCTGTTGGGATGTGCAACTTTTGGAACATGTCAAGTGAACGTCTACTGTCATCAAGAGAAACTTCTTGTGGTGTAGTTACTGTGATACCAGCTGTTACAGGTACAGACTGTGCAAGTGTTAACTGTGCATCACCTGTTCCTGGTGGCATGTCGATAACCAGTACATCTAGTTCAGACCATAAGATGTCTCTTAAGAACTGCTCTATAGCTTTCATAATCATAGAACCTCTCCAGATAAGAGACTGCCCTGGCTCCATAAGTGAACCCATAGACATGATTTCAACACCATACGCTTTTAATGGCTGTACTTTGTTCCCTTGAATCTCTGGTTTTTGATCTTCTACACCCATCATCCGAGGGATGTTTGGTCCATAGATATCTGCATCTAAAAGACCTACTTTTTTACCTTGCATTGCCATAGCAACTGCAATGTTTACAGATGTTGTTGATTTCCCAACTCCACCTTTACCTGAACTTACCATTACAAAGTTCTTTACATGAGGAGCGATATTTTTACCACTTACAGAGTTTGACATCTGTTTTGGTGCTTGAGGTGCAGAGACATTGATTTGAATCTGTTCAAAACCAAGTTTTTTAAGTTCAAGTGTCGCTTCCTCTTTAAGTTGAGCTTTTACTTCATCTGCTGATGATGTAATGTCAATAGTCAACCCTACGGTAGTACCATTGACAGCTATATCTTTTACAAAACCAAAAGTTACGATATCTTTCGTAAATCCTGGGTATGTTACGTTTTTTAACGCTTCTAATACATTTTCTTGTGTCATATTTTTATCCTAATTTGATTTAGTATATTTGAGTTATACCACTCCAATCTTAAATTAGATTTAAAAGATTAAGATTGTTTTCAAATAAGAGTATTTTTCTCTTATTACGTGTGATACAGAAACTTACAAGGTATCTAAATGTATAATCCGTTACAATTTGATACACCATAAAAAATATAGGGATTTATTTGTCACACACAACCTTAGTACTTTTAGGAGCAGGTAACTCCACACGATTTAAAAGCAGTGTTAAAAAGCAGTGGCTCTATACGGGTGAGATACCCTTATGGCTCTATGTTGCTGAACACTTTACACAAGTTGCTAACTTTAAAGAAGTGATACTTGTCTCCTCTAAAGAAGATATTGATTTAATGAAACACTTCGCTTCTTATACGTATGTAGAGGGTGGAGATACTAGACAAGCTTCTCTTACAAATGCCCTAAAGCATGTAACCTCTGAGTATGTACTTGTATCTGACATTGCTAGATGCTGTGTACCACATGAGATGATACAGCGTATTTTAGCTGCAAAAGAAGAGGGAAGCTGTGTTGTCCCTACTTTAACTGTAACCGATACACTCTACTTAGACAACAACCCCATAGACAGAGAGCAAGTTAAGGTTATACAGACTCCTCAACTTAGTGTTACAAAAACGCTCAAGAGTGCTTTAGAGACAGAAGAACTCTTTACCGATGACAGTTCAGCTGTCGCCTCTTTAGGTAAAAAAGTACATTTTGTTGAGGGTTCTACTAAAGCCCACAAGCTTACAACCCTTCAAGACTTAGAAAAACTAACTTGCCTTCAAGCACCCTCTTCTAAAACACTTACAGGGTTTGGGTTAGATATTCACCCCTTTGAAGAGAACAAAGAGATGTTCTTATGTGGGGTAAAGATAGATGTACCCTATGGTTTCAAAGCCCATAGCGATGGTGATGTAGCTATCCATGCACTCATAGATGCTCTACTTGGTGCAGCAGGCATGGGGGATATTGGTGAACTCTACCCCGATACTGACGATAGTTACGCAGGGATAGACTCTAAAAAGCTTCTTACAGATACTGTTAAAAAACTAAAAACGCACGGTTTCACCATAGGCAACATAGACCTTACAATCTTAGCCCAAGCACCAAAGATACTTCCCTACAAAGAGCAGATGCGTCATACATTGGCTTCTCTACTTGAGATAAGACAAAACTTTGTCAATATCAAAGCTACTACAGCTGAAAAGCTTGGTTTTGTAGGAAGAAAAGAGGGTGTGACTGTTCACGCTATAGCAAATTTAAATTACTTCAACTGGAAAAATATATGAAAATCATTATCGTAGAAAATGAACTCTACTTGGCACAAAGCATTGCATCAAAACTAGGTGAAACAGGACTAGAAACGGAGACATACAGCTCTATAAAAGAGGCGATGAAGAGTAATGGAGATGTATATCTACTCTCAACAAATTTGCCTGGACAAAATACTGCTCCACTTATCTCTAAGTTTAAAGATAAAATCATTATTTTAATGGTGACGTATATTAACAACGATACTGTCAGTGAACCTCTTAAACTTGGAGCTAAAGACTATATCGTAAAACCATTTATGATAGAGGAGTTGTTACGTAAGATAGAACACTATCAAGAGTACCAAAATCTTAAAAAACATACAATACTCTACCAAGAGTACATGAAGAACTTACTCCAAGACATAGAGACAGATTTTAACCCTAGCAAAATTACTTTTCCACTTGTTATACAGACAAACTACCAAAGACTCATAGACAAAGTTGTTTTTGAGTATGCACAGATAAATAACAAGCTCTTAACTTTTATCCCTCTTGGAGAGAAGTCATGGAGAGAGAAAATGGCGAACTGCTCTACAAATTCGTTACTCTATATTACTGAGATTCATACCCTTAAAAAAACAGATAGAGAACAACTTTTGATACTTTTAGAGTCTAGAGACTTTATACTCTGTTCAACTACAGAGTTAGAGACAGATTTTCCTACTATGACGTTAAATACTGACTCTAAACTTTATGACCAAAATGAGATACTTACTATTGATGACTATGTTAAATTTATTGTCAACAGTTTTCAATACAGATTTCCAGATACTGAACTTTCTAAAAAGCTTGGTATTTCAAGAAAAAGTTTATGGGAAAAAAGGAAAAAATATGGGCTCTTTAAAAAGAAATAAATCACTTTATATCGACACAGAAGCACTATCTACTTTAGCATTGGTTCAAGAGGGTTTACTCTCTCCTCTACGTAAGCTTATGAATAAAAAAGAGGCAAAAGAGGTAAATGAAACTAAGTTTTACAAAGGGGTTCCCTTCCCTTTTGCATTTATCCTTGCACCTGCGGGTAAAAGAAATAGTAAAGTCTTAAAGTCTCTCAAACAAGGAGATAAAGTAGCTCTTATTAACCAACATGTCAAAGTTGGAGAACTCATTGTTGAAGATACATTTAACATAGACCCTAAAAAACGCCTTTTGAACATTTATGGTACTTATGACTCCTCTCACCCTGGTGTCAAAAATACAACTCTCAGACTAGGAGAGATAGCTGTAAGCGGAGAGTATCAAGTCAATTATCCTCTTATTACTGACAACATCAAACGTATTCAAAGTATGATCACCAAAACAGGCGCCAAATTTGTCTCTTCTATTATGCTTGCAGCTAACCCTTTTAACCGTGCACATGAACGTATGATACGACAAGCGATTTCTGATTCAGATTTACTTATTATATTTTTACGTAAACCTTTTACCTCTGATGGGCTACGTTATGACATTCGCCATAATGCACTAACTACTTTTGCAGAGAACTTCTTACCTCGTAACAAAGTAATCATCATTCCTTTTGAAAACTCTTACATTTTTGCTGGGTACAATGAACTTATCCTCGATGCTATTTTAGCAAAGAACTATGGTTCACATCAGCTCGTAGTTGGTAAAAACCATGGAGGGTTAGGACTATACTATGATAAAAACAGACTTAACTCTATTTTTGACCACTGTAAAGACATAGAGATAGACATTAAAACTGTAGATGAGTATGTTTACTGTGACGTGTGTAACACCCTTGTAAGCACTCAAACATGCCCTCATGGACAACACCATCATGTACATTATCACTCAGAGTCGATTATGAAACTCATACAAGCGGGGCTTATACCTCCTACTATACTCGTAAGAAAAGAGGTCTCTGCGAACATTTTAGCAGCACTCTTTCCTGAGAGATTTGAAAACTTACAGAAGCTACACTACTCACTCATGCCAGGTTCTGGACTACTTGAGCAACAGAGTGAAGAGCAGTTTTATCTTAAACTGATAGAACTTTACCAAACCACATCACTTACATAAAGGTACACTTATGACACTACAAAAACTTTTTTTAACATTTGGTGGAGCTGGACTTAGCCCTAAAGCACCTGGTACAGTAGGCACACTAGCCTCACTACCTGTAGGTATAGCCATACTTTACTATCTAGGTTTAGAGACACTTTTTACTCTAACTATAGCTATTACAGTTATCGGTATTATCGAAATAAACAAATACGAAACAGCCACAGGTATCCACGATCACCAACAGATAGTGATAGACGAAGCAGTAGGTATGTGGCTCTCCCTCATGATAGCCCACTCAACAGCTATCACCATGGGCTACCCTTACGCAGAAATATTGGCTATCATTTTCAGCTTCGCAGCATTTCGCCTATTTGACATCTGGAAACCCTCAACCATAGGCTGGATAGACAGAGAACTCCAAGGTGGTCTAGGTGTCATGCTAGATGATGTACTAGCAGGTGTAGCAGGTGGTTTCTTAACCGTTCTTATTCTTATGGGGATTGGGAAACTGTTTTAATCTTTATAGACAATAAGTTAGCTAAAAAGGTAACTTATTGTCTGTATCTTTACCCAACTATTTAATATAAAAATCCAAACAACCACAGAGGTATTTTGTATTTGTTTTCAGTAGAGTCTGTATCTTGCACGATAAAATCATTTTTCATATCTTTAATCTGCTTAAAGCCTTTGTCTTTTCCACCTACCTCAAAGGTAATCTTACCATTTACCACAAAGTCACCTTGCTTTGTAGTAGTAACCGTATGTTGTTCTTGTAATTGATTGGCAAAAAATCCTTCTCTAATCGTCCCTATCTCAGGGGCATCACAAAGAGCATAAGAGAGGTTAGTATTGTTTAAGTAGAGTTTTTCTGGTTTACTTAGAGAAGATAGACCCTTTTTATTGTCTGCAACCACGGTCAACAAGTCACCCTTGGTCAAATGCTCTAAGTAGGCATAAATAGTATTTCTACTTACTTCTATGTTTGTTGCTACTTTGGTGACATTGAGTTCAAAAGGTTTTGAATAACAGATAACATTGAGTAGCTTTTTAAGTTTATTTGCATAAGCTGGCTTAATATAACCTAACATCACTAAGTCCACATCTATGGTTAAATTTACCACAGCTGTAAGTAGTTTAAGATAATTCTCTTTATCTGAAAAATAAAATGGATAATACCCATACTGTAAATACTCAGAGAAATGCTCCAAAGGTACTATCTCTTCACGTAATGCATCTACCAAAGCCACGGAGTTACTACATATCTCATCGAGTGTAAAAACGGGTAACTTTTTATCTAGTTTAAGTTCTAAAAACTCTCTATAAGACAAACCATGCATATGGTACAACACAGCCCTACGACTTAAGTCTGCTTGTGAATTATAAATAGAAGTGGCACATGACCCTGTAAATATAACTTGAAGCTCAGGGTAAAAATCATAAATTGCTTTAAGGTCTAGTGCAAAATCTTTGTACTTATGTATCTCATCTAGTAGTAGATACTTTCCCCCTAATTTAGAAAATTCTTCTGCAAGTTCATAAAGTTTAATATCTACATGACTAGGATAATCATAAGAGAAATAGAGTGATTTATGGGCTTCATACTCTGATTTTAGCTCTTTTAAGTACTGTAGCAAAAAGGTAGTCTTCCCCACCCCACGAGAGCCTACCACAGCTATCATCTGAGAGCTAAAATCTACCCTATCAAAGAAGTATCGTTTATACTCACTCTTTTGAGCATTGAGTATTCTTTTTTCTAGTTTAACTATACTACTTAACATATTATAACCTTTTTGTTAATTACTAATTAACAATTATAGTCTTATTTGCTTAAATATATGAATTGTTATAAATAATATACTCAAGAACAATCAAACTTTCAAAATATAATAGTGACTATTGTCCGTTGTTCTTTAGTCAACAAAATAGTAAACTTATTGCCATGGAAAATAATGAACAAAAACTTTTAAATCAACTTGCCACTAAAATCAAAAAAAGAAGAAATGAACTTAATATCTCACAAGAGAAATTAACTCACAAATGTAATTTTGATAGAACCTATATCAGTCTACTTGAACGTGCAAAACGAAACCCGTCTTATTTGAGTTTGGTAAAACTTTGTATTGATTTAGAAATTGAATTAATAGAATTACTACAAGAGGAAAAATAATGACAAAAAATGAAATAATAAATTTAGTTGAAACAACATTTATAAACTATGGAATTAAAACTGTTTCAGCAACCGATGTTAATAAAAGTGCTTATGTACCAAATATAAGACAAAAAGAGATATTTGAATATTTTGAAATTAATCCTATGGATAGACGACAAGATATTCAAATAAAAGAGCTATTTACAAATAGAATTTTAACTATGTCTTATTATGCAATATTAAGAGAAGGAGCAAATAGACCTCCTGAACCAAGAATGGGATTACAAGATTTAATATCATACTTATCTATTGGAGATGAAATATTATTTGCCCATGATAATAAGAATATTTTTATCTATAATCTGTCAATTATAACTGACTATGAAATTGAAGAACATATTTACACTCAAATTGATTTTGATACATTAGAAGAGAAAGCAAGAAATACAGATCCTAGACCTCAACAAGTACAACAGACAATTTATACTTATAGTAGAAATAATACTTTAAAAAATTATGTAAAAAGACGATCAGACTATTCATGTGAAATGCCAAGTTGTAACTACCAAGGATTTCAAAAAGAAAATGGAGAACGATATATTGAGATTCATCATGTAATACCTCTATCAGAAAGAGGAGAAGATAGTATAAATAATACGGTAGCCTTATGTCCTAATTGTCATAGAGCTTTACACTATGCAAGCAATAGACAAGAATTAAGAGAAATACTTCTAAACTATTTGAGCCATCTATAAATTTCTTTAGCTATTGCACTAATCACAGGAACAGCAACAGAATTTCCAAACTGTTTATAAGCTTGGGTATCACTAACTACAATCTTAAATTCATCAGGAAAGCCTTGAAGTCGCCCTGCTTCTCTTGGTGATAGTTTTCTTGGATTTTTATCTTTTTGTTCAATAAGAATTTCTGAACCATCTTTGTAATATCTTGCACTAATAGTACTTGTATATTCAGATTTTTCATTAAACATACAATACCCAAAACCATTTCCTTTTTTCTTATGCTCCAATTTACGGCGTTGATGTCCTGCCCACAGTTTGTCAGAGATACTATATTTTTTATCGACTTTATTTTCTAAAATATCTCCAAGCTTTACACTTTTTTCTAAAGGCTTTGGAAACTCAAACTCTATAGTATGGTCTAAGAAAGCAATAATATATATTCTTTCTCTATTTTGAGGGACACCAAAATTTTTAGCATTTAGAACTTCTGAAAAAACTCTATAACCCAACTCTTCAAGTGTCTCTTTAACCACTCTAAAGGTATTTCCTTTATCATGATTTCTAAACCCTTTAACATTCTCTAAAAAAAGAACTTGTGGCTTATGATATTTGGCAATTTGTGCAATATCAAAAAAAAGTGTTCCACGAGTATCTTGAAAACCTTTTTTTAGCCCTGCATTAGAAAATGGCTGGCATGGAAAACCTGCTAACAAAATATCAAATTTTGGTATCTCTTGAGGTTTTATTTGAGTAATATCTCCTGATGGAAGATGACCATAGTTACTCGCATAGGTCTGTTGAGCAAATTTATCTATTTCAGAAGCAAAAACAAAAGAGCTTTTATCTTTAAAAATCTCTTCAAAGCCTAAACGAATACCTCCAACTCCTGCAAAAAGGTCTATAAATTTATAGTTATCTTTTATTCTATTATTTTCTATATTATTAAATTTTAAAGTCATATCAAGTTGCCTGAGATTTTTATTTAGTGTTGACATAATTATACCTTTTTATCTTAGATAGTATAATTATAAATAATTTATTTGAAATATTTGAAAAGTATGTCAAATTGTCATACTTTTAACGTAATGCCCACCATAAAAAAAGAGAGCCTAAGATTAGGTTTAGCCAGCTTACTCCAGAGATGAACATCTCTTCAAGTTGCGTAAAGATCCAACGTAATGATGAGGAGGGTTCTGTAAGGCTATGTAGATGAGACCAGTTTACAAGCTCATCTTGCCACACAAAGGTAACAAGTTCAGGGAGAAAAAAGAACAAGATAATACCCGCAATTCCCCAAAAGTTTTTTTGAGGTTTCATGCGAGTCACTGCTTCTCTTAGCTTAGGGTCATGCTCGATGTGTTCTTGGATTTTTTTAATTTTCTCTTTCATCTTAACAGTAGTCTAACAGCATCCCATCTTTAACCGCTTGCATACTCTCTTTACCTACAAGCTTTTCTACTATAGCTAAACCAAAACATACAGCCGTTCCAGGACCTTGAGAAGTGATGATGTTACCATCTGTTACGACTTTAGCATCTGCTCTGTATCCTGCGTGGTCTATCTGCTCTTTTGCTCCAGGGTAACAAGTATAGTCACTCCCTAAAACTCCTGCTTTTTTTAGTACATAAGGGGCTGCACACATAGCACCTACCATCTTTTTGGCTTTAAACTCTTGAAGTAACTCTATAATACGTGCATGTTCAGCTAATGCATAGGTTCCATCCCATCCACCAGGAAGTACCATCATGTCAAAGTCATCTGAAATAACATTTTTTATAGAAGTATCTGCTTTTATACCTATGCCATTAGCACCCATAACTACTTTTCCATGACTAAGTCTATCATCTATATAAGCTGTACGTACCTCTATACCACCACGACGCATAACGTCTATGAGTGCCACTGCTTCTAACTCTTCAAATCCTTCTGCTAAAGGAAGTAATACACTTGCCATTTTGTCTCCTATTTTTTATCTGATAAAATTACTTTAGCATACATACCTGGAAATATGTTTGCATCGCCTCTGTCAAAACTAATACGCATTTTAATTTTATGCGTCATAGGGTTTGCATCAGGGATAATAGCTTTAACCGTACCTATTGTTTTATAGTGGATAGAAGGGATCTCTACTGCAAGTTTTTTCCCTTCTCTTACTCTACCGATAATACCTTCAGAGAGAGAAACGTCTATCTCTAAACTCTCGGTATCTACAAGCATGATAGTAATCATCCCAGGCATAACCATGTCACCTACTTTGATGTTTCTTTGAACAACCACACCTGCTGAAGGTGCTTTCATTTTAAGGTAGTTAAAAATAGTTGCCATCTGCTTTGCTTTAATAGAAGCTTGTTCTACCATAACTTGTGCAGAGTCCAACATACCACTTACATTTTCTGCTTGTGCTTCCATGTCATCAAAATTCATCCCAGGGATTCCTTTTTGACTCTTGTATCTCTCTTTTCTTCTATTAATATTTTCCAATCTTTTACGCCAAAATTCTACAACTATCTTTGACTGCTCTAGCATCAAATCAGCCTGAGATTTCATCATGTCAAATTCAGCAGACTCCATCTCATAGAGGTCATCTTCACGCTCAACCTTGTCACCAAGCTTAACAAATACTTTTTTTACATACCCCATATAACGGCTACCAATCATCTTCTGACCATCAGAAACAACTGTACCTGTCAATGTAATATCACTAGCATCTACGATACTAACGAGTAAAAATACTACCATTAATAGTTTCTTATAAAACAGCATTTTATGCTTTCCTTCAATATTGATTTTAATTCTTTACTCTTAATTTTTGTTTATTGTATTACCACTTTCTTAAACGTACATGACATTTCATACATTGACTAGCTATTTTACTATAGGCTTGAAGCGCTTGGACAGCATCACCATCCGAGAAACGTTCATCAATATCTTCCAATTTTTGAACAATCTTTTTTTGTATCTTGTTTGTCATTTTTAAATCATTATTAAGCCATTTTTCATATATATCTTTATTATTAACCTCTGCATCTATAGGGCGTATCTTTACTATAGTCTCTTTTAAATCTTTTACCCCTGCTTTTACTATATCTTCATTATTGTAAAAAAATCCAGATTGAATATCTTGCATTGCTTGTGCCATTTTTTGCATATCTAATATTCTATCTCCTTGAGTATATCCCCCTGCCATAGTCATTGTAGTGAGCATGCTTGTTGTTATAGTAAGTTTAAGTAGTGATTTCATCATATTAATTCCTTTGTTTATCTAAAATTTTATTTTAACATTGTAACTAATTATCTTTAATAAAACAGTTACATTTATTATTATCATATCAAATAATTACATTTCTTTATAATAATTAAGTTTTAATTCAAATACATGTTGCTAAGATTAGGTTATCTAAAAATCAAAAAGGATTAAAAATGAGAAAAATCGTTATATCATGTGTAGTAGCAGCTGCATTACTTACTAGTGCATCAGCAGAGTTTAGTTTTGGAGATATGTTTAAAGATATGAAAGATGCTGCAACAAGCATGAGTAAAGATGCTAAGGACAGCGTAGCCTCTATGAAGGATGGTGCAGTTGAGACTAGTAAAAGTGCTGAAAGAACAGTAACTAATGTAAGTGCTGATGTTAAAGACTCTGCAGTTAAAGTTTCAGATGATCTTAAAACTGCTGAAATTTCAACAAGTAAAGATACTAGAGACACCACTGTAGAACTTGCAGAAGATACAAAAGATTCTATAACAAATACAACTAAAGATCTTAAAGACAGTACAACTATAGCTTCTAAAGATATGAAAGATTCAGCTATAGCAGTAGCTAAAGATGTAAACGATGCAACTAAAACAGTTTCTAGAGATACTAGAGATTCTGTTAAAACAGTTTCTAATGATACTAATGATGCAACTAAAACAGTTTCAAATGATACAAGAGATTCTGTTAAAACAGTTTCAAATGACACAAATGATGCAACTAAAACTGTCTCAAATGATACAAGAGATTCTGTTAAGGATGTTTCAGATAATGCAAATGATGCAACTAAAACTATTAGTTCTACTGAGTATGCTGAATACCAAAAACTTAAAGCTGCTCAAAAATAATTTTACTTCACTATATAAGCTACTAGTTATCTAGTAGCTTATCTTCTCCTTTACACTTAATAAAATTAATATATTTACAAAGTACTTATCAATGAAATATAATAGTTACTTTTAGTAGCTTTTTATTTTAGGTGATTATAAATTATAACTTTTATTAATTTTATATTTAACAATATGCTATCCTTATAGTTAAGAAATATCTTTAAAGGATTATTATGTATAAGATAAAACAAATTATTTTGAGTACACTGATACTCATCATACCCTCCATGCTTTTAGCCAACACTTCAGTGGATACTAAATTAAGTAAAAACAACTTAGCTGTATTCTATACCCTAGAGGGAGATATACAAGAGAAGTTTAATACACTTGTTGAGACGAAATTAAAAACGATAGGTTTCAATATTACAGATCCACATAAAAGAGTTAATGACCAGTATAAAAAGAAATATGGTTCAACTGTATTAGATGTACTAAGCTTTATGTCTGTTGTCAATGATGAAAATATTTTACCTCTTTTAAATATTGATCCTCGTATTGCTGCATTTTCTCCATTTAATATGCTTATTCATAAAAGATTAGATGAAAAAAATACTCATGTAGGTCACCTTATGCCTGAAGCGATGTTAGATATGATAGGTATTGATGACCCTAAGGTTAGGGCTAAGTTTACTTCTGCATTTAAACCTTTAGATGCTATGTTAGAAAAAGAACTTAAGGCTGATGGAGCAAAGGTAACAAAGTCTTACCTTCCTTATAAAAAACTTCCTACTAAAAAAATGATTAATTTTGAATTTGAATTTGATGCACCTGAAGATATGGAAGACTTTATTGATGAATTTCAAAATGAATTTGAACTTGCATTTATAGACAAACAGTATCTTATTGCTGGGTATCACAACTTTTTAGATGGTCTTGATAATGCCGAAGAGATACTCTCTGACTATGAAGCATTTTGGACTTACTCTCTTTGTCACTTAGAGTACTCCTATAACATGTTTGATAATAAAGATGCACATCCTGAAGCTGGACTTTTTGCCCCTTGTTCTATGTATATGTATATTAAAAAAGGAAGCAATAAACTAGTTGTGGGTATGCCTACTTTAGTCAATTGGTCTGATACTTTAGGTATTGTAGATGAAAAAAGAGTAGGTCTTGTTCACAAGCTTGACAGAGAAATTCCTCAAATACTTACTGCTCTTGGCATGAAAGAGATGCCTAATGTTAACCCTTTAACTATCAAGCATACTAAAAAAATTGCTAAGGTTGTACCTCCTACTATCATAAAAAAAGAAGTGAAATCTACTCCTAAACCAGTTATAAAACATGAAACTTCAAGCACCCAAAAAATTAGAGCCAATGGGAAAATTATAAATATTATTATTCCTAAACCTCCAAAAGTACCTACTCCTATACAAGTAAATACACTAAATACACGTAATGTAGGTATAAATAGATCTATAAAATTTTCTAAGCGTGTTCCCCCTAATTACATTCCAAGTAATCAACGCCAAAAAAGAGCTCCTGCTCATACAAGCAATACTAATATAGGTGAAGTGAATAAAGGAAAAATAGCTGCATACTTAAGAGCTAAGTTTATGGATGTTAAAACTGCCAAGGCTACTCTTAAAAAAGCTGGTTTTGAGATTGTAGGAGTTAGCCCTGTAAATAAAAAAGGATACCTTATCTCAATAGTATTTACAGATAAAAACCTTCAAAAAATGGCAGCTAAAAAAAATAGAGGTTTTGCAGCATCACTAAGACTATTGGTCAATACTAAAGACAAACATATAAGTATTACAAATCCACTCTATATAGCTAAAGCATTTATGCAAAAAGATTTTGATGAAAGAATTCCAAAAGAAACTTTAGCAAAGATAACCTCTAACTTTACAGGTCTTTTAAACTCTAAAGATACCTTAAAATTTCAACTCTTACCTAAGTATCAATTCATGAATGGTATGCCTCATTATGAAGATATGACTGTAGTAGCAAGAGGATCTAACCTTTTAGCCAAAATTAAAAATAATAAAAAAGTACTTTTTGTACAAAAACTAGAAAATGGTTCAACACTCATTGGTGTTAAACTAGGAAAAAGAACACAAAAGTTTACTTCTAGAATAGGTACTAACAATGCAGGGTTACTTCCTTACCCTATTCTTATAGAAAATGGTGAAGCTAAAATATTAGAGCCTAAATACTATATATCAGTAATGTATCCTCTACTACAAATGTCAGAGTTTATGACTATTGCTACTGTACCTGGTGCAGTGATTAAAGATTGTGAAAAGGTATTTAAGTAATCTATATGGGGTGTTGCGATACAACACCCTATTTTATTCAAGAAATTCTATTTCGCTTTCTCTAAATACTTCTTCTCTACTGTATCTACCTTAATCATCTCACCTTCAAGAATATGAAATGGTACTTGTACTACTGCTCCACTTTCAAGTGTAGCTGGTTTTTTACCACCTTGTGAGTCACCCTTAAAGTTAGGTGGAGTCTCTACAATTTTAAGTACTACTGTTTGAGGAATCTCTACAGATATTGCTTTACCACCATGAAAAAGAATTTCTGCTTCCATTCCATCTATCATAAAATCAAATGTATCTTTACCTACTTGCTCATGAGTAAGACCAATTTGGTCAAATGTTGTTGTATCCATAAACTGCAAAAAATCACCATCATCATAAAGGTACTGCATTGTTTTTTGTTCAAGCTCTGGTACTTCAAACTTATCACCAGCATGAATCGTCTTCTCTATTGTTTTTCCTGTTGCAAGATTTTTAATCTTAACACGTACAAAAGCTGCACCTTTACCAGGCTTAACATGTTGAAAATCTGTTACCCTATAAGGATTCCCCGTTATCTCAAGTCTCGCACCTTTTTTGATGTCACCCATTCCAATTGTAGCCATTGTAGCTCCTTAAAAAATTATGAGTGATTATAGCAAATGATTGGTTAATATCTTGAGGAGAAGTGTGCTTATAGAGCTATACTTAAAAAGTTAATAAACTTTACGGGAAATATACGTAAAGAGACGTAAACTACGCATGCTAGCAGTACAAGCTAACATGCATAAAGTAGTAGTTATTTGGTAATAGAGATGCTATCATGTTCTTCGTCGTGAACACGGTCAAAATCCATAGCTTTAGAGTTATCCATGAGTACTGGAACAAAAAATAAAGAGACAAATACAGCAGCTACTGTACCTGAGATAAGAGCAACACCAAGTCCACCAAAGACTGGGTCACTAGCAAGAAGTGCTGAACCTAAGATAATAGCAACTGCTGTTAAAGCAATTGGTTTTGCTCTTGTTGCCGCGGCTACGGCAATGGCTTTTCTTTTTTCCATACCATGAAACTCCATTAGTGATTTTGCAAAGTCAATAAGCAAAAGAGAGTTTCGTGAACTTATCCCAATAAGAGCAATAAACCCAATCAACGAGGTAGCAGTTAGGAAGAACGTATCAGTAGTAAACCAATTTGCTACCCAGTGTCCTACAATAACCCCAATAAGAGAGAGGAATGAACCTAGTAATACAATACCAGCAATAGCATAACTTTTATAGTAAATAACCAATAACAAGAATATAAGAATTAATGCAGAAATAAACGCTCCACCTAAGTCTCTAAATGTATCAAGTGAAACTTTCATCTCACCATCCCATCGTAAAAGAAATTTTTCACCTGTTTTTTTATCTGTTAAATGAAGGTCAAACATGTAAGTTGTTATGCCTGCTTCTTTTTCTACATCATACTCTTTTGAAAAATACTCAAGCATCACTTTACGTGCATCTAAAAGTGGATATAGTTGAGAAATCATCTCAGTTTCTGCAATAACATTAATCATACGAGAAAGGTCTTTATGCATTATCATAGGGTGTGATTTCACTTTACGTAGTTTAACAACTTCACTTAGTGGCACCATCATACCTTTCATATTCATAAGGTTTAAAGAAGAAAGCTTACTTAAAAGTGCATCCTTCTCTTGAGAAGCTAATGTTTTACTACTTTTATCTAAAACAAGAAACATATCTATCTGATCAGGCGAATTTCTTGAATTTTTATGTGCGATAACCATACCTTCAAAAGCTAGATACAAAATATTATTTACCTGTTTAACACTTAACCCAGATCTTGCTATTTTCTCACTATCTGGAACTAGTTCGTATTTGGTAAATATCTCATCAGCCATAATATCTATATCTACAAGCCCTTCTGTTTTAGACAAAATTTGTGCTACATCAGTAGAGAGAGTTCTTAACTTCTCTAAATTTTCACCATGAACTTCAACAACAATAGAAGCTAATGTAGGAGGACCTGATGGCTGTTCGATAAATTTAATATTTGTTCCAGGTAACTTAGGAGTACAAGCATTTTCAATAAGAGGTCTAAGGCGTTTAACCATTAAAAAAGAGGCTTCATCTCTGTGATGTTTATCTGTAAGATTTACGGATATTTCTGAAACATTTTCAGTACGCTTCATACTTGCACCCTTTACCAAACCAGCATAGTCAAGAGGAATACCTTGTCCTAAAAAGAGTTCAATATTTAATATTTCTTTCTCTTTTTTCAAAAAATCAATAACACAACTACTCATCTGCTTTGTCTCTTCAATGGAACTGCCAGTAGGGGTATCTACATAAATAGAAAAAGTATTTGCACTTTTACCTGGAAGCATTTTAGCCAATACCATCATAGTAGGAAACATCATCAATGAAGCAAAAAAAGCCGCTATTGTCAGTGAGACAACCAATGTTTTTTTAGACTTTTTATCAAGTATGCTATAGATAAAACCTTCAAGTTTACTCATCATCTACTCCTTTAGTATGTTCATGCTTATGTTCTGGCTTCTTTAAAAGTTTTAGACTTAAATACGGTGTAAATATATATGCTACAAAAAGTGAAGCTACTAATGCTACGGGTACATTGTAAGGGATAGGTTTCATAAATGACCCCATCATTCCTCCAACAAAAGCCATAGGAACCATCGTTAAAATAATTGCTAAGGTTGCAACATTTGTAGGTGCTCCAATCTCATCTGTAGCCTCTATAAGTAATTCACCCATCTCTTTATCCTCTACGCCATGACTGTGCAAGTGTCTGTGAATATTTTCAATAACAATAATTGCCGCATCAACTAAAAGACCCAAGGATAGTAGTAGTGCAAAGAGTGTAATTCTATTCATTGTTTGCCCTGTCATCCATGCGGTAAAAAGTGTTACTGCCAAGATAGCTGGTACAGAAAAAGTAACAATAATAGATTCTCTCCAACCCAAAGCAAAAACTAACATCAAAGCGATAATAACAATAGTAATAAGCAAGTGATGCATCAATTCATTTACTGCTTCATTTGCTCTTTCACCATAGTTTCTTGTTATTAGATAGCCTACACCCTCTTTCGCAAACTCAGCTTCATAACCTTTAAGAACCTCTACAACATCTTCTGCTACAAATACAGCATTGGTTCCTGCTAATTTTGCAACTGTCATAGTTATCTGATTTAACTCTTCACCCACTGTTGAATCATTTGCATCTTTCTTAAAATGTATTTTTGCTGTTTGGAAATTTTGAATATCTAAACCACTAGTTACCACTGCAACATCACGTAAGTAAATAGGAGAGCCCATATATTGTGCAACGATAACTGAACCTACATCCTCTACACTCTCTATAGCGTTATTTACTCCAAATATAATTAATTTATTATTTTGTGTTCGCCCTTTAACTTCAGGCACATCAACAGCTACAGATTGTACTGCTTGCATGATTTGCCCCAAAGAGAGGTGATATGCAGATAGTTTTCCCATGTCAACTTCAATATTATATTGAGCTTTTCTTGAACCTTTAAGTGTTGTTTTTGCTACAGCATCTACAGCATTGATTTTTTGTTGAACCTTTCTAACCGTTTCAAAAAGTTTAACATCATCGACATTTTTACTATCTTTAAGATAAAAAGCAACGGTAATAATAGGTATATCGATATCGATATCAAATGGTTTAATAAGAGGTTGCATAACCCCCTTAGGCATACTGTCCATATTTTGCATTACTTTATCATAAAGCTTTAAGTTAGAATCTTCTCTATTCTCACCAATATAATACATAACATTTACAATACCAACATTGTCCATTGCCATACCATATACATGCTCTATACCTCTTACTTCACGAAGTTTTCTCTCTAAAGGTTTTACAATTATATTTTCTATCTCTTTAGGAGTAGCTCCTGGCATTGCTACAATAATAGCTCCACCAGAAATAGCTATTTGAGGGTCTTCCTCTCTAGGCATAGTATTTAGAGCTAAATACCCCATAATAAGTAAAAATACACCCAATACTGCTGTTAAAGGGTTACGTAAAAAACCCTTTGCTAATCTTCCTGCTATATCTGTAACTTGATACTCTTTTTTTTCAGTCATCATAAACTACTTAATAAGAATTTTAGCATACATACCAGGATAGACAGAATATCCCTTAGCATCAAACTCTATTTTAATTTTAAATTTATGTGTCATAGGATTTGAACTAGGGATAATAGAGGAAATTTTACCTGTACTAACAAAACCCATAGATACAATTTCTACTTCAACATCTTTGCCTAAATTGATATATTTAAGTTGTGTTTCTGAAATTTCTGCAACGATTTTTAATCGACTTAAATCTGTTAATATAACTGCTGGCATACCAGGTATTGCCATCTCACCTTCATTTAATCTTTTTGCAACAATTACACCATCATTAGGTGCTTTAATTTTGAGATAATTATATTGGTTAAGTACTTCCTCTTTTTTTGCTTCAGCCTGTTCTACTTGTTTTGTAGCAATAGTTACCATATCTTTAAGATTTTTAGCCGCAAGTTCTAAAGTTTCTAACTCATACTTAGAGACCATTTTCTTTTTATACAGTCTTTGGTGTCTTGATAAGTTCATTAAAACATTGTTATATTGGTTGATATTCATCTGAAGTGCCAATCTTGCTTGCGAGATACCCAAATCTACTTGTCTTTCAGCCGACTCAATCTCTTTTGAATCTATCTCATAAAGTAGTTGACCTTTTTTTACAATATCACCTTCAGAGACTGCCATTTTTTTAACATAACCCATATAACGACTTGTCATCATTTTTTGATTATCTGACACAACTGAACCAGTTAAATTAATCTCTACAGCATTTATGCTTACTGCCATAAGACTCATAGTTATGAATGTAATAATTTTTTTCATATTTTTCCTCCAGAATTTAATATACTTTTTAATTCAAATATTTTTGTGTTATGTTTATTTTTAACAGTTAAAAGCTTTAAAAGAATTTCAAGCTCTTTTGATTGTTTAATTAAAACATCTGTTATAGATACTATTCCCTCTTTGTATCTTGCACTATAGTTTTGATAAACTTTTTTAGCAAAACGCAACTGTTTTTTATAACTTCTTACATCTGCACTTATACTAAGAATTTCTGTTTGCAATTTTTTAACTTTTAAAGCAATACCACTTTTAGCTAAGGCAACTTGGTCTTTTACTTTTAAGTAATTTACTTTTGCTTTCTCTAAGTTAGCACGGTCTGTACCTCCACTAAATACATTCCAATTTACTTGAACCCCTATAGTGTATGCATCTTTTTCATTAAAGTCACTCCATAAACTATTATCTGCACTTCCATACTCAGCAAAACCACCTACAGTAGGCTGAAAATTTGCTTTTTCTACATTAATTGCCATCTCTGTAATTTTTAAACCCAATTTAGCTTTTTGAATATCTATATTGTTCGCTTCAAGTTTGGCTTTAGTAACGCGAGGCATTGAAGCCATCTCATTTACTTTTCTTATTGAAGCCACATCTTTGTTAAGCAAGAAAGAGAGGAATTGGTAAGCCAAATCACGATTTAGTTTTGCTTGGTTATACATACTTTCTGCTTCAACTTTACGTGCTTGCACTTCAAGAAGATCAATATCTTGTGCATATCCCTCTTCTTTCATACTATTAACAATAGACTCCAAACGTGTGATGTTACGAATCATCTTAGAGAGATTTTTAATATAGTTATCTACTAATGAAATATCATAATACGCTTTTTTAGTTTGAAAAATTTTAGTGTTAAGTAGTTGAGCCGTGTCATATTGGCTCATTCTATAAAGTGCCTTAGTAATATGCCCATACTCTGTTAACTTACCACCTGTATAGATGGGTAACATATACGAAATTTTTGTCTGATAGTGATTTCTTGCATCAGGATAATTTAATGCATCAGGTGCAACAGGTAGAGGATTGGTCTGTCCACTCATATCGAACTCACCAAAACCAAAATCTCCAAACGTAGCTTCCCTACTTTGAAGCTTGAAACCAAATACATTTCCAGCATCATTTGAACGCATCGCAGATACTGTAACATCAACTTTACCGTAATGATACCCTTGTGCTGCCTTTGCTTCATACTGTTTCATCTGTTGATTAAAACGTGATATTTTCAACTCTAAATTATCTTTTTTTACTATTTTTATAGCATTTTTAAGACTTAAATTCTTTAAGTCAGCAAAAAGTGGTAAGGCAAGTAGTAGTAAAAAGATGTATCTTTTCATAAACATAATAATTAACTCCTAATATAAACTTTGATTATAGCATAAAGTGTGAGATTAGACTATAGTAGATTTAACGCGATTATATCTAATAGAATAGAATTTATTGATTAAAAAAAGTATTTAGTATCAATTTATTTGAAGAAATATGAAGAAGAAACATAGTGTGCCTAAAAGACACACTATTTAGAAATAATATTTTAAAGTGTAGCGTGACTTACGCTAATGCATGCTTCCAAAGATGAGAGTTCATCAAGTACTTTTTTAGATATTTGACCATCAACACGAACAACTGCTAATGCTTGTTGTTTTGTATCTCTACCCAATCTGAAATCTGAAATATTTAATGCATTACTAGCCATAATATGACCAACATCACCTATTACACCTGGAGTATCTGTATTTCTAAAGAAAATCATAGTACCCTTAGGTTCTACATCTAAGATATAATCATCAATTTCAATAATACGTTGCTCTGTATCATCAAATACAGTTCCTGCTATAGAGATAATACCCTCTGCTGTTGTAAGTTTAATACCTACTTTATTAGTAAAACCACTATTATTAGGTCTTACTTCTATACTCATATCAATACCACGTTCTTCAGCAACAAATTCTGCATTAACATAGTTTACATGATCACCTAAAGATTCAGATAAAACACCAACTGTAGCAAATGTACTTAAAGATACTAAATGATCTTCAATAGGTCCTGATGCTATAACTTTAATCGATTTAACTGCACTTTTTGTAACTTGTGCTGAGAGATGACCTATTTTTTGAATAAGCTCAAGGTATGGACGTACAAAATCTGGTAATTCATTCTCTTTAATAGGAAGATTCAATGCATTGGGATATGAGATACCTTTTGCTGCCAAAATAGCATTTTCAGCCGCTTGAATAGCAATATTACGTTGAGACTCTTTTGTATTTGCCCCTAAGTGAGGTGTTACTGTTACATTATCTAAGTCAAGTAAAGGGTGATCTGTTGCTGGTTCTTTGTTAAATACATCAATACCTGCCATAGCTATTTTACCTGATGTTAACCCTTCAAGAAGTGCCTCTTCATTGTAAAGCCCACCTCTTGCACAGTTAATAAGAATAACACCATCTTTCATCTTAGCAATTTCAGCACTATCTATCATGCCTATAGTTTCTGAATTTTTAGGTGTATGAATCGTAATAATATCACACGCTAAAATATCCTCAAGATTTTTAGTATAGTCAATATCAAGATTTGTAGCTTTACTAGAATCAATGTAAGGGTCGTATGCTAGAACATCCATCTCAAATGCTTTTGCACGTTTACCTACTCTTGAACCAATATTACCAAAACCAATAATACCTAATTTTTTATCTTTAAGTTCAGTACCATACCAATCTTGTCTTCTCCATACACGTTCAAGTTTAAGATTGTTATGTGCATAAGGAAATTTTCTTACACATGAAAGTAAGTGAGCCATAGTAAGTTCTACTGCTGCAATAGTATTCGCAGTAGGTACATTCATAATAACAATACCTTGTTTACTAGAACCTGGAATATCAACATTATCTACACCTACACCTGCTCTAACAACTGCGGTAACATTATTAGCAGAAGCTAAAAATGCATCATCAACATCTGTAGAAGAACGTGTAATTGCAACATCAGCTAAAGGAATAATCTCTGAAATAAGTTTATCTTTAGGTTCATCAGCAGCATTTATAAGTTCTATTTCACTATCGTTTGCAAGGATATCCAAGCCACTTTGATGTATATGGTCACAAACAACTATTGTTTTTTTTGACATCTAATAACCTTTTTTTGAAATTTTAATGTACATTTTAGTACGGGGGAGAGTACGATATAATCGTAAATGTCAAAATCAAAAAGAGATAAACTATCTATCTCTTGCTTAATCTTGACAAAAGTCTATTGACTTTTATTTTTTTAACATGTCACCAAAAGCATCACCTAGAGTCATGCTATCATCTTGATCTAAGTTAAGTTGTTCCATAGCTTCTCTCTCTTCTTGACGCTCAAGTCTTTTAACAGAAACTCTGATTCTATCAGTGTTAGCATCGATAAAGCTAATTACACCTTTAATCTCTTGACCCTTTTCAATCTCTTCTACTTTCATAGGGTAAAGATCTTCAGTTCTGATAAGTGCATCAACATTCTCTTCAAGTGCAATAAATACACCAAAGTCTTTTTTGTCTTTCACTGTACCAGTAACGATTGCACCATTTTTGTGTGTTTCAGCAAATGCTTTAATAGGAGAATCTTCTAAAGCTTTTTTACTTAATGAAATTTTACCAGCATCTCTATCGATTTTGATAATCTTCACTTCTACTTCATCACCAACTTTAAGTTCAGTTTTAGCATTTTGTGATTTATCCCAAGAGATTTCTTGATTATGAAGTAAACCTTCAATAGCTCCAACTCTTACAAATGCACCAAAGTCAGTAATAGATGTTACTGTACCAGATACTACATCACCTACTCTATTTTCAGCTGTAAATGCATCCATAGGTTTAGGAAGAAGTTTTTTAAGACTTACTCTAAGTCTTCTACCCTCTTTATCAATTTCGATAACTTCAACATTGATATCAGAGTTGTTTTCTAAGTAATCTTTTGGATGTTTAACATTTTTGTCCCAAGAGATTTCAGATACGTGTAGGAACGCTTCTAAATCTTCACCAAGGTCAACAAATACACCATAAGGTTCGATGTTAGAAACTGTAGCAGTTACAGTATCACCTACACCTATGATTGCATCAATATCAGCCCAAGGATCAGGGTTAGCATCTTTAATAGATAATGAAAGGTGTCTTTTCTTTTTATCATACTCTAAAGCGATAACATTAACTTCATCACCCTCTTGGAAATATTTAGAAGGATTAACTGGTCCTTTGTGAGAAATTTGTGAATAGTGAACAAGTCCGTCCATGCCACCAACATCTACAAACATACCATAAGAAGTAATTTTCTTAATAGTACCGATTACTGGATCTTTACTCTCAAGAAGTACTGCTACTATCTCTTCAGTTTTAGCTTTATCACGCTCTATAAGTTCTTTTCTTGAAACAACTACAGAACCTTTATCTTTATCAACTTTAACGATAACAGCTTTAACTTTTTTACCAATAGGGTCTATTTTAGAAGATAGGTAAGAGAGTGTACGTGGCATGAAGAATTCTAAACCATCACAATCTACAACATAACCACCTTTGTTTTTCTTAGTAACAGTACCTTCAATAATGTACTCTTGCTCATCATCATACTCAGCAATAAACTCATTAAGTGCTACACGTGAAAGTGCTGCTGTATATGAGATACGACCTCTACCCATAGTGATAACATCAATAGTGTCACCTACTTTAAATAGTACAGTTTCATTTTCATCTTTGATTTCATCAAGTGAAAGGTTAGCATCTCTACCACCACCAATATCTACTACTGCTAAATTATCTTTTTCATCTATTTTAACAATTGTACCTGTAACTAAATCACTTCTTGACTCTGACTTTTTAAACGATTCCTCGAGCATCGCCTCAAAATCTACTTCTTCTATTTCGATATCTTCGAACTTCATACCTATCCTTCATGTGTGCCTAATTTTGCGTTATTATAGCTAAAATTTTTATTAGAATGCTTAGGATAAGATTGAAATATATTATCTAATGTAGATTTATTGTTCTAAAAATAACAGTTTCTAGTCGTACTAGTCGCTAAAACGACCACTAAATTAATATTTTGAAATACTCTTAAGTACTTCAAAATACGTAGGAAAAGTTTTAGCTGTACACTCTGGTTCGTTGATGGTGACTGATGCTTTATCTAGGGCTAGTAGTGAAAAACACATGGCTATTCTGTGGTCATCATAGGTATCTATAGTGGCATGTTTTAGCACTTTTGGAGGGATGATTTGAAGGTAGTCTTTACCTTCTACCACTTCTGCTCCTACTTTACGTAGCTCTGTAGCCATAGCAAACAGTCTATCTGTCTCTTTAACTCTCCAATTATAAATGTTACAAAGTGTGGTTGTACCTTTGGCAAAAAGTGCTGTAGTTGCAATAGTCATAGCAGCATCAGGGATATGGTTAAAATCCATATCTATAGCGTGTAGTTTATCTTTTGTAACAGTAACATACCCCTCTCCCCATTCTACTTTTGCACCCATTTTCTCAAGTACATCTACAAATTGAATATCACCTTGTATACTATTTTTACCGATACCTGTTACCTTTACACTCCCACCCTTAATAGCAGATGCTGCTAAAAAGTAAGAGGCTGAAGAGGCATCTCCCTCTACCATAAAAGAGTCAACAGCAGTATAAGTCTGTCCCCCTCTTATAGTAAAGGTTTCATAATTATTATTGATTACCTCAACACCAAATGTTTGCATAATATTTAGGGTTATATCAATATAAGGCTTGGAGACTAATTCACCTACAATGGTAATATATGTATCTTTTTTTGCCATAGGAGAGGCAAGAAGTAGAGCTGTTAGAAACTGACTAGAGATAGCACCTTCTATCTTAACTTCTCCTCCTTGAAGCCCATTGGCTTCAATCTTTAGAGGAGGATAACCCTCATTTTCTAAGTAATTTATATTTGCTCCCGCTTCACGCAGTGCATCTACTAAGTGTCCTATTGGTCTCTCTTTCATGCGAGGTTCACCAGTAAGCACATACTCACCCTCACCTAGACAGAGTGCTGCACATAAAGGACGCATAGCTGTCCCTGCATTTCCTAAAAAAAGTTCTTGTAATTTATCACTTTTTATTGCTCCTGCATTTCCCTCTATGGTACATAGTGTTTTATCTTCAGATAATTCATACTTTATGCCTAACTGTTTAAGTGCGTTTAGCATATGTCGTGTATCATCGCTCTCTAAAAGGTTAGATATTTGTGTAGTACCTTTAGCAAGAGCTGCTAAAAGTAATGCTCTATTTGAAAGACTTTTAGAACCAGGAAGGTTTATCTCTCCCTCTATTTTACTAATGGGTTCTAGTGTGAGTCTGTTCATCTTATTTTACCTGCTTTATAATTTCTATCTTATCTATCACATTTTGAACAATCCAATCTGGTGTAGATGCACCTGCGGAGATACCACAAAGATTTTTATCTTTAAACCACTCTGATTCAAACTCTTTTTCATTCTCTATCAAGTAACTATCTTCACAGTAACTTTTACATATTGAGTGTAATTGTTTGGTATTTGAGGAGTGTTTCCCCCCTATTACTATCATCACATCTGCATCTTTAGCAAGTTCCGCTGCGGCATCTTGGTTTTCAAATGTTGCGTTACAAATGGTGTTAAATACCCTTACCTCTTTATGTTGTAAGATTAATGCACTTACAACTTTTACAAAATCAGTTGGTTTTCTTGTTGTCTGTGCAACTACTGCTACTTTAGAGAGTATAGGAAGTCCCTCTAACTCTTTTTCATCATTGACTATAAAGGCATTTTTCAACTCTTTAGCGTAACTTACAACCCCTCTAATCTCTGGATGGTTTTTATCTCCAAAGATAACAATACTGTATCCATCATTACTCATCTTCTCTACTATCTTTTGAGGAGTAGTTACATAAGGACATGTTGCGTCTATAATTGTGTTTTCTTGGGCTTTGAGTTTAGAGAGTTCATCTTTAGGGATACCATGTGTACGTATCACTACAGAGTCATCAGGATTTACATCATCAAACTTTTCAGCAAGACCAATGTTAAACCCCTCTTTAAGACGATTGATTTCATCTTTGTTGTGAATAAGAGGGCCATATGTTTTACTCCCCTTATGCTCTTCAGCAATACGTATGGCTCTTTTTACACCAAAACAAAATCCGTAACTAGAGGCTAATTTTATTATCATGACTATCTCAATTGTGCTTGACACTCTAGTTCAAGTGTTGTCATGATTTGACTCATTACTGTTTCTATGTCATCTTCTTCTAATGTTTTTTCCATAGACTGAATAAAGAAACGAATCGTTAAACTCTTCTGGTCACCTAGTTTTTCATCTTCATAAATATCTACAGGATAGATATCTTTAAGCATATCATTCTCAATACATTTTAATACTTTAGCCACTTCATAGTAGTTTAAAGATTTATCTATAACTACAGACAAGTCTTTATAAACCCCTTGAAACTTAGAGATAGGTTTTGCATTAATATGCGTAGGTAATAGTGCATCAAAATCTAACTCAGCTATAAAAGTATCTGGAATACTAAACTCCTCTTGAACCGTAGGGTGTAGTTTACTCATAAATCCACATACTTTACCATTAGCAACTATATCGGCTGATTGATAAGGGTGGATAAGTCCATTCGTATCACGACATGGTACCAATTCAAACGCACCTATTACTGCACCAATTTTCTGTGTAAATGTAGCAAAATCCACCATCTGTGGTTTACCTGCATTGCAAATATTTTCATTACTGATATGTCCTGAAAAAACAAAAGAGATCACTTCTGACTGCTCTCTTTTACTACCAAAAATTGCACCTATCTCAAAAAGAGGAATAGACTTTTTGGTGTAACTTACATTACGTTTAACTGCATTTAAAAGGTTTACTAAAACCGTACTTCTAAGTGTGTTAAGCTCTTCAGCTATAGGGTTAGTCAGTTCAAGTGCCTCTTCAACAGTAGAGAAACCATATTTTTCAAGTAATACTCTATCACTAAATACATAACTTATATTTTCATAAAAACCTGCACCTACAGCACGGTTTCTAAAGCTTTTTTTAGCTTTGTATCTATCTGTAGTACTATTTAGACGTGCTTTTTCTGCAAAAACAAAAGGTTTAGCTTCTATATTATTGATACCAATAATTCTTACTATCTCTTCTGCAATATCTTGAATATGCTTAATATCATGTCTAAACAGTGGTACTGTCACAGAGATAACATTGTGGTCTATGGTACTAATCCCAAACCCTAGTTTATGTAAGATAGTCACAATTTTATTTATCTCTATCTCCATACCAACAATAGAAGATATCTCATCTGAAGAGACAATCACTGTATGGTTTTCTCTCTCTACATCTACATTTAATGACCCCTCATAACAGTGTATCTCTGTGTTGTTATGTAAAAGTTGTGCTAAAAAGTTTAACCCAAACTTTAAGTCTGGGTTAGAGCCTCTTGATGTTTTATAGTAAAGGTCATCTTTTGATAAAGAGGTATTGGCTACTGCTTCAACCAGCGTATCTGGGTTAATGTAACTCGCCTCAAAGAGAACTTCTTGGCTTTTATCATTGGCTTTGGCTTCTGAGTTTTGGTACATACCTACAACAGATAGTAAATCATCTTTAGCTTTTACTTCTACAATACCCTCTGCTTTAGCCAAAGAAGTTAAGAGTATCTTTCCCTCTTCATTGTAGAAAGATTCACTCTTATATGCACGTAAAATAACCCCTGTTGCATGTGTAGCATACGCTAACATACTCTCTAGTTTTTCACTTCCCTCTACACTTACCATTGCTAAACGTAAAGAGAGAAGAAAGTTACTCTCCATTGTGTCTATTTTGGCACGTTTATAATGTAAATCGGCATCTATAGAACCCTCCGTCTGTAACGAAGCATCTCTAGCGATACCTATCTTCATCTTCTCTACTTCTTTGTAGTCAAAAGGTTTCATCTCTATGTCTAAGGCAGAACTTAAATCTCTAGCTACACCATATACAGAGAGACAATCTCCTCTGTTAGCAGTGAGTTCAAGCTCTATAATAGTATCTGCTACTTTGTCATAAGAGTTAAGTTCACGTCCTACTTCAAGTTCACCTATACTCTCATCTAGTATCATGATACCTTTACCCATCTCAGGTAACCCTAGTTCAGAAGAGGCACAAACCATACCTGCACTCTCCACCCCACGAAGTTTTGCATCTTTTATAGCAAAATCTCCAGGAAGTACTGCACCTACAGTAGCCACTGCAACATACTCAGCATCTACTACATTGGCTGCACCACATACTATCTGCTTTGTCTCTGTACCAACATCTATTTGACATACATTAAGCTTATCTGCATCGGGATGCTTCTCACAAGAGAGTATTTTCCCTACAACAACTTTACTCTCAATCTCAATCTGATTGATACTATCAACCTCTAACCCAATAGCATTAAAAGTCTCATAAAGTGTCTCATTTGTTACTTTACTAAGATCTATAAATTCATTTAACCAACTTCTTGTTACTATCATCTAAACTGCTCCAATAAACGAATATCACCTTCAAATAAAGATCTCAAATCAGGTATTTTATGCATAAGCATTGCAAAACGCTCTACACCTAAACCAAAAGCGTAACCACTCACATCTTCATAACCAACAGACTTAAAGACATTAGGGTCAACTATCCCACAGCCTAGTACTTCTAGCCAACCTGTATGAGAACAGATACGACACCCTTCTCCTTCACAGAAGATACAAGAGATATCTACTTCAGCAGATGGCTCAGTAAAAGGGAAGAAGCTTGGTCTAAAACGAACCTCTACTTCACCAAACATATACTGTAAAAAGTCTGTCAAAATCGCTTTAAGGTTTGCAAAACTTACTTTACCTTTAGCATCAACAACTAACCCTTCTACTTGGTGAAACATAGGCGTATGCGTCACATCAAAATCACGTCTAAAAACCGTTCCTGGTGCAATCATCCTAATAGGAGGTTTTGTCTCTAGCATCGTACGTATCTGCACTGGAGAAGTGTGTGTACGTAAAAGTCCACCATCATTAAAGTAAAAAGTATCTTGCATGTCACGTGCAGGGTGATACTTAGGAAGATTTAATGCTTCAAAGTTGTGAAAGTCATCTTCAACCATAGGACCACTCTCTACTGCAAAGTTTAAAGCGACAAAATAGTCTATAATCTTATCCATCGTCTCCATCACTGGATGTAATGCACCTTTTTGTGCCAAAGAACCATAAAGAGAAACATCTATCTCTTCACTCTTTAGGACTCTCTCTATCTCTTCTGCTTTGAGTACTTCAAAACGTGTGTCAAAGCTCTTTTGTAAAGCAGCTTTACTTTTGTTTAGCCCCTCTGCAAATGCTTTTTTCTCTGGACCAGGAACCTCTTTCATTTTAGCAAACTGTGCCGCTATGACACCCTTTTTACCAAAAAGCTCTACACGCACTTTTTCCAATACTTCAAGACTATCAGCTTGAAGTATCTTCTCTTCTAAATTTTCCATAAAACTCCATCTATATGAGGTATATTTTGTTCTTATTATTTAATGAGATTTTATCTAAATCTAACTAAAAGTTGATTATGATAAGAAAAATAAAAAGTAAATCAAATACCCAAAGGACAAATCATGTGTATATTTTGTAAAATCGTAAATGGGGAGATTCCTAACAATACGGTTCATGAGAGTGAACATTTTTTAGCGTTTCATGACCTACACCCTAAAGCTCCTATACATATTCTTATTATTCCTAAAATTCATGTAGATTGTTTTCAAGATGTAACTGCTGAGACTATGGGTGGGCTTACTGAGTTTTCACAAGAAGTTGCAACTAAAGTCGGCATAGACAAAACAGGTTACAGACTTATTACAAACAATGGTAAAGATGGAGGACAAGAGGTAAATCACTTGCATTTTCACATGCTAGGTGGAGGAACACTTCGTTGGGATCACTCTCATGAAGATACACACAGAAGTCTTTAAACACTTCGTCTGTTAAAAACTTAAAATTAAAAAGGATACAAATTTAATGAATTTAGAAAATGCTTCTATTGTAACGGTTGAAAATGCCACTGTTGAGTTTAAAAAAGGAACTATAGGTACTATTACTACTTATGAGTTTGACACATCTAAAGGTGGACACCCTATGGTAAACGCCATGGCAGGGTTAGCCGTACTAAAAGAGGGTGAACAACTCATCATGATAAACCACTGTGCCCCATCAGGTCTTTTTCCTAAAATCGAAAAAGAGTTTGATTTCGCAAACCAAGAGCTTCCTAATGGACTCACACAAACAGTCTTTAGCAAAAAATCAGAGGTTTCAAATACCACAGACTTCTCAGCAACAAGCTGTGGCGGAGGATGTGGGTAAAAACCCACAGAATATATAACTTCATATAAAACCGTAGGTCGGGTTCCCCTGATCCCGACAATAATATGCATATGATAAAAATTTAAACCCTCTGATTATAGATTGTGTAATGGAATTAATATGTTTATAATTTATATTAAATCGTCGGGATCAGGGGAACCCGACCTACGTGAATGATGAATATTTCCAATCTTTAATATCTTCTATATACCCATGCTTCACAGGGTTATATTTAATATAATTCAATATTTCTAAATAATCTTTTTCATTACGTATCGTATGTTCATAAAATCTCTCCTGCCATACTTCTGCATGACCTCGACGATATTTTTTATAACCTAAACTATTTTTAGCTATTTCTTTACTCTCTTTATCTAACCCATAAACAAAACTTCTTTTAATATGTCTAATAATTTTAGAATAATCACTAGCAATCTTAGGTGTAATTATCATATGTATATGGTCAGGTAAAATAACAATAGCATCTATATTGTATTCATACCTCTGCTTACTCCGTCTAAAAGAGTCCCGTAACAGTGCTATATTATCTATGAGCATTGGCTCTCGTCTATATGCTACCAATGTTAGATAATAACTATATCCATCTAAAAATATGCGTTTATAATTCATGTATACATCATAACCAATAAAAGAACCTATTATCAAAAACATGTCAAATTGTCATTTTTTTAATTAATTTATAATTTAATTAACAACTCAAATGTCCCCGTAGGTCGGGTTGCCCTCATCCCGACAATAATATGCATGAAACAAAAGGTTTATTCGATACTTAAAATTTGAATGTAATAACTACTAAACTTTAACACTAAAAACAGTATCTAAAATCCATCTTATCAAACTTCATATCTTCATACGCAATTTTTATTCCAAAATCGCCACAAATAGATTTCAATTTATCTCTATACTTATGATATTCTTTCAAAGCAGTATGATTCTGCTTTATATCATTATAATTAGATAAACTTTCATATGGTGTACCTAAAATAATCTTAGTAATTCCTATTTTAACTTTATTATCTTCTAACTGATTGGTGGATAAATATCTATATTCATCTTCATAGCACCAAATTGGAGATTTATTTGAAAGAATTTCTTCAAGATTTTTTTCATTTGAACCATTAAAATTAGGATTTTTATGATGATACTTTACCTGAATAATATTATTTTTATTACTATTATCCAACTCAACTTCAATAGCTACTCCTTTACCTGCATTAGCATAGTGTCCCCACATCAGTTCACAACGGAGAGCATGCTCTCCAGAGAAAGAACATATCTTAAAATTTTGTTTTTCACTTAAAGGTATAGGTGTCTCACCCAAATGCGTATAAATACCTTCATTCATATCATTGAAACCTAAAAAATCATTACAATAAAATCCATTATTAATAATATCTTCTATTCTATCTAAATCTAAACAACTTCCAAGCGATCTAAATTTATATAATTTCATACCAGACTTTATATTTTGATTATATTTATTGTTCATTTTCCAACCAACTCTTCAAACTTTCCACCTGCTCCAACGTCCTAACAGTTGCCGTACCACCTTCAGACACTCTTGCATTCATAGATGCACGGTTGTCTAATAGGGCTACTACACCCTCTCCTATACGTTCATCTATACTTTGTAACTCTTCTAAAGTAAGTTCTGAAATATCTAAGCCTTTCTCTTCTGCTAGGTTTACAACATTTCCTGTAATGTGGTATGCATCGCGGAATGGTAGTCCTGCTTCTTTTACTAGGTAGTCTGCTAAGTCTGTGGCAGACAGATGCCCTATCATACATGCTTTTTCCATCTCTTCAACATTTACTGTCATGTCTGCTACCATCTCGTTAAGTACTTGTAGGCTAAGTAGTGCTGTACGTACAGAATCAAAGACACCCTCTTTGTCCTCTTGCATGTCTTTGTTGTACGCTAGAGGTAAACCTTTCATTACCGTAAGAAGTGCTACAAGGTTACCATTGACTCGTCCTGTTTTTCCACGTAGAAGTTCTGGGATGTCAGGATTTTTCTTTTGTGGCATGATAGAAGAACCCGTTGCATGTCTGTCACTTAGTGTTACCCACTTAAACTCACTTGCAGACCACAAGATAAGCTCTTCACTCAAACGGCTGATATGCATCATCATCGTACTGATGTTAAAAAGAATTTCAAGTGCAAAGTCACGGTCACTTACTGTGTCTAAACAGTTTAGTGTTGGGGCATTAAAGCCTAGTTTATCTGAAGTAGTCTGACGAGAGATGTTATGTGGAGTCCCTGCCAATGCTGCACAGCCTATAGGAGAGTAATTATTACGCTCGTAAGATGTAACAAAACGTTCATAGTCACGTTTAAACATACTTGCATAGGCTAACATATGGTAACCGAAGTTTATGGGTTGAGCATGTTGTAAATGTGTCATACCAGGAAGCATCACTTTGGCATGTTCTTCTGCTGTTTTTACAAAGGTTGTGATATTTTCTAAAAGCAATGAAGCGATAACTTTTGTATTGTTTTGCACATAGAGTCTAAAGTCTAGTGCTACTTGGTCATTACGACTTCTTGCTGTGTGCAGACGTTTACCTGCGTCGCCTATCTTGTCAGTGAGTCTTCCCTCTATTGCCATGTGGATATCTTCATCATCGCCATCGAGTTTAAATACTCCTGACTCTACCTCTTCTAGTATCTCCTCTAGCCCTGCATCTATTTGTGCAAAGTCCTCTTTTGTTATGATACCTTGCTCACTAAGCATATAAGCATGAGCTTGTGAACCTTTTATATCTTCACGGTAAAGAATTTTATCAAAAGGGAGTGAGTTGTTCAGATCTTGAAGTAATTGGGAACTCTTTTCAGAGATTCTAGCAGACGCAATTTTTTTAGACATGGGTATTCCTATAGTTAAATATAATTAAAAAAGTATTTTATCGTAATGTAGGTTTAAAGTGGGTTGATTTAATAAAAGTTAAGGGGGATTGTCTATCATTAGAAGTGGTAGTAAGAGAGGGACTCGAACCCTCGACCTCCGGCTTATGAGACCAGCGCTCTAACCAGCTGAGCTACCTTACCACTAATGAAGAGGTGGCATTTTAGCAAGTTTTATAAGTATTGTCAAGAGTTTTTCGAAATTTCTTGACATTTTGTTAAAAAAGGATTAAAATCCATTCCAACTATAAAACATTATAAAGGGTTAATATGGCATTTTTACCATTAGCAAACAGAGTTCTAGTAGAGAGAGAAGAGCAATCAAATACAACAGCATCAGGGATTATCATTCCAGATACGGCAAAAGAGAAACTTACACAAGGTAAAGTAATCTCAGTAGGTCCCGATGCTATAGAAGCAGGAATCAACAAAGATGACACTGTAGTATTTGCAAACTTTTCAGGAATGGAAATCACTATAGAAGGTAAAGAGTACCTTATACTTATAAGCAAAGAGATTTTAGGGCTTATCAAATAACCAAAGCTCATTTTAGCAAATAAACAAAACAATATATTTAAACTAAGGATAATACATGGCAAAAGAGATATTTTTTTCAGACAAAGCAAGAAGTGGTCTATACGCAGGAGTAACTAAACTCGCAGAAGCAGTAAAAGTAACAATGGGACCTAGAGGTCGTAATGTGCTTATTCAAAAGAGTTTTGGTGCACCACATATCACAAAAGATGGTGTGAGTGTAGCAAGAGAGATAGAGCTAGAAGATACACTTGAAAACATGGGTGCTCAGCTCATAAAAGAAGTAGCGAGCAATACTGCCGATGAAGCAGGAGATGGTACAACAACTGCAACCGTTCTAGCACATGCAATCTTCAAAGAGGGATTAAGAAACATTACCGCTGGAGCTAACCCTATAGAGGTTAAAAGAGGTATGGATAAAGCATCTACTGCTATTATCAAAGAGTTACAAAAGATATCTAAAGAGGTTAAAAATAAAAAAGAGATCGCTCAAGTAGCTACTATCTCTGCAAACTCTGATGAGACTATTGGTAACCTTATCGCTGAAGCGATGGATAGAGTAGGAAAAGATGGTGTGATTACTGTTGAAGAAGCAAAAGGTATCAATGATGACCTTGAAGTAGTTGAAGGTATGCAGTTTGACAGAGGATACCTCTCTCCTTACTTTGTAACCAATACTGAAAAAATGACTTGTGAAATGGAGTCACCACTTCTTCTTATCACAGATGCTAAAATCTCTTCACTTAAAGATCTTGTTCCTGTGTTAGAGCAAATCCAGCAGAGTGGAAGACCACTACTTATCATCTCTGATGACTTAGAGGGTGAAGCATTAGCAACATTAGTTCTTAACAGACTTAAAGGTGTACTTAACATCTCTGCTGTTAAAGCTCCTGGTTTTGGTGATAGAAAAAAAGAGATGTTAAAAGACATCGCTATTCTTACAGGTGCAACACTTATCACTGAAGAGCTTGGTCTTTCACTTGAAAAAGCAACACTAGCAGACCTAGGTCAAGCTACAAGAGTGGTTATAGACAAAGACAACACTGTCATAGTAGATGGTAAAGGTGACCCTAAAGCAGTAGAAGCAAGAGTAGCTGAAATCAAGATTCAAACTGAAAACACTACAAGTGAGTATGACAAAGAGAAACTTCAAGAGAGACTTGCAAAACTAGCAGGTGGAGTCGCTGTTATCAAAGTAGGAGCTGCTACTGAAACAGAGATGAAAGAGAAAAAAGATAGAGTTGATGATGCACTAAGTGCTACTAAAGCTGCTGTTGATGAGGGTATCGTTATTGGTGGTGGAGCTGCACTTATAAAAGCAAGCCAAGCCGTAAAACTTGATCTTAAAGACGATGAAGCAGTCGGTGCAGAGATTATCTTAAGAGCAGTATTTGCTCCTATGAAACAGATCGCTGAAAATGCTGGTTTTGATGCTGGAGTAGTAGCAGATAAAATTGCAAATGCTACTAAACACAAAACAGACGCAAATCTTGGATTTAATGCTGCAACAGGTGAGTATGTAGATATGATTGAAGCGGGTATTATTGACCCACTTAAAGTTGAACGTGTTGCACTCCAAAATGCAACTTCTGTAGCCTCATTACTTCTTACCACAGAAGCAACCGTTTCAGACGTAAAAGAAGCACCAACAGCAGCACCTGCTATGCCAGACATGAGCGGAATGGGTGGAATGCCAGGAATGATGTAGAACATATTAAACCAACGATATAATATCGTTGGTTTAATATTATAAAAAGAAAATATTCAAACTACATCTTCTAATTTACAGTATACTGTTTATTCAGTTAATATAAAAAACCAAACAACCACAGAGGAATCTTAGCCCCACTTCCAATCTCTATATCATCAGCCACCACAAAAGAGTTCTCTATATCTTTTATCTGTTTAAATCCCTTATTCTTCCCTCCAATCTCAAAAAGATACCTATCATCCACCAAAAAATCCCCTTTTTTAGGATAGGTTACATCGTGTTTACTACTCACTATATTCAAGAAAAAAGTCTCTCTTACTGTTCCTATATTTGCCTCTGTAATATAGAGTAGATTGCTATTGTCAAGATATATCTTTTCAGGTTTTTCAAGCTTGGTTAGTCCTTTGGATGAAGATTTCATAAGCAGTTTCAAGATACCTGCATCTTCTAGTTTAATAAAATAATCTTTGAGCGTTCTACCATCTCCAATCTCTAGTATGCTCTTTAGTTTCTCTATCACAGGAACAAAAGGGACACTCTGCATAATAATACTCAAAAGAAGTTTGAGCTTTTTGATACTGTTTCCATCTAAACTAGGATAAACAAAAAGCAAATCACTAGAGAGCGATACATTAATATTTTGTCTAAGCAAATCAAAAAATACCTCTTCATCCTCAACACTCAATGAGTAAGGGTAATAACCTGTTTTGAGATACACTTTAAAGAGTGGCAATATCTTTTTATCCAATTCTTCAAACTGCATTACCATATCAAAAGCTATCGTTTCATGAGAGAGAAGAATATCATCAAGGCTCAACCCTCTAAGCTCAATACCCAAAGTCAACTCCAAATACTCCTTGAAACTCATCCCATACATTCGCAACTGATGACCTCTCCTGCTTAAATCATGACTTCCTTTGTCTATCTCCAAAGCTGAACTACCAGATGCAATAATCTGTAAATTTGGAAACTCATCATAGATGCTCTTAAGTTCTTGTGACCAGTTGGAGTATTTGTGTATCTCATCAAAACAGAGCAATTTACCCCCTTGCATCTCAAAGCTTTCAGCTATCTCATACATAGAAAGCTCTCCAATCAAAAAGCTATCCATACTCACATAAAGCGAATTTAACTCTGAATGCAGAGCCATATATTGGGCAATAGTTGTGGTTTTTCCTACACCTCGTTGACCTGTTATGATGGTAAGAAGATGTTTGATTTTATTCTCTTTGATAAAGTATCGTTGGTACTTCAGGTTGTTTCTATAGAGAAATTTTTTAGATGCTATTTTGAGTTTTGATAACATTTTTGCTCCAATAGGGATTTGAATCCCTAATTATAGCATAGTTTTAGGGGATAGGTTACATATTTTGTTTTTATTATATTGTAAATGTATATGGGCATTTACAACTATATGTGGAATTGCTTTATATATAAATAATTTTCAGCTAGTAATTCTCGTATGCGTTCCCACAGAGTATGGATAAGAATAAACAAAAATTAAAGTTATTTTTTAATAGTTTGTTATATTTTATGATTTGGAAATTTATCTTTTCGGCTTTCTATAGACCAGTTTTTTGTTTTTTCAATATAATTTTTCAATTTGATAATATTTATCCAATAGTTATGATGAAAACCTTTTTTGGGAGATTGAACTAAATCTCTCATAATTAAGCCTAAGAATTGATGTATTTTAAATAAAATATCAATTTTTACATAGTCTAAATTATTTAAATTGGGAGTGTAAATAATTCTGTGTCAATTAGATAAAATGTTAAACACAGAAGGATTTAAAGATGAAAATGGAAATAGACGTTACAGAGTTTGCAGCACAGCTCAAAGCAGGAAAAGGTATTGGAGGGAAAGATGGTGCATTAGCTCCATTAATCAAACAACTTACAGAGATGGCTTTGCAAGCAGAACTAGAAACTCACTTATCTCAAGATTTGACAAGAAA
>JAMOTA010000024.1 GCA_027068435.1 Sulfurovum sp.
TCTTTATCTCTCCACGAGTAAGCCCTTGAAAAAGTATTTTTACTCTACCATCAGGTATATCTACCTTTCTCATAATAGAACCGATAACTCCCATTTTATAGATAGAATCAAAGTCACGGTTCCCCTCTTTACCAGCTACAGAAGAGGTAACAAAAAGCAGTGTATTGTTCTGCATTGCATGTGTCACAGCATCTATATCTTTTTGGTTGCTTAAAAAGATAGGGCTTATCATAAACGGATAGAGAAAAAGTTCATCTTCTACTACTACGGGGAGTACATTTGGAAATGCATCATAATCTGAAAGTTGCATACTGTTTTCCTTAAAATAAAAATTAATTGATGGGTATAAAGTAGTGTAACAAATAAGTAACCCTATCCTACAGATAGCGTTACTTAAACTCGTATTAATCGAAGATTTTTCCTACTATGCCTTGTTTTGGTGGTCGAATGTCACTCATCTCTACTACAGAATCACCATTTTTCTCTCTGTAAAGCTTTGCAGCAGCAGGTTTATCTGTTCTGTCATAAAGTGCAGCTATATTTTCATTGAGCAAGTACTGACTCATTTGCAGTCTTATAAGCATGGTATTAACCAATGGTGCATAGACAGAATCAGGGTAGTGTAGCAGATACCTATTTGCATTACTAATATTATCTATTATTAATTTTTGATCTTTATAAACATCTTTTATACCAAGAAAAGAGGCTTGAAGTTTCATAAACATTGTATATTCAAAGTTAGACTCTTCTCCAAAGCGTTTATTGTGTTCGTCAAGGTAGTAGTTTGCCAAGAGGTACTCTTCACTATTCATATGAGCTGTAGCTAACATCATGACTGCTGTTGGCATAAGTTTTGAACGCATATGCTCACTTTTTAAAGAGATATAATATGCATCTGCTTTATCTAAGTTTCCACGAGTAATACTATCACCAATTTTCTGATACCAGTACTCTGCAGGTTTGTTAAACTCTGCAACTTCCTCTTTTTCTGTACAACCTGTAAATAACAGTATAAAAGTACTTCCTATTAAAATCACACGATTCTTTAAATTCATTTATATACACCTTATTCTCTTACATATTATAAGACACTATCATATCTCAAACTATGTAAAAAGCATATTAGATTTAAGATATTGTAACTCTAAATCCTGTTTTTGTGTAGGATAATTTTACTTACTGCTCCAAGAATCCATAAATTATTGACGATTTATAGCATATTTATAATAGTTATGATAATATTAAGTTAAGTATTACATTTATTGAAATGCCAAACTTATTGCAAAGTAAGGACGGAAAACTGCGGGTCTCAAGGGGAGATAGCCGAGTTACCAAAATATGTAAGTTTTACGCTTATATCTCTAACATGTACATACAAATTTCGCCTAATATTTATTAGGCACACAAAGGTTTAATTATGAAAAGTTTAAATACTTTATTTAACTTCTTATTGTTTCCATTTTTATTTTTGATGAGAATTTGGAAAGATATGTCTGTAAAAACTGCATTATTGCTATTTTTAGCGATGTTTGCAACGACAAATATCTATGCAGCAGATACCAAAGAATGGGGTACCAATACAGGATGTGATAATTCACTTGATAGTTCATTTCGTCTTAATAACGATAGACATCCAGGACTTACAATAGATGATATGAATAACATCTCTACTCACACTACAGACTGTATTAGTGGTTCTTCAGCAAGTGATGATGAAGATCACTATAATTTCAAGGTTAGTGTTGATGGAACGATTAATATCGTTACCTCTTCCCCAAATAATCATAAAT
>JAMOTA010000025.1 GCA_027068435.1 Sulfurovum sp.
TGTAGCAACCTATGCAAAAGATAACAGTATGGACTATACTGTAAGAGTATGGTTACCTAAAAAACAGATAGATAACTTTGAGACTATCTTAACGATGCTTATTGTTACACCTAAAGGTAAAGTACCACTCAATACATTTGCAACTCTATCATTTACAAAAGAGCCAAGTAGTATCACTAGAGAAGGACTTGAATATACTTTAGAAGTGTATGGTAACAGAGAAAAAGGTGCTATCTCACACATAATGGCAAGTTTTGAGAAAGAGCTTGAAGGGTTAAAGCTACCTCAAGGTGTTGAGCTTGAACAGATAGGAGATGTAAAACAGTTTAAAGCAGCAGCGGGAAGAATGATAGGTGCTATCTCAGTAGCAGTTATACTCATCTTCTTTACATTAGTTGTCATGTTTGCTAACATTAAAATATCATTGATGATACTCTTCTCTATCCCTCTAACTATTATAGGGGCATCATGGACGATGCTTACCATAGGTTACCATGTCTCTATGCCTGCGATGATGGGCTTCATGCTTCTTTCGGGTGTGATTGTAAATAATGCTATTTTACTGATACACTTTGCCCTAGAGCAGATACAAGCAGGAAAGGGTAAAAGAGAAGCGATGTTAGAGTCTATCAAAATCCGTACAAGACCTGTACTCATGACAGCCATCGCAGTCTCAGCAGGTATGCTTCCTGTTGCCCAAGGTGCAGCTATAGGACTAGAGAGATTAGCACCTCTAGGTGCTGTAGCTATAGGTGGGCTTATCGTAGGAACATTTATGACTTTAGTTTTTATCCCTGTAGTGTTTATATGGTTAGTTAATGAAGAGAGTGTAAGAGTGGGGTAAATTCACACATAAAGTATGTTGAACCTAAGATTTAGATTTTCTCTAAATTCAGGAACTTTTTTATGTTACATATTATAAGTAATTGAGACTTAGTAATTAGCTAATATTAAGAAAATTTAAGTTAATCTGTCACTGTTATGAAATGAAAGAGAAGCCAAAATATTGGCTTATAATAAAACATACAGTTGGGAGACTACATGAAAAAATTATTTACCCCCCCCCTTATTGACTTACAGTAACGTGAAATTTTTTACTGTTTTAACACTATTATCACTTTTTATAGTAGGTTGTAATACTAACTCAAACAATACTATTGATGAAACTTCTTATATTAAAAAAGAACAAAATATTGTACTCGAATCAGAGCCTAAATCATATAGAAAATATGCATTGGTTAGCAGTGGTAACCTTAATGTAGTTGGTAAATTAACAACTGATGGTCCATTAGGTGATGTTCATGCTAATGGTGAAATAAAAGCTAGAGCATTAAGTCTAGATATCTCAGGTAAAATAAGTGCCTCTAATGATTTTGCAGGTTCTATAGTCCGTTCATTTGATTATAAAAGTTCTTTCACAGAAGAATTTGTAAATATAAGAGCACTTAAAGTGAGTGAATACTTAAATACGGTACTTTTAGATGAATATTATCTTTTAACAAGTGATGGACAAGCATTACATAAAATAAAAGATAAAAATGATACCATAATTCGAAATGACAATTTTAATATAAGTTTTTTAAATAATGTATGGACAATTTCAGGAAGTGAAAGCAAGATTAATGTGCCTTTAGTTGTAGAATGTGATTTAAATATAGAGACTGATTATCTATTTATAACTGGTACATTGATGGTAGCTGGTAATTTAAAATCAGAGGGTGAACTTAATATCAATACAGGTGTACCTTTTGAAAAAGCACTTATAGTAGATAAGTCTATAGAAGTAAATAAATTTATAGCCATTGGTAGAATACATGGAAGTGAGAGTTTTATATCTTACGATGAAGTTAATATCCTGGGTAATGTAGAGATAGATGGTGATGTTACACTTTATGGTGATGCAAAAATTAACTTTTTAGATAACACATATAAAGCTGCTTTATCAGATATGGAGGGGGAAGGAATAGATGCCAATACTACATATACGCTTGTACATTCTCAACTTTTTTCAAATGCTAAAGGAAAAAACTCAGTAATACTTTTTACTTTTGTCGAGGGTGATTATTTGATGAATGAAAAAACAATTAATTATCTTATAGAAAACAACTTAACAGCAGATTTTAAATTTAAATCATTATTGTATGGAGCTACTATAGATTATGGTACGCAACTTTCATCTCTTGATAGCCTATCTCCATACTATAAAAATAAACTTGCGATAGAAAATATGTTGAAGACAGATGGTTATGTAGATATTAAAATAAAAGAGAAGTTAGATATTTCTCCTTCCAATATATATCTAACTTATGAAACAGATGGTTTAACAATAGATACATATTTGATTTATTCACTCTCTACACCTTTTGATATCAACAATACAATAATACTTTCAACAGAAGCAAGAAATGAAATTCTTTATGATATGGAACATCAAGATGAATTATATATCGAAGCATCTATGGAAGCAGAAAAACAGTTAACAGAATTAAAAGAACGTATTATAGAAAATAATGAAACCAATCTTACGATAAAATCAGAAATGCTTAATGAATTATCTGAAACCGAAGATAATGCAACACTTAGTAGAGAAGAGATAGAAGCTAAAAATATTCAAGATAGAGTAAATGAATGGGTTGAATACAAAGATTTAACAAGTACGTTACAAGAAATAGCAATAGAAGATATTGTTGTAGATGATAATATTACAGTAGCTACAAGAGGGTGGTTTAGTAATATGTTAAAAAGAATGAAAAGATTTTGGAAAAAAAATAAGAAAAAGAGTCTATATAAATTTATAAGTGGCGTAAATAAAGCAAAGGGAACAGCTAATGATATTTGGGCTGAAAAGATTACAATACATAATGATGAAAATTATTGTACTCCTCTAACAGCTTCCATGATTTTAAATTATCACTATCATATTAGAAAAGGGAAAGCTGATAAAAATAATGGTAAAGAATTTGCAAGCGATGCTCCTCATGTTATTAAGATGGTTAAAGAATTTCATACCAGTAAGTCTTCTGGTACAGCATGGTATAGATATGCTGTAGAAATACCTTATGATACATGGAGAGAGACAAAAAGACTTGGGATGAATGGTTATGCATATACATGGTATACAGCATTTTGGAATAGAACAAGTCAACATAAAAAAGTAAAGTGGTATATTAAAAAAAATAACCCTGTAATGTATCATGTAGGAAAAGCAAAAGTTTCAAGTTATGGTACAGTTAAAAATCATACCATGCCTGTTATTGGGTATAGAGAAAAGAAAGAACCTTGGTATAAACCAAATAAAAGGTGGCTAGTTGTAGATACATTATATAATGGAGCAAGAGGTACTATTAGATTTGACATTCGCTCAAACTACTTTAGATTTGGAGCTATGACTTTTGTTAGAGTCTATTAAAATAAAATTATATACAATACTAAGTATAGGTATACTTAGCATTGTTGGATGTACTGGGGACAGTACTGGAAAGATGAATATGGAAAGTACTATACATATACGTACTTTTGCTTATGAGAATGAAAGTTTATACATATATTATTCAAAAGGCTATAAAAATGCTGATTTGATAAAGATGGCAGTACTTCCAGACTATTCTAATAAATGGGTAAATAAAGATATTGATAAAGAGATATTAGATACTAGTACAGTAACATATACAAATGATACAGTCACTGTCAAAGAAAATGATACTATAGTTTGGGAAGATAACTTGGCTAATATTTCAAAAATAGAAGAAGCCTTAGGATTCATACTAACTGATTATCTTATAAAATATACACCTTTTAGAGTAGGTAAAAATTTTTCATGGGATAGAAAAACACATATTGTATCTGTTGCTGTAGATAAAGAAGAGTGTAGTGAAGATTTTTGTTTTAATACGATATATTATTTATCTGCTATAAAACAAGATAATGAATGGAATATAAATTTAATTTATAAAAATAATAATATACAGAATATATTAGATGCATATGATATGCATCATGTAAAAAATAATATCTTTGATAGATCATTTAATAAAAAAGAGTTTATAAATATACGTAGAATTTCTACTAGTAAAAATGAATCTTTTTGCTTTAGTGAATATAATAGAATAAAAGAGCAAAGAGAAGGGTATTGTTTAGTCGATACTAATAGTACTATAGTAAAGTATGAAAATAAATCTATTGTAGAAATAGAGAATAATGTACGTATTGAGTTAGCATTTTATCATAACGACAACTACCATGTATTTTATAATTTAAACTCTAGACATAAAGATAGAGGAAAATATTTATTATATGAAATGTACACAAAAGAAAATCCAACAATACCTGTTAATCAACAAAAAATATATTGGGAATAACATGAAAAAAATTATATTATTATTAATAACACCTTTTTTACTACTAGCAAATGACAAAAACGTAGGTTTAGAAATAAATCCATTTAGACTTGTAATGCAAGAGAGTGACTACAACAGCTTTAGTGGGTCACTCTCTATTTTCTTACCAAGTCAAAATGCAGAATTACGATTTCCTCTGTATTGGTCTAAGGAAACATACGATAATCATACTGAAACTACAACAACATTAGATTCAGAATATAGATACTTTATTAATGGTTCTACTTTAGATGGTATGTTTTTAGGTGCAGTTGCAAGAGTAGCTAAATTAGATAATCAACAAGATAATAAATCTACTACAAAATTTGGTGCAGGGGTGAGTTTAGGATATAGATATATACCAGAAAATAGTAATTGGTATTGGGGTATGAGTATCTCAGTTATCAGATATATTAGTGGAGAAAATCATATCTTTGGGGGTGGTGGTATAGATACTACATGGATAGACAATGACACAAAAGGCATCATAGACATAGATTTCTTTAAGATAGGTTATAGATTTTAATGCGAAGCATACAGGCTATAATTATATTAAGTTTATTTTTGTCTTTTTCTTATACTCAATCTTTTGATTATCAGCCTATAAATAAAAAAAATGGTATTTATACTCAATATAAAAAGAGTGATGGTACAATTGTAAATTTAAAAAATACATTTTTTGTTAAACTCAAAGAAGTTACTAATTTGAATCTTTTACTCTCATCTTATAATATTCATATAAAGAAGCAATATAAAGATAACATGTATCTTTTTGAAAGTAAAGAAAGAGATTTATTTAAAATTATGAAACAAATACAGAAAGAACCTTATGTCTTATCAGTAACACCAAATTCTTTTAAAAGAATTGATATAAGATGAGAAATGGACTTATAATTATATTAATATTATTTTTTTCTGTAAGTTGCAAAAAAAATAATAGTATATCTAATGAGCCACTCTATCAAGAACAATGGGCTTTACATTATGATAAACCATTTTATGATGCATATGATATTAATATAAATGCACATATGCATGGTGAAAAGTCTTTACTAAAATATAGTGGTAAAGGAGTTAAAATAGCCATTATTGATATGGGCATTGAACAAAATCATACAGAGTACACTCATGCTTTAAAAAAAGTTATCAATAGTCGAGATGGTAGTAATCAAATTACATGCAATGATTACACTGTTTGTTATCATGGTACAGCAGTTACAGGTATTATATCTTCAGATATTAATGGAGATGGATTACGAGGTATTGCACCAGATAGTGAAATAATATTTATACATTTAGATTTAAAAGGTTATGTGGGTGATGATGAGATATTAGATGCCTTGATATATGCAGAAAATGAAAATGTAGATATTGTGAATGCAAGTTGGGGAACAGGAGATGTATCACCAATTATAAAATCTAAAATAGAAAGTATGTCAAATAATGGGAGAAATGGTAAAGGGATTATATTTGTCTTTGCCGTTGGTAATAGAGGTAAAAGTATACCTAATGATGAATCTATGTTAGAGAGTGTTATTGGAGTAGGTTCAACAGATGAAGAGAATCTAAGAAGTATATATAGTAATTTTGGAGAGGGGTTAGATATTATGGCTCCAGGAGGTTTTACTCTAGGTATTACTACTACATATGCTTTTAATGATGAAACACATCCTAATCCTTATATGAAAGCTGAAGACTATAAGAAATTTCAAGGAACCTCTGCGTCTGCTCCTATTATTTCGGCTAGTATAGCCCTTCTTTTGGAAAAGAATCCACAGTTAACACGTAAAGAAATACAAAATATAGTACTTTTAAGTGCTGATAAAATTGGTAATATTGAATATCTGAATGAACGAAATGATTATTATGGTTATGGAAAACTAAATCTTGATAAAGCAATATCATTACTTTAATTATATATATAATTTGACTATTAAAAGCATTATTCTTTCTACGAAATTGGCAGGATATGTTCAAGAAGTACTTGTAAATGAGGCACAAAAAGTTAAAAAAGGTGATACGCTTGTACGCATTGATAACATAGAGTTACTCTCTAACTTAGAAGTACTAAAAGTAACACTTATGATGTAAATAGCAGATGCTATGATTACTAAGAGTATCTATGAGAAAAATAAAAATTTTTTAATGTAGAAGGTTTAGCTAGAGAGAAACTAGACATCTCTAAGGTAACACTTCAAATGAAAACATCCTTTACAAAAGAGCCAAGTAGTATTACTAGAGAAGGACTTGAATATACTTTAGAAGTGTATGGTAACAGAGAAAAAGGTGCTATCTCACACATAATGGCAAGTTTTGAGAAAGAGCTTGAAGGGTTAAAGTTACCTCAAGGTGTTGAGCTTGAACAGATAGGAGATGTAAAACAGTTTAAAGCAGCAGCGGGAAGAATGATAGGTGCCATCTCAGTAGCAGTTATACTTATCTTTTTTACACTAGTTGTCATGTTTGCTAACATTAAAATATCATTGATGATACTCTTCTCTATCCCTCTAACTATCATAGGGGCATCATGGACGATGCTTACCATAGGTTACCATGTCTCTATGCCTGCGATGATGGGCTTCATGCTTCTTTCGGGTGTGATTGTAAATAATGCTATTTTACTGATACACTTTGCCCTAGAGC
>JAMOTA010000026.1 GCA_027068435.1 Sulfurovum sp.
TTTACAAATGCTTCAATCATTGCATTTTCATAATCTTGTTCTTCCATTTTAAAACCTTTTGTGTTATTTATTGCCTACTACTTACTACCTTGCTCCGACTTTGAGTAAAACAACTTTAAAAGTTTTGTAACTATTCACCCCACCTAAAAGACAGAATACCCCTCAATCATACGAGTTAAAGATTCAAATTCATTTAAACCTCTTTTTCGAGAGGTATCCACAATAGATCTAATATTGGAATAATAAACAGCACCCTCAAATGATTTAAATTGACCTGATACTTTCTGTTTGACTTTAATATTTCGTATAGCTCTCTCACTACCATTATTATCTGGTGGAATATTTTCATCAAGCAAAAATGTAAAGATTTTATCTTGAGCTTTTTTAAATGAATTTACTTGTTTTTCTGTTTCGCTTTTAAGTAGTGTGGGCATTGATAAAAGATGTTTTAGTGATTTGTCATATTGAGCTTTAAGCATAACTCTTTGTTCTTGTGTTAACTCTTTTTTGTCGTCTCTTATAGCTTCTTTTAAAAGCTGTTTAATACCTTTGGATAACTTGGTATCATCACAATCAATAACATAGTTTAAATCTCTTAGCTTATGAGCTAAACACAACTGTTCACTTTTACACTCTAATGAACTATATGATGAATAATTATCATGAACTACACAAGCATTTTTAAATCCATTAGCAAATGTGTTATTGATAACTTTTGTGCCTCTTGATTTATTTACAACAACTAAAGTATTTGCACTGTTTTGAAAAGTCCAATGCCAATGTTTAGAAGCATCTATTTTACAACCTGTTTCGTCTATGCCTACAAGAGAGGCACTCTCTAAAGCTGTAGTTATCTTTTGTATCTCAGAATTAGATAGTTTACTTGCTTTTTTAAGTAGAGAATTAATTGTTCCTTCTGCTATATTTACATTGAAGAGATCTGAAAGTAGCGATACTATTCGTTTATGTGCCATATATTGAGATACACTAAGATATGAAACCATAGCTGTAATATTAGAACCATAACTAATATTTGATGTGACACCTTTAGCGAATGAGTTATCATGGTTATCATATCCACATGCTGGGCATATTTTAGAGAAGCTTTGATACTCTTTTATTTTACTATTGATTGATGAGAGTTTTATATCTAAAACTTGTCTTTTTTCTTTTAGTTTAGCAACTTCATCAGTTAATGATTCTCCACACTTCTTGCAATGTTCTATCTCAAAAGGAATTTTCTCTATTTCATCTGGTGTATCACTCTGTTTAAGAGTAGTACCAACTCTACCTTTTTGACCACCAGCTGATTTGTCACTCTTTTTTCGCAAGCTCTGATTCTTACCTTTTTTCTTCGGATCAACTATTTCAACTGATGGTGGAATACTAGAATTATTAGAGTTCTTCGGTGGTTTTTCTTGAGTAAGATTATCTTGCAAATCTTTTACATATTTAAGCAACTCCTCATGAGATAGCTTATCAAGTTCTTCTGTACTTTTTACTGTAAAGTTATATTTAATCTTATCTTTTTTCAATTTAAAAACACCTCTTTTTATATATGATATTATAGCTAAAAAGCCCTAAAAATAGGCTTTATTTAGTATCTTTTTATATGTATTTCAGAGGTTTATTTTTTGGATTTTTAGGGGTGAATAGTTACATATTCCTAATAA
>JAMOTA010000027.1 GCA_027068435.1 Sulfurovum sp.
TGGGATAAAAAAACCAAAAAACTTTTTCAAGATAAAAATGAGATTATACTCAAACCCAAAGAGCAGAGAGTACTTCAACTTTTTTGCTCCCATGCCAATCAGAGTATCTCTGCCATAGATATCTATAATGTAATCTATGAGGACCAACCAGAACGAGATTTTTCTTCAGATGCTATCACCTCTTTAATAAAACGTATCCGTCAAAAACTCCCTAAAGAGACTATAAAAAGTGCTTATGGTGTAGGGTATATTTTACAAACTTAATAAAAGTCTATTTAAATGTAAAAAATCCATATTTTGACAAGCTTTGACAAACTCTTTGTCTATACTTCTACGCAAGAGGTGAAAAGGAAGTGCATTCTCCCCTTGTAATGCACTCAAGGAAGACACCTCTAAGTCACTACACCAGATACAAAGACTTCTGTTTGTCTTTTTCTTTTTTTTAAATACTTTGGTGTAGTGATTGTCTCTTAAAACACCCCTCCAAAACCACACCCTCACGAAGTCCATCATCTACCACGATACATTGTTCAAATGCTAAAAGTGTGTAAAGATGTTTAAATATCAGTATGCCTGCGGCTATGAGATCTGAGCGTCCTGTTCCTACTGTTAGTTCTCGCTCTTTAAAAGGTAGGGAGAGTAGTTTTTTTAAGTAAAAGTCTAACTCCTCTTTTTTTAAAGAAGTTCCATTTATCTTTTGAGCATCATAGGTGGCATAAGTCTGTCCTAGCTTCATAGCAGCAACAGTTGTGGGTGTACCTGCTGTAGATACAAAGGTATTTACCTCTGCTTTACTCGCATATATTTTAGTACAAAACTTCTGCAAGGCTAACATCTCTTGAGGAAGAGCTTTTTCTATCTTTTCTAAACTTTTGTAGGTTTGAGCCATAGTTACGATACCTATGGGGAAACTTCTACTTATGGTTTCATCTAGGTAGTAAAATGTTACCTCAGTTGAGCCTCCACCTATATCTACAAGTACAAAAGCATCAGAGGTATATTGTAGTTTTGAGAGTCTGTTTTTTACTGCAAGAAGTGTAAGTCTAGCCTCTTCCTCTCCTGAGATAACCCTAAAGTTTATACCTGTCTCTTTTTGTATCTGAAAAAGAACCTCTTTAGCGTTAGAGGCTCTACGTAGGGCTTCAGTTGTAACTGCTTTTAGCGTATGAGGAGTAAAGTCTATCTCTTGTTGTGCCTCTTTGATAGCTAAGATTATCCGTTGTATCGCTTTATTATTGATATTATTATGCTTAGCTAAACCATCTGCTGTTTTTACTATCTTCTCATAGATGGCTATCTCTTTGTTACGCTCACAATCAAATGCTATTACCCGTAAAGTATTTGAGCCTAAATCTATAGCTATCATCTTTTAATGCTCTTCTCTAAAGAAAAAACCACCTCTTTTTAACTCTTCTCTTATCTGCATTTGATGCTCTACACCTTTAGTCTCTAACGCCACTGTAACGTATGCATCTCCAAATTTTAAGTCTGTAGAGGTTCTATCGTAACCTATCTGTACGATGTTCGCTCCTACATCTGTGAGTATTTGCGTAAATGACTGTAATGCACCTGGTTTGTCCACAAGCGTAACTAAAAGTTTCATCTTACGTGCAGACTTCATAAGCCCTTTTTCTATGATAAGAGAGAGCATGGTAACATCGATGTTACCTCCACTAAGTACTACGGCTACTTTTGAACCTTTAGGTAGATTTATTTTACCATGAAGCAGTGCTGCAACACCTACTGCACCCGCACCCTCTACAAGTACTTTTTGTTTCTCAAGTAAAAAGAGTATGGCTGAAGCTATCTCATCTTCACAAACCCCTTCAAAACTATCTACATTGTTTAAGATATACTCTAAGGTAATAGGAGAGGTATCACGTACGGCTATACCATCTGCAATAGTTCTTACCGAGGTACTATCTATGGCTTTTTTAGCATCATAAGAGCTTTTCATAGCAGGAGCGCCCTCTGCTGAGACAGCGATAACCTTTACACTAGGATTTAACGCTTTTACAGCAACTGAAATACCAGAGATAAGCCCACCTCCACCTACAGGTACTACTATGGCATCGAGGTCATCTATCTCTTCAAACATCTCTAAACATACTGTACCCTGCCCTGCCATAACATCGTCATCTGTAAAAGGATGAACAAAATTATAGTTGTTCTGCTCTCCAAACGTGACAGCATAAGCATACGCTTCATCGTAGTTACTTCCATGAAGAAGTACATTTGCACCAAACTCTTTTACACCTAACACTTTAGTTAAAGGTGTTGACTCTGGCATGACTATGGTAGCCTCTATACCAAAATGTTTTGCAGAAAAAGCTACACCTTGGGCATGATTTCCCGCACTCGCGGCCACAACACCACCTCTCTCTCCTGCTTCTATAAGCGTGGCTATTTTATTGAAAGCACCTCTAAGTTTAAAGGCTCCTGTACGTTGAAGATTCTCTTTTTTAAGATACACTTCATAACCACTCATATGGCTCAAAATAGGTGCGTAAGAGAAAGGGGTACGATGTACGACACCTTGTACTCTTTCATAGGCTGTTTTTATACGGTTTAAGTCTAACATTATTTTTCCTAGGTATTATTGGCGAAAGTATATCAAAATTAAGGATAAAGCATGGAATGTGAAATGCCATTAATAAACAGTAACCCCCAGGAGATGAAAAATATTTTTGAAAATATAAAAACTATTGCTATTTTGGGACTCTCACCAAACGAGAGTAAAGCAAGTAATATGGTAGCAAAATACCTTCAAAATGCTGGATATAAAATAGTCCCTGTTTACCCAAAAGAGGAGACTATCTTAGGTGAAAAAGTGTACCGTTCACTCGCAGAGATTCCTTTTGCAGTAGATATTGTTGACATCTTTAGAAAACCCGATGCTTTTGATGCTATAGCCGATGCGTGTATAGCAAGAGGAGATGTTAAAGTTTTTTGGGGACAGCTAGGATTAGTCAACAACAACGCAGCAGAAAAAGCCAAAGACGCAGGTATGCAAGTAGTACAAAACCACTGCATTAAACTTGAACATAAAGCATTACTAGGAGAAAATACCCATGCATAAAGAGTTAGCAGATAGACCAGATATTATTACCACAGAAATTGAAGCAATAGGCTTCTACCGTAAGATGGACACAAAAGCCACCGTAGAGGAGATGATAGCAGGTAAGTATGTACTAGTAGAGGAGTTTTATAGTAATGGTTTACAAGTACTAAACGAACTCAGAAGAAACCTCCTACTAAAGTATCAAGACAAAACTTTTCAAGGACAACGTGACTTTCGTGCTGCCTTTAGAAAAGCTTCTCATAGACTACTACTCAAAGTGAAAGAGAACAAACTTGTGGTTAAAAAAGCTCCAGCATTTGGTTGGTTAGAGTTGTTGTATCCTGATGTATCTGAGTTTTATGTTGCATTTCCTGAAGTGCAAGGTATGAACAGTTCATGGCAATGGTACGAAAAGGGACTTGAAGTTAAAACATTAAACCTCACACTTCACCCCTACTATGGAACGTATTTTCCTACACGTTTTGACCATTTGAAGTTGTTTGACAAATGGTTAAAAAAATATGAAGGTTCAAAAGAGAATGCCATAGAGATAGGCGTAGGCTCTGGAGTATTATCTTTTCAACTCATCCAAAATGGTTTTAAAAACATCTTTGCAACAGATACCAATAAAAATGCCATTATCGGTGTAGCTCAAGAGAGCAAACGCTTAGGCTTTGAAAACATCATAGAACTTAACCATGGTGATCTATTTGAAAACTGTAACACTAAAGCTGACTTGATTGTATTTAACCCACCTTGGTTACCTGCTAAACATACTTTAGAAGAGGGAATAGACAAAGCTATGTATTATGAAGAGGAGCTTTTTCCAAGATTTTTTGAACAAGCTTTAGAACACTTAACACCTGAGGGGAAGATAGTTCTTATATTTTCTAACTTAGCAGAGGTGGTAGATGAAGAGACTCCTCACCCTATTATAGAAGAGCTACGAGCTAACAAGCGTTTTAGAAAAGAGCTACACTTAAAAAGAGATGTAAGAGCGTCATCACGTAGAACAAAACGTAGAGATGCAAGAGAGAAAGAGAAAGTAGAACTATGGGTTCTCTCACCTAAAGTAAAATAGAGCTACCTTCAGTAGAGTATGACTACTCTACTCTAAGTACGTTATAAACACTAGAGAGGTCATAGGCTTTATAACGTGCAGGTTCTTTTCTACGCTCTCCAGCATAACTTAACATGAGTGCTATAGCATTTTTACGATTTATCCACTCTACAAACATACCACTATGTCCCACTCCTCCATAAGAGTGATTGACATGATAAATCCAGTCACCAGGACGAAGCATATTTACATTTGCATAAGGACCTTTTATGGTACTTTTATAAACCGAAGTTCTCGCATTACGAGAAAACCCTGCCCTAGTAAAAGCCGTGTCAAGATAGTCCCAACAGCCGCCACGAATAATCTCACCACTCTCTACCATACCACGTGTCACACGCAGTACTTTTTGAGCAGAAGAAGTAGCTCTTTGCTCACCACTTAAGATAAGACTTTCACTCTGCAAACCTCTTTGCATAGGAGAGCTATCTTTTGACGAACATCCAGTAACAAACAACACTATAATAATAAGTAATTTTTTCATGTTTTATTATAGGAAAATAAGCTTAATCATTGGTTTCAAACTAAACAGACGCTAGATATAATTTGTTAGTAAACCTTTAAACTTTACTAAGTTCATAAAACAAATTTAAATACAACTCTTTGTATCGGTTCAAGACTCAAAAAACTTCTACTTCTAAACTTACTAAAAAGTTTAAATACAACTCTTTGTATCGGTTCAAGCCTTTGCAAGATACCCTGCAAGATACCCTACAAAAGTTTAAATACAACTCTTTGTATCGGTTCAAGTTAGTTTGCCATTAATCTTTTTTCTATCTTGTTTAAGTTTAAATACAACTCTTTGTATCGGTTCAAGTTTCTGCAAATCGCATAGCCAACGCTATCCTCTCCGTTTAAATACAACTCTTTGTATCGGTTCAAGAGCCTTTGCAAGATACCCTGCAAGATACCCTACAAAAGTTTAAATACAACTCTTTGTATCGGTTCAAGCACAAAATCCTATCTCTGTAACGCTATTAGGGATAGGTTTAAATACAACTCTTTGTATCGGTTCAAGACTATGCCCTCGCAGGATAAGTTAAATAAAGTGGGATTGTTTAAATACAACTCTTTGTATCGGTTCAAGATATTAATCTAGCTAAACAAGATAAAGATAATAGAATGTTTAAATACAACTCTTTGTATCGGTTCAAGTAGCTTAGTATCTGTTGCTGTTGGTTTGTCATAAAGGTTTAAATACAACTCTTTGTATCGGTTCAAGAATAAATCACTATGCTATATCTTATGGTTTCGGTTTATTGTTTAAATACAACTCTTTGTATCGGTTCAAGCGATTTCAATCGTTTTTTTCAATGCACTCTCTTGGAGTTTAAATACAACTCTTTGTATCGGTTCAAGGCTACAGCGTACTTTACTCTCTATCACTTCATCAAAGTTTAAATACAACTCTTTGTATCGGTTCAAGAGTCTTGCATACTATGATTTTGATTTAAATTTACGATGTTTAAATACAACTCTTTGTATCGGTTCAAGTCAAATCGGCGATTGTAGCCACTTTGATACCCAAGTTTAAATACAACTCTTTGTATCGGTTCAAGAAACAAATGCACTTATCCGATGTCATTAAAAAGTTAAGTTTAAATACAACTCTTTGTATCGGTTCAAGTTTTCTCCAATTGTCTGTACTTTTATTTTTCCAATCTGTTTAAATACAACTCTTTGTATCGGTTCAAGGTCTGCTAATGTAGCTGTTAGCTCCAATCAGGGTAGTTTAAATACAACTCTTTGTATCGGTTCAAGGTACATAGCAGAGATTAAAGAGAGTGCTAAATATAAGTTTAAATACAACTCTTTGTATCGGTTCAAGTATATGATTATAAAATGTAGTAACTTTACCCACTCTGTTTAAATACAACTCTTTGTATCGGTTCAAGGAGCTACTGCTCTTGATATTCTTTCCCATCTCTCTTCGTTTAAATACAACTCTTTGTATCGGTTCAAGTAATTCTTTTAACTCTATTTTTATATAACCAGCTAAGTTTAAATACAACTCTTTGTATCGGTTCAAGAGTCGTTGATAAAAATGTTTTAAAACATAATTTTCTTGTTTAAATACAACTCTTTGTATCGGTTCAAGATAAACAGTTAAAAATTATCATGCAAGACCAAGGAAGTTTAAATACAACTCTTTGTATCGGTTCAAGTAGCCCTAGCTCTTAGTGTTGCTCTTTCATATCGCGGTTTAAATACAACTCTTTGTATCGGTTCAAGTCATCTGTTAGATGGTCTGTCATTCTATCTAGTTCAGTTTAAATACAACTCTTTGTATCGGTTCAAGGATAGAAGTTGGCTCCATTCTATATGATTTGAAAAAGTTTAAATACAACTCTTTGTATCGGTTCAAGAGCTATCTCTCTCATCATAAGTGGAGCTACTGCTCGTTTAAATACAACTCTTTGTATCGGTTCAAGAACCACACAAACAGATAGGATAATCCTAGTAAACATGTTTAAATACAACTCTTTGTATCGGTTCAAGAGATAGGATTAAATCTAATACACATTGTTTGAGCTTGTTTAAATACAACTCTTTGTATCGGTTCAAGTAGAAGTGTCACACAAGCAAGGTGGCGAAATTTGGGGTTTAAATACAACTCTTTGTATCGGTTCAAGTGACAACTAGAGACGTGTGGCGGTTTATTCGTCCTTTGTTTAAATACAACTCTTTGTATCGGTTCAAGCACATGGGGAAACACTAAAAGAAGCTATCAAAGATTGTTTAAATACAACTCTTTGTATCGGTTCAAGGATAAAGATTATTTATAATTTCTTTAGGTGTTTTATGTTTAAATACAACTCTTTGTATCGGTTCAAGTACTTTAGAAACATTCCATTCTGATATATCTCCATGTTTAAATACAACTCTTTGTATCGGTTCAAGGCTGTTGACTGTGCCATTTTGTACCCTTAACATTTGTTTAAATACAACTCTTTGTATCGGTTCAAGGGAGTTCTAGGCTTAAAATTCATCACATCCCCCCTCGTTTAAATACAACTCTTTGTATCGGTTCAAGAAGTAGAAGATGGGTAATGTTTCAAAAGTCCGTCCCAGTTTAAATACAACTCTTTGTATCGGTTCAAGTTCTTGTTTTTCCACTCTCGTTGGCTACAGTAAGATAGGTTTAAATACAACTCTTTGTATCGGTTCAAGTAAGGCTATATCGTTACCTTAATTTTTTAAAATGCTTATATAGCCCATTTTATCGTTATATACTCTAATTTTTCCAACTAAAATCATGTTAACAATAAAATGTTAGAGAACATGTCTCACATGGCTATTGTAGCGTAATCTTTAGTAGTTTATAGTCATAAATCGTTGGAAAATTATAGAAATATAGATTCGCTATCTGTTTCGTTTGTTCCTAGTATCTCTTCGTCAAAAACTGCTTTATTTTGAAGTTTAATGATTGAGACAAAATCTAACTTTTCATCTATCACTTTTTTAATTTCATTACGAAATTTAATAAGACTTGAAGGAGTGATATTACCTCTAAAAATAGATTTTTGATGGTGTTTAAAGTATTTTTTACAAATTTTAAATACTTTTGTACCTCTATTTTTCCCTGATTCACTCTCTTGGTCTGCTATGTCATAGAAAACAAAAGCATAGTTATAGTTGTAATTTTTACTCAATTTTTATCTTTCAATCTAAATGGTACAAATGGTTTATCTTCTAAAAGAAATTTTACTAGTTTATATGCATCATATTTGATAGCACTTTTATAGGTTGTTTTACGCTTAAGCCGTGGATGTAAAAATGACTCATTCAAACGGTTTTCATACGCTTCTATAAATATTTTTTTACCTGCTTCATTGAGCAGTGCATAGTTTAAACTTTTATCAAAATGCTTTGCAACTTGCAACTTTTTATTGTTTACCAGTTCAAAAATAGTTTTAAAGACAATAATAGGCTTAAAAACTTCACACATATCAAGGCTTAAACTAAACCTTCCCTCTCTAGGGCTATGTAAAAAACTAATGGACTGATTAAGATGGGTATGATAAATAGCCGAGATAGTTTTAGTATAGAGTAGACTATTACCAAAACTCACCAATGCATTTATGGGGTTATCTGGTGGACGCTTCACCCGTTTATTCATAATAAAGTCTTGTGGCAAAAAGTGCTTAAAGCTATCATAAAAACGATTCCATATTTGCCCCTCTATAAAAAATATCTGTTTAATATGAGGCTCTTTAGCTAAAAACGCTGAAACATCTTTTTTAAGCCAGTCAAGTAAAGCTTTAAGCTCCTTTTTACCATGACGATAATAGTGGTAAAGAACTTCGTGTATGTTATCTGCAATCCCCTGTACTATGGCTCTTGCAATCACAAGACGCTTGTCTATGTATGCCATGCTTTGCCGTATGGTTAAGTCACCACTAATGAGTTGTTCTTTAGGGTAGAAGCTTCCACTATAGTTTGCATGATAGTTAAAAAAATGTATCGTAATCCCTGCTTTAGCAATGAAATCTAAAAACTTTGTATTGACAGTAACTTCATTCATGCAATACAGTTCTCTAGTATCTTCTATGGGTAGATAGATAGTACCCTTACTGTTTTTAAAAGCAATGGAGTTATCTTTACGTTTCAACTCTCCCATGCTAAATATGTATCGTGTATGTTCTTTTGCCATTGGTTCTCCTAAATAAAACAGTACTCATAATAGGCACATCTTTTACAATGTTTCTCAAACTTTACTTCGGGTGGTTTTGGTAGATTTATTAACTGTTTTATCTTTTCTAAAACTACTAAAAGTCCTTTTTCATTCTCTTCATCAAGCTCTACAAAATGCACTTTCTTACTCTGTTTTTTCTTCTCTATAAACTCTATTTTACCTTTTTTAAGTACCCCTTTTTGTTTGAGCTTATACAAGTACAAAAGCACCTGCCACTTGACAGCCTCTGGGTCAGAATCACTCTTTTTGACCTCTACCAAATAATCACGAGTGAGCTTGTCTATCTTAACATTATCTATGCTTATCTCGGTCTTTTTACCCTTCTCTTCTGCTATTTCATGAAGTATTTTACCTATGCGAACATCTTCGCTGTTGTCCTCTAAGTTTATACGGTTTGCATGTAACCAGAGTTGCGTTTTACAGTGGAAGTAGTAGTTTATTTGAGTTCCTGTTATTTTATTCATCTTTACCTATCAGAGCAGTTTATATTTAGGATCTAATGTTTTAGCTATAGTTTTATGCACTTTATATAGTAGTTTTTTATCTATGCTTCCCATATGTTTTACAAATCTCTCTTTTGAAAAGTTTTTTACTTGAAAACACTCTATGGAGGAAAGTTTGCTTAAACCATTTGAAGGTAAATTTTCTATTTGAATAATCCATGGAAAATCCTTATAGTAACTTTTCCATTCTGTTATTGGCACAACTGTTCTTAAACCAAATCTACTCATTTTATCACTACTAACGATTATAGCTGGTCTTAGTTTTTGGATTTCACTACCAACACTAGGCTCAAACGAAACCATCCATATCTCACCTTGATTAATACTCATAAAGCTCTGTTCCCTCATTACCTAAAGTTTTACAAAGTTTCATATATTCTCTATTTTCTTCAGCAAGTTTAGCACCCCTCTCCCATCTTTCAATCTCTTTTTTCTCCAGATACTGTTCTAATGCTTCTTTATATATAGTAGATATAGAGACTTCTAACTCCTCTTTGAGACTCATCAACTGCTCTTTAAGTGCAACTGGTATAGTTGTAGTTACTTTTGATGTCGCTATCATAGCTTATCCTTTTGCTTATTTATATACTTATTATAGCGTATGAATATTATATAAACATACCTACATTTTGACCTTTTAAAACAGAAGTATCCAGTCCATCTTTGTATGTATAGATAATAGAACCATTTTTATAGCCACCATCATAATCTAAACACTCAGTATCCAATACTAAATAACCATACTCTTCTTTAGAGTATTTAGCTAAGTTTTCTATCCCACTTCCTTGATACTTTGCCAATGAAAAAGTATATTTAGAAATCTCTGAAGCTAGTGTTTGTAACTCTATATTTCTTGTAGTAAAATCCAACTCTCTATTTTGTACAAGTTCTTTATATTGTTTCCAAATTTTCACAGCGTCATCACACCACGGCACAAAAACAGATACTGATTCCATATCTATAATTTTTATATGTGTTTGAGCGAATCTTAGGTTTTTTACATGATCTACATAAGTATTTAAACCCTCAATAAATGGTGTATCATTTAATTGTTTAATTTTATCTATAACTTGGTCATAATAAGCATCAAAATTTTTAGTCTCCAATACATTCTCATCTACGGAAATATTTAATCTTTTATCGCCTTTATAGACATACTTGGCTTTTGGTTTTTCCATCTCAAACAAAAAGAGTTTATTCCCCTCTTTGGAACTATTGCGGTTTATCCGACCTGCTAACTGTTCATCACTATCTATAATAGATTTTTCTTTAAAGCCTATATCCATATCTATATCTACACCAGCTTCAACGACTTGTGTAGTAACCAGTAACACATTTTTATATTTTTCATTTTTTAAAAAGTCAATAATTTCTCTTCGTCTTGCCTCTAATATTGTTCCACTTAGTATAAATATCTCATCAAAAAACTTTTTATTTTTCTCTTTAGCTTCTTGATAAAATTCATCTGCACCTTTTTTAGTAATAAACTCTATGATAGTTTTAACTTTATTAGTCTTATTTGACTCTAAACCTTGATATACTTTACTCTCTTTAATCACTCTTGCATAAATAGCTTTTGGCTCTTTAAGCTTGATAGGTTTTTTAATCGTTGTTTCATCAATAGTTACACGACCTGCAAAATTTGGATTAGAAAAATATTTTTGCTTATTTATTACAAGTGGGATAAATTTACTATTAGGCTCATTTAAAATATCACCAATCTTAGGCAAAGTAGCACTCATTACAATAAACTTAATATTAAATTTCTTTGCAAAACTATCAAGCATATAGACAATACTAGACCATAAATTTGGGTTATATGTCTGTATCTCATCAATAATCACAATAGAATTTGCCAATCTATGAAAGATATAATTATCATCTTTACTTACACCTGTAAGGACATTAAAAAACTTCACATGACTTAATAGCGTAATAGGATAATTCATAAATTGATTATCTAAAAAATTACTTTTTTCATCTCCATAAAGACCATCTTTTTCTATCTCTTTTTTATCATTATATTTAGCCTTTGAATGAAGTTGCACTATCTCACTATCATCAAGCTTTAAAGTATTTTTTATGGCATCATAGGTTTGGGTAATCAGTGTCGTAAAAGGAAATACATAAAAGATTTTCTTAATAGAGTCATCTTCATTTAAAATCTCAACAGCAGACATAAGAGATAAATTTGTCTTTCCTGCACCTGTTGGAGCTTCTATGTAAAAAAGATTTTTAGTGATATTTTTTCTTAGATTCTCTTTCACTTCAACAAAAAGCTTGTTTCTTAAATGATTTAGATTGTCATTTGATTTCTCTTGAAGTTCATCAAAACTTGGAAAATCTTTATCACTCTTATTTTCTATACCATCTAAAAATTGATTTTTATAAAATTCTTTATAGCTTTTATCTCTAAACTCATTATTTATTAGTCCAAAATCTTTATACTCTAACTCTTTTTTATTACCATAATTCATAAATTGAGCTGTGGCATAGTAGTCAGAGATAATTAGTAGGGAGAAGAGGGATTTTGAAAGGGTATAGTATGTTTCATTTTTTGGAAAAGGTATATTTTGTAAATGAGCAACTAAAACTTGGTGCATTTTATTATCAATTTTTATAGTTAGATTAGAAAGATAGCTATAAAGGTTAGTGCAAATCCGTACACCCTCGCTACCATTTAAAAACTCTTTCCATGAAGAATATAATCCCGTATGGTGTCTCCAAAGAGTTAGTGAAAAGTATATTGCAATACTAATAAGTTCTGTTCTCTCTTTTTTATCAGTATAATTATGGTTTATATAATCAAAACAACTCAAAAGATATAAATAAGCACTCAAAATAGAGTGTTTTGAAGAGATACCATTTTCTACATTTTCAAACTGCTTATTGCTCATCTTATCTACTTGAAAATTCTCATTTATTTTACCTATATCGTGCCAATAGATAGCCTTTAGATAAAAGAGTTTTATATCATTTTGTATCTGTATACTATCTGTAATACTGTAAATCATACCATCAATAACACTCTCTATTTGATTGGCATCTATTAACTTCAAAGCATACTCTAAAACCAAATTAGAGTGAGCTAAAAGCGTTTCTTTTTCTGAACCATCACTAGAGAGATGAGCCAAATAAACTTCTACATCTTTTATCAAAAGATTAAAATCAAAAAAACTCTTTTTTCTAATATCTTTAAATTTTAATAGAGACATATCACTTTCTCATCAATCAAAAAAAGATTTACTTTTTTTATAAACTCTGTATCTTTTAGCATTTTAGCATTGGTATAGGCAAGATTTTCATAACGATATTGATTTAACTCATCTAGTCCTATTGGTAATCTCTCAAAATAGTAGAAGTAACTCTCACTCATAGAGCTATCAAATGGGTCTCGCAGAGCTTCACTTCTTTTTAGTGCTTCATTACCTATATTTGGAAAAATAGAAGCTATCGCAAACTCATCATTCGGATTAAAAAGTTTAACATCTTCAAAATGCTTAACCTCATCAATATCTAATCTAAACTCATTCTTTCCCATATAGGGAATATACTCATATTGAACCATCTTTTCATCAATAAACTCATTAATCTTTTTGTGACTCTCTTTTGATAAATCTAATCCAATATAGATTTTGTATTTTGGCTCAATTAGAGTCTGCTCTATAATATTGAGTGTTCCACCATCTTTATTCGCATAACCTACGGTATTATTATATTTTATAATTCTCTTTTGGAATACCCCTTTATTACCATAAGGAACTACACCTATAGGCAAATCTTGAAGCTCTTTGTAAAATTCAGGATAAGCATCACTCTCTTTCATTTGATTATATCCACCTAGTCCTATCACTGCTCCTAAAATACCTAAAATTTGTGTTTTAGGTATTATGTTAAATGTAAAATAGGCAGGAGTATTGACATCAGGTTTTTTAAACATTCCAAAATCAGAACTTATATTAAAAGAGATAATTTTGTTTATACTCATTTGTATATTCCTCCTCTACTACCACCATCTGCCAAAATTATAATTAGTTCATTTTTATATATTTCATAGATTATTCTATATTTCCCTACTCGTAATCTAAATGTATTATCATAGCCTTTAAGCTGTTTAATATCTAATTCCTTAGAAGTTATATCATCTGATAAAATACTAAGTTTCATATCTATTATTTTTCTTTCCTTAGGAGTTCTCTTTTTTATAAATTTTTTAAAATCTTTAAGAGGAATTAGCTTATAATTCATCTTTAAACTCTTGATAACTTTGTAGTTTATTTAAGCCATTTTTCTTTGCTTTTTTAACTTTTTTATTTAATTTTTTTAATGCTTTTTTACTCATATAGTCAAAATCATCTTTTTCTAAAGATGTAGGGTCTATCTCTTCTATAACTCTTTTGTTGGCTATTTGAACATCATCTTTTGGAAGAGCATTTAAAATATACATCACTCTTTTATAAGCTTTATCTTCTATGTTAAGATTTAGGGTTATCATCGTTTTTCTCCTCACATTTTTTTAGTTCCTTATCAGATATAATTGATTTGACACATACATTTGGAATATCAAAAATATCATCATCATAATCAAGCTTAGTAGCATCAATATAAATTTCAACTGTTTTAATTCTATCTTCTACATCAGCTAATAAATTTTTTACTTCTGATAAATCTAATTTTCTTTTAAAACTTTCCTCTTGCTCTATTACTTGTATAAGTGTTGTAAATGAGGGGAGTTGTATTTTTTTATTCTCTTTAAGTGTTACAAAAATAGAAAACTCATTCTCCACACCAATTTTTGAAGCACTATCAAGATAACTAGCACCTCTATTTATCGCCTCCTTAAATTGTGTTATGTCATCGTTTGTTAAATAGCCATGATTATCTATTAGTTTTACCAGCTCTTCACTATTTTTTGGATTGATGCTAAAGTTATGCAGATAATGACCCTCTTCTAAAACGGTTTGATTTCCTATTGTAGTTTGTTGGCTATCACCTGATTTTTCATTGGAGTTTCTAAATGGACTTACAATATCTTCTGTAAAAATATTATTTTCAGCATAAATATTAATACCATGAGTGATTTGAGCATTTCCATGAATAGAAATATTTCCCTCTTTACTTGCAAAGGTTGCACCAAAAAGTCTAATATCTAAAGCTTTAAATAAATTTTGTAAAATTGGCACTCTTTTAATATCTTCGGGTTTATGACCAATAATAACAAAGCTTATTTTATTATCTATCTCTTTTTTTAGTAAATAATTATTTTTAATACTATGTTCAATCTCATATCCACTATTTTCTTCAATAAATTTATCAACTTCCTCCTTGATTCTAGGAAAATATTTATCATCTTTTTCTTTTGCTTTCTTTTTTATCTCTTTAAGAGAGGGGTATGCTCCAAATAACTCAATATAAGTTTCATCAATATCAAGAGGTTGCATATTCTCTTTTTTATATCGTGTTGTATAAAAAAGCTTATTGTTATTATCTAGTTTTAGATAATTTCTAATAGTATATTTCAAAGCTTTATCTGTCGCATAAACCACACCATTAGGCAAAGTTCTAGGACTTCCTGTAAAGTCTGCATTATAATTTGCAACTGTTGATTTTACTAAAACTGCACCAAATACTCTATTATTAAATCTATTTTCCATCATTATCTTCTCCATTTTGACTTTCTTTTAATTTTTTCTTCTCTTCTGCTTTAGTATATATAACATTACTTGAAAAGTATCCTGCCATAATCAAGGGAATTAAACTTTTGATTGTTTTTTGTTCCAGTTGATATGCCATTACTTCACTTGTTAGCTTATCAAACCACCCGTGAGCATTAAAAAATTTAAAAGCATGAGAATACTTTTGAATTTGCCCAGCTATCACTAGCTTAAAATCACTAGCACTGTTTTTTGATATAAATATATCTAGTAAAGAGTGTGTTTTAGTTGCTGATTCATTTTTGTTTAAAATATATCGTATCAACTGCCCACTTGCAAATGCAAACTCTTTATCATTTCCTAAATGCACCTCATCATTTTCAAGTACATTTCCTATTTTTTCTCTTAAATCTATAATCTCTGTTGCCAAATCTTCTCCTTTGTGAAAGTTTTTATATAGTGAAATATAAAGAGAAAGTTTCTCTTTAATTTTATAAGTTTTATCCCAATCATCATTTAATTTTACTTGCTCTCGTATGATAGAGATACAAATATCATCAAACATATAGCCATTAATAATTTCGTGTTGTCCTTTATAAATATAATCAAAAATAGCTTTATTATATTGATAAAATTTTGTTGCTACCATTGCAGGTATTTGTTCAGTTGAAGGAACATTAATTTTTTCAGTGAAATAATTATTTTGTAACATATAGGTGCTTTCATTATCACCATTTAGTGTATAAAAAAACTTTGAAAAAAATCCCCATTCCATATTAAAAATATTTTCAATTTTTCCACTATATAAACCTTTAAGTTCAAATATATTGATAATTTCAAAATCTTTTAATTTATACTGAAAAGAATCTATATAATCTACATCATAAAACTTTAATCCCTCTTTTGTATTTGCCCAAAATATAAGATAATAATTTAATATATTAATCTCATCACTATTATCTGCTACTTTCTCATACGCTTTTTTAATGATTTCTTTATATCCAATAGGTTCGGTAACATCTTTTAATAACTCAAAGTAAATTTTATTATCATCGTTATCTATAGCATCTTTATTTGATATAAAAATAGGTATAGGATTAGGTAATAATCTTTTTTCATATTTATCTACTTTTATCTTCAATTTTAATAGTTCTTCAAAGAGTGATAATTGTTGAACTATCTTGCCTGTATATAAAGCTGTATAACCCCCATAAGTTTTATCTCTTGTTTTATGCAGATAGAAAGGCTTTTTATCTGCAAAAGTATTGAGAAAACTTGAAGTTCCCAAATTTGTTATTTCATTTGAAATAGGACAATTATATTTTTCTTGTGTGGAATAACTATTTTTATCTTCAAAAAGACCTTTCGCATTAAATGACATTTCAGGAGAATACTCGTTATAAAATGCTTCTATATATTTTAAATCATAATCAAAATAAATTTTTATATAATCGTTATTTTTTAATTTTGATAACGACTCTTTTCCTAGACCTTTTATAAAACATTTAGAAGTTAATCTATTTTTAATCATTCGTTCTATTAACTTTAAATTTCTTAAAGTATCACTATCTTTAGTTAGAGATTGAATTTTATCAAAATATCCTGTTACATATAATCGTTGTTTAATCTCTATTAATCTTTGCAAAATTGTAATTGGTTTCTTTTTTTTATCTTGATTATAATATCTAAAAAATATAGCATAAGGCGAAGCAGAATGAATTTGATTCTTTCCTGTTATTGGCGAATTATCAAAATTCTTATTACTATCCAAATAATTACAATAATACTCCCTCTTCTTTAAATCATATTTATTAACAAATTGATTAAATTCATCATTACCATTATTATAAGAAAACTCTTTTATTTCAAAAGTATCTTTATCTACAATAATATGTAAGCCTTTTGCTACAGCTCTATTATCTAAAATTATATCTCTAAATTTACCACCGTTTAAGTTCATAAACTCCACAATCTCTCTTAGCATAACCCATCCCCTCTCAATTCAGCTTCAATCTCCTCAATACTAGGCAAAGAAGATTTAAACTCTTTGGGTAGTTGATTAACCAACTGATATTCACTAACCCCTATAGGATTATCTATTTTTTGCAAAGCATACTCCACAACTGTATCATTTTTTGATTTACAAATCAAAATCCCCAAAGTGGGATTATCATCTGCCTCTCGTAGCTCTCCATCAATAGCAGATACATAAAAATTTAACTGCCCTGCAAACTCGGGTTTAAACTTAACCGTCTTTAACTCTACCACAATATAACATTTGAGTTTAACATGATAAAAAAGCAAATCAACTCTAAACTCATCACCCCCTATCACAAGCTTGTATTGTCGTCCTATAAATGCAAATCCACTCCCAAGCTCTAACAAAAAATTGCTTATCTGTTCTATTAGAGCATCTTCTAACTCTCGCTCATCATGCTTTTGAGTCAACATCAAAAAATCAAAATTATAAGGGTCTTTTAGGATAGCTTGAGCTAAGTCTGATTGAGGTGTAGAAAGTTTAGTATCAAAATTGTTAAGGGCTTTCCCCTCTCGTTCATAAAGTCCACTCTCTATTTGATGCAATAGTACTACCCTAGAGTAGTTATTTTGAATAGTTTTTTTTACATAGAAGAGTGCTTTATCTTTTGTTTTTGCTTTTGTTATTATCTCACGATTATGTCCCCATGGTATAGAAAAAATTTCGTCCACAACTTGTGGACTTTTTTCATCGTACCAAAACAGGTACCATTTTCTCATATATTTAATATTGGTTACAGAAAACCCTTTCATAGATGGAAACTCTCTTTTCAAATCTTGACTCAGAGTCTCTATAAAACTACTTCCCCAAGAGGACTCTTTTTGTTTATCTACTATCATCTTTGCTAAATCCCAATAGAGTCGCAGTAGTTCTTCATTGACTTTGAGAGATGCTTTAATCTGAGAAGATTGTATCTTGCTCTTTATCTCTTGGATGAAATTTTTATACTCATGACTCACTATCTTCATAACCTCAATCCTTTACCCAAACAAAACCCACCACCAAACGAGTTCTTCTCCCCCATCCCACAACTCAAAGCCAAAAATGCCAACTTCTGAGAAACCGCATCTTCATTGGGAATGATTCTAAATTTATTACCTATAAAATGAAAAGAGACTTTCTTTTTGTTTTTATCCTCTTTACTTGTCCAAATTCTTTGTGGTTTTTGGTTTTTTATCTCCAAAAGCTGAATAAAGTTCTGTTTAGGGTCTAATTTTTCTCCATAAAAATCAAAATACTTTTTCTCTAAATTTTCATCTAGAAGTCGTTGGAGCTTTATAATATCACCATCTCTTTCTATCGTCCAAAAGAGTCTCTTTCCTGATGTAACCACCACAGGAGTAACAGAATAGAGTTCAGTAACAAAAAACTGTTTTACAGTTCGTTTACTTACCTCTACAGTTAAAAAGTTTGGATTGTCTATATTTTGTCTGAGGGTTTGTGAAAGTTTATCTATAAAAGACTCGTTAGGTGAACGGAGTCTAAACTGGTAACTGTTTCCTTTTTTATAAACTCGCTCTTTCTCTATAGGATAAAAATTCCCAAAAGCATAATACTTATACACTCGCTCTTTATCGTGTAACTCTTTTAGCTCTTTGTTTTGAGCCATAGAGAAACTTATGTATTTTGATATGACTTCAAAGCTATCTTTGAATGTTATATCTTTTTTTATGTATGCCGTGCATGTTAGTTCATAATATTTCATCGTGTTCCCTTTAAAATCAATTTCCTATAATTCATTATAGTTAGTTATTTCCAAAGGAGAACTTTATTAAGAAGTTATATTTAAATATAACAGTTAAACTTACTCTAACATACACTCTTTTTTTGTAAGAAAACACCACTCTCTACATGTTCTGTGTGTGGGAACTGGTCATACATGGCTGCTTCTACTACTTCATGGGTTTGAGAAAGTGTGACTAGGTCACGTGCTAGTGTTTCAGGGTTACATGAGATGTAGATAATATTTTCTATGTTAGAGATGAGTGTTATGGTACCTGTATCTAGCCCTGCACGTGGAGGGTCTACAAGTACTGTTGAGAAGTTGTATGCGTTTAAGTCTATCTCTTTGAGGCGTGTAAACTCTCTTACACCACTAAGAGCTTCTGTCATCTCTTCAGAAGAGAGTCTAGCAAAAGTGATATTATCTACTCCATTTAGTGTACAGTTTTCTAATGCAGCTTTTATAGAACCTTTGCTTATCTCTGTGGCGAGTACTTTTTCAAAATAGTGTGAAAGAGGTAAAGTAAAGTTTCCTAAACCACAGTAAGACTCTAAGAAGTCACCATGCTTCACTTTTTTAGCTTGTTTTATAGCCCACTCTATCATCTTAACATTGACTACAGGGTTAGGCTGAGTGAAACCACTCTCATACTGCACATAGGTAAAAGTTTTTCCATCTATTTGAAGTTTCTCTGTTACAAATTCATCTGAGAGAAGTACTTTTTGTTTACGGCTTCTACCCATAACTTTACAGTTTAACGCCTCTTCTATCTGTTTGGCTTCTACAGACCAAGCATCATCTAGTTTACGATGATACAACATCGTAATAAGACACTCATCTGTCGTTGTAGCTAAAAACTCTACTGCAAAAAGACGTTTTTTAAGTACATCTGTTGAAGCGTTTATGGTACTTAGCAGCTTCCACATTCTCTTCTCTATAGGCTCTATGACTTTAGGACACTCTTCTATGCTTATGGCACCTTTGGTACGTACACCATCTACTGGCATTTTACCCATAGCGTAGTCACATCGGTTACCCTCATGCCAAATGCGAAACTCTGATCTTGCACGATAGTGGCTTGATGGAGAGTCAAATACCTCTAACTCTTTTGTATAAAAAGGTGCTAAGAGTCCAGAGACACGCTCGTTTTTTTGCTTTAATTGTTCCTCATAACTTGTCTTATAAAGACCACATGAGCCACATGTTCCAAAATGTTTACAGTTCAAATTCTACACCTTTAAATTCAATTGGATATAATCACAATAATATATTTGTCGTAATTTTACGTAATTTTATCCAAAAGGTTTTAATAATGTCTATATCTGTTGTAATACTTGCTGCTGGGCAAGGAACAAGAATGAAGTCTTCTACACCTAAAGTACTTCATGAAATTTCTGGAAAATCAATGCTTTTTCATGCCATCGATGCAGCTCAAGAGATATCTGATGATATTACCATAGTACTTTACCACCAAGCCACACGCATACAAGAAGAGATAGAAGCAAACTATAGTGGTATGCATTTTCATCTTCAAGATGCTAAACAGTTTCCTGGAACTGGCGGTGCGATGAAAGGGGTAAAGACTAAAAATAGCCGAACACTCATACTCAATGGTGACATGCCTCTCATTACTAAAGACTCCCTACTTGCTCTAACTTCTGGAGAGGCTGACATCAATATGTCTGTTATTAAACTTCACAACCCTACTGGCTATGGTCGTGTCATTATAGAAGATGAAAAAGTTTTAGAGATAGTAGAGCAAAAAGACTGTAATAAAACACAACTTCTTACTTCTACTGTAAATGCGGGTATCTATGCTGTAGATACCACACTTTTAGAAAAGTACATTCCTGCACTAAACAATAATAATGCACAAGCAGAGTACTACCTTACAGACATAATAAAAATGGCTGTAGATGAAGGTAAAAGTGTAAACCCTGTTTATGTAGAAGAGGAGGAGTTTAAGGGTGTGAACTCTAAACTTGACCTTGCACATGCAGAAGAGATACTTCAACGACGCATAAAAATCAAATGGATGCAAGCTGGAGTGAGTATGCGTCTTCCTGAGACTATATACATAGACTCTCGTGCTACGTTTGAGGGTGAGTGTATGTTAGAGAATGGTGTAAGTATTCAAGGTGCTTCACGTATCATCTCTTCCCACATAAAAACACACTCTGTAGTAGAAGCATCTCACATAGAGAACTCTGATGTAGGACCTATGGGAAGAGTAAGACCCAATTCCAAACTTGTAGATACCCACATAGGTAATTTTGTAGAAGTTAAGAAATCTACCCTTACAGGTGTGAAAGCAGGACACCTAGCCTACATAGGAGATGCAACCATAGATGAAGGTTCAAACATCGGTGCAGGGGTTATCACTTGTAACTACGATGGGAAAAATAAGTATCAGACCATTATAGGTAAAAATGTATTTGTGGGTTCAGACACACAACTTGTAGCACCACTTACCTTAGCAGATGACGTCATGGTAGCTGCGGGAAGTACCATCACTAAAGATGTAGAACAAGGCTCTTTAGTTCTCTCTCGTACACCACAAAAAAGTATCAAAAACTTCTTCTATAAGTTTTTTGGAAAGAAATAAGATACAAATAGACTTTGAAGTAAAACCTAAATTAACTCTCAAGTTATTTAAGTTTACTTTGATATTTGCATCCTAAAGTGATTAAATCACTATTTAATTATATTCTCTATCTTTGAAATAATATCTTCTAGTTCCAAATCTTTCATAGCCTCATCTTCTAACAGTTTAGCTAGTTCTATATCTTTCATTTCTATAGTTTCTTTAAGATTATCTATCTCTAATTTATTGAGTTTATTTTTCTCTTTTTCCTCTTGGTACATCTCCAGAATACGTGATACTTTACTCTGTAAATTCTCTAAAGTTGTCTGTTCTTGCATGTGTTTCACCTCTATTTTTAATGTAATTAAACCATAATTTTTTATATTTTAGATGATATGGGCTTTTTAATAACATATTAGTCTCTAAAAATATTTTCATAGTGTTATTTTAATGTCATCTTCTCTGCTGATTCGTATAATTATATGACACAATAGATTAAGTTTCAATAAGTTAAGTAGTTGTAAAAATTTAATTATTTAAACTTATGCTAAAATTATGTTTTATAGAATACATTTTTAGCTATGATAAATAAATTTTAAAAAGTGAGAAAAAAATGCAAGTACAACTTAACGGGAAAAACATACTTCTAGGCGTAACAGGTAGTATCTCTGCATACAAAGCTTGCGATATAGCAAGACTTTTTGTTAAAGCTGGAGCTTCTGTTCATGTAGTGATGACACCTTCTGCTGAGCGTTTTGTCTCTGCCCTTACCTTTGAAGCACTAACTCGAAACAGCGTACTTACAGAAAACACAGAGAGTTGGAGTTCTGAGCTTAACCATATAGATATAGGTAAGAAATGTGATGTATTTGTCGTAGCTCCAGCTACTGCAAACACCCTTAACAAACTTAGCAAAGGTATAGCAGATAACATTTTAACTCAAACTGTTCTTGCTTTTAAAGGTCAGATGATAGTAGCACCCGCAGCCAATACACAAATGCTTGCCAATCACTACACTACAGGAAGCCTTAAAATGCTTGGGGTCAATGACTATACTATCGTTGAAGCACAAAGTAAAATGCTAGCTTGTGGAGATATAGGTTCAGGTGCATTAGCAGAACCTTTAGAGATCTTCTTTGAGACAGCAAAAGCACTTCTAAAAGAGGATTTTTGGGAAGATAGACGTATAGTCGTTACTGGTGGGGGAACACGAGAAAAAATAGACGAAGTACGTTATATATCTAACTTTTCATCAGGTAAAATGGCTAAGTCTATCTCTCTTAGTCTATACCTTAAAGGTGCAGATGTCTGTTACATTACAACTATGGGGAGTGAAGGTTTACCATCTAGTATATATACTATTGAGACAGAAGATGCACAGGAGCTTTTAGACTATACACAAGATGCAATACGTGTCTCAAAAAAGGGAAAAATGTCTAAGCCTTCTATGAATGCTACAGATAGACATCTAATACAAAAAGAGCCTTACCTTTTTATGGTTGCAGCAGTTGCAGACTTTACACCTAAATATCCTCAAAAAGGTAAGCTTAAAAAATCTATGATTGGAGATGCATGGAGTGTTGAGCTTACTCAAACTACAGATATCCTCTCATCTTTAAATAAAACAGGTATAAAAACTGTGGCATTTAAAGCTGAAATGGATAGCAATGAGGGATTAAACCATGCAGTAGCACTACTTAAGAAAAAAGAGGTAGATGCAGTATGTTACAACCTACTTCAAGATGCTACAAGCTTTGGAGGAGATACAAATGAGATTACCTTTATCACAAAAGAAGTGCAGATACCTTTAGGTAGGTTTGATAAGTTAACCCTTTCTGAAAAAATTCTTTCTGAAGCAAAAAAATTAAGTAGTGAGCAGTAACTATGAGCGATACTCCACTTAAACATCTAGCTATCATTATGGATGGTAATGGAAGATGGGCAAAAGAGCGTGGACTTAAACGTACAAAAGGTCATGAAAAAGGTGCAGAGACTATACGTGATATTACCACCTACTGTGCAGAGCATACAAGTATTGAAACAGCTACTTTTTATGCTTTTAGTACAGAGAATTGGAAACGCCCTAAACTAGAAGTTGAATTTCTTATGAAACTACTTGAGAAGTATTTAAAAAATGAACTCTCCACCTATCAAAAGCATAGTATCCGTTTTCAAGCTATAGGTAATATAGATGCATTTTCCAAATCACTACAAAAACGTATTAAAGAAACAGAAGAACTTACAAAAAACAACAGTAATCTCAAACAAATACTTGCACTCAACTATGGTGGACGTGCAGAAATTATTAGCACAGTAAATAAGCTTATATCTAAGGGCAAAACAGTAATTACGGAAGAAGATATTTCTACTTCACTACAGACACCTTATAGTGATATAGATTTACTTATAAGAACCAGTGGTGAGGAGCGGATATCTAACTTTCTTTTATGGCAATTAAGTTATTCTGAATTTTACTTTAGCCCTACTTTATGGCCAGATTTTAGCAATATAGAATTAGATAAAATCATAAAAAATTTTGAAAAACGTACAAGACGCTATGGAGGTCTAAAATGAATGAAACACTGTTAACAGAAATTGCACTTATCGTATTTATCTTTGGAATTATGATTGGTTCATTTCTCAATGTAGTAATCTACCGTATCCCTAAAGGTGAGAGTATTGCTTTTCCTGCATCTAAATGCCAAAGTTGCCAAACACCTTTAAGATGGTGGCATAATATTCCTATTTTTTCATGGTTATTTCTTCGTGGTCAATGTGCTTTTTGTAAAGAGAAAATATCTGCACAATACCCTACAGTGGAGTTTATAACAGGTATTATTTTTGTTGCACTTTACGCAAAAGTGGGATTAGTATGGTACCTACCTTTTGTTGCTACATCTTTTGCAGCACTTTTAGCACTTGTTATGATTGATTTTAAATATATGGCTGTACCCGACAGCATAAACTTTGTGGCACTTGCTTTAGCACTTGTTCAACCAGAGTTTATTAATGCACTTATACATGCAGTCTTAGCTGCTGGTGGTTTGTACCTTATAGGGCTATTAGCTGCCCTTATTGCTAGAAAACAAGCCATGGGTGGAGCAGATGTTATTGTAGCAGGTACTATGGGCGCATTACTTGGATTTCCAAACTTTTTTGTAGCTATTTTCCTCTCTGCTATCTTAGCCATGATACCCTCACTTATCAATCGTGAAAATGGTGTTCCATTCGTTCCTTTTTTAGCATTAGCTACATTTATTGTTTACCTATATGACACACAAGCAACACAACTCTTAGAGAGACTCATTTATGGTTAACGTAAGAGGGTATATATCATCAAACTTTACAAAAGCATTCTTGACGATATTTTTACCCTTTTTTCTCATTATCTCTTTAGTATTTTTAGTCAAAATATCTTCACTTACCTCCAAAATTCAAATCTCTTTTGGAGAACTTTTTGAACTTTTTGCATACTCTATTCCAGAAATTATTTTTTATACTTTACCCCTTTCATTTGTTGCGGCGTTAGCAAATGTACTTATAAAACTCTCACAGGACAATGAACTTATTGCACTTTACGCTTTAGGGCTTAAAGCAAAAAAGATACTAAAGAGTCTTCTACTTTTAGGTACCCTCTTCTCTCTACTTCTGCTCTCCATCTCTTTTTTGGCAATGCCACTAAGTAAACAATTTTACAAATCATTCAAGAGTTCAAAAAAATCTGAAGCAAAGCTCAATATTGTTGCAGGTAAACTAGGTCAAAAATTTGGAAATTACTATATCTATTTAGAAAATAAAACAGAAGGTATATTTCATAATATCGTTATTTATAATCGTACTAAAAAAGATGAAGAGCAGTTTTTTTCTGCACAAGAAGGAAAACTAAATAAAAAATCTCACACTACATCTCTTTTACTAAACAATGGTTATGGATACACCTACACTAAAGATGGGCTACAACAAGTAGAGTATAAAAAGTTAGAAGTTTATGATACAAGTAAAAAAAGTTCTTTCAAATTTCAAGATATCTCTATATATTGGTCAAAGGCTAAGAAAAATAAGAAAATTATGAAAAAAGCACTTTTTTACTTTTTTATTAGTTTAATTCCTCTACTCTCTGTATATATCGTTGCTGCATTTACGATGATAAATCCTCGTTATCATAGTAACCACTCATTTATTATTATATTTACTGTGACATTGATTTTTTATATATTAGCATCTATTTTACAAAAATGGGGAAATATATATCTTCTTTTACTCTTCATCGTCTCTATGATATCTATGGGGAGATGGTTATTTAAAAAACGTGTAGAGAGATACTTTTAATGAGAGTAAAAGCAGTAATCGCATACGATGGCAGTAACTATAAGGGATTCCAAAAACAAAAAAGTACTCCTAATACTATTACCCATGCTATAGAAAAAGCACTTATGTCACTTCATATTGACTCATCCATAGTTGGCAGTGGGCGTACTGATGCAGGTGTACATGCTACAGGACAAGTAATACATTTTGATTTACCAAAATTTTGGACAGATTTGAGTAAACTTAAATTAAATCTAAACAGAAAATTAGACGATATACAATTTAAGCATATTAGCTCTGTAGATGCGAATTATCATGCCCGATTTTCTGCAAAAAAGAGACTCTATCGCTATGTATTTAAAACTAAACAACCTTCTCTATTTGAGAAGAAATATATCTCTTATTACCATCCTTTTAATAAGGAAGTACTTCAAAATACCCTTGATAATTTTTTAGGAAAACATGATTTTAACTACTTTCATAAAACAGGGAGTGTAACACATACTACAGTAAGAGAGATATATTATGCAAAATATATACAAAGAGGTGATTACCATTTTATCTATTATCAGGCAAATGGTTTTTTACGTTCACAAGTAAGAATGATGGTTGAGGCATCCATGGGTGTAGCACAAGAGAGAATGACACTAGAGCAGCTCATAGAGCAGCTTAAGTATCAGAAGAAGCATATAGATAGGCTTGCTCCTCCTGAGGGGTTATATCTGGCTAAAGTAATCTATTAGCCTATACGAGTTTTGCTTTTAACTCATCTATACTTGCAGATTCATCCAAGACTTCGCAACAGTAATCATTATTTTCTGATACATTATGTACAAGTGCAAAAGGTTTAGCTCCCGTATCTGTAATAAGATCAACAATCATGCACTTCATATTGTCAAAAGGTTTAGCATCATAAATAACAAACTTATAATCAATTTCGTCTAACTTGTCAAGAAAAACCTCTTCATTAGTTACTATATCAATCTTTAAATTTAAATTTTTCAATTTACTTCCATAGATATTTGCCATAAGTGTCATACTATGATAAACAAGCACATCTGATTGCTCTTTAGGAGGAGCAACCACCACCTCTTCAACTTCTTCTACAATATCTATCACTTTGTCTTCTATATTTTTTTCACTCTCTAATACTTCTTCAATATCATCTTTTTTAGTAGAGAAGTCAGTATTAGGTTCTATTACTGTTTCTAGCTCTTCTGAATTATTCTCTTCTATCTCCTCTTTTGCTTTAACAATTCTTGTAGAAAAATACTCTTGTAGGAGTAAATTTAATTGCTCTAGCTCAATAGGCTTAGAGAGATAGTTATCCATACCAGCTTTTATATACTTCTCTCTATCACCAGATAAAGCATTTGCAGTTAATGCAACAATAGGAATATGATGTTTACGACTTGACTCTTCATAAGCAAGTATTTTCTTTGTAGCTTCTATACCACCTAAAACTGGCATTTGAATATCCATAAAGATAATATCATACTCATTTTGAGTACGTAAATCTGCTGCAATCTGTCCATTATTCGCTAATGTAACACTCACACCAAATCCACCAAGTACATTTTTAATAAGTTTTTGATTAATCATGTTATCTTCAGCAACTAACGCATGAACATTAAAGAATTTTACTTTACCTTTATTATCTTTAGTTTTTGTAGTTTTTTTACTACCTTTTTCTTCATAAGCAACTTCTAGAGATTTTATTGTCTTAGTAAAGTTTACAGGTTTATAGAAAATTCTATCTATTTTATCTTCAACTTCTTTAATTTTTTTCTTTTTATCACCAGTCATCATCAATACAATTTTAGTATTAAGATTTAAATACTTCTCTAAATCTCCTTTTCTTTGACAATATTTATAATCTATATAAAGTACATCTGGTAAAGATGGTTTAGCATCAAATAGTTCATTATCATAATAGACATCAAACTTAGCACCAGAGTAATTAATATAAGTTTCAAGATTTTTATTTATTCCATTTTCGATACTTGGATTAGGAACTAAATATCCTATCTTAAATTCACTCATATCAATTCTAACTTTTTCTTCTAAATCATCTGGTTTTTTGAAGTTTAGTGTAAAGAAGAATGTTGAACCTTCATCCTCTACACTTTCAATGTCAAGTTCCCCACCCATAAAGGTAGTAAGCTTAGCAGAGATGGCCAGACCAAGCCCTGTACCACCAAATTTTCTACTTGTACTAGCATCTGCTTGGGAGAAGGCTTCAAAGATTTTACCTCTTTGATCTTTTGTAATCCCTATACCAGAATCCTCAACTGAGAATCTAACAGTTACATCCTCATCTGTCTCTTCCATTTTCTCTATACGTACATCAACTGTACCATTTGTCGGTGTAAATTTAATAGCATTACTAATAAGGTTTACAACAATTTGAGAAATCTTAGTTGGATCACCAATAATAGTAAGAGGGAGACTTGGATCCACATAGATACCAAAATCAATCTCTTTTTCTGCTGCTCTAGCTGCATAAGACTCTACAGATGCTTCAAATTTTACTATAGGGTTAAAAGAGATATTTTCAAGTTCAATCTTATCTGCTTTAATTTTAGAAAGATCTAGAATATCATTTACAATTGCCAATAGGTTGTCAGAACTGTGTTCAATAACAGAGATAAACTCCTCTTGTTCATCACTAACTGGTGTAGATTTGAGTAGCTGTGTAAATCCAACAATACCATTAAGTGGTGTACGTATCTCATGAGACATATTTGCTAAAAATAAATCTTTAGCCTCATTTGCTTCTTTAATAGTTTCAGTAAGGAATTTATATATTTTATTAATTTCCCTATTTTCAATAAGAACTTTTAGCTCTTTTTGTTGTTGAAGGTTTAATACCTCTTCAATATCTCTTAATGTCTCTTCAAAGAGTTGTTTATCTTTATTTATATTATAATAAATTGCCAGTAAAATAATAAGAAATAGAAAGGCTAATGCACTACCTATGAGATATTCCATCATAATCTTTTTACTCTGCGTTACTTTATCATCTATATATTTATCCATAGTTGACTTTAAAATACTTTGAGCTAAATCAATATATTGCATCTTTTTTTCAACTTGATTAAACCAATCTTTTGTTGAAATAGAATACTTCCCAGTCAGAGAGCCATATAAAATTTGTACTCTTTCATAAGCACCAATTTTGCTAAAATCTTCAGGAGAAAGGAGTAAATTCAATTTTGTAGCAATAGGACTATTACCTAGAATTTTAAATTCTGGTAAAGTATCATTTACCAAAAGAGAGTCCCAAAACTCCAAATCATCATTGGTCATAATTTTTGATCCACTTAAAATAAAAAACATTCCTGTATTCTCTAAAGCAGTGTTCTCTTTTAACTCTGTAAAACTTGAATAAGTTGAGAGATAACTTCTCATTATAATAGATAAATCATGTTGAGAAACCTCTTTCATTATATTTAAAAGAGATTGAAAAATTTCATTATGATACACTTTAAAGAAAATATTTTTATAATCTAAACTTAAAGTGTTAACCTTAGTACGTACATGTTTTAGATTTTTTTTAACAATATCTAATTCTGCTCTAAAAGCATGAAACTCTTTATGATTATCCATATACTCAGATAATTCTATAATTGTATTATCTACAATAATTCTAGATTCTTTAACCTTGTTAAACCCTCTATCACCATCTGTACCCATATATATAGCACTATAAAATCGTTCTTTTGCAACTCTATCAAGAATACCATCCATCTTATCTATAAAATGTGCACTATGTGTACTATTACTTGTTTTATCATACTCTGTATATGATATATATGTATTATAGGAGAGAAAACCTACGGCAGCTGTTACAAGAAGAATAAGGAAATTAAATATATTTTTATTATTTATAATTTTCATTTTCAACCTTTCTTATTGATTTTTAGCATGATAAAGTGCAATTTTTAGGACTAGTTCTTCCATATAATCAATAGAGATGAACATTAATTTTGGAATAAATAAACTCTCTGATTTATCAAAAAAAGTTTTATTAATTCTCCAAGATTGATTAATAGATATTTGTACGTCATTAAATTCATTAGGATATTTATATCTAGTTATCTGTTTCATATTGGTCTCAAATTGTGCAATAGACTCACGCATTTGATCTTTGTTATTAGGTGAATCAAAACCTGCATGTAAAGCCATATAAAACTTAGTAATTCTCTCTAGTAGGTACTCCATCTCTTTTGTAGTCATTAACATCTCTTCTTCTTGAGAAAAGTTGTATTTATGTGCATTAGCAATAGAATCTGCACCTTCAAGAAGTGTTTCACTATAATCAAGCATTAGTGCAACTTTCTCCTTATCTGGCTTTCCTGAAAATATCTCATCAATCTGATCTTTACTATATGCTAAAAATTCCAATATATCTTTTGTATCACTATCTTTAGTTGTTGTTGCAATAATACGTAAATCTTCTGATAATTCAAATAATGCTTGATCTAAACTTTGCTTAACTATCGATTTATTTTGGTTTTTATAGAAGAAAATATAATCTTTAACAATTTTTTGACTAAGATATCTAATATCTTCAGAAGCTTCAATGACTTTAATATCTCCTCTTGTTGCGACAACAACTTTTTCAACCTCTACCTCTGCAAAAAGTGTTAGCCCCATAAAAATGAAAATTATATAAAATAGTTTTTTCATCATTTTCCTTTATTTAAATAATTCCACATACAGCCCTGTTATATTATTCATTTTTGTAGTAATATTATCTGTTGTATTAAAAACAATAAGTGGCAATCCACCTTTTTCTATATTAAGATAAAATTTATATACAATTTTCCATAATCTGTCTATTTCATTAAGTTTACGATTAATTTCAGGAGTATTTGTCTCATTACTCATAAGCTTTTTATGTGAATCATTAAACAAAAAAACAGCTTTTTTCATTTGATCAATAGTATTTTTATCTTTAATTCCTGCCTGATATGCAATATAATATTTTGCAATACGTTGTGCTAACATTCTCTGTTTCCCAGCAATACCGACAATTTTTGATTCATCAATCTTAACTGTTTTCTTTAATGAATCAACAACATATTGACTACCTTCAAGCATTGATTCACTTAAATCTATAATCAATTGTGCATTATCTATAGAAAAGTTTTCTTTTGCAGTAGATTCAAAATCTTCAGTAGACATTTCAACAAAAGCCAATAAGTTTGCTATATCTGAATCATTAATTGATTTTACAAGCTTTTTATGTGCAGTAAGTAACTCAGCTAATGATGATTGTAATTGTTTATTTGCTTTTGATGAAGCAATATTTTTTCCTGCATACAGATAATCTTTAGCTATACGTTGAGAAAGCATTCTCTGTTTACCTGCTACATTTATTAATTCAACTGTATCTGAAATTACTGTTTCATTAGTAGAGGGGGCTGCCACACTTACACCTGATAAAGCAAATATTGTAAGTGTAACCAATGCTGTATTTTTAATTATATTCATTTTCATTATTATCCCTTTATTTAGTTTCTAAAGCAACATATTTTTGTGTTGCTTTATTCATATTTACAAGAATGTCATTGGATTTTTTATAGATAAGGGTAGGAACAAACTTTGACTTTGACATACTCATCATTTCAAAAAACATAAACGATTTTTTGACTTTAGCTAAAATACTTTTTATCTCATCAGTATTTAATGATGAACTCTCTAGCTCTAACAATGAATTTTTAAACAGTGACATAGATTCTTCAAGTTTCTTATTAAACTGTGGGTCTTCCACTTCCCATACTTTCAACATATAAAGACTTGCCATTCTTTGAGAAAGCATTCTCTGTCTTCCTGCTTTATTGACTGTTTCACCAGAAGATTTACCTGACTCCTTAGTAAAAAGCTTTGTAATTTCATCAGATGATTTAAGTAATATATCTAAATCAATTTGTAACTTTTCAACTTTTTCTTTAGATGGCGTATCTAAAAGAACCTTTTGAACTGACACCCAAAGGGTATTGAGTTCAGAAATACTTTTTTTAATCTCTTCACTCTTAGTATAGATTGCTAAAGAGTCCATATTATCTTGAAAAGTCATTGAAATCTTTTTTAAATCCTCTTCAGGTTTACCAAAAGTATTACCCATGCCAACCATAGCATAATCTTTTAGCATACGCTGAGTAAACATTCTCTGTTTACCAGATATATCAACTGCATGAGTTGGGCTTGTTATCTCAATTGCTGAAACACTAGTAGTTAGTGCTAATGCCAAGGTGAAATTTATTATTCTCTTTTTTACTATCAAAGTACGCTCCTATTTTTCTTGTGCTGCATATAAACCTGTTGCAGTATTCATATCTTTTAACATCTCATTAGACTTTTTATAAATAAGGGTTGGAATAAACTTATTAGTGGATTTATTCATGATTTGAAAAAATTTAAATGCTTTTTCTGATTTGTTAAGTAGTACCATAATCTCATCTGTACTCATATCAGATTTTTTAAGCTTTTCTAATGATGTTCTATACAAATCCATAGCTTTTGTCATTTTAGTTTTAAACTCAGAGTCATTAACACCCCATACTTTTAACATATAAAGACTTGCCATTCTTTGAGAGAGCATTCTCTGTCTTCCTGATATATTGATAATTTCACCAGACTTTTTTCCTGTTTGTTTAGCAAAAAGTTCTACAGCTTCATTTGCCTGCTTAAGCAGTGCTTCTAAATCAATCTGCATCTGCCCTGCTTTCTCTTTAGTTTGTGCTTCATTCAATGCAATGAATAGAGGATCCCAAAGCAACCTTACTTTTTTAAGGCTCTCTTCTGTTGCTGCATCTTTATTAAATTCTATCAACAAATCAAGATGTTTATCAAACAGACCCATGATTTTTTTAAGATCTTTATTTGGATTTTCAAAATGATTCTCTATTCCTACCATAGCATAATCTTTTAACATACGCTGTGTAAACATTCTTTGTTTACCTGCTACATCTACTGCAATAGAGAGATTTTTTATTTCTACTGCAAATATAGCAGTAGAAATAAAAGTCGAAAGTAGTACTATCTTGATTGTGTTCTTCGTAAAATCAGACACCATTAACTCCTTTAAATATAATAATTAAGTTGCAAATATATTTACGTAGCTACTTATATTAATTGTACTTTTAAAACACTTAAATAGGACTTATTAATGCGTAGCTATCATTGGTGTCACAGCTACTTGAGGAATTACTTCCACTTCTGCTTTCTCTTCTATTTTTTCAGTAACTGGAACTTTCACAGCATCTCTTTTAAGTGTATTGTTTTGCTTCTTAATAACCTCTACACCTGTATTTTCTATTGATGATGTTTCATCTACAGGTACTAACTCTGGTTTATTTGCTTCCTCTAACTCTTCAAGTTCTTCTTTTATATCATCAAGTTCATTGTCAAGTTCTAATACTTTTTCAACATTCACCCCATAAGTATAAACAAGTTTTCCACCCTCTTTACCCTGCTTAAGTATCCCTGCAATAAACAGTACAAGAATCAAAATATAAAGTGCTTTCATTAATCCTCTTGAGACTAATGAAGAGAGTAGTTTAAAGAATAAAACAATCACCGATGCTAGCATTAGATATGTACCTAAAAGCTTATGCTCTTTTAATTCACTTTGTGCTACTTCACTTAGTAAAGGATAGGCTTCTTTCCCATCTACTGTACCTGTTAAATATGCTACAATCGCAGTAATAGATACTAATATTAATAGTAAAAATGAGATAACACCAATTGTTCTCTTTTTTGTAAAAACATTAATAAACTCTAGCAAAAGAACTACAATAGGTAATGCAACAACAAAATGCACAATTGGTGGGTGCATTAACACTGGTATGTCAAGTAACGGTTCAATTTTGTGCATAATCTCTAATATAACGTCAGGTATAGCTGGTAATTCCATAATTTAATCCTTTTAATTTGACATAGAGTATAACACAAAATTATTTAGTTCTATACCTTTTTTAAAATGGTTTTACAATTACCATGATTACTATTACTATCATAAGCAGTGTTGGTACTTCATTATAGAACCTAAAGTATTTTCCACTCTTATAATAAATATTTTCTATTAATTTTTTTCTAATACTATTTAGTGAAAAGCTATAAGCTATCAAGAGAACTAAAGTAAATAGTTTTACATGTATCCATCCTCCACTTTGAAAAATCCCAGGATTCAGATAAAGCATAGTTGCTCCTGAAATTATCGTTGCCCACATAGCAGGTACACCTATGTAGGTATAAAGTTTATACTCTTGTATTTTAACTACTTCTGTAAAAGCACTGTTTTCTGCATGTTCTCTATGGTATATAAAAAGTCTTGGCAAATAAAACAACATTGCCATCCAAGAGGTAAAACTCATCACATGAAATGCCAGTATCCAACTATAGTATGCCATTTATCTCTCCAAAACAGTAAAATCTTTAGTGCTATAAATCACTAACTGTATTTTTTTATAATATCCAATATGTGCATAGTCTATCTTTATCTTTGTACCATTTAAAGGAATATTTCTCTTTTTTTTAAAATAAATAGGTATTTTTCTCCCTTTTAAAATTAATTTTTTATTTTTATATACTCCTATGATATCTCTAACTATCTCATTTTGTTTCAATAAACTCTCTTCTATAGTTTCTCTATTTTTGTAAAATGATACTAAATTAATTTTTTCTTTTTTATCAAGCACTTTAATATTTGTAACTTCTTTCAACCCTTTATATACTTTGATACTATATACCAATATATCATATTTATATCCCTCTTTTAATCCTTTAGCACAAGAATATAAATAAACTCCTCTCCCATTTTTTGATTGCTTAATAACAGCATGATTTCCTCTTTTAAAAAGTACTATTACATCATTTAATCTTATATTGTTTTCTAAACTTTCCTTAGTATATAAATATTCAATATCTTTTACTTTTACTGAAATACTCTCTTCTAAATTCTTCTGTAATTCACTACTTATATAAGGTCTAGTATCAAATAGAGCAAAAATAGGAAGATGATCTGAGTAGCCTGTTCCTAAATGTTTTCCATTTTTATATTGCCATCTGTTAATATAACCTCTTTTGGTAAAAAGATACTTAGGCTTAAAAACATTAAAAGAGTGATTAACATAGTCAATACCTTTTTTATCAAATAGACTTTTAGGTAGTAATATATGATCTAATGTACTTTTATTTCCATAATATTTATGACTCCATCTATTTTCATGTGATAACTCCTGCCATGTATTGAAGTGTACCCTTCTATTTAGTGAATTCATTTGATATTTTTTTACTAGTTTATGATTTATAGTAGTTTGAAGTATATCACCTATTGCTGTAATACCTTTACTATCATTTAACTTTTTATTGAGTATTAGATGAGCGTTATAGTTACTATTTAAGTCACCTAAAATAATATAAGCTTTATTTTTAGATAGAGCTTTTATTCTCTGTTTTAATCTTTTTGCATAACGAATGCGTTTACTCTCTACCCCATGCCTACTCTTTGATTTCCAATGATTAACAAAAAGTATTAAAGATTCTTTATTAACTTTTACCTCTACTTCTAAAATATTTCTTACAAATGGAGAGTAAGCTACTTGTAACTCTCTGTGTTTTTTTATAGGAAACCTCGATAATAATGCTACTTGAATAGGGGCTTCTTTTTTACTTGTAATCGCACTATATTTATATGGACATCCTACTTTTTTTAAACGTCGAATCAATAGTTTAAAAACTTTACTGTTTTCTATCTCTTGCAATCCTATGATATCTGCATTTAAATCACAAATGACTTCAGCAGTGTGGTTTAGTTTTATCTCTAATAACTTTTTATTCCATTTTTTAGGAGTATAAGCTTTATATTCACTACCTTTATACTCAACATCAAAAAGATTTTGGATATTATAAGTTGCAACTTTAAAGGGTGAGGAGAAAAGCCAAAGAGGCAGTAAAAAAAGTAAAATTGTTCTCAAAATAGTCCTTTATTTATCTTAAGTTATATCATACAATATTATTAATAATTACAGCATAGTTTGGTTATACTACCTCCACTTAAATTTGCTTTTAATAACTATATCTAGGATTCTAAAAAATGACACAAACAAAAAAACGTTTAAAAATTATTAATCTTGCCATATCTATTACAGATATGGAGACCATACAACTTCAAGTATTGAAACTTACTCCTATGAAAACAGATATTAAAATTCAAGAGATTATCAATGAACTTCAAGTTAAAAACTATGCCCAGACACAACTGCTTATTGCTAAATATATTGAAATGCCAAATGATGAGATTATTCAAAGAACCATTCAAGAAGAGAAGATTCAAGAAAAAAATATTATTGATCAGCTTGATCTTTTCGTAGCTCCTATAGAGAAATCAAAAGAGACTAAAGAGAAGATATTTGATTTTTCTACATTAGAAGCAGAGTTAGCTCAAATGGATACCCCTAAAGAGAGAGAGAAGAAAAGTGCAAATTTTGAAACACTACTTAACCTTGATGCTAACGATATTTTAGCAGGAAATATTGATATAGATATAAAAGAACCTAAAACAACAAAAGTAGATAAAAATCCAAAAGAAAATGATGAAAAATCTACTGATGAAAAATCTACTGATATAAAATCTACTGATATAAAAACTGATGATAAAATCAAACTAAAAAGATATGTTGAAATTATTCCTGAACATTATGAGACTATTCCTTATATTAAACAAAAATTTCTCAATATGCAGATACAGTACCCTTCAGTTGAAGCATCTGAAGAGAACTATCCTTCTGTAGATGCATGGTTAACTCAGATACAAAATGATGGATATACTCCTGAAGATATAGAAGCAATGATTGGTCATATTTCAGAGTTAATAGCAGAAGAAAAATTTGAAGAATCAGCTCAACTTCTTCTTATTACAGGATCTACCAAATCAAAATTTGCACAATTCATGTTAGCTAGAGCTCTTTATAAAGGTGAGGTACTACAAAGAAATCTTCAAGAATCTTTTACTTTGATTTATCGTTTAGCCCTAGATGACAACTATCCAGAAGCCATCTGTGACTTAGCACAACTTTATGAAAAAGGTATTGGTACAGAAAAAGATCTTAAAAAAGCAGAAGAGCTTTACAAAGAATCCATAGATTTAGGTATCAAACGAGCCTTAACACACTATAAAAGAGTACAAAAGAAAAATCGTGGACTCTTCTCTTTTTTTAAAAAACAACCTACTACATAGAGGCTATTGATTTTATACCCTCAAAGGCAACTTCTATCATGGTATCTATCTCCTTATAACTAATAATATAAGGAGGCATAAAATAGATAACACTTCCTAGAGGTCTTAGTAACACACCTTCAGATAAAGCATACTCATAAATTTTCAATCCAATACGCTCTTTTGCATCATACCCTTGTAATTCAATAGCTGTGACCATACCTTGTTGTCTTACCTCTTTTACATTACTTAGAGCTATAAATTTTTCTAACTTCTTTTTTATATAAACAGATTTTTTTCTATTTTCACCTAAAATATCACTCTCTTCAAATATCTCTAATGTAGCCAATGCAGCCGCACATGCTAGAGGATTACCTGTATAACTATGTGAATGTAAAAAAGCTTTATGCTCATTATAATCACAGTAAAATGCTTGATATACATCGTCTGTTGTCATTACAACAGACAGTGGTAAATATCCACCTGTCAACCCTTTAGATAGAGTCATAAAATCTGGTGAAATAGACGCATGTTCACATGCAAACATTTTACCAGTACGTCCAAAACCTGTCATTATTTCATCTGCTATTAAGTGTACATCATATTTTTTTGTCAACACTCTTGCCCCTTCCAAGTAAATAGGATGATACATATGCATTCCCCCTGCTCCTTGAATAAGTGGTTCAACAATAAAAGCTGCGATTTCATCTGATTTCTCTTCTAAAACTTTTTCTAAAACTTCCAATGCTTCATTTGCTGAAGCGATACTTTGATTTATAGGTACAGGTACTTGCATATTTGCTATGAGCAGTGGAGCATACGTCTCTTTATAAAGTGCTACGTCACCTACAGAGAGTGCACCTATAGTCTCTCCATGATAGGAGTTAGTTAAAGAGAGAAAAACAGATTTAGATTTGCCTTGATTTAAATGATAATGATAACTCATCTTTAATGCAGCTTCAACTGCACTTGAACCGTTGTCAACATAAAAAACTTTTTTTAAACTCTTAGGTGTAAGAGCTACCAACTTATGAGCTAAATCAACAGCTGGTTCATGTGTAAAACCTGCAAGTAGTACATGTTCTAAGGTATCGACCTGAGCTTTGACTCTACTATTAATTTTTTCATTAGCATGTCCAAAAAGATTTACCCACCATGAGCTTACTGCATCTATGTAACTCTTACCATCAAAATCGTAGAGATAGATACCTTTTCCTGATTTAACAGGTATAAGTGGTAAGGTTTCATGGTCTTTCATTTGTGTGCAAGGGTGCCATATTACCTCTAAATCTCGTTTCATCATCTCTCTGTTTTTACTTATCATTCTTTAATTCACTCCATTCCATTATCTTTACAAGGTTATTTAGATAAAATATTATACAAATTTTTCGATAGAAGGTAGATGAAGTATGATTAGTTGGATGCAAAAACACAATAAATACTTAGTATGGACGATATGGGTAGCAACAATTGCATTTATAGGTGCAGGTTTTGTAGGTTGGGGAAGTTATGATTTAGGATCAAGAGCAGGAAATGTTGCTAAAGTTGGTAGCATTGAAATCACTCAAGCAAAACTAAACATGGCATATACCAATGTTTATAGTAAGTATAATGAGATGTTAGAGGGTAAATTAGATGATAAAAAGGCTAAAGAACTAGGACTTATAAAACAAGCCTTTGCTACATTATCAACGCAAGCTAAAATTCTTAGCTATGCAAAAGATTTAGAGATTGTAGTTGTAGATAGTGAAATTGCAAAAGTATTAGAGAATATTAAAGGTTTTCAAAAAAATGGTGCTTTTGACAAAGAGATTTATACTGCCTACCTTAAAAGTCAAAGAATGAAAGCTCAAGTATTTGAAGAAACACTTAGAGATGATATTACTATTGGTAAAGTTCTTAATATCCTACGTACAGAGAGTCTTCCATTTGAAGAAGAGAGTGTATCTTCTGCAATGCATATCGCTGATAAACTTTTATATACAGTATTAACACCTTCAGATATTAACTTTACAGTAGATGAAATAAAACTAAAAGAATTTTGGGAAACAGAAAAAGAGCGTTTTATGACAGATAAAAAATATAAACTCTCTATTGTTTGGACAGATACAACAAACACAGAAGTTACAGAAGATGAGATAAAAGCTTACTATGAAGAAAACAGCTTTAACTATACAAACAGTGCAGGAAAACAACTTTTATACGCAGAAGCTAAAGATGAAGCAACTAAAGACTTAAAACTTAAAAAATCTAAAAAATCTGCACAAAAAAGCTATATTGCGTTCAAAAAGGGCAAGCTTGATAGTTCAGAAAATACTACTCTAGCTTTAGGTGATAACAAATTAAGTAAAGAGATATGGAGTGAAATTCAGAGTAAAAATATAGGTGATATAGTTAAACCTAAGATTGTAGGTAATAAATATGCAACACTTAAAATTGAAGATATTACTGAATCAAAAGTTATGACTTTTGAAGAAGCAAAAGAAAATGTTACACAACTTTATACACTTCAAGGAAAAAAAGAAGCACTGTTTACATTGGCTGAAGATAGACTTAAAACACTAAATAGTGACAATGCAACGGTTTCTGATTTTATTACATTAGACAAATATGACAACCTAGAAGCATTAAATGCACAAGAAAGTTTACAATTTGTACAAAAACTCTTTACATCTACAAAAGAAAAGGGTATTATTAGCATATTAGATAAAATCATAGTATATAATATCACAGAACAAAAATTTGAGAAAAATGATACTAATCAGAGTAATTTCATTAAAAATAGTGTTGAGCAAATGAAAAACAGAACATTTGAGAACAATCTTATTAAAATGTTAGATAAAAAATATACTACAGAAGTGTATATGGAAGGACTTATAAATTGAGCAATACAGTTTTAGCTATAGACATCGGTTCAACTAAGATAAGTGCAATCATAGCTGAAATAGAAGATGGCAAAGTCAAAATACAAGGTCATGGTATTGCTAAATCGCAAGGAATCAAAAAAGGTGTAACAACCAACATTGAACTTGCTTCTAAGTCTATCAAAAAAGCAATAAGTGATGCTAAAAGAATTTCAGGAAGTAACATAAACACTGCTGTAGTTTCTATCTCTAATGCTTATGCAAAAAGTTTAAACTCTACAGGAATAGTAAATATACCACATAAGGATATCTCTATTAAGGAGATAGACCGTGTTATGCAAACAGCACTCTATAATGCTAATGTACCAACAGAGTATGATGTAGTACATGTATTACCTTATAATTTTAGAGTAGATGACCAAGATTTTATTGAAGATCCTTTTAGTATGAATGCAAGTCGTTTAGAAGTAGATGTTAATATTATTATGACACAAAAATCTAATCTTCTTAACTTAAAAAAAGCTATTCGCTCGGCAGGTGTAGATATAGATGGAATTGTACTTAGTGGATATGCTTCGTCAATTACTGTTATGGATGAAGATGAAATGGCACTAGGCGTAGCAGTAATGGACTTAGGTGGACAAACAAGTAATCTTGTAGTTCATGCAGGTAATTCAATACGCTACAATGATTTCTTAGCAGTAGGTTCAAACCACATTACTAACGATCTTTCTATGGCTTTACATACACCGCTTAATATTGCAGAGAGTGTTAAAATAAAATATGCAAACCTTGTAGAAAGAAGTAATGAAGTTATTGAGTTACCTATTATAGGTGATGAAGAAAACTCAAATAAAGTTTCATTAGAAGTTGTTCATAGTGTAATCTTTTCTCGTGTAGAAGAGGCATTAATGCTTTTAGAGAAATCTCTTAGCAAATCAGCACTAAAAGAGCAAATTGGTGCAGGTATTATACTTACTGGTGGTATGACCAAAATAAAAGGAATTCGAGAGTTGACTCAGTCAGTCTTTCCATCACTTCCTGTGCGGATAGCAAGACCTTCCAATATTGATGGTCTTTTTGATGAACTAAAGGATCCATCTTTTTCAACTGTTGTGGGTCTTTTACTCTATAAAGCTGGCGGACATACACAGTATGAAATTAATTTTCAACAAGAGTTACTTCACTCTAAAACACCTTATACCGACAATTTAGGTGATATAAAATTGGGAAATACTATCAAAGAGGTAAAAGAGCATCAAGAGGCTAAGCAGCCAGTTCATTATGCAAGGAAAGAACAAACAGATCCAAATGCATTCTCTTTTGATGATTTACCAGACATAGGGAACGAAAATAGTAATCCAATTAAAAAATTAAGTAATTGGGCAAAGCAGCTTTTCTAAAATTAAAAGCATTAATATATCATAAAAGGGGATAATATGGAAGAATTTAAAATTGAGATAGTTGAGACAAAATGTCAAACAAATGGTGCAAAGATTAAAGCAATCGGTGTAGGTGGTGGTGGTGGTAACATGATTAACCACATGATAAATGAAGGTGTTATTGATATTGATCTTATTGTTGCCAATACAGATTCTCAAGCACTTGGTTCATCTCTTGCACCTTTTAAGCTGCAACTAGGAATGAATGCAACAAGAGGTCTAGGTGCAGGAATGGTACCAGACAAAGGAAGAGAAGCTGCACTAGAGAGTTTTGATGACATAAAAGATATGTTAGAAGGTTCTGATATAGTATTTATCTCTGCTGGGTTAGGTGGAGGTACAGGTACAGGTGCCGCACCAATTATTGCTCAAGCAGCTAAAGAGATAGGTGCACTAACAGTTTCTATTGTTACAAGTCCATTTAAGTTTGAAGGTAGAAAAAGAACTAAGCTTGCTAAAGATGGTTTAGAAGAGTTAAAAAGAGAGAGTGATTCTATTATTGTTGTACCTAATGAAAAACTTCTCTCTATCGTAGAGAAAAATCTTGGTATTAAAGAGAGCTTTAGAATGGTAGATGATATTCTTGCTCAAGCAGTTGGTGGAATCTCTAAAGTTATTTTATCTCATGGAGATAATGACATAAACCTTGACTTTGCAGATGTTAAAACTGTAATGGGACACAGAGGTCTTGCACTAATGGGTGCAGGATACAGTGTAGGTGCAAATGCTGCTTACGATGCAGCAAAAGCAGCTATTGAGTCTCCGTTATTAGATAATATCTCTATTGATGGTGCTATGGGTGTTCTTGTACATTTTGATATTCACCCTGATTATCCTATTATGGAAATTGGTGAAGCTATGAGTATTATTGAAGAGAGTGCTGATGAAGATGCATCAGTAATCTTTGGTACAACAACCAATACAAATATGGAGCTTGATGAAGTAAGAATTATTATTATAGCAACAGGATTTGAAGATAATGATGTTATTCAAGAGCCAGCTAGTAAAAAACAAGAACCTATTGTGACTACAAGTATAAACAATATCAATACACTAAGATCTGTAAATAAAATGGTTGTAGGTGGATATAATTCAGATAATGAAGATATCTTAGATGTTCCAACTTTTCTTAGAAAGCAGATGGACTAGAAACTTTATTCTTCCATAAAAGCAGAGAGTATTCACTCTCTGCCCCTAACAAATTACTCTTCTTTTATTATGTTAATGCTTTTTAGCTATTATTACTTAAATTTTTTCAGGAAACGATTATGAAATATATTAAAAAAATCTCAACTTTAGCAACCGCTACAGGTCTAGGTGCATTACTTGCTACAGGTGTTACAGGCTGTGGAGACAACTCTCAACAGATAGAACAGCAACAACAAGCAAAAGGTGCTTTTATTATTATTGAAGAGACTGCTCTTGGAAAGTATAAGATTAAAGATGAATTTCCAGCAGACGAAACCCGTATAGTACTTAAAAAACTTGATGGTACAGAGAAAGTACTTACTAAAGCTGAACTAGATGAACTTATCAAAGCAGAAGCAGCTAAAATTGATGATGGTACATCAAACCTTACCAAAGAGAATCCACCACAAGCTACTCAAGGTATGGGTTTAGGTGAGACTATTATGGCAAGTATGGCAGGTGCTATGCTTGGTGCATGGATAGGAAATAAACTTTTTGGTAATCAAAATTATCAAAATAACCGTAAGGCTGGATATAAATCTCCTTCAACCTATTCAAAAAGTAAAAATAGTTTTAATAAACCACCAAAACGTAAAAGTAGTACTAAAAGAAGTGGTTTCTTTGGAAGTAAAAAAAGTTCTTCACGTAGTCGTAGCTCATTTGGTGGCTAGAATGTTAAACTTAGAAAAACTTACCCCCTTAGATACAGACTATCTTGAATCATTGGGGTTTACTTGGCATACTGATAGTGATGAGACATCATACATTTCAGATGAACTTATAGTCATTTCTGAAGAGGAAGCAGAAGCTTACTATGAGGCTACTAACGAACTCTATGATATGTATGTTGAAGCTGCGGAACATGTAGTACAAAACAATCTTTTTCATGAAATAGGTATTCCTTTTAATCTTGTAGATATTATTAAAGAGTCATGGGAAAATGATGTCCATTGGCATCTTTATGGACGTTTTGATCTCTCTGGTGGTGTAGATGGAAAACCTATTAAACTTTTAGAGTTTAATGCAGATACACCTACTGCACTCTTTGAGACTGCTATCATTCAATGGGCAATGCTTAAAAAGAACAACCTTGAAGAGGAGAGCCAATTTAATACCCTTTATGAAGCACTCATTGACAACTTTAAACGACTAGTAACCCTAAAGGAAGATGTTAGCTCTTTTGAAGAGCAGTATGACGGTTGGTCATTCTTATTTACCTCTGTTAAAGGTAATGCTGAAGAGGAAAATACAGTAAAACTTTTACAACATATTGCTACAGATGCAGGGTTTGAGACAGAGTTTGCTTATATAGACGATATAGAGTTTTGTGAAGAAGAGGGTATTATCTATAATGATAAAAACTATGAGCTTTGGTTTAAACTCATTCCTTGGGAAGATATTGCATTAGAGGAGTCAGACTTAGCTATGATTCTTACCAATATCATCAAAAATCAAAAAGCAATTATTTTTAATCCCGCATATACTTTACTCTTTCAAAGTAAGGGGTTACTCAAAATTTTATGGGATTTATACCCTAACCACCCTCTTCTACTTGAAAGCTCTTTTGAACCACTCAAGGGACAAAAACAGGTACAAAAACCTATTTTTGGAAGAGAAGGAGGAAGTGTAAGTATTTTAGATGAACAAGCTCAGGTTATAGAGAGCGTAGAGGGTGAATATGAAAACCATAAGATGCTTTACCAAGCATATACTCAACTCCCAACTGACGAAAAAGGCTTAAGTTACCAAGCAGGTGTTTTTTATGCTTATGAAGCTTGTGCATTAGGTTTTAGAAAAGGTGGAAAGATACTTGATAATATGTCAAAATTTGTAGGGCACCGAGTAAACTAAACATACCTATGAGTTAAAACTCATAGGTGAGGCTCAACTTAGCATTAAAATCATCTTTTTCTATATTAGAATAAGGTGTTTCATTATATTTATAGATGAGATTAAGAGAGAGATTAACTGATTCAGCTAAAGGCGTAATAAACTGTAATATCTGATTAGAGGAAAAATCTGATAGATTATCAACAGTAGGTTGATAGTATCCAAGATATGCTATAGATAAATTTTCACTAAAGGTCTTTTTTAAAGAGATATAACTATTAATTTTTGTTCTTCTTAGTACTTTATCATACTCTGTAATAACATCTGGCTCACGGTATGTATACATGAGTCCAAGCCCCATATAGAACTTATCAAAATAGTTAGTAAATCTCTTACGAAGCCCAACACCTAGAAGTGAACGATCTTTCAACTTTTGGAATGGGTTAAATTCACTCTGCATAAAAATTTCCCAATCATAATTTTTTACATCTAAAATAGTATGTATATAACGAAAATGTAAAAGCCCTGCTTCTGAACTTTTATGGTTATTCGCTTCACCATAGTTATATGCAGCAATAACAAAGGCTAACCAATCTTTTGCATCATATTGTCCTTTTATGCTTGTCCCAATAGAACGCTCTTCACTATTTCCATCACTATATGATGCAGTTATTGACATCTCTCCATCAAGACCTTTTTTTTCACCTATCACTTGAGGTTGAATATCAATATATCCAAAACTATAACTCATAACAATTGATACTAATATAATTATTTTTTTCATCTATTTTCCTATTTTAAATTGAATACAAGCTATGTTTTATGCTCTGATGGTACAGTAAGATCAATTTTAAACACAGCACCATTTGTATCGTTAATTACAGATAAACTTCCACCCATATTATCTTCAATAATCATCTTAGACATATAGAGTCCTATACCTGTACCTTTACCTTGTTCTTTAGTTGTAAAGTAAGGTTCAAAAACTCTATTTATTATCTCTTCTGGAATACCTCCTGCATTATCACTAACAGTTACACAGCTCTTTTTAACCTCTATAATAATCTTAGGATTAGAAATACTCTTTTCAAGTAGAGCATCTTTAGCATTATTAATTAAATTAAGAATAACTTGTTGATATTCACTTTGTAACCCCATGTAAAGAGACTCTTCACCACTAAGTTCTAGTGTTATATTATTATTCTTAAGTTGTGCAGTTTGCATACTAACAACACTTTGTATTGCTGCCAATAAAGGAAATTCTTTCTTCTCCTTTTTAACACGAAAAAAGTTTCTAAAATCATCAATAGTATGACTCATAAAAGCAATAGTTTTTTTATTTTTATCTATAAACGCCTTAATATATTTTTCATCAACTAATAGCCCCTCTTTATAATCATATTTAAGATTTTGTATGCCTGTACTTATCTCATTGAGAGGTTGCCTCCACTGATGTGCTATCGATCCTACCATCTCTCCCATTTGTGCCATTTTACTCTGTTCCTGGAGGAGTTGGAGCTGTTTTGTGTTTTCTGTCAAGGCCTCCTCTACCTTTTTACTCAATATCTTTTCTTGTCTCTTCCCCTGTTCTATGAGTTTTTTCTCTATGAGGGTCTCTTTGGTGATATCAAGTTTTATAGCTATAAACTCTTCAATATTGCCATCATCATCAAGCATCGGCGTGATAGATGCCTTCTCATAAGATAATTCTCCTGTTTTGCTGACATTTATAAATTCACCACTCCATTTTTTGCCACTATGAATAGTCTCATATAGCTCACCATAAAACTCTCGTGACATATTGCCTGATTTCAGTATACTAGGTTTTTTGCCTATGGCTTCCTGTGGTGAATATCCTGTTGTTTTAGTAAATGCATCATTGACATATTTGATTTTTTCATCTCTATCGGTGATAATTACGATATTGTCACTATACTCTACAGTTTTTCTAAATCGTGACAAGTCTCTATGTGACACTTTCAATTTATAATCGTATAGCATATACATTATTATTGAAATAATTAATAGTAAAAATAAAACGGCTATAGCTGTTTTTGCTTTGACTCTACTCTGCTTAAGATACTCTAAATATAGTATATCTAGTGTTTCAAGTTGATTATCTATCTTTAGCTTATCTACTCTCTCCTTTGCACTCATCAATTTTTGCTGATAGTTTAAGATGGTTTTTGCATGTTTTATAAAATATCTATCAAACTTATTTTCACTAAGTAGTTTTAACACTTCTATATTATTTAACTCTTTTTTGGGGTCTAAGTCAGGATTTTTATCTATTGTCATCACAACTGTGTATAGCTTTAATATACTAGTAGATATACCTTTTGATTCTATTTTTTGTATAATCCTAAAAGAGTTATTTAAAATAGCTCTATATGATTTAGCCCTATCTATCATTTCAAATTTCAAGTTAATATTTTGAGATATCTGTTTTACTAAAATCGTTATCTCTTTACTATCTATATTTTTGATAATCTTATTATTTTTTATATTGGTCAATTGCTTACTAAAAAAGTTAATCTTATTTTGAATAATATCAAAATTATCATAGGTCAAAGTATTGCTAAGATACAGATCAAAATCTTTATTGAGTAGCATTATTTTATTGATACTATCATTTATTTTTACGTAGTTATTCTCCTTGATAGAAGCATCTCTAATGTAAAAAATCAGTGCAGCCAATATAGATAAAATTAGAAAAATACTAATAATTGTTTTTTTCATAGCCACCTCTTACTGTTAAAGGTGTATCCCCTGTAAGTGTTTTTAAAAAACTAATAATTTTTTCTATCTCATTGTCCTCCAATGGATAGCCTATTTGATGTATTGCCATTTTTTCAACAGCATCTTTTAGGGTTTTAACTTTTCCATCATGAAAATATGGTGCTGTTAATTCTACATTTCTCAAACTAGGAACTTTAAAATAAAATTTATCTTCTTCCTTTTTGGTATAATTATATTTTCCAAAATCTACTGTATCAAATGCCTCTACTACCCCTATTTTTTGCATAAGATTAGCACCTACATTGATGCCATTATGACAAGATATACAACCGTACTCTTTAAAGAGCATATAGCCATCTAATTCATTTTTAGTAAGTGCTTTTTTATCTCCTCTTAAAAATTTATCAAATCTTGAATTGGGAGTTACTAAACTTTTTTCAAATTCACCTATTGCATCATCTATTGAATATTTACTTATACCATTTTTGTAGAGTAGTGAAAACTCCCTAATATAATTTTTATCATGGTTTAATTTAGCAATAATTTCACTATAGTTTGAACCCATCTCAACAGGATTATGAATAGGTCCTTCAACCTGCTCTAGGAGATTTTTAGCTCTACCATCCCAAAATTGAACACTGTTGTATCTACTATTAAATACCGTCGGAGAATTTCTAATACCTTTTTTACCACCTATTCCTTGCGATACTGCCATATTGTCATCTCCACCATCTAGCAGGAAATGGCAACTTGTACAAGCAATAGTATTGTCCCTACTAAGCCTTACATCAAAAAACAACTTTTTACCTAAACTAGCTTTTTGATGATGATACTCTAGCTTTTGAGGTATTGGAACTATTAACTCTTGCGATACTGAATAATTTGCCCATATAAAAAATAATATTAATACCTTATTCATCTACAATAACTCCATTATATTATTTAAATATATCACAAACCTAGCACCATCATTTGCATTACTTACACTAAGCTCACCACCCATATTGTCCTCTATTATCATCTTAGACATATATAATCCCATACCAGTACCCTTACCTTGCTCTTTAGTAGTAAAGTATGGATCAAAGATACGCTCTAATATATTTTGTGGTATGCCTCCTGCATTATCTTGAATGCTTATTTCACCATCTTCTATGATAATCTCTATATTTGGATTTTCTATGTTATTCTCCAAAAGAGCATCTTTTGCATTAGTAATGATATTTAGTGCTACTTGTTGGTATTCACTCACTAGTCCATAGTATTCAAATTCATCACCTTGTATAGATATACCTATATCGCATTCTTCTAGCTGAGCTGATAACATATCTAGTACAGATTGTGTTGCTTTTTTAACTCTAAACTCTTGTTTGTCTTTATCTACTCTAAAAAAATTCCTAAAATCATCTATGGTATGTGACATAAATTTAATAGTCTCTTTTTGTTTATATATAAACTCTTTGACGAACTTCTCATCATGGAGGTATCCATTTTGGTAGTCATACTTTAGGTTCTGGATGCTTGTACTTACTATATTTAGTGGTTGTCTCCACTGGTGAGCTATGGCTCCTATCATCTCTCCCATCTGTGCTAAACGGTTCTGCTGCATCATAGCAATCTCTTGTTGTCTATTTCTTTTTACTTCAAATTCTATTTTATTTTCTAAATTATTTATTAAATCTACTACAAGTAACTCTTTTTTGATTTTAGAGAGTAACTCTTTGGGTTTAAAAGGTTTAGTTATATAGTCTGCCCCACCAATATCATAAGCTTTTTCTATAGACTCTTCATCTGTTTTAGCTGTGATAAATATGATAGGTATATCTTTGGTTTTTGGATTCTCTTTTAGTAGTTTGCATACTTTATATCCATCTATATTTGGCATAGCAATATCTAGGAGTATCAAATCTATATGCTCCTCTTCTACTATCTCAAATACCTCATGACCATCAAGAGTTGTTATGATGTCATACTCTTCACCAAGTAGACCAAATAAAATCTTCAAGTTTATCTGCTTATCATCCACTATCAAGATACTCTTTAGCTCCTCATCTACAGCTATACTCTTTTCTTCTGTCTCTGATTTTTCTTTCTCTTTTGCTTGTGGATTTTTGAGAGCTTTTATGCTTATCTCTCTTTTGACCTTCGAGAGTAGTTCTATGGGTCTAAATGGCTTGACTACATAGTCAATACCACCTACCTTATATGCTCTCTCTATACTCTCATCATCTGTTTTGGATGTGATAAATATTACAGGTATATCTTGCGTTTGTGGATTTTCTTTGAGCCTTTTACATATCTCATAGCCATCCATATTTGGCATCAATATATCAAGCAAAATCAAATCTATACTATTTTCTTTGATTATCTCAAATGCACCATGCCCATCTAAAGCAGATACAACATTATAATTATCATTTAGTAGTCCATCTAATATATTTATATTTATCTTTGTATCATCAACTATCAGTATCGTTTCCATCTTCTATATCCTAATCCAAAATTTCTAGTGCTTTTTTAAACTCAAACTCATCTATATGCTCTTTTATCTGTTCTAAAGTCTCTTTGTCACTATCTTTCAATAGGCAACTATCGAGCTCTTCTATAATCGGCTCTATTTTTCTCATCCTTTTGGATGCTAGTGCAGTTTTGAGTTTATCAAAAAGATTATCTCCAATACTCTTATCTATCACCTCTTCCTCTTTACCATTTACTACTTCGATACTCTCCTCTTTTAGTTGCTCTAACTCATACAACACAAGAGTCAACTGCTCTTTAAACTCTTCAAGTAGCCCTTTATCTTGTGTATCATCTAGCGTTATAGCTATTTTATGTAGATTGTTTGCTCCTATATTTGCAGATATTCCCTTGATGGTATGTGTAAATCTAGCAAACTCTTCGTCTGATACATTATAATCTACATCTTTATAGTTTTTATAAAAATCTCTTAGTATTTTTAGGTAGAGTTTTTTATTACCAACAAACAGAGAGAGTCCTATTTTTGTATCTATATGTTCAAAATTAGGTATCTTGCAAGACTCATCGGAAACGGTGGCTTTAGCCTCGTCAAATGGTGGAACTAAAGTACCACTTCCTAATTTTGCAATATCTTTACTCTCTGTTTTTTTAGATATATATTTTAAAAGTGTAGCATAGAGTTGTTCTACATCTATGGGTTTATTTAAATGTTCATTCATTCCTGCTTTTATAGATTCTTCTGTATCTTCTCTCATCGCATTTGCAGTCAAAGCTATAATAGGCACTTGTTTACCCTTTTCACTCTCTCGTATAAGCTTTGTAGCAGCAAATCCACCCATAATAGGCATCTGCAGATCCATCAGTATCAACTCATACTTCAAGCTATCTGCCATAAATATATCAACTGCCTCTTGCCCATTTGAAGCTACGGTTATCTCTATACCACTATCTTCAAGAAGTCCTATTACAATCTCAACATTGGTACTATTATCTTCTGCTAAGAGTATATGGCTTCCTTCTAAAATTTGTATATCATCTCTTAGGGTATTTTTCTCGTAAGTTTCTCTATTCTTCACCTCAATATCATCCAAAAATATACCAGAGAGTATATCATTTAGCACTGAGGGGTTGATAGGTTTTTGTAAAAACATATCTATACCTACTTCATTGGCTGATTTGACAATGGACTCTTGCCTAAATGAACTTATCATAATCACAGTAGTTGGTACAATATTTGCATCTTGGTTACCACAATCTTCATTTATCATCTTTGTTGTCTCTATACCATCAAGTTCAGGCATATTCCAATCCATAAAAACCAAATCATAACTGTTGCAGTTTTGGTGGATTTTATTGAGTGCCTCTTTTCCACTATACGCATGATGAACCTCTATATCAAACATCTCCATAATATTTGCTAGTATATCATGCCAAGACTTATTGTCATCTACTACCAATACCTTTTTGCCACTAAACATAGTGAACTGTTTTTTACTACTTAAATCTTCTAGTTCTAGTTCAAAGATAAATTTACTACCCTTTCCATATTCACTCTCAACCCATATTTTACCATTCATAAGTTCAACTAACTGTTTTGAGATAGTTAGTCCTAATCCTGTTCCACCATATTTCCTTGTAATGCTTCCATCTGCTTGTGAAAATGATTGGAAAAGTTTCTCTACTTGTTCTTTGCTTAGACCTATACCTGTATCACTTACTTCAAATCTAAGTCTATCAGAAGATACCTTTTTGATGTAGATACCTATTTCACCCTCTTGTGTAAACTTCACGGCATTACTCAAAAGATTTGTAAGAATTTGTCCTATGCGTAAACTATCTCCAAAGAAATTTCTTCCTACATCTGGTTCATAGCTTACTACAAGTTCAATATTTTTCTCATGTGCTTTAAACTCTATGAGGTTAATGACAGAATCAACCAACTTATACATATCAAAATCTATCTTCTCTATGGAAAGTTTTCCTGCTTCTATCTTGGAAAAGTCTAAAATATCATTGATTATATTGAGTAGAGATTTTGCACTATTGTCTATCTTCTCTACATAGTTTCTCTGTTTATCATTGAGTTTAGTTTGAGATACTAGGTGTGACATACCTATGATACCATTCATAGGTGTTCGTATCTCGTGAGACATGTTGGCTAGGAACTCTGATTTGGCTTTTGTGCTATCTTCTGCTTTTTGTTTGGCTAACTCTAGTTCCTTTGTCCTCTCTTTGATAATGAAATTAGCTAACTCTTTTTCATTTAATAGTGTACCAATTATCAAAACTAATAGTATATTTGAGAGTATAAAAAAATTTATATCTATTATACTATGTACTATATCGTCTTGTGCAAATAGTGTACCCTCAACATGTGCTGAATATATAGCTACTCCAGAGACCATAGCAGTAGCAAGAGTTCCATACGATAAACCTTTTTTGGATGTTACATATAGTATCAATGGCGTAGTAATAACTATAAGAAGTGATAAGTTATTTATCTTCAATACAATAATAGCAAAGTATGCCAAAACCAAGAAGAGTAGAGCAACTCCTAAATAGAGTACTCTGTTTAATTTTTTGTACTCTTTATATAGATATAGCACAAATGGAGTAATGAGAATTTGCCCTATAGAGTTACCAAACCACCATGAAAATAGATTGTTTAAATAATTAGACATCGGCATATCTGTAGTAGTAACCAAAATAATATTCCCTATAACTGAACTAAATGGTTGCAAAACAAATATAATCAAAAAAATCAAACCATATATCTCTCTGGTATGTTCAAGTGAGACATTGAGCTTAAATCTGTTAAATAATATAAGAGCTATATATGCTTCAGTTGTGTTCGTGACTGAGATTAAAAATGATGGCAGCATATCTAACCCACCACTAAGTGCCAATACAAACTGCCCAATAAAGATACCAAGCAGTGCAGGTCTACCATATATTAGAACTCCAGCCAAAGCAAATCCCTCAGCTGCGAATACAACGATGGTTACAATATCATTTGTACTTGATATAGCAAAACTTAATTTTCCACTCACAAAATATAGTATTGCCATATTTATAATTATAATCATATTTTTCATTTAAATTTTATTCTCCTTGTTTTTCATGAAATCAACTACAAACCTAGCCCCATCATTTGTATTACTTACACTAAGTTTTCCACCCATATTATCTTCAACAATCATCTTAGATATATAGAGTCCTATACCTGTACCTTTACCTTGTTCTTTAGTTGTAAAGTAAGGTTCAAAGACTCTATTTATTATCTCTTCTGGAATACCTCCTGCATTATCTTCTATGGTAATATTATTTTTTTCTATCATTATAGAAATAGTAGGATTGGCTATCTTTTTTTCTTCTAATGCATCTTTGGCATTATTAATAATAATAAGTATAACTTGCTGATACTCACTTCTAAAACCTAAGAATTCAAAGCTATCACCACTTAGAGATATCGTAATCCCCTTATTACGAAGAAGTGCAGATTGCATATTGATAACACTCTGTGTTGCTTCTAAAACATCAAATACTTTTTTATCTTTGTTTACACTAAAGAAGTTTCTAAAATTATCTATGGTTTGACTCATAAATTCTATAGTTTTTTTATTTTTACTGATAAAATCTTTTACATAATTTTCATCTTTTAACAGATCTTCCCTATAGTCATATTTGAGGTTTTGTATTCCTGTACTCACTTCATTGAGTGGTTGCCTCCATTGATGTGCTATAGAACCTATCATTTCTCCCATTTGAACCAGCCTTGATTGATTAAGGATATGGGTATCTTTCTCTCTATTTTTTGCAACCTCTTCGCTTACCCTCTCTTCAAGAGTTTGATTGAGTTTTTTTATCTTTCTGTGTAACCTTTTTTGTTTAAATAGAAAAAAAGTAATAATCGAAATAATAATTAATGGAATGATTAAAATATCCCATATTAAAGACAAATCAATATGCTTTTTAAATATAACATTCGTCCATTTATCACAAACTAAGCTTATAGTACTATCGGCGATATTTTCAACACCTATATTAAGAATACTCAATAAAATATAATTATCATCTCTTACAGCCATCATAATATCTACAGTAAACGGCGTCTCCCCTGCTATTTGTAAGTTATCTAACTGATATTTATTCTTATAATACGAGTAGATAGGGATAGGTAAAAATGCCATATCTGACAAACCATCACTAACTGAGATTAACATAGTATCTGGAGAAGATGCGTCAAGAAATGAGACAGTAGGATTGATAGATTTTAATACTTCTCTTAAAGGAGAATTTTTACCTAATGCTATTACCTTATGATCTATTGATTTTTTAAATGAAACCATAAGTTGAGCATTATTTTGTGTAATACCTACAAGGTTTAATGTATTAAAAGGTTTAGTAAAAGTAGCATAATTAAGCATCTTCTCATCATTAGGTAGATGAGGAATAATATCACACTTATTACTCTTTAAATACTCTTTTGATTGCTTTATACTCTCTGTTTTTACTACATCAAATTCAATACCTAATATATCTTCAAATGAGTGTATAATATCAAAACTAATCCCTTGATGTTTACCATCAGCTATAAACTCAATAGGTGCTTTATTTGTTGAAATACAGACTTTTATACGATGTTCTTTTAAGTATGTCTGTTGCTCTGGAGTAAACTCCACACCTACTAAATTTGTAATAAATACTATTCCTAAAATTAGCCATCTTAATTTATACATTTTTTTTCCCAAGCTTTATTATAAACATGGCACCACCATGTTTATTTGTTACTACAATCTTACCACCCATATTATCTTCAATAATCATCTTTGACATGTAAAGTCCCATACCTGTTCCTTTACCTTGTTCTTTTGTAGTAAAGTAAGGCTCAAAGATACGATCTAGTACAGAAGAAGGAATACCTCCTGCATTATCTGCTATGGTAATAGTGTTATCTTCTATCTCTATTGTAATCAATGGATTTATAATCTTATTTTCAACAAGAGCATCTTTTGCATTGTTAATAATGTTAAGAATAACTTGTTGAAACTCACTTTCAAAGCCAACATAGTTAAACTCTTTAGGACTAAATTTTAGTTTTATATTATAGTTTGCAAGCTGAGCAGATTGCATATTGATAATACTCTGTATTGCATCCGATACATTAAACTCTTTTTTCTCCTTATCTACTCTAAAAAAATCCCTAAAATCATCAATAGTACGACTCATAAAAGCAATAGTTTTTTTATTTTTATCTATAAACGCCTTAATATATTTTTCATCAACTAATAACCCCTCTTTATAATCATATTTAAGATTTTGTATGCCTGTACTTATCTCATTGAGAGGTTGCCTCCACTGATGTGCTATCGATCCTATCATCTCCCCCATTTGTGCCATTTTACTCTGGTGAAGTATTTGTTTATCTTTTTTTCTATTTTTATCAATCTCCATCACTATTTTATCTTCTAAAGTGTTATTTAACTCCTCTAACTCTTTAGTTTTTTCTATGATTTCTCTATCTAAATCATCTTTAAGAGCTTGTATCTCATTAAGCTCTCTACGAGATATCTGAAGAAAAAAGTAACCTAAAATAATCAATATTATTATTATAATAATTTGTGTAGTAATAATATTTTTAATATATTGATTAAGTTTTTGCTCTATAAAATCTATTTTTATATCTGCTCCTACAATATATGGTGTACCTTTTGCTGTCTTTAATGGAATAAAAACAGTTCTAAAAGTTCCCCATTTATCGGTTGATTCCTCATACGTAATTTCTCCTTTTTCTAAAATATTAAGAAGTACACCTGTTGCATCTTCATAATAGTCAAAATAACGTGTCATACTATTTGTATTTATTTCATCAGCAATAGCACTAGAGCTTGTAAAGTAGATTTTATTTCCTCTTTTAACCATAGTATAAAGGTATTCTACGTCAAGATTATGGATAAAATCTGAAAGTATAGAGATATTTTTATTATCTTCATCAATAGTAATAGAATCTTTATTTATGGCTCTATCATGAAAAGAATCATTTAAAAATAATTTACTATTTAACGCAGTACTCTTTAAATTCTTATCTATATTAGAGTAAAGTATTTGTTTATTTTCTTGATAAGTATTATAAGAGTTAATTATGGAACTAAAAAGTACTAAAAGCACAAAACCAATGGCTATAGTATTTTTAATATGATAATTACGTAAAAGTTTTTCAATCATTTATTTTTCCTGCTCTAAACAAATTTCAAACACTGCTCCATCATCCTCATTTCTCACAGTAAGTTTTCCATTCATGTTTTCTTCAATAATTATTTTAGACATATAAAGTCCTATACCTGTTCCTTTACTCTCTTTTTTTGTTGTAACATAAGAGTCAAAAATACGGTCAATAATTTCTAACGGAATACCTCCTGCATTATCTTTAATAATAACATTACCTTCATCTATCTCTATTTTTATCATAGGATTTTGAATATTGTTTTCAACTAAAGCATCTTTTGCATTGTTAATAATATTTAAAATTACCTGTTGATATTCACTATAAAGACCATTATAAATAAAGCTCTCACCTGTAAAACTTAGTGAAATTTTGTGATGTTCAATCACTGCAAACTGTATATCTATAACACTTTGGACTGCTTCTTTAACATCAAAAAGTATTTTCTTTTTCTCTACTTGATAGAAATTTCTAAAATCATCAATGGTTTGACTCATAAACACAATTGTATTTTTATTTTTACTAATAAATGATTTTATATAATCTTCATCTTCGAGCAGTCCTTCCCTGTAATCATATTTAAGATTTTGGATACTTGTACTAATACTGTTAAGAGGTTGTCTCCATTGGTGAGCTATAGCACCTATCATCTCTCCCATTTGTGCCATTTTACTCTGTTGTTGAAGTATTTGAAGTTGTTTAGTATTTTTACTTACCTCTTCATTAATTTTAGATTCTAATGTCAAGTTAAGTACTTTCAACTCCTCTTGAGCCATTTTACTTTTTCTTACTTCCCTCCCTCTTTCTAAAAAAAGTGTTCCTGTAAGTAAAACCATAGTAGTAAGCAGTAAAATATAGAAATTTAGATTGATAATATTATCTGTATCAGATTGAATAGAAAAAATTCCTACATGTATGGATGCAAAATAGAGTGCACTTAGTGCCAATGTAACTACACCAACCATCGCTTCTGCTATACCTTTCTCTATCATTATCCATAACAAAATAGGCATTGTAAGTGCTAAAATCAATGATGTATTTTCAATTTTAAAAAAATAAATAAGAAAAAAATTCAAAATAAGAAAAAGTGATATATTTAACAAAAGTTCCAATAGTTTAATTTTTTTATAATTAGCTACCATTAATAAAATTGTAGGAGTAAAAAGAATCTGCCCCATAGAGTTACCAAACCACCAAGAAAAAAGACTTGAATAAAATACTTCCCAAGTAATAACAGAGCTACTAAGTAATACTAAATTACCTAATGTAGAACTAAATGTCTGTAAAACTACTATAATTAGTAAAAATAATCCATAAATATCTCTCATTCTACTAAGATTTTTATGAAGTCCATACTTGTAAAAAAGTGTTACTGCTAAAACCGCTTCTGCACTGTTTATAGCAGAGATAGCCACTGCTGGAAATAAGGAGAGTCCAAAGGTAAATGCTAAAACAAACTGCCCAATAAATATACCAGGCCACATACCTCTACCAAAAAGTAGTACTGCAGCTAAGGCAAAGCCTTCTGCAGCAAAAATAACAATAGTTACAATTTGATTATCTTGGGAAATCATAAAACTTAACTTTCCACTAATATAATAGACTAAAGCCAAAAGAAGAATTTTAATACTATAGTGTATATTATTTGTATGCATTATTTAACTTTCCACTCTATTTCTACCTGCTTGTTTTGCTCTATAAAGTGCTTCATCAGCTCGTTTCATCACACTCTTTTGACTCTCACCTTCTCCTAAACTTGCTACTCCAAAGCTACAAGTTATAGATAAGTTATGGGAAAAAGTATGCGAAGCAATAATCTCTCTTAAATTCTCTGCAACCCTAAGTGCCATCTCTAGTGTTGTTTGAGGTAAAATCATTACAAACTCTTCTCCACCCCATCGTGCAAAACTGTCAGTTTTTCGTGTTTTACTCTCTACAAGTTGTGCTAATTCAACTAAAATATCATCACCCACTTGATGTCCATACGTATCATTGATGAGTTTAAATTTATCTATATCTAACATCATAAAACTCAAATGACTCTCTTTCTCTCGTTGATGCATGATTGCATGACAGAATGTCTCTTCAAAATAGGTACGATTGTGTATTTTAGTAAGTGCATCATGATATGCTTTTTTCTCTAATGCATTTTTCTCTAATGCTAATGTTGTAACTTCTACAAAACTAATAACCGTATGATTACTCTTCTCAATATGTGCTAAAGAGATAAGAAATACATACTCTTCCCCCTTTGTATCTAACATAGTAATTAATCGTTTATTACTTTTAAGACGTTCTATCTGCTGTATCCAATCTATGTCTATATCTTTATTAGGGTAGAAATAGTCATCTTTTTGGATAAAATGCTGATGAACACTATTATATTTTTTGATAAATTCTTCTAGTTTAGAAACAGCAAAAAAGTCTAAAAATTTCTGATTTGAAAAGATAATTTCTTTATCACTATCGAGTACAATTACATAGTTATTTTGGAGTTGACTTATCTCTTCTGTAAGTACTATCTGTTTTTCTAACTCTTTTTTAACATTTAATTGTTCACTTATACGTATCACCTGTTCTTCTAATAAATCAAGATCAATAGGTTTTAAAATATATGCATCTATATGCATCTCTATGGCATTCATAAAAAAGTCAGCTTCATTATGTGCCGTAGTGATAATAATATACTGTTTTGGATTGATAGCTTTAATCGCTTGTGACATCTCTATACCACTCATATTTGGCATCTTAATATCAGTGACTACTATATCTGGTAAATGTTCTTTATAGAGTGCTAGCCCCTCTTGCCCATCACAAGCGATATAAAGTTCACTAGAGAAATAACCTAAAGGTCTCTTTACATTTTCTCTTATCCCCTCTTCATCTTCTACATACAAAATCGTTGGTTTATACTGCATATTTCATCCCCCTTTTATCTCAAATTTATTATTTACTCTCTATTTGTATTTTAACCTCTTGGTAACAAGCACTTTCACCCTCTTCACTTAAAATGCTAGGTGTTAAGGTATTTAGCCCTACTGTGTTACTTAGTATAAGTAGCGAGTCTAAACGTAAGTTTTCATTATGCTTTACTTTAAAAGTATGGCTGCCATACGCTGAACTCAATTCTACTTTTTCTCCTTCACTGTATCCTAACTCTGGGTGAAGTTCTACCTCGTCATCTCTAATAAACTGTGTATTGAGTGATTTAACTGACTTAGGAGAGAGTAACCAAAAAGATTTATCTATTTTTTCATTTTTACTGCTTTTTCGATATTTAGTAAAACGTTTGGTGTTGACAAAGTCATCATCATACTCTTCTATAAATTCAAAATCATCACCACCCTCTTCTCCAAATCCATTAGCATAAGGTAACTCTTCAAAAGCAGGAGAGATATACTGTTCACCCTCTTTTTTACACTGTTTAAGCCATGCATCTATATAGTAAGCCTCGTGTTCTAAACCTGAAAATGCAAATGCGTTAAAAAGGTATTGAGTAAAGTTATACTCACTTATACCTATATCTGAATCTATACCCTTATTCATCTTCTCAACGTACTGATGCCCATAACTAACTCTTACATCCTCTTTTTCAAAAAAGTTCTTTGCAGGGATAACTATCTTTGCTAACTTAGAGGTTTCATTTTCATATAAGCCAAAATATATAAGATTATTTACACTTTTCAACTCTTTAGATACACGGTTGCTATCTGGCATAGACTCAGCAGGATTACCACCTTGAACCAGTACCGTTTTAAAGTTAGAAAAATTCGTAGTAGCCTTTTGTACACGTTTACAAGTAACATCAAAAGGGTTAGTAAAACCTAACTTTGAGTTAGCCAAATAACTCACACCACATCCCTCTTTTCCAAAAAGTCCTAGTGTTGCTGCTAGTGAGTCTATGGCATGAAGTACAGATGAACCTGTGCTGTATTTTTGGACACCTGCACCTACAAGAAAGACAACTTTTTGATTACGTAAGTATTCCATTATACGCCCCATATCTCCTAGTTCAAGACCAATATATGACAAAATAGACTTTATACGATGTTCTCGTGTAAAGTCATAAAAATCTTCATGTTCAGGTGCAAATTCATCTAACCACTGTGTATCATCACTATCTTCCATAAAAACAAAACGTGCTAACAAAATAGCAACATAATAGTCTGTACGTGGAGCAATCTGTAAAAAGAGGTCAGCCTTTTTTGCTATCTCTGTACGTACAGGGTCTATCACTACTATTTTTTTACCTTCTAAATAAGGCATAATATGGGCATTGGTTACCGTAACATTTCGTCCCCATACAACCACAGTATCTGCTTTTGCTATCTGCTCTAAGGGAAGGTTTCTGTTTACCCCTCTTCCCATCAAGATACCTGCATCCCCTGAACCATCACAGAGTGAACCTTTAGTTAAAGAGCCATTTACCTTCTCCATAAAAAGATTTGTTATCTCTTGCATGACACCAAAGTTACCTGAGCCTCTCCAAAGAAGTGGATTCTCTACTTTAAAAGCTTCTACCACTGCCTGAAGTACCTCTTCCATACTTACTTCAACACCATCTATACGAGGTTGTTCTATACGCGAAGTATCTCTCATGTGCTTATGAAGCAAAGCACACAATGCACCATTACCTACAGGGTGAGAAGCATCGCCTTTTATTTTGTGGGTCACCTCATCTACGATAATACTACACCCATCATAACAATCTAGTCCACAAGCTGTATGCATTATTTCATCTCAACCTTCATCAGTTTAGAAAAGAGTCCTTTAGGTGCCTCTATATAGATTTCAGCTCTATAAGAAGAGATAAACTTTTCATCTGTCATACGCCATACCTTATTTACTTGGTAAGCTGTTTTTTCACCATTTAGATAAACAGTTTTCTCTTTAACTCCTTGAATCTCTTCAGCTTCTAAAAATAGTACTAATTTTGCTCTACTTGCATCTTCTACTTGTGCTAGTGCTACACCAGGGTTTACAAAGTCCCCTTTTCTCACCATAAGTTTATACAAATATTTATCTTCTAAGACTATAGATTTTTTCTTAATACTATCATTGAGTTGTGCAACCTTATAGTTCATATCCATAATCTGTTTTTCTAAACTTATGATTTTCTCACGTGTACTAAGATATTGTGTTTTTGCAGAAGTAAAACTGCTATAGGCATTGTCTTTTTGTGTCTTTGATGCCGTAGATAGTTTAGAGATACGCTCATAATACCCTTTTTGTCTCTTGACTGTACCGTTTAAACTTGTTGCTATCTCTTCATTTATAGTTAACATTTTTTCTAATAATACTACACTTTTTTTAGCATCAGTCAAGTTTGATTTATCTAAAGTATCATCTAAGTGTATCACCCTTTTTGAAGTAACGATACTTCCTTCAAACTCTAAATCAGATTCTACTACCAACGCACTTACTGCTGATTTTAGTACAACTGACTCATAAGGCTCTACTTTTGCATAGTGTACTTTTGCCGATACAAATACTGGTATAAATAGTGCTATAAGGAGTTTATATTTCCACATTTTGACTCTCTTTCTAAATTAAATCATCGTTTTTAGTTCATCTGCTCGTAAACGCGTTGTATCAACAAGACATCCACTCATAAGCAACATCTCACCTGTACCACCTTCCATAAGTGACGCCTCTGCTTCGCATTTACTATCTCTGTATTTCATCCACGCTCTTTGAGCTTTTTTTAATCTTACTTTATTGTTGCTTTCACTCTTCATCGCTTGTTTATAATATTTATTTAAACGCTTATCTTGACGCTCTAGCTCTTTACCATTACAGACTCTCATATCGTAATCACTTATAGCATTATTTAAACACGTTTTATAATTACTAGCTGAAGGCTTCATACCTACAAACTCTCGTATTTCATCTTCTGTTTTACACACTTTTTTTCTCTTAGTACATAAAATTTTTACTTTTTTGGAGTTCGTAATCTTGACACAGTTAGTTTGACCTACTGCTCCTGTACTTTTTATGGTTACACTACAAGATTCACTTTTGCCCGATATACGTACTTGTGCAACATCATTATTGATACTTTCTATGAGTATAGAGTTACTATAAAGAAAACTACTAATAAGTACGAAGAAACTATATATTTTCTTCATCTATTTCTCCACTGATGTTTTGCTAGTTGGAGTAGGAGATGATGCTACAAACTGATCGTTAAGCTTTTGTATAGACTCTCTTCCTTGAGTCATCAATACATCTAGTTTAACTTTAATACCCTTATGCCAATTACGCCCAAAACCAAAGATAGTTCTCCACCATTTTGTGTTATGTAGTACAGCTTTGGCAATATTGATATCTTTCTCTGCCCATTTTTTAGCAATTCTCTCTGCAAAAAAGGCACGGGCTTTAAAGTGTACAGCACCAATTAGTAACATCATAACTCCACCTGCTATTATCTGACTTAGTGTACTATTTAAGCTCTCAAGTATATGCCACTGAAACTGTGATACACCTACTAAAACAAGAAGTAAAACAGATACTACTACATCTGTCCAGAGTACACGACTTCCCCACTCTCTTAATGCTTCTTGAAGTTTTGGTATTTTTTCCTCTTTTATCTCTTTAGAGAAATCTTCTAATGCCTTAATAATACGATAAGCACGTTCAATGCTTACTTTATCCATACGATCGATTATACGTGCTAAATCTGTATCTTTTTTACTCTTTAAACGTTTTAGCATCGCTTCATCTTCTATGGTGTTGGCTGCACTTTCATTGTAAATACTATAGAAATTACCAGAGATAAGTCCCTCTTTAGATAAAGCCCTTTGCCATGATGATATAACATCTTCTAAATTATCTTCTTTTGCTGTAGTATCTATTTGGTTGAGGATATAAAGTACTTTGTTGGCATCCTTATGCTCTATGGTTGTTCCTACTAAATGCTCTAAGGTATCTCTCATTGCACCAGGTTCAGGATGCCGAGCATCAAAGAAAATAAGAACCAAATCTGACATCTCAACCATATGATTAGTAATACGTAAAATACCATCACGCTGACTATCTGCATCAAACCCTGGAGAGTCGATAAGTATCTTGCCTTTTATCTTATCTGACTTCAATGTCTTAAGTTGTAAGTATTGGTTGACTCTATTACCCTCACCAGGATCTACGATATTAATCTCTTCACTAATATTATAAAACGGAAAACGTGGGTCAGCATCTAAAGCAAGACCTGGCAAGGTTACTGATTCATCATTGTTACCATAACATATGACAGTAAACTTATCATCAATGGCATGGTTACCACTTTGCTGAAGATTTTGACCTATATAATCATTAATAAATGATGATTTTCCTGCTGAAAAAGTCCCTAAAATAGAGATCATAGGCCACCATGAGATATGACTTGTATAGGATTCATGATGTTCGATTAACCCTATTTTGTGACCTATTTTGTCTAATGCTTTATACTTATCTATTACATCTAAGAGAACTGGGTTCTCAGCAGAAAGATACTCTTTAAGTTTTTTATATCGCTCTTCTGGCATCATTATATTATCCTTCGTATCCTAAAGTTTACTATTATACCTTTAATGATTTTAACTTAGATAATAGCATATACCTCTTATTAAAATAAAATTTAAATCGTATAAATAGAAACATATTCTAAAAAATAATAACTATTTTATCTATATTTTAACTATATCTTTAATAACCTGCTATAATATATACATATCAAACTATATTGAAATAAGGAGAAGAAATGGAAGTATGTCCAAGTTGTAAAGGTTCAGGAAAGTGTCAAGGGTGTGATGGTACTGGAAAACTCAGTGATGGTAGTGACTGTAAAATGTGTTATGGATCAGGAAAATGTAGTGAAAAAACACCTGCTGGGTACCGTTGTCATGGTACAGGAGAAGTAGCTAAAATATAATTAAATTCTATTTATTAAATAAATTTAGCAAAATAAAAGCCTTTAAAGTTATAATTAATTTTTATTAATATCTATAAAGGTTTTAGAATGCTAAGTCAAAAACTTAATAAACTCTCTAATGTTTCGTCTAATGTTTAAATATATTCCAAGAAAAATCAACCTTATCATCCCCATACTTATTTTAGCCATTATATTTCTTACGCTTACTGTCAGTTTAGTACGTATTCAATTTTTAAAAACCAAATCTCTTTTATTAACAGAAAATAAAATTATCTTAGCAACTAAACTATCTAAAGTTTTGCATGAGTTGCAAAGAGAGAGGGGACTCTCTATAGGTTTTATCTCTAGTAATGGAATAAACTTTAAAGAGGAGCTTCTGCAACAAAGAGAATATACTAATAACAAAATAGAAGAGCTACATCTACTATTAAATAATCAAAACTATATAAGATTAAATGAACTTGAAGAGACAAGGGAATCAATCGATGATTTATCTACAGACTCTGAAAGTATATTAGAGTACTACTCTACAATTAATTCAAAGCTTTTAAATGAGATTTTGGAAATTTCTAAAATTTCCAAAATTTCTACAGTAACACATCATATTATTGCCTATAGTAATTTTTTATGCTTTAAAGAGCATTCAGGAATAGAACGTGCTGTAGGGACAAATATACTCTCTAATAAGACGTTAAACTATAAAAAAATCTTACAACTCAATTCTCTTATTATTAAAGAGAGAATATATATTAAGAATTTTTTAAAATATGCTTCAAAAAATGCGATTAACTACTACTATACACTTTGTCATGGTTCAGTATTAAATGAGATTTCAAATATGCGAAAGAAAATTTTAAATACTGACTATTTACACTCTTCTGTAGATGTAAAGTTTTGGTTTAATCATCTCTCCTACAAAATTAATACCTTAGATAGTATAGATACTTATCTTTCAAATGAAATTATATTAAACATTAAATCTGAAATTAATGAAACTGAGAAGAATTTTTATATCGTTGTATTTCTAAATATTGGTAGCCTTATTATTTTTATTTTTATGATTGGACTCATTTTAAACCTTATACAAAATGATAAAAAACTCAAAAACCTACTTGATAAATATATCATACAATCTACTACAGATAAACATGGCATTATAATTAATACAAGCGAAGCTTTTTGTAAAGTATCTGGATATTCAAAAGAGGAACTTCTAGGTAAAAGTCATAGCCTTGTAAGACATCCAGATATGCCAAAGAGACTCTATAAAGAGATGTGGGACGTACTTAAATCAGGAAAAGTATGGAGTGGTAATATAAAAAATCTCAAAAAAAATGGAGAGTATTATTGGGTAAATGCTCAAATAGAACCTATAAAAAATAATTCTCATGAAATTACTTCTTATGTGGCTATTCGACATGAGATAACTGCTAAAATAAAACTCGATATTTTAAATCAACAATTAGAAGATAGAGTGAAAAATGAAGTGAAAAAAAATAGAGAAAAAGATAACCAAATCATTCAACAGTCAAGACTAGCCCAAATGGGTGAAATGATCTCTATGATAGCCCACCAATGGAGACAGCCTCTTGCAGCTATTAGTTCCACTGCTGGAGCTATCAAACTAAAAGCAACACGTAATACATTAGATAATAATTTATCACTTAAACTCTCTAATGAGATACTTGAATATGCACAACATCTAAGTACCACTATTGATGATTTTAGGGAATTTTTTAAATCCAATAAAGAGAAACGTGACACTAATTATAATGAACTTATTCAAGGGGTACTGAGTATCATTGAAGTCTCTATGCGGTATCAAAAAATTAAACTCATACAGACACTACAATGTACAGATACTTTTCATACTTATTCAAATGAGCTTAGACAAGTTATTTTAAATCTTATTAAAAATGCTGAAGATATTCTTATAGAAAAAGAAATTAAAAATCCATATATTGAGATAGCTACCTACAGAGATAATAAAAAATTTATTTTAGAAGTTCGCGATAATGCAGGTGGTGTACCAAATGAAATAATTGATAAAATATTTGACCCATATTTCTCTACTAAAACACAAAAAGATGGTACAGGTTTAGGACTCTATATGAGTAAAACTATTATAGAGGAACACTGTGGAGGAGAACTTACAATACATAATGATGATAAAGGTGCGGTATTTAAAATCAGCTTAATGTAGTAAAAATCTATAAATAGACTCTATTAACAATGCAGGAGTAATAGGCTTAGAGAGATAACCATCCATACCTGCTTCTAAAAAACGACTCCTATCTCCACTCAGAGCATTTGCAGTTAATGCAATAATAGGCGTATGTTCAACATTTCTCTCTTTTTCGATAGCTAAAATCTCTTTTGTTGCCATAATACCACCGAGTTCTGGCATATTCTCATCCATAAGTATCAAATCAAATTTACCTACTTTAAACTTCTCAATTGCTTCTATACCATTTCTTGCATTTTCATAAGTTAACCCTGCTTTTTTCAGAACAATACCTACAAACATACTATTGGCTTCATTATCTTCAACCAATAAAATATGCCCATCCTTTGAAGCATCTTTTGCTAAGTTAATATATTCTTTTACCTCGTTACTTTCAGTAGCTGTAGAAACGGGAATACGAAGTATAAATATACTTCCCTTTTTAGCATTTGTAAATGTGAGATTGCCGCCAAGAAGATTTGCTAACTTTGAGCTAATGGATAAGCCTAATCCAGTTCCACCATATTTTCGTACAACAGAAGAATCAACTTGTGAAAAAGATTCAAAAATTAACTCTTCTTTCTCTTTGGGAATACCTACTCCATAATCTTTTACACGTATATTTAAATTACCTTTTGCATACCAAATCATACATTTAATTTTAGAACCTTTAGGGGTAAATTTTATAGCATTAGAGAGTAAATTCGTAAAAATTTGTTTAATTTTATAGATATCACTATAGAGTAGTTTTGGTATATTATCATTATAAAAGATAGTAAACTTTATCTCTTTTTCTAATGCTTGAATCTTAAATAGTTCAGCTGTGAGTAAAATATCTTCATAAGGATTAAAATTTACCATTTCTAATTCAAGTTTTCCACTCTCTATTTTACTAAAATCTAAAATATCATTAATAATCGTAGTTAACAATGCTGAAGCATTTTGAATAGTTTTATAATACTTTAATTTTTCACTATTTGTCTCTTCTACATGTAGTAATCCAATAAATCCACTAATCGCATTCAGGGGTGTACGTATTTCATGAGACATATTTGCTAAAAACTGACTCTTATATTCTGAAGCTTTTTCTGCTTTCTCTTTTGCTATTTGTAAATTTTTATTTATCTCTTGAATCTCTTTATTGTATGTAGCTACTCTTTTTTTATTTGAGATAACATCAGATACACGAAAAATAACTTGCTGTAGATGATTTATATTAATAGGTTTTAAAATAAAGTTCGATATACCAATATTGATAAGTTCAATTAAATAGTTGGATTCATTATGTGCAGAAATAACAATAATATTCTGTTCTTTGTTTAAGTTATAAATTTCTTTACTCATATCTATACCATTCATTTGGGGCATATTAATATCTGTAATGACTATATCATAATTGTAATTATTCTCTTTGTAAAATGCTTCATATTTCTCTAGACCTACTCTACCATCTTCTGCCGTATCTATATAGTCAAAAAACTCTTCTAATATATACATGGTACTCTTAAGTACAATGCTATTATCCTCTACATATAAAACTTTTAAATCAGTTGAAGAACACTCTGATGTTAAATTATCCATGATATACTCCTAAATTACGGCTATCTTTATAGTATACAAAGTATTCCATTTAGTAATCGTTAAAATATTTAGCTATAATGCTAGTAAAGTAAAAAGGTTTAATTATATGCTTAAGAGAGTACTCATTGTAGATGATATTGATTTTATTTTAGAGTTTGAAAGAAAAATTATTGAAACATTAGGACAAGAACTTTCAGTACAGATAGATATAGATTCTGCAAATAGTGTAAAAGAAAGTTTAATAAAAATTTCTAAAACTACTTATGATGCAGTGATAATAGATATGAATCTACCAGATGGATCTGGTGTTACTATTGCTAAAGCTGCTAGAGAGAAAAATGAAGATACACATACCGCAGCATTAACTATAGCTTCCGATACTTATGAAGAAAATAGTAAATACTTTGATGCTTTCTTAAAAAAACCTATTACACCAAATACGTATAAAATGACTTTAACTAAACTTCTTTATCTATAGGTAAACTACTCTTTACCTATAGCTTCTATAAGTGTACTTTTTATCATCTTCTTATTAAATGGTTTTCCTATATAAGCATTAAAGTTCTCATCTTTGTTACTCTCATCAATAGGGTCACCAGAGATATAAATAGCATAAATAGGTTTACTACCCTGCTCTTTTTCAAAATCACGAAATTTACTAATCACTTCCCCACCTGTAAGTTCAGGCATATGATTATCAAGATAAACTAAAGCATATGGCTCTTTAGCTTTAACTGCATCTTGCATCATGGATAATGCTGTTTTACCATCTTGAACCGTCTCTATTTGACAAAATTCATCTTTTATAATAGCACGTATTAGATGAATATTAATAAGATCATCATCTACAATCAATACTTTAGCAGGTACATTATTGGTAAGAAATGTATATAAATCATTAACATAATACGTATATTGTGAAATAATATTTATCTGCTTTTCTTCTCCACATTTTACTAAAGATAAAAATACTTCTTCCATAACAACTAGCTCTATGCCATGCTCTTTTGTCCAATGCAGTACATCATCATTAAATTGATTTTGGAAACAAATCAAATGTGTTATCTCATCAGATACTTTAGAGATATTATTCACAGGAGTAATACTTTTATCATGCATACCCATTTTCACAAGATATCGTATTAAATTCTTTCCTGTAAATACATTTTTCTTATCAAGTAGTATTGCAAGCTTTACATAGTTATTTTGAATTGGTGTAAGTACCGTTTTCTCATTTACTACATAAATAGGTATATCAAAATAGAAAGTACTTCCTACTTCAACTTCACTTGTAATTTTTAACTCACCACCCATATCTTTAACATACTGAGCACTAATAGAGAGTCCAAGTCCTGTTCCTCCATACTTAATATTTGTATCATCTTCAGCTTGCACAAATGCTTTAAATATCTCTTCTTGTTTTGCTTTAGGAATTCCTATTCCTGTATCTTGTACTGATATTTTAAGACTCACTGTCTTAGGATTATATATAACAGAAAAATCTATAGTTTTATGACTTGCAGTAAATTTATATGCATTACTTATCAAGTTCATAATCACTCTTTTAAGTATCAAATCTTCTATCAATAACTCTTTGGGGATTAATGGGTCAATAAAAATATTGTATTCTATATTTTTATTGGACATACTTGCTGAAAAATTTTCTGCTATACCTGCAAAGAATCTAATAGGATTTACCTGAACAGGTTCAGATTTAGCACGTTCTCTTTGTGAAGTCATTCTATCTAAAATAGAAGTTGTTAAATCATTAATAAACTGGGCACTCTCTTTTGCATTATGTATATACTGTAAAAGTCTAGGATTATCTAATTGCTCTTCTAACAAATCAAGAAAACCATAAAGTGTATTTGCAGGTGTTCGAATATCATGAACAGTATTAGAAAGAAAACTCAATGTTACATCTGAAGCTTCAGTATTTAAATTATTTTTTTCTATCTCCTTACTCTTTTCAACAATAGAACATGATTGTTGAATAAGTCTTTCACCCATATATACCTTTTGTACTGTATCTTCTTTCATTTCAGGATGCATTTTATACGTAATATTAATCAAATATGGAACCATAGACTCAAGAAGTTCCATATCATCTTTAGTAAAACTTTTAATATTTTGAACAGAAGAGTATGCTGTTACCAATCCAATAAGACGTTCCCCATCAAGCATTGGAACAATAATTTTTGATTTCATTCTAATTTTATCTGGATTATCAATATCAGCTAGATACTCTTTTTCACTTGCCAAGTAGTTATAGATTCCACCACTTAAGGTTAAAAAACATTTTGCTAAAACACCATGCTGTCCAAGCATGGAGATTTCACGTACACTATTTTCTCTCTCACGTAAAAGTACTACTTGTTTTTCATCAAATACCCATAAAGAAGCAAACTCCGAATCCATCACTGACATGATAAGATTTTCAACAATAGTATTCACTTCTATATTATTATTTGTAGATTTTATTTTTCTTGTAGTCTCATTTAGTAATTCTTCTAACTCGGAGGAGTCTATTTTTCCCATATACGCTCTCTTTAATATTAACTTTGATTAAGGCTATTATTATATAGAATTAGAATTAAAAAAAACTTTTATATTTTACCTTGCATTTAACTCTATATGTTATAACTATAATAAATACTTAGTATAATATCTCAATTTTAAAATAGCTATTAAGGAGTAATTATAATGGATAGACCAACACCAACAGATATAGAACATGAAGTAAGAAGTATAGATATGATTGTATCTAAAGGGGATGCAGAGGGTAATATTACCTATACAAATCCTATTTTTATGAAAATTTCAGGATATTCACAAGGAGAATTACTAGATCAACCCCACTCTATTCTTCGTCATCCAGATATGCCAAAAGTGATTTTTAAGCACCTTTGGAGTAGCATTAAAGAGGGAAATGATGTAAATGCTTATGTCAAAAACCTTTGTAAAGATGGTGGATATTATTGGATACTTGCACAAGTAAGAGTAGCTAAAAATCCTGATGGTTCATTTAGAAACTATGTTTCAACACGTAAAAATATTACTGCTGGAGCTAAAGAGATTATAAAAAATCTTTATGCTAAACTTTTAGAAGTTGAAAAAGCTGATGGTGTTGAAGCATCTGAAAAAGTACTTATAGATTTTTTAACAGAAAATGGACAAAGCATAGAGACATTTAATACTTTTATGCTTTCACTAAACAAATAATAATATATAAATTAAGGATAATTAATGATAGATTTTGACAAATCAATGAAAAGACTTCGTGCAGTAAATGGATACCTAGGTTCTGCCGTATTAAACTATGCTGGGGAAACACTCTACATAGATAACGATAACACAGGAACTGATATTCCTTATTCTGCAAGTATTTTTAATGATGCTTACAGAATGATTTCAGAATCATCACTAGATGTAGGTTTTAGTGAAGCATCATCAATAGAAGCTAAAACACTTGATGGACATGTATTTCTTATCAATAGTGCAGGAAACTTCTCTGCAAATAACTTCTCTAAAATTAATGTTTTTGCTATTTTTAGAGATGATGGAAACGTTGCACTAGCTAAAATGATTATGGATAAAGCTTCAAAATCTATATCTGAAGAACTAGGGCGTATTTAGTCATTTTTCTATAAATATAACAAAGGCATACACATTAAAACTATTTACCTAATACGCCATGCAAAATCTAGTTGGAAAGACTCTGATGCTAGTGATTTTGAACGTGGTTTAACAAAAAAAGGGTATAAAGACATCAATACTATAGGCTCATACCTATTAATACATGGTGTCTCACCAGATCTCATCTTGTCTAGTTGTTCTTTAAGAACACAAGAGACTGCTGATGGCTTGGGTAATAAACTTGAGTTTAAAGGTCCAAGACAATACCTTCAAGAGCTGTATCTTACTAGACCTGAGATACTCAAAGATACTTTAATAATGCAAGAAAATCAGTATAATAGTATTTTAGTAGTAGGACATAATCCACAAATTACAGATTTAGTAAATATGTTAACACGTGAGCACGTATCAAAAGTACCTACACTTGGAGTAGTTGCTATTAACTTTGATATAGAACACTGGAGTGATATAGCAGAAACAAAAGGAGAGATAGACTTTTTTATCTCACCAAATCAATTTAAATACTATATACCTAATGCAATTAGAAATATTTTAGATAAATAATATATCGATAAATATTATTTCTTAAAAATTCAAGAGGACTAAGAATTAATTATTTCAAAGTTATTATGAAAATAAAATTTACTCTTATTCATATTTACTTTGTAAGAGGATATTGAATGAGTATACCAATAGATATACTACTAACTAGTAAATTTTTTTTCGTATTGCAATATAAGAGACTATTCACCTCTCATTGCATCTGCAGGATCTAATTTTGTCGCTTGATATGCAGCGATACTACTAGCAATTATGGCTAAAATAATCGTCGACGTAAATACAAGTAAGATATGTATAATATTTAATGTACAAAAAGATTCACCACTACGTAAATGAGCTTGAAAAAGCGTATTAATAATTGTTGCCATAATACCAAAAAAGACAAGTGCGATTACCACACCACTTGTAGATATAACCATACCCTGATAAATAGTAAAACGGAAAATCATACCTCCTGATAATCCTAATAATCTTAAAATACTCAATTCTTTACGTTTTCTTTCTACCGAAGAATACAAGTTTGCACTTAATGTTGCAGCACCACCAATAACACCTACTGTTGTAATAAGCCAAAATATTAATGTCAAATATTTATCCAACTCTTTTACTTCATGAATTCGCTCTACTTGAGTAGAAACTTTAATACCTTGTTTTTCAAAAAATTGCTTCAGTGGTGCTACATCTTCAAGACTTTTTGCATAAATTCTAAAACTTGCATACCCACGTCTCGAAAGTAAAAATTTCTTTGTATTTTCATCATATCTAATATTTCTCTGTCTTAATAATGTTAATTTTCCAGCTGTTTCAGCATCCATAAATGCAAAAGAAACTGCTTCCTTCATAGGAAGTATAGTGATAGGCATACTTAATTTTGTACTTCTACTACATTTCCACATTTATTACACTTATACGATTCATATTGTCTCATCTTATATTCCTTTTATTGTATTAGATAACTTGTCCATAGTTTGATTATGACAGAATAGTACTTAAAGGATAATTATTATCCTTTAATAATTTAAACTATTTATTATTTTAAAAACTTTAAAGCTAAAAATGGGATAACAACTAAAGCCCCTCCCACTACAATATTTAAAGTAAGCCCTTCTACAAAATATGGGAAAACCATTAGTGCAATACCAGAGAGTAAAAACAGATTATCATCTCTTTTTTTACCATAAGAAAAATATCCCATACCTGTAATACCAAATATAATACTCCACATAAATACTTCCATTAACAAACTCCTTAAGATAATAGTAAATATTATACTCCAAAAATGATTTATATTTAATCTATCAAATGTTTCAATACATCCTTAATAAGTACTTCATATTCTGATAAAACTTCTGCTTTTACTTCATCTTTGGAACGAAAGAGTGTATGGTATTTTTCTAAGGACTTTCGTAATGTGTCATCCATCCATTTCTCTGTAAAGGTACGTCCCATTTTTAGTTGTACTATCTCTCTTAAGGCGTGTGAATGGCTTGCTATCTTTGTGGTGTGGAAGAGTGTTCTGTTGAGTAAAATGTATGCAAAATTTATATTTTTCATCGGACCCATCTCTAAGTAGTTTGTCCCTAAACTTTTTCCTAAAACTTTTACATCAGATAGTTCATTAAAACCAAAAAAAGCACTTGAACCTCCGAGTACTGCTCCAATGGTTGAACCTAGTAAAAAAGTCCCTCCCCCAAACATAAGGTCTATACCAGCACCTGTCATAGCACCACCTGTAGCACCTGTAATCAGTAACTCTTTACGTGTTAACCCAAAGAGTGAAGCACTCTCCTTAGAGAAGAGATCTACGCCTTCAAAGGTAAGAGACTCTTGCTCTTTTTCCAAATGATGGTGGTTCCATATTTGCTCTATCTGTTTTTGTGATGTCTGTTCTAACCCACGAAGTACTACTTGGTAACGCTCCTCTATCTGTTCTCTCTCTTCTTTACTTGCATCATCTTGTGTAAGTGCGAACTGTTCTACATGAGAGAGTGACTTATACATGAGTTTTGCTATAGCATTTGCACTACGTTCAAACATCTGTTCATGGTAAGCTTTAAAAAGATCGATAGAGTGGTTTACTGGAGCTATCCACTCCTCTTTAAGCTGTGCCATACTCTCTAAAAGTAGAAGATGTTGAGAGAAGGTAGCTAACATTGGATTGAAGGTTCGTACCATTTTAAAGTAATGCCCTAACGCTCTCTTCCACTCTTGGCTATAGTCACTCTCTCCTATGTGGTTGATGAGTGCCATAGAGGGTTGCCCTGTCCAACGCAATATCTCCATCTCAGCCTCATACTCTTCTCCATAAGGTTTAGAACCATCAACTACATAGATGATACCTGCACCTGCCATAATAGGTTCAAGTAACTGAACCTCATCGTTAAAGCGTTCATCATCTTTGTGAGCTTCTATAAAAGCTAACACAACTTCATGTTTCTTACTTGCAGGTACTTCATGCTTTTCTAACCATGCTAAGACTCTTCTTGCTCTTTGAAATCCAGGGGTATCAAAGAGTTCATAAAGAACTTTTCCATCTACAGTGAGAGGAAAGCTTCGTTTTTTTGTCGTGGTTCCAGGAGTGTCAGATATCTGTACCGAGTCATCAAAAGCTAGTGTAGAGACGATACTACTTTTGCCTTTGTTTGGATGCCCTACTACGGCAAATGTGGGGTGCATAGAAGTCATATTTTTAACCATACCTTTTTAAGATGTAGAGTTTCAAGTTTTCTTCCCCACATCTCAAGCTCTTTTTGTGTAGCGATGTACTTCTCATTGCTTGTTCCTCTAGGCGTTAGAGTTACATGCTCTACTTGAATAACTAACTCCTCTAAAAAATCTACAAAATCCATAGTGGGAGGTTCCCAAGATTTTACATAAAAAAGTACATTACCTTGAGATTTAGCGATAATAGCACTATCTTCACTCAAACTATTCGCTCCACCTACTTCAAATACATCTTTACTTGTAACTTGCATAGTGTCATTAAGCACTGTTAACTCACTACTTGACATCGCCCAACCTAAAGTTACATCATAGCTAGAGTTTAGTTTTGCTATCTGCATACCATACTGCTTTTCATGAGAGGTAAATAGTTGCTCCTCTTTAGGTGAAGCGGTACTAATAATAGGCTCATTCATCTCTCTTAATAATGTAGTAGATCCTTCTAAACTTAAAAAAGATTTAAGCAAAGCATACCTAAAACCCCACTGTGTAAAAAGCCATAGTGTAAAACGTAGAAAAATAGCATAAAATAGTGTTGTAAAAGCTAGAAACTTCCACCACTCTCCAAGCTTAGAGGCATTTTGAATCATACTCATATCAAGATTCTCCCCTAGCCTAAAATACTGGCTCTGTTCTATGAGTTCTAAAGAAGGAACAGCCCAAGGAAAAAGGTCTCTCCACGCAAAAGCGATACTTAAAAGGTATGAATGAAACTCTTGAGGTGAGACTTGAAGTGTTGTACTCCATGCAAAAGCAATATCTTTAGTAGTAACCATACCTAAAAGTGATACAAGTAATCCTAATGAAAAGAGTAGTGCTAGTAGTTGTGAACGTTTAATGAGCATCCAGTTTGTTAACTGTGGAGTTAAAGGTAACTCTTTTAAAGTGTGTTGTACTTTTTTAGGTAAAAGTTGTAACACTCTCTCCATCCAAAAAGCAGGAGAGATATGTACTAAAAAGCTATGTGAACTACCTGCTTTTAACATAGAAAAAAAGGTAAGTATCATCGTAAGAAGAGGTAAAAGTACTACCATTGCTAAGAAGTAAATAACATTGACAGGTTCATGCCCACTGTAACTAAGCAGACCCATCCCAGAGAACAGCCCTAATAGAAAAGCTAATATGGCTAAAGTGAGTGTTAACCCATATAAATAACTACCAATTTGCTGACTTAGAAGTGGTTTTTTTAATCTACCTTCATACTTTTGCACCCATAGCAATATCTGCTTAAAAGGTGAGTAATTTACATCTTCTATCTCTAAACCAAAAGCACGATTCTCTTCACGAGAAGGCTTATGGCTCTGTAGTAGAGCATAAAAATCAATATAATTTTTTAAATTCATCGCCTACTTTTCTTCATCATATCCATAAATAAGACATCTAAGTTCCTCTTTATAGGCATCATCATCATAACTATCTACACGTGCAACACCCTCTTCAAATGCTGTTCTTGCAACAGCAGAAGCTACCCAGATAAGTGCTTCTTTGTTAAAAGGTAAAGGGATAATATGCTCTTTTCCATAAGCTAAATCTTCATTATGATACGCAGCTTTAACGTAGTCAGGAACAGGCTCTTTAGCCAAAGCTGCCAAAGCTTGAGAAGCTGCCATTTTCATACCCTCTGTAATCTTCTTAGCTCTTACATCTAATGCCCCTCTAAAGATGAAAGGAAAACCAAGTACATTGTTAATTTGGTTAGGATAATCAGAACGACCTGTACCCATAACAACATCATCTCTTACTGCTTTTACCTCTTCAGGAAGTATTTCAGGTGTAGGGTTAGCTAATGCAAAGATAATAGGTTCAGGTGCCATCTTTGCTACCATCTCTTTCGTTAAAGCTCCTGCAACTGAGAGTCCAAGGAACATATCAGCACCTTCTATAGCGTCACTAAGTGTTTTATCTTCTGTCTCTATAGCAAACTTTAACTTATAAGGGTTTAAATCTGTTCTACTTGTAGATATAACACCTTTGGAGTCACACATCACAATATGTTTAACCCCTAGCTCTCTATACATCTTTGCACAAGATATACCTGCTGCTCCTGCACCGTTGACAACAATTTTAATCTCTTCAGCTTTTTTACCTGTAAGCTCAAGTGTATTCATAAGCCCTGCTGTTGTAATGATGGCTGTACCGTGTTGGTCATCATGAAATACAGGAATATCTAACTCCTCTTTTAAAATACGCTCTATCTCAAAACATCTTGGAGCAGAGATATCTTCAAGGTTGATACCTCCAAAAGTAGGAGCAATTGCTTTACAAGTAGCAACTATCTCTTCAACAGTATGTACATCAAGTTCTATGTCAAAGGCATCTACTTGTGCAAACTTTTTAAAGAGTACAGACTTACCCTCCATTACAGGCTTAGAAGCCAAAGGACCAATATCACCAAGACCCAATACTGCCGTTCCATCAGAGATAACAGCTACTAAGTTACCACGGTTTGTGTACTCAAAAGAGAGAGATTCATCTTTTTCTATTTCAAGACAAGGAACAGCCACTCCTGGGGTATAAGCTAAAGAGAGTTCATGTTGTGAAGAGCATGGTTTAGTTAAGTTAATCCCTATTTTTCCATTTTTATGATAATTTAACACTTCTTCTTTTGTAATATCTGCCATAATTCGCCTTTTAATTTAATACAGTATTATACTGAAGTGTCGTTAATAGTGATATTAAATTCTACTCAAAATACTCTTCAATAATCTGAGGAAATAGTTTCATCGTTTTTCTAGCTTTTTCTATTTTAGGTTGAAAAATCTCTGCTGAATGAGGAAAGCTTGTCATAAGTTCTGTGTAAATATCTATTTTCTCTTCCATATGGTTCTCTAGTGCATCTAACACCAATTGCATATTCTCTTTACTAGTTGCAAACTTCATAAGAAGCTCAAACATACGTTTTCTAGGGTGAATAGCCATAGAGTCGCCAGCAGCAAGTGCTATCTCTTTAATATCCCAGCGTGAAATATAAATACCACTTACATGTGGTGCAATAAGCTTTGCATAAAGTACTTCTGTATAGGAAGGGTAATCCTTGAGATCTACCTCTTCATCTGAATCACACTGTCCATCTGGACCAAATGCTCGGTTACCATTAAAATTTTGGGCGCTTATATTTTCAAACTCTTCTCTTAAATCATTCATTCTATTCTCCTATGAGTAGTGGTATAGTATCTACATCTATTTTGGCATCATACCAACGTGCTGCTATGAGCATCATTTTGGCTACAAAAAGTATCTGGTCATCTAAAAATTCTGGTTGGCTAAAAAGATTTTTGGCTTTGTCATCAAAACAAAAACCATAGACTTTTTTATCTTTCACTTCTATAAAATCTACTCGACCTTCTCTTTTACTTACTTCATCTAAGCTATCGCAATACTCAAGTGCCTTGGATTGAAACTCTTTTTCTATCATCATTTTATCTACTTTTGATTCACCTACATTAGAGAGAGTAAAATCAAAATGTTCATCTGTAATATTTAACGCAATAGCCGTAGCATTAATACTGTTGTGTTTTAAAACTCTGTTAAAATATCTACGTGCATAACCTGTTTGGGCATTATGTCCTAAGATTGTGCATAAGTCTGTATTGGGTTGTATCTCATGTGGTTGCATTATTTCCTTTCATATAGACAGCATTATTATGTAAAAACATCGCCTCTTCTTCTTCTACCATACAGCGAGGACACGCTTGTTCTCCACCTGTATAGGTAAAGTTATTACCACACTCATGGCAACGTTTTATGTCAAAAGTAGCTAAGGTTCTCTGTTTTGGTTCAAAAAACTCTTTTATCTCAAAGCCATCTTGTAGTGCTATAGAGTTTGGCTCACAAGCATCATGGCATAAATGACACTTTAGACAAAGCATCGCATCAAAGTGTATTAGTGAAAACTTGCCATCAGAAGAGAGTGCTCCTGTAGGACAAATACGGTAACATATCTGACAGTTTGTACAACTCTCATCTATAAACTTTTGAGAGATAAACCCTACCTCTTCTTGAGGTAATACTTCAAATACATTAGGAATATTTGCATGCTTGAGTGTTGTCAATAGTATTTTACGTTTATCAGGTAGATTTTTATCTTTTATTTTACCAATAATAGAAGTTGAGACTTCAAAGTGTTGCATCTCCTCTGCATTGACAGCGTCATCAAACGTTTTTTTATGTTTTATCACACCTTTAAGCGATGCATTACCTAAAAATGAACGTCTTGATGTATGGGTATCATCTGCATCAAGAGGCTCTTGCTCTTTTTCAATGGAGTTTGTCTCTAACTGTTTTACTGAGAAACTAGAGAGTATAAAGTTTGCCTCTTCTATACGTTTACTTATCTGCTCAAAAAGAAGTGAAACGCTATCGTATGTACTCAAATCTAGTGTAATCATCTCATCACTAGCTAAAGCCAATGAGATTAGATGTTCAACACTCAAGACAGAGAGACAAGGGACATTAAACTTAGGAGAGATAAGCCGCACTTTAGACTCTAAAAAAGTAAAGAAAAACTCTGTAGTAGAGAAGTCTGAAAATGCAAAAGCTTCTGTAGGACAGACACCCACACATGCAGCAGCCTCTACCCCAGTAGATAAAGGAAAACTTGGTAAATTGTCAACCATAGAGAGTGACTCAGGGCAAGCATCTATACATTTGGTACAGTCAGAAAACTTACTTGTTGCTCGTACACATAAAGCAACATCAAAATGTAAACTCATTATTGAGCTAAAGCCTCATCTACAATACAATGCTCTGTAAGTTTCTCATTAATGTATTCAAAATCACTAAGTATAAATTCCAAAGTAAGCTCTGCACCATCATGATAAAGTGGTGTACGTGACTCTTTTTTAGCATTGATAAGAAAAAGTGGTGTCCACTCAAGAAGATGTTCTTTAAGAAAAGCACGTTGAACTTCTAATAGTTCACAAACCCCTTCTTTATCATCTGCTACTAATGCTTTTTGAAGTGCTGTACAGAGCATATACATAAACTCTAACTCTACACCTATGTGGTCTGCGCTTACCACTCTAGCAGTGTCAAGCTCTACACGAAAATCAAGACTGTTGTAAAGTTCTACCACAGGGTTATCTCCACCACTCTCTATCATCTGGTCATCTCTAGTATAAAAACTCTCATACGGTACAAGGTGCATTAAAAAGAGATTGGTAAAATCTACATTATAATACTGCTCTATAAGCTCAGCAGTTGAAAACTCTTTACGTTTATCCCAATCTCTATAGTGAGGTAAAAAAGATAGCAGTGTTTCATCTTTTTCTATATTAGATAAAAACGCTTCATCTACTTCTACTAACATCAATCTTGAAATGAGTGCATAAATTGCTATACGATTTTCTATCTCTTGTTTCATCTGTTCCATTATTATTCCACTATTTTATTTTAATTATTGGTACTATACCACTTTCAAGATAAATAGTACAAAACTAGTTATCTTGAAAACTGTATATGCTATGAAGAGATAAGGCATTGCCTTATCTCTTTACTCCAATTATGTTAATTTTACTGCATACGCTTTGTCAGACAAAGGTACTGCTGGACGTTTAATGTGTTTAGGACGTCTTAATGTATCTGTACTATCAAGTGGACGAGTCAACTTATCTCTCCATGCTTGATATACTTTCATATTGTTATCATAATTTACATATATATCACCAATTTGGTCACCTTTATCTGCAAGCTCTACACTTACTTTTTGGTGCCAAGCATGGTTACCTGCAATAGGATCTGGATGCGAAGCTGCTACAGCATTTTGCCAAGAACCTGAAAGACCATCCCACCAGATGTTATCTAAATCTTTATTGTACTCTTTAAACTGCCATGTATCTCTACGTGCCTGCATACCTTCATTTAGACCCTCTGTTGGTTTAAGTGTTCCCACTTTACCATCCATAGTCATCTCATATAGAGGTGCACCAAGCCCCATGATACCAAGTTTATGTGCAAATCCTGGAATCTCAACAGCATTTTTAAGTTTCCATCTACCTGCATGGTGAGAACAAGCTAAAACACCTGGCATAGTACCCTCAGTAGGGATAGCCATTGCAATAAAGTAACCTGATTCTAAACCAGAAACGGTATCTGAAATTGTTACTTTAATTGCATCACCCCTCTTAATACCAAGACGTTTTGCATCATCAGTATATATCCAAACTGGATTATGGTTTTGTGAAATCTCCATAAGATGTTTTGAGTTTACTGAACGTGTATGAATATTGTATGGCAATCTAAATACTGTATTCAATGCAAAATCATTGTCGTTAACCATAAAGTCATGGTGTACTTGACTTACAACATGTGTCATTTTTACTCTATCTTCTTTTGTTGTTGGGTAGATAGGTATAGCGTACTCTGGCCATTTCCACTCTTTAAACCACTCACAATAGAAGTCAAGCTTTTTAGTAAGTGTATGGAAACCTTGCATAAGCTCTCCATCAATTTCAACACCAATCGCTTTTTTCTTACCATTATGGTCAGTAGCAAGTAAAACACCAAACTCATCTTTTTCTATATCACGTTCATGATATTCATGACCATGAGAGATATATGTATCTCCTACTTTCTTAATAGGTCTCTCTTGTGGTTTAAAGATATTATCTTCTTCTAACCATGTACCTCTATCTCTCATCATCTCATAGTTAGGATACTTAGAGTCAGGATATGCTTCTTTTGCTGCCTTTTTAAGGTTAGGAAGTTTGTCAAATGCTGCTTGATACCACTCTGGAATCGTCACTGCTCTTGTTGGATCTTCTTTTGAAGCCCAGTACTTTCTTACACCCAAACTTCCATCAGGATCAACATAATGAGTCATGATATTTGCCCAAAATTCTACCTCTTCCCATACTTCACCAAGACCCGCTTTAATGTGGGCTTCAAGTGTAGCTCTAGTTGGATCTTTTGGTTTCCAACCCATTTTTTCTAATGCAACTCTTAATGCAGGGTTACGGAAAGAGAGCCATCTTTTTGGTTCTGTAGCTTCTGAGTGTTGATCATGTCTTTCACCAGCAAGTCCAACAGGTAAAATAAAGTCACAATACCAGTTTGTCTCAGACCATGTAGGTGAGAGGTTAAATGACATTTCAATCTTATCTTCTCTTTTAAGTGCTTCTATCCATCTAAATCCATCTGGATTAATCCAAACTGGGTTATACATACGAGGAATCCAAACTGCTAATTTATCAGGAACATTAAGTCCTTTAGAGTTCCACTTCTTTCTCCACTCATCATCAAGTAACAAGTGAGGCATAATATGACTCATCTCGTAAGAACTTAATGGATACTCAGGTGGCCAAGCAATCTCATTCCATACATCAACTTTAGGTGGTCTCTCTCCTGCTTGTGTAGCTTTATCACCTTTACCATTCACTGAAATAACATGCCAATGGTGTAGTCCTACTCCACCTTTATCTCCTGCCATAGCTCCACGAAGAACAAATGGTAAGAATGCTGATCTTGCGATCATCCATCCACCTTTGTGACCTATCGGTCCTGCTCTCCAGATGTATGTTGCTACTCTAGCACCTGCATCGATAAACATATCATAAAGTTTTTCTACAATACGTTTTTCAATACGACACTCTTTGGCTACAAAATCAAGGGTATAAGGAGAGTACATTTCAGCTATCATTGTAATAAACTCTTCGTATGTTTCACCTGCTGGTACTGACTTGATATATTTTTTCTCAACAAGGTATGCAAGATACTCTCTATCTTTCATCAGTCTATCCCAGTTTACCCAGTTCTTTACGAATTCATGGTTAACAAGAGAGTTACCAGATACATCTTTTTCATTTAAAATTCTGTTTGCAAGGTAGAGATAAAGTGCTGTCTCTGTCCCTGGCCAACAAGGTACCCACAGGTCTGCCATACCTGCAGAGTTAGAGAGTCTTGGATCCATGACAACAAGTTTTGCACCTTTTTTACGTGCTTCTGCAATACGTCCCGCTGCTTGTTGAAAGTAATGTCCTGCATCTGCTGCATGAGAAGATTGAAGGAAAATTAACTTTGCATTAGACCAATCTGGTGAATTTCTATCATCATTTGTCCATTGGATTGTTCCTTGTCTAGCACCTGCTGAACAGATGTTAGTATGAGAATCATATCCATCACACCCTAAAGAGTGTGGTACACGGTGACCAAATCCATTTTCATTAGGACGACCCACATGGTACATGATTGATTTTCTAGAAATCTCATCACCTTTTTTAAGCGTATCGTGCATTTTTTTACCGATTTTCGCCATCGCCTCGTCCCAAGTAGTTCTTACCCACTTACCTTCACCTCTTTTAGAACCAGGAGCTCTCATAAGTGGGAAAGGGATACGATCTGGATCGTACATTTGTGACTGAGCTGCATAACCCTTTGCACAGTTTCTACCACGAGACCCAGCATGTAGTGGGTTACCCATATACTTACGAACTGCTAGTTGTCCACCTGCTTTGTAAGTAGAAAGATCAACCCATGCAGTTAAACCACATGATGCTTCACAGTTAGAACATGCTGTAGGAACAAGCATATACTCTGTCGCTTTAATTCCATCAGGATTATCTTCACTTTGTACACCGTTTCTACCTGTACCACCTCTTTTCCAATCTTTACCATCTAACTCTGTAAAACTATCCCACTCTTCAAGAGGTGGATAAAATGAAAGTGTTTTAGGTGTTGGGGTAAACTTACTGTTTGCAGTAGCTGGCGTATCTGCCACTGTTTTAAATACACCTGCTGCAAGTGTTACACCTGCAACTGAGTATGCTGTACCCTTAAGAAAACTTCTTCTACTCTCTACAAATGTAGGTTGTTCATTATTATTCATTGATTTTGTCATCTATATACTCCTTAACTTAACGGTAACATTTGTGGAATCTTAAGCCATACATCTTTTACAAGATAAAGACCAATTAATGCCAAAATAGCTGCAAATCTTAGTAATGTTTTGTTTTCACTCTTCATATTGCTTAATGCTAGGAAGAATGGAATGATAAATCCAAGGAACATACCAAACCAAAACTCTACATTATATGTGCCACCTGAATGCACATATGCCAATGTTGCTTCTGCCTCTGCTGATTTGAATGAGAAGAAATACTCACTCATATACATCATAAATGAGAAGAACGTAGCTAAAGCCAAAATAAGTGATAAATCTTTTCTTGCTTTTTCACTCCATTCATTAGAGACTAAAATCAATGCTGCTGAACCTACCATAAGTGCTGCCCAAATCATCTGCATAACTTCGGTAGGTGCTTGCCATAACTCTCTTGCACTTGACTGTGCCATAATAATTGCAGTATATGTTGTTACAGGAATTGCAAGAAAAACAATAAAAGGAAATGCTTTTTCATAAAAACTACTTATCCCTCTTACTTTTTTTGCTACAGGACAGTGTCTTCTAAACTCAGGAAATGCATCAAATCCACCTATAAGCATAAGTACTGTGATTAATCCTGTAAATAGTGATGCTAACCAAGCACCTACTGTAATAGCAGAAGTCCAGTGTGGATGTAAAAAGATATTTACCATTCTATATGGTTGATGTAAATCTACCAATGTAAAAAGTAAAAAGATATTTAATGCTACAAATGATATAAGAGGCATCGTCCATCTTAAATTTGGCATATCTTCTTTTTTATGTCTGTAAAGTAAAAATGCACCTACTAAGATAACACCTGTACCAATACTTTTTGCCCACATATTAAGTGTTATCATCCAACCCCAAATAATACCTGGAAGTGGAACATCTAATGTTACAACTGCTTGAGTTGCATGTATTGTACTTTCTACCATTTTAGTGACCTCCCTCTTCTTCATGTGATTCAACATCTACTGCTGAGTCAATAAAACTTTTATTATCTAATTTACTGTGCCCAGTAAATGGTGCTAAAAATCTATCTAATACACCATGGTTTTTATCACCAATAGCGTCTAAATGTGTAATATTATTAAAGAGACTATATCCTTCTATCCTTTTATGAGCTAAAGGATCTAGTGTATATGTTCCTCCACCTACATAGAAATGCTTAGGATTTGTGTGCTTTTCAGGTTTTCTTACCTGAACAGCTCCTTGATGTTCCATAATATACTGAGAAATATGACTTGTGTCATCTTCAACATCACCAAATATATTTGCTTCAACTGGACAAGCAACCACACAAGCTGGCATCATACCACTCTCAATACGGTGAGCACAATACGTACATTTATCTGCTGTATTTGTCTCTGGATCCATATAAATAGCACCATAAGGACAAGCCATCATACACCCTGCACAACCTATACATCTTTCATTGTCAATATTAACAATTCCATTCTCTAAATAATGGAGTGCCGATACTGGACAGATACGCTCACATGGTGCGTTCTCACAATGGTTACAACGTAACGGTGTAAATGATCTTGATGCATCTGGGAATTTCCCTATATCAATATATTTTACACGTAAACGCCAAGAGCCAAGTGGCACTTCATTTTCCACTTTACAAGCGATTTCACAACCTTTACAACCCATACATAGGTTAAGGTCAACTAAGAAACCTAGTTTCATATTTCCTCCTTGATATAATCATAGTAAATAACTTTTTTGAATACGTCTTAATTATATAGAATAAACTATTAACTTTAAATGATTTTAAGTATAAATAATACTTTTGAAGTAAAGTTGCGTAGAAATAGAGATTTTTATTTTGAAAATTTTTTTTAATTCAGTCTTACTCATGGGAGAGATAAAATAAAGTTATTTTACTTAATTACAAGGTTTGATTAATTAACTATACATTTCACTTTTAGAAAATTCAATAGGGAATTTTCCATAAAAGCTACCATTTAATTGAGTAGTTTCTATAAGATAGTTTCTAAATTTTTTAAATAGTATATTATCAGGTTTTTTATAGTTATACCAAAAATTATCAAGCATAATATTTTTACTTGTTAAACCTGCTATATCATAAATAGCATCGCCTAATGTAATAGTAGGAATCTGATGAAAAAGTGATGAGATACCTACTGTACTATTGATAGTAATAGTGCCAATAGCATTTTTTAAACAAGTAGGAAGATGTAAATCATGTACAGTAATTACTCTGTTTTCAATACTTAACTTCGTACTTAATTCATGAATAAATACTTCATAATTCTTTCTTCCTCTATCTACAGGATGATGCTTTATAATAAGGAATTTTTCCTTTGGAGCATTATTGGCAAAGGAGATTAAAACTTCTTCTATAAACTCTTCTACAGAATCAAATCTAGAATGTTCAATAAGTTGAAAATCATTATAGGTTTGCAAGGGAACAAAGTAATACTTTTTAGATAACTCAATAGTTATTTTTTTAATTAAATTTTGTTCTGTAAATTTATATTTAACTTTTCTAAATCCATTTTTAAATAGCCATAAAAATTCTTTAAATATGTCTATTTCTCTATGATGAATATAATGGGGATATTGTTTTTTTAAAAAATAAGCAATTAAATAATAAATTGTAGATGAAAAGCCCATTCTAATATATTTAGGATAGGTCTGTAGTGTATCAGGTGAATCTAAATACTTTTTATCTAAATTATGATAAAAAGTAGCATCTCTACTTATTTTACTAAAATTATTTACACCATAACGTTCCATTGTAATAAAATCTGGACGTATGTATCCCTCTTCAAAAACAAAAATATCTATTTCTAATTTTTTTGCTATATTTATTGCATGACTTTGGTAAAACCTACAATCTCCAAAAAGAAATATTTTATCTATCTCTTTTTTTTTAAAAAAATCCTCAATAAAAGATTTCCACTCTTCTTGTTTACCTTTAAAAGGGTAGGTGTTATCCCTATTAGAAAAAAACCAATCTGAAGTATTAAGCGTTATTTTAAATGTATTTGCTCCATACTTTCGAAAATGTAAATCAAGCTCTTTGAAAAAAGTTCCCATTGGTCCTTGTAAAAAAAGTATATTTTTATTTTTTATCTGACCTACTTTATTCACTGAGTAATACCTTTATAATAAGTTGAATTTTGCGTGAGATTGCATTTCTACTATCTATATACAATCTACATAACAAACAATTATTATATCTTTTTTTCTCTTTATCTATCTCATCAAGAAGCACTTCTACTTCACAAAAAGCGTTTGTTTTAGGATGTATATATCGAGGATATAGTATAAGTGTTGCGGCAATAAGCTCTTCAAGTAATAGTTTTCTACTTCGTCTTAATATATTTTTACTATCTACAGTAAGTCCCCAGCCAGCATAAAAAGGTAATCCATAGGTATATACTTTTTTACCCCTCATCAGTGCTTCAAACCCAACCAAAGATGTCATTGTATGTACTTCATCTACTTGTTCAAGTACAGAATCAATACTTACCTCTTCTATAATAATATCACAAAATTTTAAGGCATCCTCTTTACTTATATTACCTTTTCTATTCCCTGCTAATACATCAGGATGTGGTTTATAGATAATATATGCATCAGGAGCATTACTTCTTGTTTGTTCAAGAAGTTTAAGGTTAGTCATACCATTTGCACCGTATCTTATAGAAGCATCATCTTCAACCTGTCCAGGAACCATAATCATTTTTTGATTCTTTTTTAAACCTTGAAAATCTAGTACTTCGTCTTTATATATATTATATTTAGAAAGCTTCTTTTCTACTAAATACTCTTTTAACTTTTTTGCACGTTCAATTATTTTTTTATCAAAAGTAACTGTTTTTAATATATACTCTAAGTCACTCTCTTGTGTAGGGTCAAAATAGATACCTCTACTATCTACTACTAACGAATATGCTTTAGTCAAATCAGACCCCAAAGAGACTGAACGTATAAAACCATCTTCTATTCGTGAAAGAAAGATATTATGTTTTCTTGCATAATCCTCCACATCATTAAAAGGTTTTTTACCCCAGATAAAGACTTTATCATTATATTTTAATCCTTTTTGAAGTGCTTCTTTAATATTTGAGCAAAATATTTTTTTATTTTTATCTGTAGAGTTTAAAAATGGAATAGTAAACCATCTCTTCCATAATGAAAAACCAAATAAAAAAAGTTTACCTTTATTTTGATTATTGATATTACGATACTTATTAATAGTTTCAATTGTATCTAATATATTTGATTTTTTCTGTCTGTAAGGATTATAATATCTACTATAAAGTATATATGCTGCAGCAAATACTTCTTCTATACTACGTTTCTCTTTTCTTCTATCGCATGTTGAATTATCTATAGTAATTCCCCATCCTGCATAAAATGGCATACCAAAACAGACACATTCACAGCCAACTAACAGAGCTTCAAAACCCATTTGTGATGTTTTTGTATAAACTTTAGAAAAATATTTTAAAAGAGAAATTGGATTCACATCTTCTTCAATAATAATACATCTATTTTTAACTGATTCTATATCTAAATCTGATTTTTTCTTTCCCGTTAAAACATCAGGATGTACTTTTAAATAAACAGTTGCATTAGGATTTTCCATAATTGCAGTATCTACTATTTCATCTGTTGTAAAGTTATCAATCATTCCATATTTTAAAGATGCATCACCCTCTGTTTGAGATATAACTAAAATCCTTTTTTCATTTTCATTTTTAAAAAAATCTGATTTTATAATCTTTGAGTTATTATATTTTGAGATATTGTGTTTAATAATATATTTTATAGCTTTTTTTGAAGTCTCTATAAGCTCTTGATTAGAAGTAAAATCATAATTATTTAGAATATTTTCTAGTTTTGAAGGCTCTGTAGCATCATAATAAATACCTATATTATCTTCAACTATTGAAAAAGATGGAGAAGCATTGACACCTAAGCCAAGAGAACGAATAAAGCCATCTTCTAAAAGAACAAATTTACTATTAAATTTTTTAGAAAGCTCTATAGCACGTAAACCTGACTTTCTTCTGCCCCAACCATAAAATATATAATCTTTAGAATAATATTTTTTAAATTTAGAATAATATTTTAAATGTGAAAACTTCTCTATATTATATATAAGTTGTCTAGATGTACTATAATTCATAAGAACCTTTAAAATAATAAAATTCAATACGTATACTAACAAAGTTATTTAAAAACTATAATAAAACTCTTTAATAGTATAATAAGATAAATATGAGGCTTGTCTTTTTTAAGACTTTAATAAAACTATACTTTAAAATAAAAGGTTTATTTATGAAAAAACTACTATTTGTAACTTTTATAACAGGACTACTAAGCGCAAATCTATTAGCTGGAACATGGGTAGAGGGAAAACTTTCTACAATTCAACAATGGGAAAATAATTCTTATTTTGTAATGACATCAACATCACCAGAAGAAGGAACTGTAAAATCTTCTATTTCAACTATTTTAAATGAAGAAGGGCAAAAAAAACTATTAACATTAATGTTATTAGCTCAGTCTATGAATTCTACAATTAAAATATATTTAGAAGATGATGATGTAGATTATGCTGGTGGAACAACTCACCTGATGAAATCTGTAAAGATCTTACCTTAAGGCTTCAAAGGGTTTCTTAATCTTATTAAGAAACCCTTTCTCTCTTTCTAATCTCTTTGAAAATCATCTTCGAGTCTTACTATATCATCTTCGTCAGTATATTCACCAATTTGTACTTCTATTAAAATAATAGGTATTTTTCCATGATTTTCTAATCTATGTACTTCTCCCATTTTGATATAGGTACTTTCATTAGGTCGTATAAGTTTTATCTCATTACCTACTGTTACTGTCGCAGTACCACTTACTACTGTCCAATGTTCATTTCTATGATAATGTTTTTGAAGACTCAATCTTTTTCCAGGTTTTACTTCAATACGCTTAATTTTATATCCTAATGTATCTTCTAGTACCGTATATGAACCCCAAGGTCTATATCCTGTTAAGTGAATATTATGAAGTTCAGTAGTTTTTTTTATCTCTTGTACTACTTGTTTAACTTTTTGACTACTACCTTTTTTACTAACTAAAAGAGCATCTCCTGTATCTACAATAATTAAGTTTTCTACATCTACAGTAGCGATACATTTATTATTACCATAAATTAAATTATTTTTAGAATCTATTGATACATGTCTTTTGTTAAGAGTATTACCATTTTTATCTTTAGGTAGTTCATGATAAAGAGCATCAAAACTTCCTACATCAGACCATTCAATATCAGAAGCAATAACCTTTACTATATTCGATTTTTCCATCACAGCATAATCAACACTATCTTCTGGAATCATTATCATATTATCATGTGTTATTCGAATCATATTATCTGAAATTGTCACTTCCATAGCCTTTTTGCAAGTATTAAATATTTTAGGTGAATATTTTTCAAGTTCATCTAAAAAAACACCTGCTTTAAAACAAAACATACCACCATTCCAATAATAATTACCTGCATCAACATATTTTTGTGCAGTATTTTTATCAGGTTTTTCATGAAATGCTTTTACATTTTCTCCATCAGCTTCTATATAACCAAAGCCAGTTTCTGCAAAGTCAGGTGTAATACCAAAAGTTACTAAGTAATCTTTTAAAGCTAACTCCTCTGCATGTTTTAAAACATTCAAATACTCTTCTTCATTTTTAATTAAGTGATCAGATGGTGTAACTAGAACTATATCATCTCTATTAAGAGACATACATGCTAAAGCAATAGCAGGAGCCGTATTTCTACCTATTGGTTCTAATAGATATTTATTATTTGTTTTCTTTGACTCTTCTAATTGATCTAATGCTAAAAAATATTGCTCTGTATTAGAAACTATAAATTGCTTATTACATACTTTAGAATTTCTATCAACTGTCAGTTGAAAAAGAGATTTATCATCAAATAATTTTACAAATTGTTTAGGCATAAGCGTTCTACTTATAGGCCAAAGTCTTGTTCCACTTCCTCCACACAGTATTATATTAGTCATTTTGAATTCCTTTAAAGTTTTAATTAATATCTATATTATTTAGGAATATAGATTTACCTACTAAAAAAATGGTTATATTAATTTTGAACAATACCATTTTCTAATTTCTATATTAGTACCTTTGACATTTCTATTACACAAGAGTCAAAAGAGTGCTCAGATTTAAATAATTCATATGCACTAATTTGCATATTATTTCTTCTCTTTTCATTACTTATAAGTCCTAGTATCTCTCTAGCAAACTCATTGCTATCATTAGCAACAATACCCTCTTCATCATTTTCAATATTAATACCTTCAAATGCGATATCAGTTCCAACAATTACTTTAGCAAAGGATAATGCTTCAATTACTTTAATTTTCATTCCACTGCCCTTTATAATAGGACAAATAATAACTTTCGTATCACTATAAACATCTGACAAATACTCTACATAATCACTAGCAATAATATTTTTATTTAGATTATTATTAAAAACTTCATTATTTAAAATTAATTTATTTCCTGTTATTTTACCTTGTATTAAAAATTTTATATTACTGTTATTTTTTATTATGTATGGATAACATTCATTTAAAAACCATAAAAGGGAGTCTCTATTCGCATCTGAATTAGAACCTATAAAAGTTATATCATATTTCTGATCTACTTTATCAATAAAACTATTATTAGCATCTGCCGTTGCAGGAATAGTAATAATATTTTTATTTGGCATAAACTTTTGAATTAACTTGGTTTCAATAGGGGATATAGAGATAATTTTATCAACTAAGTCTAATCTTTTAAACTCACTTGATTTATAGAATATTTTATATAAAAGAGCCTGAAATTTTCCAACTGCAGGAATTACATCATTTTCAATTCTTCTATATTGAAGATCATGTATATCAGATACTACTTTTACATTATGATTTGTAATATTAGATGGAACATTATATAAATAATTACTATAATAAATATCATACATACCAGAAGCTAATTTTTTATCAACTAATTTTCGAATATTATATGGCATTAATCTAAAACTAAAAACTTTAAATTTATTAAAACTCATATAATCATACATTAGTGTTAAAAGATATAAATAATAAAACTTCTTTTCTTTTATACCTTTTTTACTTTTATTTAAAAGTGAAGGATGCTTTCTAACAATAAAGTTTGCACCTCTATATCTCTTAGAAAGTCTATCTTCTATATCAGAAGATGTTATCCCCCGTTCACTAAGATTACTTACAATAACATCTACACTATAATCATTTTCTAAGAGTGACCGTATCATTTGATCTGTTCTCTGTGCTGAACCTCTATTTATTGGCCATGGTATTACCTGAGTAACTAAAAGAATTTTTTTTTTAGTATATTTTCAATATTTGGAAAATTTACTTGAGAGAAGTTTATATACCTTGTAATATTTCTATATGATTTATCTTTTTGAAGCACTCTTTCTGTTTCAAATTTTGCAAATGAGTAAACATATTCTTTTAAATATCTTATATATCTAATCATTTTATTTTTATCAACTTCAAGTGGTTGAGACATATAATATAAAATATCTTTATAACTTTTTACTTTTGTATTTAATTTAGGATGACTATAAAAAGTTTTACCAAAATATAATACAGGTTTTTCCCACAACATTGATAAAAGCCCTACTCCACTGTTAATAAGAACTACCATTTCTGACATTTCTATTAAATCATAAATATTAATATCATCATCCACAAAGGTTATATTTTCAGATGGACGTGTTGTTTCTAAAGGATGTTTTTTTGCAATTACAATCCATTCATCATGAAGATGTTTATTAATATATTTATTTAATTCTTCAATCTCTCTAACAAATTCATCATATCCATCAGAAAAATGTTTAATTACCGTATCTTCTGGTCTTTGAAAAGGAACAAAAATTACTTTTTTATCTTCAATTCCTAACTCTGATTTTAATCTTTCAGCACCTACCCTTTCTCCTTGCTTCTCTAAAGCATTATCACCTTTTTTTATCTTTTCTATATAATCAATAATTTCTTTTTCTTTATCATCTTCTAATACATAATCCCAATTTAAGGGATGATAGGTTTCACTATCTGCATTAAAACCTAAATCAAAAAACCAACTATCAGGTAAAGCCCCTCTATCAAATACAATTACGGGAAAATTTAATAGTTTTAATTTTTTATAAATGTACATTCTTCTTTCATTACCATAAGGATTAGGCATTACTACTGCATTAAAAGAAGAGTTTCTTATATAATTTATTGCAGTATCTACATTAACAAAATCTTTTTCTCTATGATATGATATATTACCATGCTTTAGTAGTTCGTGTTCCAAACTTTGATAGGAAGATGCAAATCTATCTCCTAATGCAAGTATATTAATTTTCATAAATATCCCCTAATAAGTTATTAAATGTGTCAAGCCTAAGCATATTGCTACCATCACTCAACGCTACGCTAGGATCTGGATGAACCTCCATAAAGTAACCATCAACCCCAACTGCTGCTGCTGCTTTAGCAATATAAGGAGCGTAGTGAGGATTACCGCCAGAAGTAGCACCTCCTCCTGGTCTTTGTGTTGAGTGTGTTACATCCATAACAACAGGATATCCAAACTCTTTCATATCTACTATCTGAGTAAAGTCTACAACGAGTCTACCTAGTCCTAGAAGTGTACCTCTTTCAGTTAACATTATTTTGCTATTACCTGCTTCTTTTACTTTTTGTGCAGGGTAAAACATATCTTTCCCATCTAAAAACTGTGCTTTTTTGATATTAACAATTTTATCTGTTTTAGCAGCTGCTACTAGTAAGTCTGTTTGACGACAAAGAAAAGCAGGTATTTGAAGTATATCTGCAACTTCTGCTACAGCTGAAGCTTGATGAGACTCATGAATATCTGTAACGATAGGCAAATCAAAAGTCTTTTTTACTTTTTCAAGTATCTTAAGTCCCTCTTCTAAGCCAGGTCCTCTAAAACTATCTAATGACGTTCTATTTGCTTTGTCAAAAGATGCTTTAAAAATATAAGTAAAATTTAACTCTTCACTTATTTTTTTTACCTCTTCAGCTATTTGCATTACAAGTTCTTCACTCTCTATAGCACAAGGTCCTGAAAGTAAAAACCTTCCTTGTTTTAATTTTTCATATAGTTCGTCATTATTTAACATTATACTTCCTTACTTTTATTAATCTGTTGTTTAATTATAGATTCTAATAAACCTTGTTTATCTAAAATAAAATCTGCTAAATCCCGTAATGCACCTTCTCCGCCTTTTGATGGAGTTACATAATCAACATATTTTTTCATATATACTCTTGCATCATTAGGAGTAGATGCCAATCCACATCTTGTCAATATAGGCAAATCAATAATATCATCACCTATATAAGCTATCTGTTCATCTAATAAATGATACTCTTCTTTAATTCTCTTGTATTGTACAAGTTTATCATGAGAACCATGAAAATGAAAATCTAATTTTAACTCTTCACAGCGATTTTTAACGACTTGTGAATTTCTACCTGTAATAGCACCTACAATAAAGCCATTTTTTTTAAGATGGGAGATAATTTGTCCATCTTTAACATTGAAGCGTTTTATCTCCATGCCTGCATTATCATAAATAATACCACCGTCAGTCAAAACACCATCGACATCAAATACAATTGCTTTTATTTTTTTGGCTTTCTCTTCTATTTGCATTTCATTATCTCTCTTACTTTTTCTAAATCTTCTTGTATATCAACACCTACTGGTTCGTAATCTGTCTCAATCATCTGTATTTTATGACCATATTCTAAAACTCTTAATTGCTCTAATTTTTCTAATTTTTCTAGGTATGTTTGTTCCATAGTAGCATAGGTATTTAAAAATGTTTTTTTATAACCATAAATACCGATATGTTTAAAAAATTTTAATGGATCTGGAATTATTTTGTGATGATTTAATAATGTTTCCCATTCATCTCTATGATGTGGGATAATTGAACGAGAAAAATAAAGTGCATTATTATTTCTATCTACCGTTACTTTCACCGCATTGGGTGATTTTAACTCTGCGGTAGTCTTTATCTTATGCATGGCACTTACCATATTTATATTATCATTATCTAATGCCTCAGCCAATAAAGTAATTAACTCCGCATCCATTAGTGGTTCATCACCTTGAACATTAATAATATTATCACACTCTATGAACTCCATAGCTTCTGCCAATCTATCTGTTCCTGATTCATGTTTTTCACTAGTCATAATAACATTATTTGTAAAATTTTTACAAATAGATTTAACCTCTTCTGAATCAGTTGCTATATAAACTTCAGCTATACCCTTAGCTTTTTTTGCCACTTCATAAACATGTTGTATCATAGGCTTATCACAAATATCAAGTATTACTTTCCTTGGTAATCTTGAAGAGCCTAATCTACCAGGAATAATAACTACAGTTTTCATGAGATATTTCCTGTATCAAATAGCTGTACAACACCACATAATAAGCCATCATCCACAACTAATAGATCGTTAATCTTATTTTTAAGCATAAACTCTTCTGCGTCTATTGCCATTTCGTATTGGGAGATTACTAATGGAGATAGTGTCATAATATCTTGTGCCATAAGTCCAAATCTTGGTTTATCTGTTATTTCCAAGGCTCTTCTTAAGTCTCCATCTGTAATAATACCTTTAACTTTCTGATTATCCAAAACTATACATAAACCTAATTTCCCACTTGTCATAGTATGAATAATATCTTGAAATTCACTTTTAGAAGTTACTATTGGCAAATTTTTAGATGTCATAATATCTTTTACTTTAGTTAATAGTTTTTTTCCTAAACTACCTCCAGGATGATACATCGCAAACTCTTCAGGCTTAAAGTCTCTCACTTTCATTAAAGCTGCTGCTAAAGCATCTCCCATAGCAAGAGTTGCTGTAGTTGAAGACATGGGAGCTAGCTGCAGAGGACATGCCTCTTTTTCAATAGCAATATTTAAAAAATATTTTGCCTCTTTTGCTAAAGTAGAATTTACTTTACCTGCCATTCCTATTAAAGTAATTCCCATTCTTTTTACTAAAGGAATAATTTTAATAATCTCTTCACTTTCACCTGAGTTTGAAATAGCTAAAAGAATATCATCTTTTGTTAACATACCTAAATCACCATGTATTGCTTCAGCAGGATGCATAAAAAAACTAGGAGTTCCAGTACTCGCCAACGTTGCCGAAATTTTCACACCAATATGTCCCGATTTTCCCATTCCTGTAATAACCAAACGACCTTTTGATTGTAAGATATTTTCAATTGACTTATTAAAATCTTCAGTTAATAAGTTTGATAAATTCTTTACTGCTTCTGCTTCTAGTCTAAAAACATTTTTTGCTATATCAAGAGAATTCAAATCATTTATCCTTTTGTTAATCTTAAGTAAGCACATGTTACATAAATTTTAGTTAATACTGCTTTAAATAAAGTTACAATAAAACTAAAACCTAGTCTTTATGATCTTTTATTATAGCAATAATTGTTACAATAATACTATACATAAATACTAATATTATAGATAAGGTAAAAATATCCCATACTTTATTAGGATAACTATAACTATCAGCCAATGTTGGTTTAGAAATAATAATCAAATGCTTAGCATTTTGACTTACTTCTATTTTTAACTCTTCTTGGTTAATAAGAGTTTGTCTATAGACTTCTTTGCTAAACTCCATATTACTCTTTAATAGTTCAAAATCAAATACATTAGTATTTAATTCATTTTCATTAGAAGTCTCTCCGACCATTTGTGTTTTTATTCTTTTAATAGATCTTTTAATATTTTCAATGGTTGCTTTAAGCATCTTCATCTCTACACCATTTGGATTATAAGTTTTTATTTTACTATTATACTCAACTTCATTTTTAACAAGTTCAAACTCTAAGTTAGCTAAAATAGTATTTTTACGTTCTACATCTAAGTTAGGATCAATAGTATAATTTTTATTTTGATACTGAATTAATTTTTCAATAGATGTAATAAATGCTTGTTTATTATCATTTCTCTGTTTTTCAATAAAATGAAGTGCAACTTTTGCATTCTCTTTTGCAAACTTATTTATAACTTCATCTGAATGCTTAATAATACTCTCTAAAATTTCTTTTGCAATCTTTGGATCAGTATGAACAAAACTTATAGTAAGTGTACTTGATGGGTCATCATAAACAATAAAAAGGTTATCATTATATTTTTTTAATAAATTTTTATTATTTATTTGATATTTTGGAAAAATAGCATTTTTATATAATCTTTGATATGGGTCTATATTTTCACTAGCATAAAGTCTTGCTATATTAAACTTTTTATCAATAAATGTAAACATTTCAAAAGAACGGATGTAAAGCTCAAGTATTTTAGAATCTTGTGTTGTACTAGATGTCTTACCCATCAACATCGCTCCCAAACTCATCTCCTGTTTTTGAGAAAGATCTTTAAGTAGTGTAATACTTACAGACTCATAGCGTTCTGTTTCTATATAAAGAATATAACTCGTAACTATGAAAAATATAGCTACAAAAAATATTTTAATTGATTTTTTCATCTCTTTCCTTTAACTTTTATTAATCTCTTTATAGCGTTCTATTGCATCATCAATATTTTCATAATATTCCAGTTCTCCTTCATGTACAAGTAATCCAGACTGACATAGTTCACGTAAAGTATTCATATCGTGACTTACTAAAAGAATATGGCAATTTTCTATTTTTTTAAGAAGTGCCTCTTTAGCTTTAACTTTAAATCTAGCATCACCCACAGAAAGTGTTTCATCTATAAGCATATAATCAAAATCAAAAGAGAGACTAAGTCCAAAACTAAGTCTTCCTTTCATACCTGACGAGTATGTTTTTATAGGCATTTCAAAATAATTCCCAAGTTCTGCAAAATCTTGTACTAAAGTTATAATTTCTTTTGTCTCTTCATAACTTTTACCATAAAGCCCACATACAAATTTTACATTTGCTTTTCCTGTCATATTTCCTACAAAACCTCCTCCTAAACCTAGAGGCCAAGAGAAACTATTGGGTGAGGTAATTTTACCTTCATTAGGAAAATCTATTCGTCCTAGCATACGCATAAGTGTTGATTTTCCTGTTCCATTTCTTCCTAATATACCAATGTTACCATCAGGTAATGTAAGTGATACATTTTGAAGAATATATCTTTTCCCTTGATTTGTACGAAAATATTTTGTAACATTTTTAAGCTCAATCATTGTGAAATAATCCTCTTTTCTAGCTTTATATATAACCAAGTACCAATAAATAAAGGAGTAATTGTCCAATATAACATATATTGATAATCAACAAACCTATCATCAAGTTCATAAATATAATATCCATGTATCATTTCCATAAAATGTACTAAAGGATTATATAGTAGTATCTCTTGTACAGCTGGAGGAATATTATTTATAGGGAAAAAGACTGCTGAGAAAATAAGAAGAGCAAAAGAGAACATACCTACAAATTTACCAATACTGACAAAAAATATATTACCTATAGCAACAATCAATCCTATAGAAAATGAAAAAACAAGTATCCAAACATAAGCAAAAAAAACCATTACTATATTTTGTGGTTCTACATTATATCCAAAAAGAAAACCAATAAAAAGGAAAAGTAAAACAATAATACTACTTAAAAATACTTCTAATAATAATCTCCCAAAAATAGTATCTATAGGCTTTACTTGTTTATAATTAAATAGTGCTTTATTTGCTGCAAATGCACCAGTTGCTCCAGAAAGTATATTTTTAAACATATTAAAAGCAATAAAACCAGAAGCCATAAAAATAGCATAATCAAAGGTTGTTACTGAATTTGAGCCATTAGATACTATTGCAACTCGAATAGAGATAAAAATAAAAATTTGGAAAAAAGGTTCAAAAAAAGTCCAAAACAATCCTGATTTACCTATACTAATTCGTGTATTCAACTCTCTTAAAAAAAGTGCTTTAATCACCGATAAAAAAATTTTTGATGATTTTCTTAGTACCAAATTAATAACCTTACCTTGCAAATTTTTAGGCAATTATATCTTTATTGTACTTAATGACTAGAAGTAATCAATAACTTGATTACTTAATACTTTATGTAGCAAACTTTAACTCTATTTAGAATATAATTTTTACTAATTTTAAATATAAAACTAGGACAATATTATGAATTCTATAAAAAAATGTCTCTTTCCTGCAGCAGGTTACGGCACTCGATTTTTACCTGCAACTAAAGCTACTCCTAAAGAGATGCTGCCTATTCTTACAAAACCGCTTATTCAGTATGGTGTAGAAGAAGCTATTGAAGCTAATATAACAACAATGGCAATTATTACAGGTCGAGGGAAAAGAGCAATAGAAGACCATTTTGATATTTCTTATGAATTAGAACATCAAATTAAAGATACAGGAAAAGAAGTTTTAATAAGTGAAATACGTTCTATTATTAAAACTTGTACTTTCTCTTATACTCGACAAATAGAGATGAAAGGATTGGGTCATGCCATACTTTGTGGTGAAACACTTATAGGTGATGAGCCTTTTGCAGTAGTATTAGCAGATGACCTTTGTTCAAATGATGATGAAGGTATTCTTTCTCAAATGATAAAAATATATGATAAGTATCAATGTTCTATTGTAGCTATAGAAAAGATTCCCATGAGTGAAACAAATAAATATGGTGTAATCGCTGGTAATTTAGTAGATAATACAGATGATATTTATAGAGTAACAGATATGGTAGAGAAGCCTGACCCTAAGGATGCACCTACAAATATGGCTATTATAGGTAGGTATATTCTTACTCCTGATATTTTTAAAATATTAAAAAATACACCCCCAGGTAAAGGTGGAGAGATACAGATTACTGATGCCTTACTAGAACAAGCAAAAGAGGGTAATGTGATTGCATTTAAATTTAAAGGAAAACGCTTTGATTGTGGTTCTATAGATGGTTTTGTGGAAGCTACAAATTATTTTTATAAAAAGAGTAAACCATCTATAACATAGATATACAAACCATAGCTTCTATAGCTAGAAATGCTGGTAGTGCTATCATGGAGATTTATAATAGAGACTTCATTATTGAATATAAAGATGACAAATCACCGTTAACAGAAGCTGATATTAAATCTAATGAGATTATATGTAATGCTTTAATAAAAGAATATCCACTTATACCTATACTCTCTGAGGAAAATAAAGCTGATGAATATGAAATTCGCAAGAGTTGGGAATATTTTTGGCTTATTGATCCTATTGATGGTACAAAAGAATTTATTAAGAAAAATGGTGAGTTTACAGTAAATATAGCATTAATCTATAAAAATGCACCTGTGTTAGGTGTTGTTTATGCACCTGCATTAAATGATATGTATATTGCTAAAAAAGGTGCAGGTGCATTTAAAAATGGAGGAAAACTTCCTTTAATAATTAATAAAAATCCTACAAAACAATTAACTGTTGTTGCATCAAAGTCTCATCTTTCTGAGGAGACTCAAGAGTTTATAGATAATCTAGCAAAAGAGACAGAGAGTATAGAGCAAGTTTCAAAAGGTTCATCATTAAAACTTGTTATGATAGCAGAAGGTTCTGCCGATATTTATCCTCGTTTAGCTCCTACTATGGAGTGGGATACAGCTGCTGCAGATGCTATAGTAAGAGAGAGTGGGAAAATGACATATCAATTTGAGAATAGACAACCTGTTAGGTATAATAAAGAAAATTTATTGAATCCTTGGTTCATTGTAAAATAAATAATTAAAAAGAGAGAAGTGTATGATTACAAAATCGATATTTAGAGAATATGATATTCGTGGAATTTTTGAAAAAGAGCTTAATGAAACTTCAGTAAAACTGATTGGTTTTTACCTAGGTCAAAAGATTGGTGGCAAAAAAGTTGTCTCTATTGGCTATGATGCACGTTCTCACTCTCCTATTTTACGTGATTACCTAACTTCTGGTCTCAATGCTGCAGGTTGTAAAGTTTTAGATATGGGTATGGTAGCAACACCAGTAAACTATTATAGTAACTACATTGACTTTTATGGCATAACAACAGATGCATCTATTATGATTACAGGTTCTCATAACCCAAGTGAATATAATGGATTTAAAATAACTGTAGATAAACTACCTTTTTTTAGCGATGACATTTATGCTTTAGGTGATATGATTATTGAGAACCAAGATAAAGTTATTTCAGATGACACAGAGTCTATAAAAATTGATGTAAAGACACCGTATATTAATTATATGGTAAATCAATTTAAACATTTAAAGAATTTTCCTAAAAAAATAGTGATAGATGGTGGTAATGGTGTTGTAGATACTGTTATTACAGATATCTTTGATGCACTAAATTTTAACTATGAAGGCTTATATCTTGAGCCTGATGGTACCTTTCCAAATCACCATCCTGACCCTTCAGTTGAAGAAAACTTAGTAGATATAAAAGAGTTATTAGAAAAAAATGGTGATATTGCTTTTGCTTATGATGGAGATGCTGATCGTATAGCTGTACTTACTCATAAGTATAATATTAAGGGTGATCAGATGGCACTACTATATGCTATGAAGATGGATAAACCTACCGTAATAGGTGAAGTTAAATGTTCACAAGTGATGTATAATGAACTTAAACGTCGTGGATCTAAAGCCATCATGTATAAGACGGGTCACTCAAACTTAAAAGTAAAAATGAAAGAGACTAATGCTGATTTAGCGTGTGAAGTTAGTGGACATATTTTCTTTAAGCATCGTTATTTTGGTTATGATGATGCTATTTATGCAACACTTAGAATGATAGAGTTAATTTCAGATGGTATAGACCTCGATAAAGAGATTGACAATTTACCACAAGTATTTTCCACAGAAGAGATAAAAGTAAAAACAACTGAAGAAGAGAAGTTTCTCATTATAGATAAAGTAAAAGAGTTATTAAAAAATCCCCCAGAAGATTTTCCTAAAATAATCAATATTATTGATGTAGATGGAGTACGTATCAATTTTGAAAAGGGCTGGGGACTAGTAAGAGCTAGTAACACTACGCCCATACTTGTAACACGTTTTGAATCTACAGATGAAATATTGTCTAAAGAGTATGAATCACATGTAAATATGTTAATTAACCATGCAAAAAGTCTATTATGATAAATAAATTAAATTTTAATTCATATAATAAATTTATTGAGAATAAGGCTTATGATGCTATTGTAGAAGAAAAAAAATACATCGGTTATTATACACTTCCTGAGCAAAATATAGATTCTATTTTAGCATATTGTGATTCCATCTCTACAAATATTGAGTCTATTGCAGTTATTGGTATAGGTGGTAGCTCTTTAGGAGCTAAAGCTGTATATGAATTTATAAAGCCTGTAAAAAATCTTAAAAGAAAACTCTACTTTTCTGAAAGTACAGATCCTATTAATATTAGAGAAATATTATCTAAATTAGATATTAGTAAAACACACTTCTTAGTAATATCTAAATCAGGAAATACCATAGAGACTTTTTCTATTTATAAATATATCTATTCACTACAAAATAATGCTTCTGCATATACATTTATAACTGATCCTGATTCACCACTTGAAAAATATGCAAATAAAATAAATGCCTCTGTATTATATCTACCAGATAATATTGGTGGTAGATTTTCTGTTTTATCTACAGTAGGACTTGTACCATTAGCTTTATGTGGCATAGATATACAAGCCTTACTTAATGGTGCAAAGCGTACAAAAGATAGTTTTTTCAATGATGGTTATCTAAAAAAAATCTTATTAGAAAAAGCATCTTATTATGCAAAAAATCATAGTCAATATCATATAAATTGTATCTTTGCATATTCTGATACACTTAAATATTTTTGTGAATGGTATGTACAATTATGGGGTGAAAGCTTAGGTAAAAGACAACGAAATTCAGCTTTTAATGTAGGATTAACACCTATAGGTCTTATAGGGCCTAAAGACCAACACTCTTTTTTACAGCTAATTATGGAAGGCACTAGAGATAAATCAGTAACTTTTATTAAGATTGAAGATTTTAACAATGAGATGAAAATACCTAATATATCATTACCTCATTTAGAGGAACTTGATACTTTAAATAATCTCTCTTTTGCAAAACTCATTAATATGCAATGTGACTCTGTAATGGAATCACTTAAAACACAAAAGGACATTCCGTTAGATAGTATTACCTTACCTTGTGTGGATGAAAATACTATAGGTAAGCTTATTTATTATTATGAATTATTAACTTCCTTAGTAGGAGAGCTTATAGATGTAGATACTTATAATCAACCAGGTGTAGAGACAGGTAAACTTATTTTAAAGAAAAAACTTAATGCTATAATTGGAAAATAATCTTCAAATTTATTGTTTTAATATATATTAATATGATATAATTTATTTAAAATAATTTCTGGAGATTTTCCCATTATGAATGATCACAATTTAGATGACCTTATTATCGATGATGCTGAGCCTAAAAGTAGTAAATTTAAAGGTGTATTAACTATTATTGCACTAATTGCAATTATGTTGATTTTAGGTATTATTTTTTCAAAAATTGTACTCAAAGACCCAGATGAGGGTAAAAATATTTTAGAAGAAAATAATACAGAGATGATTAGTCCTGAATTGACTCTGCAAAGTACACCTGAGATAGAGAGTATGCCAGAGCCAGATAGCATTGATGAAGAGATAGCAAAATCACTCAACTCTGAAGAGAATACAACTACGAGTAAAGTAGAAAAGCTAGTTCAAGAGACTGTTGAGATAGATGATAAAAAGGTTATCCAAGAAGTAGCTGAAGAAACGGTAAATAGCACAGTAGCAACTACTACAGTTACCGCTACATCTGTCGCAGTAGTAGAAACAGTAAAAAAGAAACCCTTAACTAAAAAACCAACTACTCCTAAAAAGCCAACTAAATCTAGTAAACCAAAAGCAACTTATTCAAATAGCTATTACATTCAAGTAGGTTCTTTTAGCAAAACACCTAGTAAAAGATTTCTTAGTATTATTAGAAACAGTGGATTTAAGTATAAGATTACCCCTAAAGCAACTAATGGAACTAAAAAACTACTTATAGGATCATATAGAAGTAAACAAGCTGCATTGAATGCTCTTCCAGCCGTTAAAGAGCTTATCAATAAAAGTGCATTTGTAGTGAAAAAGTAGATAGACTTATGTATAAAACTTTACTTTTTGACCAACTTACACCTGTTGCACTTTATGGGAAAATTAAATCTCTTTTTCCAAATGAAGTTACTATGCTTTTTGAAAGTGTGGTTAACAGTAGTGATGGCAATTTTAGTTTTATCACTATTGGTGCAAAAGAACGACTTATTTATAAAGATAAAACAACAACTCATATTAACCAATCAGGAGAACACAATACATTAGATGAAGACCCCTTCTCCTTTTTAAAATCTTACTATGCTTCTATAGATAAAAATGCTTATAAGGAGCGAGCTTTAAAGGCTGGTTTCTCATTTGTAGATGGGTTCATAGGTTTTATAGCCTACGATATGGTTAAAGTTTTTGAACCTGTACTTGAAACTAATATGGATGATCTTTTAGACCCCCTAAATACTCCAGATCTTGATTTAGTACGACCTAAAATCATTATGGCATACTCTCATAAAAATGCAAAATTAACACTTATTTTAAATGATGATTCTATGAAAAATGGATTAGAGTCTATAGAAGACATCTTAGATAATTCATGTACACCTATGCCCCTTCAAGCTGTAAAACTTGAAGGTGAGGGAAGTTTTAGCATCGAAGAAGAGCGTTTTAAAACATTGGTAAATGAGTCTAAAGAGAGTATCCGTTCTGGTGATATTTTTCAAATCCTTCTCTCTAACCGATATACACAAAAAGGGAAGATAGACCCTTTGAGTTTTTACAGAGTTTTACGTTCTAAAAACCCATCCCCTTACCTTTTCTTGCTAGACTATGAGGAGTTCTCTATTTGTGGTTCTAGCCCTGAGGTTATGGTTAGACTCACAGGGGGAGAGATACTTCTACGTCCTATCGCAGGCACTCGTAAACGTGGTAAAAATGCAAAACGTGACAAAGAGTTAGAAGTTGAAATGCTAAATGACCCTAAAGAGTGTGCTGAACATTTAATGCTTATAGACTTAGGTCGTAACGATGTAGGACGTGTTGCACAAACAGGTACTGTAGAAGTTACCGCAATGATGCGTGTAGAAAAATACTCACATGTCATGCATATGGTCTCAGATGTAGAAGCACTACTTAAAGATGATAAAGATATGTTTGACCTTTTTGCAGCAACCTTTACAGCAGGAACGATGACAGGAGCCCCTAAAATAGAAGCTATGAAACTCATAGCAAATTTTGAGGGTCTTAAACGTGGATTTTACTCTGGAAGTGTGGGTTATTTCTCTTTTGATGGGAACATGGACTCAGCTATTGCTATACGTACCTCACTCATTAAACCTGACTCCATTACACTTCAAGCAGGTGCAGGTGTTGTTGCAGACTCCATTCCTGAGTTAGAGTACCTTGAAGTCAAAAACAAACTAGGTGCTTTACTCGCTACACTTAAAGAGATGGAGAAACTCTAATATGTCTAAACATCTCTATGCTATTTTTGGAAACCCCGTCTCTCACTCTAAGTCACCTCTTATGCATAACCTCTCTTTTCAAGGTTTAGGCTTTGATGGTTGTTATACACGCTATTTATTGGAAGAGGGTTCTACACTTAAAGAGACTTTTTTTAACCTAGGACTTAAAGGTATCAATATTACTGTACCACATAAAGAGTATGCGTATCATGCCTGTGATGTCTTAGACCCTTTTTCTAAAAAAGTAGGTGCTGTCAATACTATCGTAGAGAGAGAGGGTAAGCTTTATGGATACAACACAGATGCACCAGGTTTTCTAAAAGCTATATCTGAGTTTAAAGCTATCAAAACTGTACTTTTCTTAGGTGCAGGAGGGACAGCACAATCAACTTCACGTATTTTAAGAGATGAAGGGTATGAAGTTACCTTACTTAACAGAAGTGAAAATCGTTTAGAGAAGTTTAAACAAGATAGTTTTAAAACCTATACTTTTGAAAATTTCACACCCAAAAGCTACGATTTAGTTATCAATATGACATCTGCTGGGCTTGAAGATAACTCACTCCCCGCACCACTAGAGATACTTGAGCAAGTTCTCCCTACGGCTAAAGCATGTGTAGATGTTATTTACGGAAAAGAGACACCTTTTTTAACCCTCTGCAAGTCGTACAATAAACCAACTAAAGATGGCTCCGATATGTTACTCTACCAAGGTATTATCGCCTTTGAGTATTTTACAAATAACCGTTACAGTTTTGAAGAAATCTTACCTTATATGAAAAAAGCGTTTGCTATTTAGCGTTTATTAGACTTCAATTAACCTTTAGTGATTAAAATGTGTCATCTATACAAAGGTAAGTAATGATAAACATTTTAATGATTGAAGATGACCCTGAATTTGCAGAACTTTTAACTGAGTATCTTGCTCAGTTTGATATCAAAATTACCAATTTTGAAGACCCCTATTTGGGTTTAAGTGCTGGAGTAAAAAAGTATGATTTACTTATTCTTGACTTAACCCTTCCTGGTATGGATGGTCTTGAAGTCTGCGAAGAAGTTGTTCGTAAATACAATATGCCTGTTATTATCTCCTCGGCTCGCTCTGATATTAATGACAAAGTAAAAAGTTTTGAATTAGGTGCGTATGACTACTTACCTAAACCTTATGACCCCAAAGAGATGTATGCACGTATTATGTCTATCCTTAACAGAATAAACAAAGGTGAGGGAGATAAATCTTCTTTGCCTAAAAGCGACTTTGAACTTAAAGGAGATACTATCTACTTTAAAAAAGAGGCTCTCTCTTTAACACCAGCAGAGTATGAGGTTCTTACCCTACTTATAAAACACCAAGGTATGACACAGTCTCGTGAACAGATTATCAATACCTCAGGCACTATGAGCATAGATTCGCAAGGAAAGAGCCTTGATGTTATTATCTCTAAGATTCGTACTAAGTTGGGAGATAACAAACGTATTCAAGCTGTTCGTGGAGTAGGATACAAACTCGTATGATAGGACTTACTTCCCTACGTAGTAAAATCAATTTAGTCTTTTTTCTTCTAATTTTACTACTTGCTATACTTTTTACTGTATCCATCAAGTATGATCATGCAAAATTTGAAGAGTACACCACATCACAAGAGAGAGTTATGTCACACTATCTTTATATGTATTATCTTAAACATGGAGAGATAGACCAAGCATATTTAGATGCACAGAACATCTCACTCATTACAGATAAGGGAAGAAAAGTTAAGATAGAACGATACTTTAAAGAGAAAGGAAAACTAAAACGTTACGCTGTAGATACCTACCATTTAAAAAGAATTATTATCATCAATAATGATAGATTTAAGCTTATACTTGAAAACAAAAATAAAATGAAATACCCTCTTAAGCGGGTATCTGTATTCTCTATTGTTTTTCTTTTAATTATTCTTCTGTATTTTTGGATTATTAAAAGTTTAAAACCTCTCTCTGAGCTAAAAAACAAGATACAAACATTCTCCCAAGGTAACCTTGATATAGAGTGCAGAAGTGATAAGCAAGATGAAATAGCCGAAGTAGCCAATGAGTTTCATCATGCAGTAACTATGATACGTGAGCTTCTACAGTCAAGACAACTCTTTTTACGAGCTATTATGCATGAACTTAAAACTCCCATAGCTAAAGGTCGTCTAGTCAGTGAAATGCTTCATGATGAAAAAAATAAAGTACGTTTGCATAGTATTTTTGAAAGGCTAAATTTACTCATTGATGAATTTGCCAAAATAGAAAAAATTACTTCAAGAAACATCGAACTAACGATTAAACCCTACAAAATGAGTGATTTGCTTGAAGCAAGTATAGATATGCTTATGATTGAAAATCCAAAACATCTTATAAGTACAGAGATAAAACAAGATTACATACTAGAAGTAGACTTTGAACTTATTACATTAATTATTAAAAACCTTCTTGATAACGGTATTAAATATAGTATAGACAAACATATTAAGGTGATAATCGACAGTAAACAACTAAAAATCATCAACAAAGGGCAGGGTCTTATTGAACCCCTAAACAACTACTTTGAGCCTTTTCACACAAGTAAAAAAGGGTTAGGTTTAGGGCTTTATATCGTAAAGAGTATTTTAGATATTCACCAAATGAAGTTATATTATCACTATGAAGAAGAGGAAAATATCTTTATAGTGATGTAGTAGTAACTAACCTATATTAGTCATCGTATCTGAGAGTGTAAATGCTAACTCTAAGGCTTGACTTGCGTTGAGTCTTGGGTCACACTGTGTATGGTAACGACTTGCAAGTCCTTCAGCGGTAATAGCACACGATGTACTTCCTGTACACTCTGTAACATCATTACCTGTCATCTCTAAGTGTATACCAGCAGCAACTGTTCCCATCTCATGGTGGATAGCAAAGAACTGCTCTACTTCACTTAAGATATTGTCAAAGTCTCTTGTTTTAAAACCTGTTGAAGATTTCTCAACATTTCCATGCATCGGGTCACAAGACCATACAACATTTCTACCTTCATCTCTTACACGTTTAAGAAGTTTAGGGAAATACTCTCTTATTTTACTCGCACCCATACGAACGATTAGATTTAGTCTTCCCTCTTCATTGTCAGGGTTCAACGCATCTATTAGCTCTATAAGTTCATCTTCTTCCATACTTGGTCCAACTTTACAACCAATAGGGTTTTTAATACCTCTAAAGTACTCAATATGAGCTTGTGTCAAATCTCTTGTTCTATCACCAATCCAAAGCATGTGTGCTGAACAGTCGTACCAGTCACCTGTATCTGCATCTTGTCTGGTCAACGCTTGTTCATAGTTTAAGAGCAATGCTTCATGTGACGTGTACATAGTGGTTTGATGGAGTTGTGGCATTGTTTTACTATTGAGTCCACACGCAGCCATAAACTTCATAGAGTAGTCTATCTTATCACTTAGTTCATGGTAACGCACACCAAGAGGATTGTCTTTGATAAAATCAAGGTTCCATTGATGTACTCTATTAAGATCTGCTAACCCACCTCTAGCAAATGCACGCAGTAGATTAAGTGTAGCAGCAGATTGGTTGTAGGCTTTGAGCATATTTTTAGGATTAGGTACTCTTGCCTCTTCTGTAAACTCCATACCATTGATAATATCACCACGGTAGCTAGGAAGTTTTACTCCATCTATCTCTTCAAAATCAGAAGATCTAGGTTTAGCAAACTGCCCTGCTATACGCCCTACTTTAATAACTGGTTTACCTGTGCTATACATAAGAACCATGTTCATCTGTAGCATTAACTTAAAAAGATTTTTTATATTTGCTGAATTAAAGTCAGAAAAACTCTCTGCACAGTCTCCACCTTGAAGTAAAAAAGCTTCACCACGTCCTGCTTTAGCCAATTTATCTTTAAGACTTCTAGCTTCTCCTGCAAAGATAAGTGGAGGGTACGAACTTAACTCCTCTTCTACTTTTTTAAGAAGTTCTTGATCTTCGTATGTTGGTTGTTGCTTGATAGTAAAATTTCTCCAGCTACCTGATGTCCAGCTCATAATTACTCCTTAGATAGGCTATCTTGCCCTAAAATTAATGTCAAGATTATAGCTTAATGTGTATGAAATTAATGTTAGTTAAAGAAGAAGTTATTTTTTAACCAAAAATGTAACAAAATTTGCCCACTGAAAAACAGTTTCTATATTTTTAAATCCAGCATCTTTACACATCTGTATATTCTCTTTTATCGTAAAAGGTATAAGTACATTCTCTAAAGCTTCGCGTTTTTGTGCTATCTCGTACTCACTGTAGCCTTGCTCTTTTTTATACTCATAATAGGTATCTATCATCTGTTTATCAAGGGTTTTATCGTCAAAAACAACTTTTTCAGAGAAGATAAACACTCCATTATCACGCATACCCTCATAAATCTTCTTTATCAGCTCTATGCGTTGCATAGGGCGTATGAACTGCAAAGTATAATTGGCTACTACGACATCTTCATTTTCATAATGATACGTTAACATATCTGCAAATTCTAACTCAATACTGGCACCAAAAGCTTGACATTTTTGACCTGCTCTGTCTAGCATGGCTTGAGAGTTATCTAAGCCTTTAAGTTGCATCTTTACATCCATCTTACTATGCAAGTCAAGTAAAAACTTCGCTGTAGAAGAACCAAGGTCTAGTACTTTTAAGCCCTCAGTTTGCTCTGCTAAGATTAGAGAGATAATCAACTTTCTTACCTCATCATAAAACGGTACTGAACGACTAAGCATATCGTCAAAAACTGAAGCTACAGATTCGTCAAACTCAAACTTTTTCTTTATGGCTTGGGTAAATACTTTATCTTTTTGTATGTTGTTATGTTTCACTTTATCCCTCTCCTATAAAATCTTGCATTATTTTATAATACTTTTCATCAGAGGAGATATCGATATGTCCTCTATTTTTAATCTCTGTAACTTTTAACTGTGAAGGGTTAAACGCATCAATAAGATGTTGAGTAAACTTTTTAGGTATCACTTTATCATTTTGTGCAAGTACAATAAACGTTTGGGCTTTAATGTTTTTTACTCTACTTAAAGAGTCATATTTATCATTAAGAAGTAAAGAGATAGGGTAGATAGGATACCTACCCTGTGCCACATTTTCTATGCTGTCAAATGGTGTGATAAGTGCTAGCTTAGAGACCTCTCTGTGTGCTGCTACATACGTAGCGATACCTGTACCTAGGCTACGACCTCCTACAGAGATACGATTATGCTTGGGTTTAATAGTATCATAAAGTTTTAATGCATCACTATAAAGCCCCTCTTCTGTAGCCACACCATCACTACCACCATACCCTCTGTAGTCTAGTAAATAGATAGTAAAATTAGGAAACTGCTGTGCAATATAGTCACTACTTTTTGCCATAGACTCAGCATTGCCTCCAAAGTATAGTATAGCATTCTCATGACCTTCATTTAACACAATAATATTGATGTTTAACGCTTCATTAGAGAGGAGCATATTTTTATATACAGTAGGAGTATTGGGTGTAGGAAAATAGAGGAAATCTCTTTGATTCACATAGAGAAACAGACCCATACCTACATACCCTAAGAGTAAAAGCATACTTATTTTTTTTAGTATTTTTTTCATTAATTTTCTTCATCTGAAATAGTATCTGCAAAAGATATTAAAGTGTCAATTACATTTTCAAGTTCATTTTTATAAATTTCTGTACTATTATAATGTGAAGCATCATTTAGCAATACTCTTTTAAATGTTTTTAGTTTAATCAAAATATCTACAATATCTTGATTTCTATTGGTGGTCTTTGTCTCTTCAAACTTTTTTGCTTTTGTCAATAAAGTATCTAAGTTTGAAACCTTACATCTTCTATCTAGTATCTGTTCTTTTGGTAAAAATTGACAGAGTAACTTTTCTGTATATTGTCTTAAGATATTGGCACTACAACCATAATTTTGAGTATCTTTTTGATATATTGCTTGGTCTAGCAGTGTATTTGATTGTTTGATAAATGGTACTTCATAGTTATCTTTTTTATTTACATATACCTCATAAGCTTTCAAACTCATCTTCTCATTGATTAAGTCATATAAAGCTTTTTCATGGCTAAAGAAGAAGATTTGAAAATCACTAAACTCAGTTTTCAAAATATCAATTAAGCTTAGTCTGTTGTTCATGTCGAGGCTAATAAGCAAATCATCTAAAACTAATATTTTTAGACTATTTTCACCTAACTTATCAAACTGTTTTTTGATAATTGCAAAATATACACTAATAGCCAATGCTGATAATCTTGCTTCATTTAAAAAATGGTGATAAGTTGTTATATTTTCATCAAAAAAGTTTATATCTAAAAATGTTGTTTTATTAAATCCATCAAATACAACATCTGTAATTTTTATATTTTGATTAAAGGCATTTAAATAATAGTTTATATCCTCTAAAATATCCCATAAAATAATCTCTTTAAATTTATTAAAAAATATTTCTCCATCTAAATCTTTTAATATATTGATGTCATCTGCTTCATTATCAATGGGATAATTTTCTAAAATTTTCTCAAAAAATGGATATAAATTTTGATTATTATTCTCTGAATAAGAGACTTTTAGAAGTTGTTTGTATTCTATCATTGGTTTAGAGACAGACAATGTCTTAACAAAAGGTTCATGATTATTCAAACTCAATTCATCGCTATCAATTCTAAGTGAGGGTTCATCATTAGAAAAATCAAACTCCAAATAAGTATTATCATTACTAAAAATATTTATATTCTTTGCAAACTCTTCTGCTGATATAGTGGCTGTTGCCAAAAGCTCAAACGCCTTAAACAAAGAACTCTTACCACTCCCATTTTCTCCATAAACGAGCAACCCTTTTGCATTGGGTTTAAAAGTATTATTTTCTTCTTCATCTATAAAAAACCTAAAATTATTGAGTTGTATTTTTTCTATTTTTATCATTTTTTAGCTCCAGTAATTATTTCTACTACAGGAATAATTCTTTTGTAAATCAATCCTCTTTGAATTGTTTTATTATTTTTAAAAATTTTATACATCTTAGAGACTTGTTCTGAACTTTTATCAAAAACTTCTAAAATATTACTAAGTTCATCAGAGATAAAACAATCAAATCTCTTCATCTCCTCTTCAAAATACAAATCAAAAACAAGCCCATCAATCACACTTTCAAAAAGCGATGCTTCTAGGTTCATCTCATTTTCTTTAGCAAACATAACATAATCCACCAAAATCTCAAAAGGTTTTTGAGCTTCTTTTGAGATTTGTGGGATAGGAAACTTTTCTACTTTAAATTTTTTAAATTCATAACCTGATGAAAGTTGAATACCATCAAATTTATAATAATAAAAAAATAATTTTGAATTTAATAATGCACCTAAAAATTTTGTACTTTCTCCAGTTAGAATAAAACATTTATCATTAGTAAAAATTTCTTTATCTGTATATGTAAAAGTATTTATTTTTGATATACTTGTCCATATTATTTTTTCTTTATCAAAATCATCTATATACGCACAGTTTCTAAGATTATATGGTGTAACACCTTTGTCTCCTCTTTTTTCTAATCTATCATAATATTTATCTAAATGTTCTTTTATCGCAGGGTATTTATTTATATCTATCGGTGGATTATTATGAGAGTTGATTAACCATTTATTAGCAAATTCATAAGAGTATCTTTTTATATCTCTATCTCTAAGTAATGGCTTGATAATTTCAGAACTTTCGGGGTCTTGAGCTATTAATTCATCTTTAGTTTTTTCATCAATAATAAATGCTTCATTAAATCCTGTTAAAATCCCTCTATATATATTAATATTCCAATCTTTTAAAGGAGTTCCTATCTTCTCTATTTGCTTTTTTATAGATAACTCTTGCTTATTCGCAAAAGAAAAACTATCTACACTCAAATCACTTTGTGAATAATCAAAACCATTTTGTAAAATGAATTTTTCTAATTGATTCTCTTTTTTATATTTTTCAGTAATAGCACAGTAGAGAAAATTACTCTCTTTGCATTGAGACTTTTTATAGCTTAAAATAGAAGTATCCACTGTAGCAGATTCAAAGACTTTTACACCTGTGAAATCTATATAATTTACTATACTGGTATTATCTAAAACAAACTTTCTAAACTCTTTACCATATTTAGCTCGTGTGTATTTATTGGAAGTGATATAACTTAATATTCCATTTTCTTTAAGTAACTTATACCCTTTTTCAAAGAAGTAAATATATAAGTCTGCTGTTCCATTGTAAGATTGATAATTTTCTATCTTTAGTTTTGGTTTTAGCTCTTTTATCTTCTCATGACGAACATAAGGAGGATTTCCTATGACTACATCAAAGCCACCTCTATCCATTACATCTTTAAAATATATTTTATAAAAAAACAGCTCTTTTGTATAATTATGCTCATGATATTCTTTCATAACCTTTGATAACATTGTATGGTTTAGATAATCTTCTTCATACTGTTTTTGCTCTTTTTTATTCATATCTAGTTTTGGCTGAACATCAAAGTTCTTAAGTGTTTTTTCCAATATAAGTTTAATATTTTCTTTTACAGTAGTATCTATTATTTCTTTTTTCTTAGAATCATGTTCATTAAAATAGTCATGAAACTTACCTTGTAAAAGCTTTATCTCTTTTTGTGCTTTTTTATTTTGGTTTTGGACTAAAGGATCAAGTCCATTAATTGTTGAGAGTAGGCTATTCCCCACCATAATCTTATAGGCAAGGTTTGGCAAGGGGCTAGGCTTAACCTCATCTACAACGATACTTAACCAAAACCTTAACTTTGCTATCTCTACAGCAGAGGGTTCAATGTCTATGCCGTAGATAGAGTTTTCTATGATTTCTCTTTTCATACTAGAGATGTCTTGCTTGTCTCCTAAACTCATGCGTTTTTCTAGTATCTCATGAAGCATCCCCATAGGAAAAGCTCCAGAACCGATGGCAGGGTCTAGTATTTTTATTTTCTTGATATACTCTAGGTCTGTCTCATCTTTGGGCTTACTCTCAAGATAGTTTTTCAGTGACTCTTGGCACATATAGTGGACTATCTCTCGCGGGGTATAAAATGCCCCTTTCTCTTTTCTATCTTCAAGCAAATCTTCAAATACTTTACCAAGCATTTCAGGGTCTATGGCAACTTCACTATCATGATGGGTATCTTCTACAATGGTAAAATTGTACTCATCAAAAGTTGTGATGATGTTTCTGAAAATATCATTTTCTATGATGAGTCGTTCATCATTATCTATCTCTTGTGGGCTAAAGAGTCCGCCGTTGAGATATGACATCATACCAAATGTTTTAAAGAGATGTTTTTTCTCTTCTCTGTTAGTATTGAGAGCTTCAAAAAAGAGAGGTTTTAGTATCTCATTATAGAAATTATCTCCCTTGAAGTTCATGAACTGTTTTGAGAGGAACTTTCTATCTCCATTACCCCACTCATTTTGAGACCCCAACCAACCTTTTTTTTGTATGAAGTACAAAAAGACTATCCGTCCTAGTAGTTTTTTGGTAAAGAGTGTTAAGTTTTCCTCATCTGAAAATAATGCTATTTGTGATCTTAGCTCCTCCAAGGTACTAAAATAAAGTTTTTTATATTTAGCAAAAAACTCTTTACTAACTTTTTCAACAGAAAACACCTCTTCAAGTGTACTCTGCTTAATCTTATCAGTAATAAAAAGCTCACCTATCTGTTCTTTAGCTGTTTTGATGGCTATGTTTTGACCCAATACATAAGTGTATCTTTTAGCATCTGTTTTTTGAGACTGTTTACCATCTTTTATGTCATACGAGACAAAAGTAAGTCTCCATACAGGACTATCATCATGGTAGATAGCAATGAGAACTGTCTCTTTACCATGTGGGTTCGCAAGTTTTGAGATAACCTTTGAAAACCCCACTCGCTTATTTTCTATATTTTTAGTAGCAGACTTTAAAATCAATACACCTATCTCAGAGTTGTCATCTAAAAAACTATCACCCAAATATTTATACGATATGATATGCTTTTTATCTTCATCACTTAATTCATCATCTTTATAACGCGTATCTACTCTGTCAAAATCATCAAATGCACTCTCTACAAACTCTATAAAATTATCTTCATTAAATTTTTCACCCAAAAATGACAAATCCATACTACTCTCCTGTAAATATTTCTGATAAAACAGGACTTATGGTTAATGTCTCATCAAACAGTTGTTCTTGTTTTTTCTGCTTTTTTGTAATTATTTTAGCCAAATGTTCTTCTATTTCATCTTTCTTACATGTATAAAGTTGGTTTATCTCATCAACAGTCACTGTTCCCAAAGTTCCATTACGTATAGCTTCTCTGTACTCTTTAAAAAGTTCTTTTTCCAATAACTTTTCTCTAAGCCACTCTTTGAGATACTTCTCTGCTTTTTGAGACTTGGCATCTAAGACCCCATCTCCTACTTTATCTTGCTTTTTTATTTTAAATTTATCTTCAAAATAACCCTTAGCTAAAGATAGATATCTTTTATCTTGACCCTCTACACTTTTTAGAGCCATCTCATTTGCGTCTGCTCCAAATGCCTTAGCTGTTTCTACAAAAGTAACTGGTTCAACACTGTTTGCATCTACACACACATAATGTTTATGCTCATTGACATCTAGTACCACATAAGCACTCTCTTTAGCACCTTTTCTTGTGAGAATAAGATTCTCTTTAAGTGCCGATAAACGACTAAACTCTTCTTCATTTTCATCTCTGAACGCTCTTATCTCTGCCAAAAACTCTAACTCTTCATCTTTCTCATTAACCTCTTTTTTGTACTCATTAAAGAGGTTAACCGTACCTACACTCTCATCTTTAGTGTAAATTTGATTGTCTTCACCCATCATGGTATGTGAAGATTGGAGTTTGACAAAAGCTTTTTGAGAGAGTTCTAAGAGTTCATCTATATGAGAAGCAGGTTTAAAGTTGTGTATCTCTATATATTTAGCTCTAGTACCGATACGATTTACTCTACCTATACGCTGTATTAGCTTAGTAGCATTCCAAGGTATGTCATAGTTATAGATGATACTACTTCGGTGTAAGTTGATTCCCTCTGCTAGTGTATCAGTAGTGATGATAATATTATAATCATTTTTTTGTCTCTCTATATCGTGATTTGCATCAAAGTTTTCTTTGATTATCTCTTTTTTATCTTCTCTATTTTGACTTGTAATAAAGAGTATTTTCTTCATATCTTTTAGTTTACTCTTTAGATAATTGAGTGTATCAACCGACTCTGTAAAAATAACTATTTTTTTATCTCTATCTTTTGCTAGTACTTTCTTAAATTTATCTGCTTTTGGGTCTTCATCTATGGTTTTCCATGTAGCTACCAATGCTTTAAATACATCATAGTCAGATTTTAAATCTATCTCAAAACCTTCTTTAAAGTCTGCTCTTGTTAGTTGTTTTACTTTTCCTGCATCTATAAACTTTTGTATAAACTCATCATAATCCACCTCACTATCTTCATCATAATCTAAAATATCAGAAGCTTTCTCTCCAAGATAGATAATATCATTTTCAAAATTCTCTATAAATTTCTTATAGCGTTTTTCATGTCTTCCTATAGAAATTTTTAAAGCAGAAAAAGAACTTTCAAATCTTTTTATGAGTAATGTTTTCATAATTCCTGCTAGTGGATTTTTTTTGAGGATATTTTTACTCTCATTTGGATAGTATTCTTTTATAGCTTCATCAGTCAAATAACCCAAAGCATTAAATCTTGAATAGTTTAAAGTTTCAATAATATTAACAGCGGTATCATCAAAACAAGTCCCCAATTTTCCCTCTAGCTTATACTCATGCTCTATAGGTGTATTGACCTCTGGCATAGAAAGACCTTGCTCAACTATATCATCTTTATACATATTATGATGTTGTATATCGTAACGTGTTCGTCGTATCATGACGCTTCGTAGTACATTATCTCGTATCTCTTCAGACAATACTTTAAGTGCCAACTCATCTATACCATCTTCCGAATTTATAAGCTTTTTATACTCTACCTCTTTCTCAGCAAAAAAACTCTGTAAATTTTGACACTCTGGCAATGTAGAGTTTTTAACATTTTGGAAAAGTGCTATTTGATTGTACAAATCATTGGGTGTATTGTTTTGAGGGGTAGCAGAGAGTAAAATAACTTTTTTATCTATACATATCTCATAGAGTTGCTTATAACGTTTTGACTCACTACTTTTAAATTTATGAGACTCATCAACTACTACCAATTCATACTTACTAGCTTGAACCTTATTGAGAGATGCCAATGACACTACATCACAGTTAGTTATATTAAATTCACTAAAAGTATCTTCCCATTGCGTTCGTACAGCAGGAGGGATAACGACTAAAATTCTTTTATTAAATGTAGAGCTAAGCTTTTTAATCAGCATAGCAATAACCACTGTTTTACCAAGCCCCACTACATCAGATAAGAAGAAGCCATTATGTTCTTTGAGTTTTGCTATACCCTCATTGACAGCTTCAACTTGATAGGAGAGCTTTTTATACGTATGAGGAACATATATATGACTATCATCTATAAAGTCTATACGACTTCCAAAGTGTTCTATAAGTAGTTTTATATAGAGTTTATAAGGGCTTAATTTGTAAGATACTTCTACAGGTTTTTTTAATTTAGGTAATATATATGTATCAAAATCTTCTTCTGTAAGCTCAACTGACTCAGCCCAAAGTGTGTCAAATACTTTAACAGCATCCCTTAAACTATGGTCATCTTTGAGTTCTGCATTAATCTCTGTATTGGCTTCTAGTCCATTATGCGTTAAATTTGAAGAGCCAATAATCACACGACCTTGATATTCCTTTTCTGTTAATGTATGATCTAACTCTCCATCATCACGCATGAGATACATTTTAGAATGCACATTTTTATCAGAAGATATACGCACCTTTATCTTTTTTTCAACAATAAGGTTTTTCATTGACTCAAAATTAGCATACTCTTTAGGGTTTAAAGGTTCTTCATTATAAATATTTGTTTGTATCTCTGCAAACTTTTTAATAAGTTGTGAAGCATCATAGGTATTTTTATCGGCATTAATACCTACTAAAATACGTGTAAGCTTGATATGTGAAAGGTTATCAGATATTTTATCAAATCCTGTAATACGAAAATAACCAATTAAAAAATCTAAAAATTTAATATTTCTATCTTTTTTTAAAACAGCATTAATTCTATTTTTAAGAGTATTTTCTTTTTCATTGGTAAAAAAACTTGAACTCATCTGCTAATACCTTCCCTTTATTTTAAACTTTTTTGAGCCTCAACTATATCCTCTTCTATCTGCCTTTTCAAGCTCTCCAACCCATTAAATTTCTGATTTTCTCTAATAAATTCTATAAATTTAATGCTAACACTCCCCTCTACTTCTCCTAAGCTCTCTTCTAACACATGAGTCTCTACCGCATAAGAGCCGTCTGTAGTCACACGATGTCCTAAAAAACTTACAGAGTTTAACCATCTACCATCTATTTGGGTTTGTGTAGCATAGACACCCTCTAAAGGCAGTTGATAATGATTGACATCTAGGTTAAGTGTAGCAAAAAGCTCCTCTTTTCCAAGCCCTTGCCCTCTAATAACGCTACCCTCTATCGTGTAGTCTCTACCCAACAGTCTATTTGCCATAGCTACTTTACCCTCACGTAAATACTTTTTTATCGTTCGCGAGTGTATAGGTACATCTTCATAACTTACCTCATCTATAACGATAATCTCTTTATCACATAAAGATTGAAGCATCTCTGCATTTCCTGCTTTTTCCTTACCAAAGTGAAAGTCATACCCCACTACTATGGTTTCAAGTACAGGAAAATCTTTTTCAAGTTTCTCTACAAAAGCGTGAGGAGTCAATGATTTTACTTTATCAAAATGGTAAAAACAGCACACTTTATCGGTATATAATGCACGTTTATACCCTGGTGTCAAATATCCACTATTTCGTTCTATAATCACCAATGCATCTGCTTTTTCTATGAGTGTTTGATGTGCGATGTGCAAGCCATCAAATGAACCGATGGCGATAGATTTAATGTTGTTGTTAAATTTCAATGTTATTTCCCATTTTTTACAAAATGATACAGATACTCTTGATTACCCTCTTTACCTGTGACTTTTGACTCTGATTGATACTTCTCATCCCAACCTAACTTCTTTGCTTCAGCCTCAAACTCCTCTTTACGTCTAGCTATAGCATCAATATCTTGAACGACCCCTTTACTGTCACGTTTTACATCTTTACCGACTTCAAACTGTGGCTTATAAAGTATCACTATATCTGTACCATTTTGGCTGAGTCTATCTATGTCATCTGTTATCTTCAAAATAGAGATAAACGAAACATCACAAGTGATAAGTTCAAACCCCTCTGCACTCTCAAACTCACGTATATCAGTCTCTTCAAACAAAGAGAGCTTTTCATTTTGACGTAAAGAGATATGTAGTTGATTTTTACCTACATCGACACAACTAAGCGTCTCTACACTATTTTCAAGTACTATCTGAGCAAAGCCCCCTGTACTAGAACCTATATCTAAAGCTCGTTTTCCTTTAAAATCCATAGGGTACTCTGCTAAAAAATTCTCTAACTTTCTTGCAGCACGACTCACATAAAACTTCTCATCTTCTACATCTACAGAAGATTTCTCATCTATTTTAGTAGAGACTTTAGGTACTTTACCATTTACTTTTACTTTACCCGATTTTATAGCATCATGTGCACGATTACGGCTCTCAAAGTAACCCTCTTCTACTAAGTATTTATCTAATCTCATTTAGTTTGCCTTTATTATTTCATGTAAGTTTGCAGGTGCAATATATGCTTTAGTTTTACCATCTTTATAACTAGCAAGTATCTTATACGATACTAATGCATTCAGATATTTTCTTGCTGTAGTAGGAGCGATATCATAATCTGCTGATATTTCAAGAGCTGTAAAGACTCTACCTGGATGCTTCATTGCTTTTTTTATAATATTTTTTTGTACAAAATTTAACTGTTCATTTAAATACGAATCTTTTAAAATATCTGTAATCTCTTCATATTCTACACTTTTCTTTTGTAAATACGCAAGTAAATCATCTATTGCTCTTAATATAATGTCAACCTGATAGTAAATAAAATAAGTCAAATCATTATCATCAATCTCACTATATAAGTATGATATACTGTACTTTTTAGGTGCTTCTTTTAAAAATTTACTTATAGAAATATATTCAAAATAATCAAATCCATTTTTTAACATAATCCAGTAAAATAAAGCCCTAGCCGTTCTACCATTCCCATCTGAAAAAGGGTGTTCATACCCAATCATAAAGTGCAATAGTATGGCTTTAACAATAGGATGAATAAATATACTACCCTCTTCTCCAGTGTGCTTCTCATTAGCAAAATCACATAACTTACGTAATCTTTTAGGTAACTCAGAAAACAGAGGTGGCTGATGTAAAACATTATCATCCACATCCATAATAACAATATCATCACTTTTTCTAAGTTCACCTGCTACATTGTCATTATCATGTGTACCTTTAGTAGCAATTTTATGCAGGTTTAAAATCATATCTACAGATAGCTCTTCATCTTTGCAGAGTTGTATCTCTTTCATAAGTAAATAATTATTGACAATCATCTGCTCATCTTGTGTTTTAGGTTTTCTCTCTGATACAAGTATCTCTTTAGCTACTTTTCTCGTGGTAGATGCTCCCTCTAATTGAGAACTACTTATCGCCTCTTCCATTACAAGTGAAGATATAAGATACTGACTTTTAATAGAGTGATGAGGAATAATCCCCTGTCCAGCCAAATTTGATATTTTAAATAGTTTTGCTTGTAGTGTATCGGGCATACAAAAATTAAAATATTTAGCATTTTTATCTAGCAAAGGTATTGTCTTTAAAAGTCTATTTCTCGCCCACTTTGTAGCATACCAAGCTTTTTTTGCATCATCATTTTCATCTATACGCCATTTGAGTTGATCCCAATAAAGATACTTCCCCTTATCATCTACTTCTTTATAGCGTAAAATATAATCTGCATCAAATAAATCATTAGACAATAGTTCATGATGAAATACAAACGGTGATTTTTCTATAATATTCTTAGCCATTTAAACCCTGAAAACCATTTTTTTAAATTTGGTTTATTATAACTGGTTTTAACTATAGAGTCAACGTATACGGTTCTTTATCACAATAAAGTTTGGTTTTATTTATAAAAAACAAGTTTTATTGTTAATAAAGTCAAATTAATTTTCTCATCTCATCCTCAGTCAAAGTTTTCACACCCAAACTCTCAGCCTTAGTAAACTTAGACCCTGCATCTTCTCCGTAAACCAAAAAGTCTGTCTTTTTACTTACAGAGCCACTTACTTTTGCTCCAAGCTTCTCTAACATCTCTTTAACTACTCCACGGCTTACTGACATAGAACCAGTAAGTACTACTGTTTTGTCTTTAAAGGGGTTCTCTTTGGCTTCTACTTTCTCTTCTACCGTAGGTTCGATTTCATCGAACAGCTTTAAGACAAAGTCATGGTTGACACGCATAAACTCTAACAGAGAGTTTGCCATCTCTTCGCCTATGCCGTCTATGGCTACGACTTGCTCTAATGTAGCATCGACTATGCCAAGCCCAAACTCTAAAGCAAGTGACTTACCTGCTACCTCTCCGATGTGTTCTATACCCATAGCAGAGATGAGTCTGTGTAATGGTACGCTTTTTGTATCGGCTATAGCATCAAGAAGTTTATTAATACGTTTCTCTTTAAAGCCTTCCATCCCCTCCATATCTTCATACTTAAGATGGTACAGCCCTAAAATGTCTTTTATCTTCTCTTCTTTAACCAATATCTCTACTATTTTAGAGCCTAGCCCATCGATGTTCATACACCCTTTTTTAGCAAAGTGTATGATGGAGTTTACCACTCTATCTGGGCAGTCCAAGTTCTGACACTTGATGAGCGTCCCCTCATCTAACACTTCAGAGTGACAAGTAGGACACTGTGTAGGACGTTCTATGGCAAGTTGTGAGCCATCGCGTCTGTCTGTAAGCACTTTGGTTATCTTAGGTATCACATCACCTGAGCGTATGAGTATAACGCTGTCGCCTACCATCAAACCTTTACGTTCTATCTCGTCAAAGTTATGTAGAGTGGCACGGGCTATCATGGCTCCATCTAGGTTTACTGGTTCTACTTCTGCTACGGGAGTGAGTACACCAGTACGCCCTACTTGAATGGTAATGGCATTAACCTTAGTCACTTTCTCTACAGCAGGGAACTTGTAAGCACACATCCATTTAGGTACTTTTACGGTGTAGCCTAACTCCTCTTGTAGGCTTACTTCATCTACCTTAACAACCATACCATCCATCATGACAGGTATCTCATCTCGTAGGGCTATGAGTTTATGGTAAAAAGCTTCTATCTCTTCTATGCTATTGCACTCTTGTGCATAAGGTGGTTTAATAAAACCTTGTTTGTAAACAAAGTCCATCTTCTGAGAAAGTTTTAACTCTTCTAAACTGTTTTCACCTAAACCCCAAGGGTAAAAAACAAGCCGTCTTTTAGCTGTAATACTAGAGTCTAGCTGTCGTAAAGAGCCTGCTGCTGCATTACGTGGGTTTGCAAAAGTTTGTTCCCCCTCTACTTCACGCTCACGGTTGATGATGTCAAAATCATCTTTACGTATGACTACCTCTCCACGTATTTCTATCTCTTCTTTGTAGTCTATGCTCAGAGGTACAGAGCGTATGGTACGTACATTATCGGTAACCTCTTCACCAACTACGCCGTCCCCTCGTGTAATGGCACGAACAAGACTACCCTCTTTGTACAGTAGGTTCATACTAGCCCCATCAAACTTAGGCTCACAGAAGTAGCTACACTCTCCTACATTTTTTACCGTTCTGTCTAACCACTCTTGCACCTCTTCAGTAGTAAATACATCTTCCATACTCCACATACGCTTAATATGCTTCGCCTTAGAAAACTCCTCACGCACCACACCCCCCACACGAGCAGTAGGAGAGTCCAAAAGCACCTTGTCTGGGTGAGCATTTTCATAGTCTAAAACTTCATGGTAAAGCGTGTCATACTCTTCATCTGTAGCAATGGGATTGTCTTCAACATAATAGGCGTATGCCCATTTTTTAAGGGTGTCTGTTTTTTCTTGGTATTGTTTGTTTGTCATTTATTATATTTCTCTTTCGTACTATTTCTTATATTAACACTTTATTTACTTTTTACGAGGAAAGAGATGTTAAAACATATACTTAAAGTAATGCATTGAGCTTTGTATAAAAAGCTTTAAAGCTTGACATATCTATTTTAGTAATATCTATAGACCCATTTTTAATCATCTCATTAATCTCAGAATATTCTATACTTAAAGCCTCTAATTCTTCTTTAAGTGGGTTTTCTGAGTTATCATTCCCTGATCTATTTTCTAATGTATTACAGTTTATATAAGGTGTCTTTTTTAAAGCACAAAGTAACCAAGCTTCAGATTTAGGCTTAGGAACCATAGCTATACCTTTAGTAAAATTTCCTAATTTAAAACCATTTTCTATAGATATAACTTTATCTTCCCACATACCTTTTGATGTACTACACGTACCATCAGAATCTCTAAATAATATAGCTATGACTTCATCTGCTAACTTTTCAGATTTTTCTTTTGCTATATAAGCTAGAGTTATTGCATTAACCAAAAAATATGCTGTCTCTTTTTTACTCTTTTTACCTGTATGAGGTATCTTTAATTTTTTCCCTTTTTTTAGCTCTTTAGCAATTTCACCTAACTTTATTTTAGGAATAAAAGTAATTGAATCAGGGCAGGTTTCATAAAAAGAGTAGCTTAACTTTTGTTCAATAATTTTATCAATCAGATAATACATAGAAGCAGGGATAAACTCAGTAGAAGCATAAGAGATTTTTCCTAAATCACTATTTCCTTCACCACTTAAAACTAAATGCACTATTGCTCTTTTTGTCTTGTTTTCTGTACTTCTTCTATCTCTTCTACAAGTGCATCTAAGTTGGTATCGACATAG
>JAMOTA010000028.1 GCA_027068435.1 Sulfurovum sp.
CTTACCATACTCTATGTTGAAGATGATAAAGCAGTTCGTGATGAAATGTCAGAATTACTAAAAGAATTCTTTCAAAAAATTATCATTGCTAAAAATGGAGTAGAAGGGTTAGAAACCTATATTGAGTATAAAAATGAGTTTAATAAATACCCTGATTTGATTATTACTGATATAGCCATGCCTGATGGTAATGGTGTAGAGATGAGTAAAAAGATATTAGAGTTAAATGAAGATCAAATTATTATTATTAACTCTGCACATAATCAAAGTGAACTGCTTGTGGAACTTATCAATATGGGTATTAGTTTTTTTCTTCTAAAGCCTGTAGAAGAGCAGCATTTTCTTCAAACACTTTATAAAGCATCAAGACGATTTCACTTTGAAGAGATTGAGCATATATATAGGAAAGAGCTTGAAGTTGCTATAAAAAAATCAGAGAGTGCTACAAAGGCAAAAGATGAATTTTTAGCCAATATGTCACATGAGATAAGAACACCCATGAATGCAGTTATCGGGTTAAGTCATATTCTGATGGATACTTCCCTAAATGAAAAACAGTATGATTATGTAAGTAAAATTCATAATTCAGGTGAGCTTCTACTTGGGATTATTAATGATATTTTAGATTTTTCTAAAATAGAAGCAGGAAAGCTTGATATTGAAAATATACCGTTTAATCTAAATACTACCCTAGATAATGTAGCCAATATGATAGGTGGAAAAGCCAAAGAGAAAGGGCTTGAACTTGTATTTAATATAGAAAACAATGTACCTGCCATGATAGAGGGAGATCCTCTTCGCTTAGGTCAAGTGATTATTAACCTTATGAATAATGCTGTGAAGTTTACAGATAAAGGTGAAATAATATTAAAAAGTAAGATGATTATTACAGATGATGATAAAACTTTTTTAGAATTTCAAGTGATAGATTCAGGGATTGGATTAACAGATGAACAGATAAGTAAACTGTTTAAATCATTTTCCCAAGCAGATAGTTCGACTAGTAGAAAATATGGTGGTACTGGTTTAGGATTAACTATCTCTAAGCAACTTGTAGAGCTTATGGGTGGTAAGATATGGGTAGAGAGTGAGTATGGTAAAGGGAGTCGTTTTATCTTTACTATAGAGACAAAACAACTTGAACGTAGAAGTTACCGTTTACCTTCACGTAGCCTTATGCATAAAAAAGTATTGATAGTTGATGGTAATGCTCAAACCTCTGCAGCACTTATAGATATGCTAAAATATTTTCAATTTGTTGCACTTGAAGCTTCCAATAAATTAGAAGCTAAAATGCTTATTTTAAATAATACATTTGATATTATTTTTATAGATAGTGAGATTATGGCACTATGCGATAGTAATTATATAAAAGAAAATTGTCAAGCTAAAATTATTTTAATGGAAAAAGGTTTTCAGTCTATGACAGAGAATCAATTTAATACTATACCTATTCATGGAAATCTAGCTAAACCTTTTAATCAACAGATGCTTTTTACTACTATTGTGGAACTTTTTACTCAAAAAGATTTGAAAAGAGTTGTAAAATCAGATAAATTAACTAAAAAAGATCTTCTCTGTTTAGAGGGTAGTACTATCTTAATTGCAGAAGATAATAAAATAAATCAAACTGTAATAGCTGGTCTTTTTGAAGATACAGGTATCAAAATCATTATTGTTGATGATGGTATAGAAGTATTAGAACAGTTAAATGATAATAAGAATATAGAAATGATTCTTATGGATATTAATATGCCTAAAATGGATGGGTATGAAGCTACACGTCAGATTCGTAATAGTAGTGACTATGATCATATTCCTATTATTGCATTAACAGCAAATGCAATGCAAAAAGATATTGATAAAGCTAAAGAAGCGGGAATGCAAGAGCATTTAGGAAAACCTATTAATGTTGATACACTATATAAGTTGTTATTAAAATATTTGACAGTAAAAGTAGATATACCAGAAATACAAAAAGAGCCACAACAAGATGAGGCTAAGAACAAGAAGTTAAAAGAAGAAAATGATAAAAAAGAGGAAATCCTAAAGCAGATACTTCTTATTAAAATGTTAAATGTAGAAGATGGTATGGAAAGAGTAGGTGGTGATGCTCTACTCTACAAAAATATTTTATTGGACTTTTGTAAACTCTATAAAGACTCAGTCTCTAAGTTTAAAGTGTTTATAAATACATCTAATAATATAGAAGCTTCAAAATTAGCACATGATATTAAAGGAACATCAGGAAATATTGGAGCTGTAGCACTATATAGGTTGGCAAATTTATTAGATACTGCCTTTCAAGAAGAAGAAAGTGAAATAACATTAATGCCCTTAGTGAGTCAATATGAGGTAAGACTTAATAATCTGATTTATTCTATTAACAAAGTATTTACAAGTAACTCTAGTGACTTAAAAGCAATAGAAAAAAATGAGATAGCAAAAGATCAGTTAGATGTTATACTACAAAATATGTTAGTCTATGCAAAAAAACGAAAAGCGTTAATATGTAAAGAGTTGGTTGAAGAGTTAAGTCAGTATGATTTACCAGAAATCTATGAAGATGAATTAGAAGATATTAAGAGATTGTTAAACAAGTATAAGTTTAAAGAAGCCATAAAAATAATAGAGGAAATAAGTTGAAAAAAGTACTAGTTGTAGATGATAATGAATTAAATATTACAATATTGTTAAATTTGTTGAGTAAAAAATATGATGTAAGTGTTGCTCTAAATGGAGTAGATGCACTAGAGAGTTTAGAAGAGGAGATACCTCACCTTATTGTCCTTGATATTATAATGCCAGATATGGGTGGTGTTGATGTATGTAGAAAAATAAAAAGTGATGATAGAACAAAACATATACCAGTTATTTTTCTTACCGCAGCACATACTTTAGAGGATGAAGCCTATCAGGTAGGGGCAGATGACTTTGTAGGTAAACCTTTTAATTTAGTAGAATTAGGTGAAAAAATAGAAAAATTAATTTAGTCATTGGTGAATATTATTAACCTTTAATTAACTTCACCAAAGTATACTTCTCTCATATATATTTAGGAGAATTACTTGAGCCAAATTATTGAAAATATTAAAACAGAAATTGCTAAAGTTCTAGTAGGACAAGATAAAATGGTAGAAGCACTCTTAGCAGGTCTTCTTTGTCGTGGTCACATACTTTTAGAGGGTGTGCCTGGGTTAGCTAAAACTACTGCAGTAAATGCATTAGCTAAGACTTTAGGATTAAACTTTAAACGTGTACAGTTTACACCTGACCTCCTTCCTTCAGATATCATAGGTACAGAAATCTATGACCCATCTACTAACACATTTAAAATCAAGCATGGACCTATCTTTACAAACCTTTTACTAGCAGATGAGATAAATCGTGCTCCTGCGAAGGTGCAGTCTGCACTACTTGAAGTGATGCAAGAGAGACAAGTTACTATTGGTGATGAGAGTTTCAAGATTGACTTACCATTTTTAGTTATGGCGACACAAAATCCAGTAGAGCAAGAGGGTGCTTATGAGCTACCTGAAGCACAATTAGACAGATTTATGCTAAAAGTAGTAGTAGGCTACAACACTAAAGAAGAAGAGTTAGAGATAGCAAGACGTGTAGCAAACAACAGTTTTGAAAGCATTCAGCAAGTAGCAACGTTAGAAGATCTTAACACCATCAGAGAAGAGGCATTAAAAGTCCATATGGATGAGGAGATAGAGCGTTATATTATAGAACTTGTATCTGCTACACGTGACCCTAAAGCTTATGGCTTAGAAGAGCTTGAATCCTTTATAGAGTTTGGAGCAAGTCCAAGAGCAAGTATAGATATGTATAAAGCTTCACGTGCTATTGCTTACCTTAAAGGGCAAGATTATGTCTCTCCTATTGAGATAGCATACATTGCTAAAGAGATACTACGTCATAGAATTATTCTCTCTTATGAAGCAGAAGCTGAGGGTGTTACCCAAGATATAATTATAGAGAAAATATTGGCATCAGTACCGATACCATAGGTTTTGTATATGTGGTGGGTAAATCCACCCTACACGAGAACAATATATTAAATTTATCTGCCCTATGTATAAATAATATATAGGTTGGATTTATCCACCGATAAGAGGTATAAGCATTTGAACAAAGCAGCAAAAAAAATCATTTTAAAAACCAAAAAGCAGGTTTATGGTGACATGCTTGGTAATAACGCATCACTATTTCAAGGTGAAGGCTTTGAGTTTGCAGAGTTGCGTGAGTATGTTTATGGTGATGATGTTCGTAAAATAGATTGGAAAACAACAGCAAAACTAGGTAAACCCTTTGTAAAAGTTTACAAAGAAGAGCGTGAGCTTAACATTACAGTTGTAACTATGTTAGGGGGATCTACTTATTTTGGTACAGTAAAGCAGAAGTCGGAACTTATCGCTGAGATTACAGGGATATTGGGATTTTCAGTAGTAAAAAATACAGACCTTTTTTCTCATATACTTTTTGCAGATAAACTCTACGAGATAAGTAAAGCAAGTAAAAAACTTTTTTCTGTACATAAAGCAGTTGAAGATACGATGAACTTTAGTCCCATAGGAAAAGAGAGTGACTTTAAGATGTTAGTAGAGACGCTTCATAAGCGGCTTAAAAAGAAGTCATTACTGTTTATTCTGTCTGATTTTATAGGTGATATAGACTTAAAACTCTTAAGTAAAAAACATGATGTGTTTGCCATTATTGTAAGAGATAAATTTGAAGAAGACCCTTCAGAGTTAGGATATCTTAGACTTATAGATATGGAGAGTAAGAGAAGTTTTGAAGGAAATATAGATAGTCAGACACTTAAAAAGTATAAAAAAGCTCTTAATGATAATGATGAAACACTCTATAAACAGTTTAAAAAACATGGTATACGTTTCACTAAGATTTATACCCATGAAGAACCATATGTAAAACTTATGAAGAGTATGAGATAAGGATAAATAATGGATAATAATATTACAGAACAATTAAAAGATATTAAACCTTTACTTGAGATACCAGATAATTCCTATTATATGTACTGGGGATTAATTATTTTCACATCTATTATTGTTGTAGGGACACTTTTTTTTATTGGTAAAAAACTTTGGGATAATCGTAAAGAGAATCTTGCTAAAGGTTACTTAATAAAACTAAAAGAGATAGAGTGGAAAGATACAAAAAAATCTGCTTATGAAGCAACTTATTATGCAAGACTTCTTGCAACAGATGAGAGAAGGGAAAAACTTTTTGAACAGTTAGAACCTCTACTTGAACAGTATAAATATAAAAAAGAGGTAGAGAGTATAGATGAAGAGACACGTAAACGTTTTAACTTATTTGTGCAGGTGACAGATGAATCAGTTTAGTTTTGAATACCCATTAGTTTTAGGTGTAGTGTTGCTCTTTTTGATCTGTTCCAAATGGTGCAAAGAGCGTAGTAGAGCTATCTATTTTCCTCATGTAGAACAACTTTTAGCACGTAGTAGTAGCAAAAGTTCATTCTTAGGATGGCTTAAATGGATAGGAATTGTATCAGCTATTGTAGCATTAGCTTCTCCTGTTATGACAAAAACCTATAGTAACTCTAAGAAAGAGGGTAGAGATATTGTGCTTATTATTGATGCTAGTGACTCTATGCGTCAATATGGATTTGATGCTAATGATATTTATAAAAATAAATTTGATGTAGTTAAAGAGGTGGTAGTAGATTTTATAGATAAAAGAGAGAATGACCGTTTAGGGATGGTAACTTTTGCCGATGTAGCATTTATCTCCTCCCCACTTACATTTGAAAAAAAGTTTTTAAAAAATCTTACAAAGATGCAACAGTTAGGTATGGCAGGGAAAAGAACTGCTATTAACGATGCTATAGTTCAAAGTTACAACATACTTAGTAAAAGTAAAGCTAAATCTAAAATAGCTATTTTACTTACAGATGGTATAGATAACATGAGTAAAGTCCCTTTTGCTGAACTTAAAAGCATGATAGAAAAAAGAGATATTAAACTCTATACTATTGGAATAGGAAGTCAACGTGATTATAACGGTAAGTACTTACAAGCGTTGGCAAAGGCAGGAAAAGGTGAAGCGTATGGAGCAAGAGATGCTAAAACGCTTTCAATGATTTATGAAGAGATAAACAAACTAGAAGTAACTAAAATAGATGATAAAAAGATTGTGCAATATACATATTACTATACCTATCCACTCTTTTTGGCTATTTTGAGTTTACTGTTATTTATCTATTTTAGATCTTCAAAAGGAGTATAGATGACATTTGTACACCCATATCTGTTTTGGATATTGATTGTCCCTTTTATATTGTTTGCTTTTTTGATTACAACGAATAAAGAGCACCTTTCACGTATATTTGATGAAAAAGTGCTTAAGCGATTGAGTGCAGCTGATGAGAGTATGCCAGTTGTTGTACGTAATGTACTGATGTTTGTAGCTATTTTTTTAATGATAGTTGCCATTGCAAGACCAGTGGTAGAAAAAGGTGAACAAAAAGTAGCAGTAAAAGGTTTAAGTCTTTTAGTTGGGCTAGATATTTCAGGTTCTATGCGTAGTGAAGATCAGTTTCCTAACCGTTTAGAGTTTGCAAAAAAGAAGATAACCTCTTTATTTGATCTAATGCCTAGTGATGAAATATCTGTTTTAGCTTTTGCTTATAGCCCTTTTGTACTTGCACCTTTTACGAGTGATAAAGATACTCTAAAGCAGATGGTTGAAGGGGTAGATGACTCATACATAAACATGGGGTCAACAGACTTTATGGCTCTAGGTGAGTTTGCTTCTAATTTGTTAGAGAAGAAAAAACCTAAAATAATGGTTCTGTTTAGTGATGGGGGAGATAAAAAAGCGTTAGAGGGTTTTTCGGAACTTTTAAAAGCTAATGATATAGACCTTTACGTTGTACTTGTAGGTACAACACAAGGGGCTCCAGTACTTACTCAAGATGGAAAACCTTTGAGTAAAAAAGATGGAACTATTGCAATTACACAACGTAATGACGCTTTAGGTGAAATAGCTAAAGAGAATGGTGGAGCGTATGTAGTTGCAAGTAATGGTAAAAAAGATATAGTAGAGCTAGTCTCCGTGATACGTGCAAAATACAAAAATCAACAGCAGGGTGAAGTGATGGTTAAGCAAAGAGATGAAATATTTTATTACCCTTTAGCTACTGGACTATTTCTACTTCTTATCTCTTTAAGTTCTATGCCTAGAAGGAGAGAAGTATGAAGTTTATAGTATCGATATTAATGGTTTTGTATTTTGTACAAGTAGAAGCAGGAATAACAGATTTTCAAACCATAGATAAGGCAAAAAAAGCATATGAAGCTAAAGATTATGCTAAGAGTGTAACACTCTTAGAGAGCATAAATACAAATTCACCTCAAAAATCTTACGATAAAGGTAATGCTTACTATAAAGCAAAGAAGTATGATGAAGCGATAAAAGCGTATAAAAACGCTAAAGGTGTAGATGAAGCAACAAGATTACATAATCTTGGTAATGCTCATTTTCAAAAAAAAGAGTTAGATAAAGCGATAAAATATTATGAAGATGCTTTAAAGCTTAAAGCTGATGATGAGACAAAGTTTAACCTAGAACTTGCAAAAAAAGAGAAAAAGCGAAAAGAAGAAGAGAAAAAGAAGCAAGATAAAAAAGATAAAGACAAAAAGAAACAAGATAAAGATAAGAAAAAAAAGCAAGATAAAAAGAGTGATAAAAAAAACGATAAAAACGATGAGAAGCAAAAAAAACAGAGTGATAAAAAGAATCAAAAAGATAAAGACAAGAAGAAACAAGATAAAGATACTAAGAAAGGTGATAAAAAAGGCGATAAGAAAAAACAGAGTGATAAAAAGAAGTCAGATAGTAAAGATAAAAAGAAAAAGCCTAAAGATGAAAAAGGTAAAAAAGACGTAGCTAAATCTCAAGAGCCAAAGAAAATGAGTAAAGAAGAGAAGCTTAAAGAGCAAGAGCTTCAAAGGCTTCTTAAGAAAATGGGACAAAAGAAAATGCCTGTGATGATGTATCAGATGGGTGAAAATAAAAAAACTAAAAGGAGTGAAGATGCAAATCCGTGGTAAATTTATAGTAAAATTACTTTTAATCATAGTATCAACTTTTCAATTTTTATATGCAGTAGGTGTAACTGCAACAGTTTCAAACACTGAAGTAGTGCAAGGAAATCCTGTAAAGCTTCATCTTGTAGCAACGGGTGATGATGTAGAATTTCCCAATATTGTAGAAGTAAATAAAGCACAAGTATTAGGTAGGCATAAAGGACAAAGTAGTTCACATAGCTACAGTAATGGTAATTTTGAAAGTAAATATACAACGACTCTATCTTTGACATTTATTCCTGAAAAGAGTATGACGATTCCATCTTACACAGTGAAGATAGATGGCTCAGAGTATAAAACAGACCCCATAGCGATAAAAGTGATAAAAGCATCAGCTGTAAAGAGTAGCAATAATAGTAAGTTTTTCTTAACTATGAAGACAAATAAAAGTTCTGTAGTAGTAGGGGAAGCTTTTGTAGTTACTGTATATTTTTCTCTACAAAATGGCATAAGACTCTCAGATAATCCACAATACACGAAACCTAAGTTTAAAGGTTTCTTTGTCAAAGAGGTACCACATGAGAATGCCTATAGAGATGGAAATTATCAAGTAACAAAAATACAATATGTGCTTACACCTAAAACTAAAGGTAATTTTACCTTAGATGGTGCTAGTGCTAAAATAGGGTTAGCAGATACTAGTAGACGTGATATGTTTGGTAGATTTTTTGGAATAGATTGGACACCTATTGCTTCTAACACTTTAGATATAGAAGTTAAAGAACAACCAGTAGAGACAGACTTAGTAGGAGACTTTACTCTAAAAAGTAATTTAGATCAAAATAGTGTAAAAGCCAATAAACCTGTAAATCTTACGGTAATAATAAAAGGTAAGGGGAGTCTTGAAGACTTTGAATTTCCCAATTATGAGATAGATGGAGTCACGATTTACAGTGATGAAGCAAAGGTAGAGAGTCGTTTAGTTAATGGTGTGTTAGAGAGTAGTGCTACAAAAAGTTTTGTTTTTATTTCAGAAGAGGATTTTGAGATACCTGCACATGACATCTCTGTATATAACATAAAAACTTCTAAAGTAAGCCATTTACAGATACCTTCTTATACTGTTAATGTTGCACCTCAAAAGAGTCTCTCTGCTGTTACCCATAGTACAGATACAAAAGGTCACGTGCAGAGTAATTTGAATCAACAATCTTTAGTCAAAGAGAAAGTAGTAACAAAAATAGTAGAGCAAAAAAGTGTAGCATGGTGGATGTTAGTTTTAGCCTTTATTTTAGGTCTGTTAAGTATGTATTTATTCCAGTATCTATTAAGCAATAAATGGAAAAGAACACAAAGTCCATTTAAAGAGTCAGAAGCACTCAAAATACTTTATGCACACATTAGTGATGATGCTAAAGCAGAAGAGATGGTACGAAAATTGTATGCAAAGAAGAATGGAGATAAAAATATAATAATTGACAAAAAGTTGTTAAAACAGTTAGTTGAAAAGTACAAAAAGTAGGGATAATATAGGTTCTTTAGATAGTTATAGAGATTTGATTTCGTGTATAGTTTTACAATAGAAGGAAAATAAAGTGAGTATATCAAATATCGCATATTTCTACGGAACAGTGGAAGAGGAGTATTTACATCAAATAAAAGTAGAACTTCAAGAGCAAAAAGTAGCGTATATAAAGTTATCTAAAATGTGTAGTGTAGAGTTAGATAACTTCTCTCATATGCTTGTCTCAGGAACGCTTTTAGAGATAAAAGAGGTTTTAGCGTTGGCTTTGAGTTATGATAAAAGTATAGGTATCGTACCCTTACCTAAACAAAAAGAGCTTATCAAAACATTTGACCTACCCTCTAAACTTAAAGAGAGTATTGCTCAAGCAATCCTACCATCTAATGAGAAGATAGATGTACTCTTCTGTAATAATGAGATAGTTTTACAAGAAGTGGTAATAGGTGATGCTCCTCCATTAGATTCATTTGACACTTCACTTAAAGAGAAATCTTTTTTTGCACGTATAAAACTTTTTTTCCATACGATGGCTAAAGTGAAAGAGTTACACCATACAAAGATGAAACTAACAGATGCAAAAGAGAATGAGATAAAGTTCTCAGCCATAGGGTTAGTAGGTTTAGAGTACAGTAATGCAACATTTGCTTCTAAACTTATCTCTCAAGAGATCAACGCATTAGATGGTAAACTCTCTTTAGTCATATTAGCACCTATATCAATATTGCAATACGTGGGTTATCTATTTAACTCACTTGTCTCTAAGTGGACACCAAAACGTTTGCCTAAATCTGTAGGTTTTATACGCAGTAGTAAGATAAAAATAGAATCAGAGAGACCTCTTAACGTGATTATTGATTCAGAGATAAAACAGCAAACACCTATAGAACTTAAAACAGAAAAGAAGGTACTATCCCTTAGTGTAGGAGAGAAGTTTTGGGAAAAACAGAAACAAGCGAGTAATGGTAAAGATAGTGTAAAGATAGAGCATCTGCCTAAAGATGAAGAGAGTGCAGTTTATTTAAGTAAGTCTATTCCTCTATTTTCTCATGCAAGTCAAGAGCAGTATGCTACACTTTTTGCAAACTTAAGAGAAGAGAGTAGGGCAAGCTCCACCTTTATGATACTTCTTATTTTTGCTACAATGATAGCTACTCTTGGGCTTTTTATTAACTCTAGTTCAGTCATTATAGGAGCTATGCTTTTAGCACCTCTTATGCAGCCTATTGTAAGTTTGAGCATGGGTGTGTTAAGACAAGACCATGACTTACAGTTAGGTGGAGCAAAGACTATTTTTGTGGGGGTTCTTGCTGTACTGTTGACCTCTGCGACGATTGCATATTTTACGCCTATAGAACAACTTACTTCTGAAATGTCAGGACGACTCTCTCCTACGATATTAGATCTTTTTGTTGCCATAGTCTCAGGAGCTGCTGCTGCGTATGCAAAGAGTAATGAAAAGATACTAGGTTCTTTAGCTGGTGTGGCTATTGCCGTGGCATTAGTTCCTCCTATAGCAGTTGCTGGTATTGGGCTTGGTTGGGCAGATTGGCATATGTTCTCTACCTCATTTCTACTCTTTATTACCAACCTTGTAGGTATCGTCTTTGCTGGAGCATTTACATTTGTAATGCTAGGGTTTTCACCTATACATGTAGCTAAAAAAGGGCTTTTAACATGGATGGCTATTGTTATAATAGTGGCTATTCCTCTTTATAGCTCTTTTGAAAAGATGAGAGAAGATGTACGGATACAAAAAATACTCTCTAATTTAGAATTTAATGTAGGTGAACATAAAGTAAAACTGATGCATATTGAGTTTGTTCAACGAAAAAAGGTAGATGAAGTTTACTGTGAAGTAGTTGCATCTGGTATTTTAAATAAAAATGAAAAGTTACGTCTTAAAGAGGTTATACAAAAAACAGTAAACAAAGAAGTTGAAGTGTTGGTTACTTTTAAATACAGGTTATAGGGTGTAAGATTACAAAATATCATGTAAGCTATTGGCATCATTCATCCAATGGTTTAGATTTTCCCACTCTTCATTTTTAACCATCTCTTGACATTTCTTAAGTTCTGTCTGGAAAGTCTCTATGGCTTCAAGTACATTTTCTTTGTTTTGTCTAAAGATATCTTCCCACATGGTAGGGGAAGATTTTGCTATACGGCTCATGTCTCTAAATCCACCACCTGCTAGGTTAATAATACTCTCAGATGCTTCTTGTTTTATGACGGCATTTGCTAGTGAATAGCTTAATGCATGAGGCATATGTGAGATAAATGCAGCATGTCTGTCATGCTCTTTTGCTTCCATAAAAACAAGTTTCATATCTATACTTGAAAAAAGTTTCCTTGCCACTTCTTGTTGATGAGTGCCACTTTTTTGCATGTCACATAAAACAACAACTTTCTCTTTGTACAGACCAGATACTGCAGCTAATGGACCAAATTTTTCTGTTCCTGTCATAGGGTGGGCAGTAACAAAGTTTTCTCGTATCTCTTTTGGAATAGAAGTAGAGATTTTTTCTTTTGTACTTCCTAAGTCTATGATAGTACACTCTTTAGGTAGTGTGTCAAACTGTTTTGAGATAGCGATAATACCATCAACAGGTATAGTTAAAAAAACAATATCACATAGGCTTATCTCTGCTAAAGTATAAACTATTTTATCTACAAGATTTAACTCTAATGCTTGTTGGCAGTGTTTTTCATTATGATCAAGTCCTATAAAATAAAAATCCTCAGAAGTCTCTTGAAGTGCTATACTTAATGAACCACCCATAAGTCCAAGACCTACAATACCAACTTTAGTTATTTCCATACTATCAACCTTACATGCTTTATCAAATATTTAAATGATTATATCATGATTGCATAGTATATTATGCGTATCTTATTGAAATAAAGATAAAATATTAGCAAATTATATTAAGGTTTTCATTATGATAAAAAAGATAGCTCTTTCATGCACACTTATGGGTTCAGTACTATTAGCTCAGCAAGTTACGCAAATAAAATTTCAAGGACTTGCACATTTATCCAAAAGTCATGCGCTAGAAATTTCTGATATTCGTATAGGTGATGATATGAATAGTGCAAAGATTAATCAATCTATAAAGAATTTTTTTGAACAAGGATACTTTGAAGACGTTTGGGTAGATAAAAATGGTGGTACATTAGTATATCATTTTAAAGAAAAACCATCTATTGCCAATATTCAAGTAAAAGGATATGGTGATGATGGTGATAAACTTTTACAAACATTAAATCTTAAAAAAGGTGACCTTTATGATGAGGCACTTGTAAATAATGCGAAAAAACATATGATTGCACAATTAGAGAGTCAAGGTAGTTATGATACTGTTGTTGAAGTAAAAACAGCTGCTGTAGGTGAAGGTGCTGTTTCTGTTGTTTTTAATGTAAATAAAGGTGAAAAAATTAAAATTAAAAAGCTTAATTTTATTGGTGCATCTAAGTTAGATAAAAGTACATTAGAAGAGGGTATTGTTAACCAAGAAGAAGATGTAATGGGTTGGTTACCAATGCTTAGTAATGGTGAAGTAAAAGTAGATCAACTTGAATATGATGCATATAGAGTTAAAGAGACCTACATGAAAAATGGATATTTAGATGCGTATGTAAGTAAACCATTGATGCGTGTTGATTATAGTTCATACAGTGCAGAAGTTGATTATCAGATTAGAGAAGGGGTACAGTATAGAGTAGGTGAAGTTTCACTTTCTCAAAGTATAGAAGGACTAGATAGTCAAACATTACTTGAAGACCTTTCCTTAAAAAGTGGACAAGTATTTAATATAGAACGCATGAGAAAAGATATGAAAAAGCTAGAGATAGCAGCAGGTAATCTTGGATATGCAAATGCAAAAGTTTCTCCTAAAATGCGTAAAAATACAGAAGGGAAGATTGTTAGTCTTCAGTATGTGATTCATGCAGGGCAAAAGGTAACAATTAGTGATGTACTTATCTCTGGTAATGACACAACTAAAGATAGAGTTATCCGACGTTATATATATCTTGCACCTGGTGATATATTTAATGCTAAAGATCTTAAAGATAGTAAGGGTGCATTAGGTAGAACAGGTTTCTTTGATAAAGTGGAGATTAAAAGTCAAAAAGTTTCAGAAAACAAGATTAACCTTCTTGTTAAAGTAACAGAAGCTTCTACTGGTACTATATCTGCAGGTGGTGGATATGGTAGTTATGAAGGGATTATGGCAAATGCTTCAATTTCAGATAAAAATATATTTGGTTCAGGTATTAATGCTACGTTAGGATTTGAAATTTCAAAAATATCTACTAACTATAATCTGTCATTTGTTAATCCAAGAGTATGGGACAGTATGTATAGTCTAGGGGTGAGTTTCTACAAGAAAGAGTATGAATACATTGACTATATTCAAGATCAAGTAGGAGGGTCTGTAACCTTAGGAAGACAGTTCTATAGACACTTTTATGCTTCTTTTGGTTTAGGATATGTAGATAACAAATCTACATATAATGATAATTATGACCCAACTGGCGGAATTGATGTTACTTTTTATGCTGACCAATATGAAAAAGTCTCAGGATTCTTAAGTGTAAAGTTTGATAACACAGATGATTATTATATGCCAAGAGAAGGGTATATCGCTTCAATCAGTGTTGAGATGGCACAAATGGATGGGGATATGAAGCAAGAAAATATAGATAGAGGATATAGTCAGTTTGATGACTTTACTAAAACTTCTATACGCTTTGGTGTATACTACGGTATGGAAGATATCTTAGACTATGACCTTATCTTACGTTATAAAGCAAGATATACTAAAATTATCTCTGGTAATGATGAGTATATTCCTATAGCAGAGAGACTTTTTATGGGTGGTATAGGTTCAGTTAGAGGATATTCACCTTATTCACTATCACCTAAGATATTGGGAGATAGAATTGGAGGTACTGAGAGATTTTCAACAACAGTTGAAGCAAGTATTCCTCTTTCATCTGCAGCAAAAATGAGATTGGCATTCTTCTATGATTATGGAGTTATTGGCTCTGATGATGTTCCTACTGCAACAGGAAGTTTATCATTTGGGGATGAAGCTAGATCTTCAACAGGAGCTGTAATAGAGTGGCAATCACCATTTGGAGCTATTAATCTAGTCTTTGCTTATGCATTAGATGAAGAACATGATGATGATACTGCTACTTTTGAATTTTCAATGGGAAGTAAATTTTAAGAACTTTGCATACTATTGAGGTCTCTTCGACCTCAATAATTTTATCTACGAGAAATCTTATATTTAATTACAATAACTTTTCTAAAATATCAACATTTACTTATAGTTTTGAAGTGTAGCAGACTAGCTTGTAAAGTCTTTTAGATATCTATCTATACCTAAGTATGGAAAAGTATTTAAAATGTATAGGAGGCTTATTTTAGAAGGAGGTTTTTGTTGTTAAATAGTCTGAACTGATATCTTTAGATAGCAGTTCATTTTGAGAAAATACTTTTACTCTTCTTTTTCTAGTTTATTGAACTTAAATTTTAACTCTTCAATGTTTTCAACATTATCAGGGTCAGAGATAATACAATCTACAGGACAAACTGCAATACATTGTGGCTCATCAAAGTGACCTACGCACTCCGTACATCTGTCTGAATCTATAAGATAGACAGGATCATTTTCCTCAATTGCCTCATTAGGACATTCTTCTCTACATGCATCACACGCAATACATTCATCTGTTATTAAAAGTGCCATTTTTTCCTCTCTTTGAGTCGTATTTATTTTTTAAATATGCTCTTAAAGTTATTTATACGAGTTATAACCCAAGATAGCTTATGCTTTATTTAAAATAAGCTAAATTTCTTTTTTTGGTGAATTTTAATGGGTAATTGAGAGGAAGTAGAAGTCTTTTAGACTTCTACATTTTTAAATTACGAAATTTTCTTTGGAAAGCAGAAACGGTAACCACGTCTTCTTACGGTCTCTATAGTCGTAATATTGAGTGGTTTATCCATCTTTTGGCGAATCTGATTGATAGCTACTTCAATGACATTAGGAGTTACAAGCTCAGGTTCTTCCCAAATAGCATCAAGCAGTTGCTCTTTAGAGACAATTTGATCTTTATGCATTGCTAAATGAGTTAAAACTTCAAAAGGTTTACCTTTAAGCTCTATCTCTTCACCCTGGAAGATGATTTTCTCCTCTTCAGGATTAATAGTAAGGTCTTCTATTTCAATAATATTTGAAGCACCAAAACGAAGTTTAGCTTCAATACGTACCAATAATATATCATAGTCAAGTGGTTTTAAGATAAAATCATCTGCTCCAGCACGTAAAGCACGTATCTCTCCATCTTTGCCACTATGTGAAAGAAGAATAACTGAAGTTTTGTGAGCATTCTTTTTAATTTCTGCAATAAGATTTATATCTGTATTATTCTCATCTTCCCAAGCAAATAAAACTAGGTCATAATTTCTTATATCAAGATAATATTTTGCATCACCAAGGTTTTCTGCTTTATCACATTGATAACCATTTTCTACAAGCAACGAAGAAAGGGTCTTACCTAAGCCAACATCTTTTTCTATTATCAATACTCTCATGAATAAACCTTTATCTTTAAGTTATATTTAATATTATAGCATAAAAAAAGGCTTTGTTGTATTTAAAACAGAATACTTTAAGAAAAGTCCCAAGAATGACTGACTGCTACATTACAATTAGGTAAAATATCTGGTTTGGAGATTTTAAGAAAGAGGGTTTTAATGGCAGGATAAGTACTACAAATAAGTGTCATTACCCCTAATAGGGCCTCTTCAAGTAACTTATATCTACTAGTTAAAAGATTTTTTTCTATAAGATAAGTGATATTGGCATAATCAATAAAGTGTTCACTATCGTTATAAGTATAAAAAGCATTCATATCCACCATTACTTTTTGTGGAGTAGTACGTTCTGAATCTAATAACCCAATTATTACTTTAAAAGTAAGATTTTCTATATGTATATGCATTAAACTTTTCCCTCTTCTTTGTTAAAGAGGCGTATGATATTTGGAATATGTTTATATGTAATAATAAGTGCAATTATCCAAATAGGTGCATGAGAACCAATACCTGGTACTTCAGGGTAGAGTATATAAGATGCTATAAGAAATGCAGCAAGACCTATAAGTGAAGAGAGTGAAGAGATTTTTAATCCTTTACTTGCACCTAACCAGATAACTATAGCAATTATTGCAGGGATAGGCATCATAACAAGAAGTACTCCAAAACCAGTAGCAACACCTTTTCCTCCTTCAAAAAATAAAAATGCAGAGAAACAGTGTCCTATAACCGCAAGAACTGCTAGTGTCCAAAGTACACTCTCAGGTACATTGAGCATCATAGCGATTAAAATAACAACAACACCTTTTATCGCATCTAAAAATAGGGTAGCTGCTCCTAATTTTTTAGCTAGTGTAGGATCTTGTTCTTTTACTACACGTAGTACATTTGTAGCTCCGATGTTACCACTACCTTCATTTTTGATGTCAACTCCTGCAAATTTTTTTGCTAAAAGATAGCCAAATGGAATACCTGATAAGAGATACGCGCTAAGGTAAAGTATGATGTTCTGGTGAAATAAAAAGTCCATGTATTGTTCCATAATTAAAATTTATACTGCAATTTTAACTGAATTTTGATAAAATTACTCACTTATTAGCGTAAAAATACGTTCTAGCCATAGAAGGATGAAGATGAATATAGATTATAAAGCTGAAATAAACAGAATGAAGCAAGCATTAGATGTGACAGTTGTAGCACACTTTTATCAAAGAGATGAAGTTTTTGAAATGGCAGATATTACAGGTGATAGTCTGGAACTTGCACGTAAATGTAAAGCTGATAAAAATCCTTGGGTTGTTTTCTGTGGAGTTGGATTCATGGGACAGAGTGTTAAAGTGATAGCACCTAAGAAGCGTGTACTTATGCCAAAAGTTGCATGTTGTGCGATGGCACGTATGATAGATGGCTCTTATTTTGATGACTCCGTTAACTACATGGTTGAGCGTGGTATTGCCAAAAATGATATATTACCTATTACATACATAAATTCTGATGCGACGGTTAAGGCAAAAGTAGGAGAGATGGGTGGACTTGTCTGTACCTCTTCAAATGCATTTAAGATTATAGAAAAAGGTTTAGAGAGTGGTAAAAAGATTCTCTTTGTTCCCGATAGATGTTTAGGACAAAACTTTGCGATACAGATGGGCTTAAAGTCTTGTGTTATCGGTTTAGAAGAGGAGGGTAAGGAGTGTGACCCTAAAGAGGCAGATATTATCTGTTTTAACGGATTTTGTTCAGTTCACCAACTTTTTACTCTTGATGATATAGCTTTTTACCGTAACAAATACCCTGGCATTAAAATAGCAGTACACCCAGAGTGTGACCCTAAAATAGTTGCTGCATCAGATTTTTCAGGTTCTACTTCACAACTTATTAAGTACGTAGCAGAACTTGACCCTCAAGAGAAAGTAGCTGTGGGAACAGAGTATAACTTAGTAAACCGTATGAGAAAAGGAAACACGTATGTACTCTCCTCAACCAAACCTGAGTGTCCTACGATGAATGAGACAACACTTGAAGACCTTTATCTCACTCTAAAGTCTATAGAAGATAAAAAACCTATCAATGAGATAGTAGTTGCCCCACACACAGCAAAATATGCAAATCTTGCACTTGAACGTATGTTAGCAGTAAAGTAGAGAGAAGTAAATTACTCAAGAAATCTTGAATAAAAGGATTAAAATGAGAGAACAAAAAATAAAAAAGACTCTAAAAGAGAAACTAATAAATAAGACTTTAAATGATAAATTTAATCACCTTCCTTATAAAATTAGTACAGAATTAGAGATAGATAATTTAGAAAAAGATATTCCTATTATGGCAAAAGAGATTTTTAAAAAAGCTTATACTAACTCTGTTGCACATGGTAATAGCGTTATAACGGTTATTGATAATACTATTTATGAAATATGTACAAATGGTGATAGAAAAAAAATTAAAGAAATAGAACCCTTGATAAAGCTAAATATGAGTAAAAAGATAATTTTAGAATGATTACCCCTCGATTAAGAATGTTTGCAGGACCAAATGGTAGTGGAAAGAGTACCTTAAATGGAAGTATAGATAAAAAACTTTTAGGTATTTATATCAATGCAGATGAAATAGAAAAAAGTATTTGTGAAAATCAATATTTAGATATGTCAAAATACAATATTCAAACAACAACTGACGAGATAAAAACTTTTTTTACTTCTCATGGGTTAGTACAAAAAGCCAATTTAGCAGAAGAAATTACTCTTTTAGAATTTGAGTACCAAAAGATTAGCTTTAAAAATATTGAGATAAACTCTTATTATGCTTCGCTATGTGCAGACTTTATAAGGCATAAATTACTTGAATTAAAAGTATCTTTTACTTTTGAAACAGTGATGTCTTCTCCTGATAAAGTTTTGTTTCTAAAAAAAGCTCAAGAATTAGGATATAGAACTTATTTATATTTTATTGCTACACAAGATCCTTATATTAATATATTACGTGTAGAAAATAGAGTCAAGATGGGTGGTCATCCTGTACCAAAGGAAAAAATAAAGAGTCGTTATTATCGTTCTCTTGAGTTATTACATCAAGCTGTTAAAAACTCTTCAAGAGCTTATATCTTTGATAATTCTAATGAAGATAAAGTATGGTTAGCTGAAATTGTAGATGGAAGAGAAGTAACATTACAAACAGAAGATGTTCCAAAATGGTTTGACACATATATACTTAAAAAGTCAGAAGGATAAACCGTGCAAAAAGAACAATTTATAAAAGATTTAATCACAGAAGATGTAGGTAGAGGGGATCTCTTTTCTCGGATTAGCGAGAGTAAGGAGATACGTGCGTATATTATTGCTAAAAGTGATGGTATCTTTGCTGGGCGTGAGTATGTAGAGGTATTGGCTCAAATGTATGGGCTTTGCCTTGTGTGGGAAGTAAGAGATGGTGAATCTTTTGCAAAAGGTAAAAAACTCCTATTTGTAAGTGGAGACTCTAAGATTATACTCTCTTTGGAACGCTCTATTTTAGATATGGTACTTCATGCCTCTTCTATTGCTACTTTAACTGCAGAGTATGTGGAGGCTATTGTTGATACGGGGGTAAAGTTACTAGATACACGTAAGACACGTCCACTGTTAAGAGTTTTTGAAAAGTACGCTGTACGTTGTGGTGGTGGTATAAACCATCGTATGGGCTTAGATGACTCCTTAATGCTTAAAGATACACACCTTAAAACCATAGATGATTTAGATGCTTTTATGAAAGAGGTTCGTCAAAAGATACCTTTTACTTCTAAAGTTGAGATAGAGTGTGAAGATTTAGAGATGGTAAAACGTGCTATGCATGCAGGGGCAGATATTGTGATGTGTGACAATATGAGCTTAGAGATGACAAGTGAAGTGGTAAGATACCGTGATGAACATTATCCTCATATCTTACTAGAAGCTAGTGGAAACGTAACACTTGATACGATTAAGCAAATAGCTAAAACAGGGGTAGATGCTATCTCTTCAGGATCAATTATTCATCAATCTGCATGGATTGACTTGTCCATGAAAGTAGAGTAGTGTGCTAGATAAATCATCTTCCATTATAGAAGTCGAGAGGCTACTTAGTCAATTTCAGAATATTACAATACTTACTCATCTTAACCCTGATGCCGATACACTTGGCACAGGCTTAGGAATCTATAATTTACTTAAAAAAGATAAAAGTAAAAGAATTGAGATAGTTAATGCTTCAAAAACTTTGCCTAAATATTTGGATTTTTTACCCTCTTATGCAAACATAAAACATAAAATAGATTTTGAAGAGAGTTTAATTATCACTTGTGATGCAGGGAGTATAGACAGATTAGGTTTTGATTTAAGCAGTAGAGTCATACTTAACATAGACCATCATAAAAGTAATCACTATTATGGGGAAGTTAATGTAGTCGATGAGCTGGCAGCATCAGCTTCAGAAGTGGCGTATATACTTTTTAAACAAATTTATACTATAGATAGCTCTGTAGCAACATGCTTCTATGCTGGACTACTCTCTGATACCCAATATTTTACGACAAGTTTGGTAGATAAATCCGTATTTAAAATAGCCAACTCTTTAGTTGAAGAAGGTGCTAATCCTTCTAAAATAGCTTTTCATTTTAGACAAAGATGCTCTTTAAGTTCATTAAGAATTTTAGAGAAAGCACTGCACTCTTTAACTCTATATCATGAAGCAAAAATTGCAGTAATAAGTATCACTCAAGAAGATATAGTAGAAACTGGAGCTATCATGTCTGATATGGAAGGTATTGTAGATTATGCTAACTCTTTAGTGACCGTAGAGATAGCACTCTGTGCTGTTGAGGTAGAACAAGGGAATATTCGTATCTCATTGCGTAGTAAAGGCATAGATATTGAGAAGGTTGCTTCTGTTTTTGGAGGTGGTGGACATAAAGTTGCGGCAGGTTTTACACTAAAAGAAAGTCAATTACAAGAAAGTATAGATACAATTTTAAAAAAGATACATAATTTAGGAGTATTGAATGGGAAGAAGTAGGAGAAAAAAGAGTGGAAGTAAAATAGTCAATACCCTTTTATTATTGGGATTCTTAGCAGGTGCAGGATACATATATACAGCACCTGAATTTGAGAGAGTAAGCCCAATACTTGAGAGTAGTGATAGTATAACTTGGAATAGAAAAGATCCTTTAAAACTTAAGCTTTCTGATAATATAGGGTTAAAAGATTATGAGTTGGTTTTAAGTGATGGACTCAATAGCCTAATTGTAGGACGTGGAAATTTTGATACAGGGACAAAAGAGAAGACACTTTTAGTAAAATATCCACAAAGTAAAACTTTAGATGCAAAGAGTAAAAACTTTACACTTAAAGTTATTGTCAATGATAGCAGTATGTGGAACTTCTTACAGGGTAATAGATTACAAAAAACACTTAATATTAAAATAGACTATAAACGCCCCAATGTAAATATATTGGCTAACTCTTATAGTATTACACAAGGGGGAAGTGCTTTAGTCGTTTTTCAAGCAGAAGATGAAAATTTAGACAAGCTATACATTCAAGTAGCTGGTAAAAAATTTAAAGTACAACCGTATAAAAAAGAGGGGTATTATGCTGCACTGTTAGCATGGCCATTTAATGAGAGTGATTTTAGTGCAAAAATTATTGCAACAGATACTGCTGAAAATAAGCGTGTTACAGTTATTCCACTGTTTTTAAAAAATCATAATTATAAAATTTCATGGATTAGAGTTAAAGATAAATTTATAGATGGTAAAATTTCTGATTTGGCTACGAGTAATCCAGAATACTCTGATATAGATAACAAACTTGAAAAGCTAAGAGCTGTAAATGAAAGTATGAGACTAAATAATGAAAACTTAATTCATAGTTTATCTGAAAATGTCTCTACAAAAATGTTAGATACATGGAAGGTAAAAAAGTTTTACCCTCTTAAAAGTGGTGCAAAGGTTGCTAGTTATGGTGACCATAGACATTACTACTACAAGACAAAAGATAATGAAGTTTCAGAATCTTATCATGTAGGGTATGACTTAGCTAGTACTAAAATGGCAATAATAAAATCATCAAATGCAGGTAAAGTTGTCTATGCAAACGACAATGGAATTTATGGAAATATGCCTATGATAGACCATGGCTTAGGATTATACACGTTGTATGGACACTGTTCTCAACTTTTAGTAAAAGAGGGTGATGATGTTAGTGTAGGTCAAGCTATAGCAAAAACAGGCACATCTGGTTTGGCTTTAGGTGACCATTTACATTTTGGTATCTTAATTCAAGGGATAGAAGTGAGACCTATAGAGTGGTTTGATGGGAAGTGGATTAAAACAAATATAGATAACATATTCGAAGAAGCAGATAAGATTATAGACGCTAAATGATTTATCGATAGTTAATATTTAAATGTTATACTATCAATATTTAATGATAAAGGAGAAAGTATGCAACAAAGAACAATTAAAAAATCTGTTGAAGTAGTTGGTATCGGTTTACATAAAGGTGAACCTATTAAGCTACGACTTGAGCCACTATCTGCAGATGCTGGACTTGTATTTTATCGTGAAGATTTAGCGATTAGCATTCCCCTTTCTCCTGCCAATGTAATTGATACTCGTATGGCTACTGTCATAGGAAATGATAAAGGTTATATCTCAACTATAGAGCATTTTCTCTCTGCACTTTATGCCTATGGAATAGACAATCTTCGTATTAGTGTTGATGGAAATGAGATGCCTATTATGGATGGTTCTTCTATCTCTTTTTGTCTGTTACTTGATGAAGCAGGGGTAAGAGAGTTAGATAAACCTAAACAAATTATACGTGTTAAAAAAATTGTTGAGGTAAAAGATGGTGATAAATTTGTACGCCTTCTCCCAAGTAGTACTGCTTCGTTTGATTTTAAAATTAAATTTGACCACCCTGCAATAGGTGAGCAGAATGAAAAATTTGATTTTAGTACACATAACTTTATAGAAGAGATAGCAAGAGCTAGAACATTTGGTTTTGTAAAAGATATACAGTATCTTCAAAGTCAAAATCTAGCACTTGGCGCTACACTTCAAAATGCTATAGGTTTAGATGATAATAAGATTTTAAATCCAGAGGGACTTCGTTTTGAAAATGAGTTTGCAAGACATAAAATTTTAGATGCTATGGGTGATATGATGGTATCTGGACACAATATTTTAGCTAAATATGAGTCTTTTGCAGGAAGCCATAGTCTCAATTATAAGCTTACTAAAAAATTACTTTCAGATAGTAAAAATTTTGAATTTATAACAGTTGAAGCCTTAGAAAGTAGTGCTTTTGCAAAATCATTCGCCTAACTATCAGCTCCTTATTATCTCTATCTCTACTCCTTTACTTGTAGGGATATATAAAGATAGCATACTTATTGATTCTTTTGAAAGTGAAAAAAAAACTTCAGAAATTTTACTCCCACTTTTAGATAAATGTATAGAGAAATATCCACTATCGAATATTATTTATACTCGTGGACCTGGTTCATATATGGCAATAAAACTTACTTATATTATGTTGAAATCTATAGAAATTATACGTGGTATTAAGTGTCTTGGATGTAGTGGTTTTGCATTAAATGGAGGTCAACCTATTAAAGCAATAGGAAACCTCTATTTTATCAAGGAAAAAGAGACTATAATTACAAAAAAATATGAACAGCCCATACTTGTAAAGTTTACATTACCTCAGAGTATTCATGATCTTGAATTAGATGAAGAATCTACACCAGAGTATCTGTTACCAGCTGTTTAAGGGAAAAAAGATGCTAATAAGCGTACCTGCCACTTCGGCAAACTTAGGACCAGGATTTGATACTCTTGGTCTTGCAGTTAATTTAAGAAATGAAATTATTATTAAACCTTCAAAGTTTTTGAGTATCTCTACTCATGGTGAAGGTGCAGAGAACTCTAAAATTAAAAAGAACTCTCTGTTTTTAAGTATATTTAATGAAAATTATAGAAGACTTCAAGGAAGAAATGATAACTTTAGGTTTGAATTTCATAATAGTATTCCTATCTCAAGAGGGCTAGGTAGCTCTTCTGCTGTGATAGTAGCAGCTCTTGCAGCTGCATATACAGCAGCCGATAGGAAGTACAATAAAAGAGAAATTTTAAACAGAGCTCTTGCCTATGAACATCACCCTGATAATATAACCCCCGCAGTTATGGGTGGGTTTAATGTAGCTTGTGTAGAGGGAGATAGAGTATATAGCAAAAAAAGACGCATGCCTGAGTATTTGAAAGCTGTAGTTGTTGTACCTAATCGTACTATCTCTACTGTAAAGTCACGAAATATACTTCCCAAAGTGTATAAAAAAGAGGAGACTGTTTATTCTCTTTCTCGTGCAGCATATATGACAGGACTTTTTATGAGTGAATCTTGGGATTTACTACGGATTGCATCTAAAGATAAATTACATCAATCAAGACGTATGAAGATGATGCCAGAGCTTTTTGATGTTCAAAAACTAGCACTTAAGCATGGTGCGTTGATGAGTACTCTCTCTGGTTCAGGTTCTACATTTTTTAATTTAGTGTATGATAAAGATGCAGAAATAATGGCAAAAGCACTACAGTTACGTTTTCCTCAATTTAGAGTTTTTACCTTAGCATTAGATAACAATGGAGTTATGACTAAAAAGTAGCCTTTGGGCTTAATCTCTTTTTAGATATAATACGCGATGAAAAAATCACAGCCTATACGAATGTGCATCGCTTGTCGTAATAGATACCCACAAAATAGTTTAATACGATTAAGACAAGTAGAGAGCGATGTAGTTATCTCTGATGGAAAAGGAAGAAGTTTCTACCTTTGTGATACATGCAGTACAAATGAAAAAAAAATCAAAGGCTTAGTGAAACGTTTTAAGCAAGACAAGGAACGGTTTATTAAGCTTTTAAAGGAGTTAGTCAATAATGGATAAAGTTAAAATCCAAGAAATAGCGGATGAAGCAGGATTGTCAAATGGAGATTTACTAGAGAAAGCTAAGGAATTAGGTTTCAATGTAAAAGCAGCAAATAGTACTATTAGTATGGAAGATGCTGGTGTTCTCGTAGATTACGCTATCAAAGGTACGTTACCAAAAGGTTTTCAAAAACCAGGTATTAAAAGAAAAATTACTATGGTAAGAAAGAAAATTGAAATAGTGGAGAAAAAAGTGGTTGCTGAAGATACAGCTAAAGAAGTTACAGAGACTAAAGAAGTTGTTGAAGCTAAAGAAGTTCCAGTAGAGACTAAAGAGGTTGTAGAGATTAAAGTAGAAGCGACTGAAGAAGTAAAAGAAGAGACAACAACTCCTGTAGAGACAGCAGAAAAAACAGAAGCAGTTGAAGTAACCCAAGTAGTAACTAAAGAAGAAATTGTTGATGAGAAAATTGTTGATGAAAAAAATAGTGATGAAAAAGTTGCTAACGAGGAAGAATCTAAAACGGAAATAGTTGAAACTGTAGAAGTTGAAGAAGAAAAACCTGTTGTTAAAGAAGTAAAGAAACGTAAAGGTATCTCTGTTGTTAGTAAAAATGTAGAGTCTAGTATTAAAGTAGTAAGTGCTAACAACAATGATGCAGATAAACCAAAAAGAAGAGTCCTTTCTCGTACAGGTATCAAAATTGTTAGAAAAGCAAAACCTGCACCAATAAGAGCTGGACGTAGAATATCTATGGGTGATCAAACACCATATATCTCTAAAAAGAAACCAAAGAAAATAGCAGAAGCTAGAGAGAGTGGTGAAAAGTTAGATATCTTAAATCACAGTAGTATGGGTGGTGAGATAAGTTCTGGTTTTGGTGAAGAAGAAGTAGTACTTTTAGACTTTTCTGATAAAAATATTTATGAAGAGATGATGCGTCAAGAGCAGAAACGTAAAGAAGAGATGAAGAAAAGAGAAGCTGCAAATGGTGGACCAAATAAAGGAAGACAACCTTTCCGTCCTCAACAAAGACGTTCATTGAAGCGTGGTGGTAAACGTAAGAAGTATGTAAGAGAAGAGAGTACAGAAGTAGTAACATCTGTAGAGATACCAGAAAATGTAAGAGTTTATGAGTTTGCTGAAAAAGTAAACCGTTCTGTAGGTGAAGTTGTTGGTTGCCTATTTGCTCTTGGTATGATGGTAACTAAAAATGACTTCCTCAATAAAGATGAAATAGAAATTCTTGCAGAAGAGTTTGAAGTAGAAGTAACAACAGTTAACCCACTTGATGAGCTTGACTACTCTGATGCTTATGATGCTATCGAAGATATAAACAGTGAAGAGAGACCACCAGTTATTACTATTATGGGTCATGTTGACCATGGTAAAACTTCACTTCTTGACAAAATTCGTACAGCTAAAGTAGCAGCAAAAGAAGCAGGTGGAATCACGCAACACGTTGGTGCTTACCAAGTAGAAAAAAATGGTAAGAAAATCACTTTTGTAGATACACCAGGTCACGAAGCCTTTACAGAGATGCGTGCTAGGGGTGCTCAAGCAACAGATATCGTTATTATCGTTGTTGCAGCAGATGATGGAGTAATGCCACAGACAAAAGAGGCTATTGCACATACAAAAGCAGCAGGAGTACCTCTTATTGTTGCTATCAATAAAATGGATAAAGAGTCTGCAAATCCAGATAATGTTAAGTCACAACTAGCAGAGATAGGTGTGATGGCTACTGATTGGGGTGGAGAGTATGAGTTTGTTCAAGTATCTGCACATTCAGGTATGGGTATTGATGATTTGCTTGAAACTATTCTTTTACAAGCAGAAGTGATGGAGCTTAAAGCTGATGCTTCTAGAACTGCCAAAGCAGTAGTAGTAGAAGCATCTCTTGAAAAAGGTTTTGGACCAGTTGCAAATGTTATTATTAAGAATGGTACATTAAATGTTGGTGATAATGTTATCGTAGGTAAGACTTATGGTCGTATTAAAGCTATCAAGCTTGATGATGGTAGAAGTGTGAAAGCTATTGGACCAAGTACACCAGCTGCTATAGTAGGACTTAATGAAGTACCAGGTGCAGGTGAAGAGCTTGTAGTTATGGGTACAGACAGAGAAGTACGTGAATTGGCTGAAAAAAGAGCAGAGTATGACAGAGCAAAACAACTCTCTCGTAGTACAAAAGCTTCTCTTGATGATCTATCTGCACTTATTGCAGAGGGACAACTTAAATCGTTACCTATTATTATTAAAGCAGATGTTCAAGGTTCACTTGAAGCGATTAAAGGTTCTTTAGAAAAACTAAGAAATGAAGAAGTTAAAGTAAACATTATCCACGAAGGTGTGGGTGGTGTTACAGAAAGTGATCTTACTCTAGCTGATGCATCAGAACACGCTGTAGTTCTTGGATTTAATGTTAGACCAACAGGTGCAGTGAAGAAGAAGTCAAAAGAGTTAGGTATTGAGATCCGTTCTTATGCTATTATCTATGATCTTCTTGATGATGTTAAAGCGATACTTGGTGGTATGATGAGTCCTATTATTACTGAAGAGGTTACAGGTCAAGCTGAAGTACGTGAAACATTTGTTGTAGCTAAAGTCGGTACGATTGCTGGTTGTAAAGTGAGTGATGGTAGTATCACAAGAAACTCTAAAGCAAGACTTATCCGTGATGGTGTGGTTGTATATGAGAGTAAAATCTCATCTCTTAAACGTTTCAATGAAGATGCTAAAGAGGTTAAAAATGGTTACGAGTGTGGTATCATGCTTGAGAACTTTAATGACATTAAAGATGGTGATGTTATAGAGACATTTAAAGATGTTGAAGAACAAGTGGTAATGGACTAAATGACACACGAAGAGATAAAACGTCATAGGGTAGAGTCTGTACTTAAAGAGCTTCTACCTGAGGCTTTTTCAACTTTAAACGATGAACGTATCAACAGTTTAACCGTTACAGATGTAAAGTGTTCTAAAGGACGCTCAAATGCTAAAGTTTATTTAGATAAATCATTTTTAAATGCTAAAGAGCAAGGTGAAGCACTTAGACAACTGCGTAAAGTTGGAGCTCATCTTCAGAACCACTGTAAACAGAGTGAAGGGTGGTTTAAAGCACCTATTTTTACTTTTGAGTTTGATGAACAGCTTGAAGAGGTAAGTCGTATAGAAGACCTTTTTAAGCAGATAGCAGGGCGTAACAGTAAAAAAGAGGCAAGTGAGATAAAGGATAGTACAGATGAATCTTGATGTGCAAATAGCAAAAATTATAGAAGCCAATGGTGCCGCGTTATATGATACTGAGGTAGTAACTGAGTTTGATGAAACTATCTACCGTGTACTTATTACAAAAGTAGGTGGCATAACTCTTGACCTTTGTGCGACTATCTCTCATGAACTCTCTCCTTTTTTAGATGTTCATCCTCCTATGAGTGAAAGATACCGTTTAGAGGTAAGCTCTCCAGGGATAGAGAGAAAACTTAGTAAACCTGTACATTTTCAAAATGCTGTGGGTGAAAAAGTTAAAATCAAACTAGGTGAAGGTGACAAACTCAAAGGTCTACTTAAAAGTGCAGACACTAAAGGGATTGTTGTTGAAACTAAACAAGGTGATGAGAGTTTCAGCTATGGAGAACTCAACACTTGTAAAACATACTTTGATTGGAATTAAACAAATTTAAAACTTGTAGGTGAAATAATATAAATGACAAATGAATTTTACATACAACTAGCACTAAACAAAGCTTGGGAGTACCAAGGGTTAACATACCCTAACCCTGCTGTTGCTGCAGTGGTAACGCTTGATGGCAAAATCTTGGCTATTGAAGCACACAAAAAGGCAGGAACTTCACACGCTGAAGTTTTAGCACTTATCTCTGCTTATGAGACGCTCTCTGGTTCTAAAGTAGATTTTGACCCTTTAAATGCTGAACTTTCTCACAACTTTCTTTTAACCTTACCTAAAAACTTCTTTTCCAAATGTAGTATTTATGTTACGCTTGAACCATGTTCTCATAAAGGTAAAACACCATCTTGTGCTACTTTGTTATCTAAATTACAGTTAACGAATGTAATTATAGGTATAAAAGACCCTATAGTGGGACATGATGGTGGTATCAGTATTGTAGCCAAAGGTCTTCTCCCTCCAACTATTACAATTGGCGTACTTGAAGAGGAGTGTCAAGCCCTCCTAGAACCTTTTATGATATGGCAAAATAGGGCTTTTGTGTTGTTTAAGTTGGCACAAACTTCAAATGGTCGTATAGGTGGTGGGTACTTAAGCTCTAAAAGTTCTTTGAGACATGTTCACAAGTTAAGAGACGCTTGTTCAAGCATGCTTATAGGTGGCAATACCGTAAGAGTAGATAGACCTACTTTAGATTGTCGTTTTATAGAAGCAGATGCACCCAAGATTATTATCTATTCTAAAGAAGATAATTTTGATAGAGATATACCTCTGTTTAAAGTTGAAAATAGGGAAGTAGAGGTGGTAGATAATTTAGATTTTTTAGATAAACCATCACTAATTTTAGTAGAAGGGGGAGAAGGAATGCTCAAAGCATTACAAAAAAAGATAGATTGGATGTTAATTTATCAGATACCTAAGCTCTCTACACATCAATTATCCTATAATACTACAATGAATTTAGCATTTTTACATACAGCTAAAAAAGATATAGACTTAATGATATGGAGCAGACAAATTGGGCATTGAAAAACTAGTAAATAAAGAAGAGAAACAAGAGAAAATCGTAACGATGTTTGATGACATTGCTTCAACCTATGATAGAGCTAACAGAGTTTTAAGCATGGGTATAGATATACAGTGGCGTAAAAAAGGGTGTGATAAAGCTTTTGAAATACTAAATAAAAAAGCCTTAGGTCAAGTAACAGACGTTGCTACAGGTACAGGAGATTTACTTGTCTACTGGAGAGAACAAGCTGCTAAAAATGGTGTAACTATAGAAAAATACGTTGGTGTTGACCCTTCAGTAGGGATGCTAGATGTAGCACGAGGAAAAGTGGATTTTGCAGAGTTTATAGAGGGTAAAGCACAAACCTTGCCTATTGATGATGAGAGTACAGATGTTATCTCTATCTCTTATGGTATTCGTAATGTAGTTGACCGTGTAGAGGCACTACAGGAGTTTCATAGAGCTTTAAAATCTAATGGTATCGTAATGATACTAGAGTTTACTAAGCAAGAGAGAAGTGGCATAATAGATAAAGTAGTAGATTTTGGGATGAAAAATATACTTCCACGTGTTGGAGGCTTTATCTCTAAGAATTATGAAGCGTATAAGTATCTTCCTGAGTCTATAGAGGAGTTTCTTACTACTGAAATGTTAGCAAAAGAGCTTGAAGAAGCAGGCTTTGAGATGAAATATACAAAATCGTTCTCTATGGGAATTAGTACACTTTTAGTTGCACAAAAAAAATAGTAAGAATTAAAATTTATAAAAGGTGTTGTCAGGAGATAAACACCTTACAAGGGTTAGTATGTCTCAAACCATGATAAGTGTCTCCTCACTCAATACAAAAATCAAATCACTTCTTGAAGCTACATTTATGCATATTTTAGTGGAGGGTGAAGTCGCTTCTGTTACTTACGCTACATCAGGGCATGTTTACTTTTCAGTAAAAGATAAAGAGAGTTCTATCAAGTGTGTAATGTGGCGTTCTGCTGTCTCTAAACTAAAGTTTCTCATAGAAAAAGGAATGCATATTGTCATAGAAGGTTCAGTAGGTGTTTATACCCCTAGAGGTGAGTATCAATTTCATGTAGTCAATGTAGAACCTTATGGTAAGGGTGCTTTAGCGTTAGCCTATGAGCAACTTAAAGAACGACTTAAAGCTAAAGGCTATTTTGATAGTAGTCAAAAAAAAGTTATCCCTAAACATATAAAAAAGATAGCTCTTGTCACAGCTAAAGATAGTGCAGCACTTCATGATATGCTAAAGATTATAGAGAAACGCTGGGCATTAGTGGAAGTGACTATCGTTGATACTTTAGTACAAGGAGAACAAGCAACTTCTCAGATAGTAAGAGGTTTAAAGTATGCAGATAGTTTAAATGTTGATGTCATCGTTGTAGGAAGAGGGGGAGGTTCTACAGAGGACTTATGGTGTTTCAATGAAGAATCAGTAGCTGATACACTTTTTAATCTTACTACACCTGTTGTTAGTGCTGTTGGTCATGAAGTAGATGTATTGATAAGTGATTTTGTGGCAGATTTAAGAGCCCCAACCCCTAGTGCAGCCATAGAGATGATACTTCCTGATGTTAAAGAGATACTCTATACATTAGATGAAAGTATAGATAGATTTAAACAACACATAAATCAGAAGTTATACCATAGCATAAAAGAGGTGCAACGTCTTGAAGAGGTACTTTTACGTACTTCTCCTTCAAGACAACTCCATGAGTCTAAGCTAGAGTTTCAACGTCTTGAAGAGGAGTTTGGTCGTCTTATAGATTATAAACTAGAGCGTTTTTCCTCTTTACTTCCTGAACTTCAAAAGAACTTTAAACAAAATATACATTTTATCTTACAACAAAAGTCACAGTATGCAAGCCATAGTATGCAGAAGATAGAGATAAATAACCCTCAGTTACAGTGTCGAAAAGGCTGGGCAAAAGTTTCACAAAATGGTGAGTCTATAGAGTTAAATAAAATAAAAATAGAAGAAAAATTTATATTGGAAAATGCTTCTATAAAATTAGAGGCTCTTTGCTTAAGTATAAAAACAGTATAGTACAAGATTAAATACCAAACTACTTTAAGAAGTAGTACGGAAATTATATACTTGGATTTAAGATATGGAATTTCTTCAGATAATAGACACCGATACTCAATTTAACAATATTTTCATTTATCTCTCTATAATACTGTTTTTTTTAACATTTTATCTTATAAGGCGTAAAAATAAGATAGAACAAGAAGTAAACAAAAAAGTAGAAGTATTAAAAAAAGCTTTTGATATTTCTGAAGAATCAATTTTTATATTATCTGATAAATATAAAATTATTTATGCCAATAAAACAATGAAAAATTTACTTAATCTAAATAAAAAAACTACTTTTGATATTATGCCTAAAATAAAAGTTAAAAAAGAGTGGGAATCATTAGATACTTTTGTATCAAATATTACAAAAAGTAGTAAAGAGAAAAGTTTTACATTTCCTAGATCTAAATTACGAATAAATAATACAAAAAAAGAGATACCTATTAACCTTTTTATTAACAGTTCAACTGATTATAATGTTGTTACTATTCAAAATTTAACAAAAGAGTATGAGCAAAAACTCAACAAGTATAGACATAAACTTACCCTGCTACCAAATAAATTTCAAGCACTTATGGATTTAAATGCTATTTACTCTAAAATGCATTTAGGTCAAACAAAACTAGCTGTAGTGATGATTAGTATAGATAACTTTTCTCAACTTAGAGCTATTATAGGATACGAACAGGCTAATGTTATTCTTGTCAAATTTGCACGGTATTTAGAAACATTTGTAGATAAAACCTCTATTAATGCGTATCATACTTGCCACAATAACTATCTGCTTACTATTTTAAATGAAGATTCGCAGAAAAATATTTTACTCTTGTGTCAAAATATTCAAAAAGAGTTAGGACTTTTTTACAAACTAGATAGTATCAAGTTACATTTGAGTGCATCTATTGGTGTGAGTATTTATGCTCAAACAGGATCATCGCAACAACTTTTAGACAATGCTTATAAAGCATTAGCAGAATCAGAAAAAAAAGGTTTTGGTCGTTTAACTATTTATGAAACTAAAAAACTTAACAGTAAATATACAGAATTAGAACTTTACAATAGTGTACATGAAGCCATAGATAAAAATGAATTTATCGTCTATTATCAGCCTATTATAGATGTAAAAGCAAAAAAGATAGTAGCAGCAGAAGCACTCATTCGATGGATACATCCAGAGTATGGGTTTATCCCTCCTGATGTGTTTATCCCTATTTTAGAGAAAACGGGTTTTATTGTAGACTTGGGAAGATATGTTTTAGAAGAGGTATTTACTCAGCAAAAACGTTGGGAATCATTTGGATTTAAAGAAGTCCAAGTAGCTATCAATATGTCACTCTTTGAGATAGAGACAGAGGGCTTTGTAAAGAATGTAGAGCATAAACTCAAAGAGCATAAACTTAACCCTAAACTTATAAAGTTTGAAATCACAGAGGGTGCAGCGATGAAGAGTGAAAAAGTAGTACTTAAACAACTCATGGCACTAAAGAGTTTAGGTCTTTCCATCTCTCTTGATGATTTTGGAACAGGATATACCTCTTTCTCTTACTTAAAAAAATTCCCTGCAGATATTTTAAAAATTGACAAATCCTTTATTGACCATATTATAAAAAATGAAGAGGATCAGAGGATTGTAAAAGCGATGATAGAACTTGGTCATAATTTAGGTATGAAAATCATAGTTGAAGGAATAGAGACAAAAGAGATGGTAGAGATGATAGCCTCATACGGCTGTGACTACATGCAAGGATACTTCTTCTCAAAACCTCTACCAGTGTTTGAGTTTCAAGAGTTGTTGAGAAAGCGTTAGTAGGTATAGTTGTAAGAAGTAAAGAGGTTACAAAAGTTTTATTTTAGAGTGCAACACGTTCAACTTTAAGTAGAGGGACTGTAATAAATTCTGTGTCAGCACCTCTTGACCTATGACATTATAGCAAATCTAAAGCATCTTTCAATCTCTCCTTAAAATGAATATTTAGTTGGGAGATTGTAAGGCTCCAATTTCTAAT
>JAMOTA010000029.1 GCA_027068435.1 Sulfurovum sp.
CACATTTACCAGGGGCACACTTCATGCCTCCACATTTACCTTCTAACTTACTCTTAATACTCCCCGATTGCATACTATTTAACATCTCTTGAGTCTCTTTAGGATGAGCGATAAAATTGTAACCTTTGTAAAGTGTGTAGAGTCCATAGAAAATCACAAGCATAGCAGCGAGTTTCATCATTGTGCCTCTAAGTGAGCCTTTTTGTAGAAACTTGGTAATACTTCCTAAGAAAAATAGTGCAGGGATAGTAGCAAGACCAAAAGATGCCATGACAATGGCACCCCAGAGTGGAGAGGCGGTACTCGCTGCAAAAATAGCAAAAGAGTAAACTAATCCACAAGGGATAATCCCATTGAGCATACCAAGCATGAAAAAGCTTTGAAGTGAGGTACTTCTAAGGAGGTTTCTAAAGGTATTTTGAAACCATCCACTTTTAGAGATAGATAACTCTGCTGAGTTAAGAAACTTTAAGTTACCAACAAGAGAGAAGCCAGCAAGAATCATAAGTAAACCTGTAAGTAGAAAGAGTACCCCCTTAGTAGTAGGAGTAAAAGCAATAGCTTTTCCAAGTAGTCCAAATATAGCACCCAAGATAGTATAAGTAGTGACACGACCAAAGTTGTAGGCTAAGTGAGAGATAGTTTGTGTAACCCATGAGGATGTTTGGTCTATTTTGGTAGAGCTGTAGGCTATGACTATTCCACCACACATACCAATACAGTGTCCAACACTACCTAAAAAAGCAGTACTAAATATAATTAAAAGGTCTATATTATTCATTTAAATGACTCTTTGATTTGAAAATTGTAAAACTATAGTATTTTTTTGTTAAAATGGTGTTAAAATGTATCATAATGTGTGGTTTCAAGGAAAAGAATGTTTAAGTCATTAAAACGTAATATAAAGAAAATATTTAGAGAGTTGTTGGTTTATCATCATAGCTCGTTGGAGTATAGGGCTAAGATATTGACACTGATAGTCTCTGCCAATGGTGAAATGAGTGAGTGTGAGAAGGAGAAGCTTATAGAGATAGCATCGGAGATTTACAAAAATGACGCTGATAGAGCGGAGTTACTTATAGATACAGTCAATGAATATCATACAAAAATTATTACCAATAATGGTTTAGACTTTGAACATCTTATTCAGTTGGTACAAAAAGAGACGAAAGAGGTGAAGCGTTATCATAAGAAGATAGATATGAATATGCTAATGAAACTTCATGCCTGTGCAGAGGGTGAAGATGAGATATTATTTCAAAAGCGTATTCTTGATTTTTTGAGAAACTTAAAAGATGAAGTAAGGGAGGGGGAATAATGGAGTGGTATCGGTTTATAATTTTTGGTAAGGTACAAGGTGTTTATTATAGAAAAACAGTCTCCCAAGCGATGATGAAAAAACAGTACAAAGGGTACATCAAAAACTTAGCAAACGGTACAGTAGAAGTAGTTGCTGAAGTGTTTGATAATGACTTTGATGAGTTTATGCAGATACTTAAAAAAGGTTCACTTTTTAGTAGAGTTGAGAATGTTGAATATAAGATTATAGATGATGCTATATTTGCAACAGATGGTTTTGAGGTACGTTATGAGTAGTGGTTGGGGATGTCAATTTATGGGAAGTCATGAAGATGATAAAGAGTGGTGTTTAAAACTTTATCATCACTGTGAACCAGGGTGTAAAGGGTGTATTATTGCGGGGAAAGTAGAGTTCACTCAGCCTAATATATCTGAAGAACAGCAAAGAAAAGTGAAAAAACGAAGCGATAATCCGTTAGGATAAAATCTTAAAGGGTGCTATCTTAACACACTAACCAATTCTCCATTTTAAAAATGTCCTCTGTAGAGGGCATACCTTTCCATCCATTAGACTCTAGGTACATCATCTTATTTCCAAAGTAACCTACTATGTACTTTTCTTTATAGACAGGAAAAGTACCTGAGTGAAACATGGAAAAGATATCTTCATAAGATTTAGCTGTCTCATAATAGGAGAAATTAAAGCTATGTAGAGAAATTAACGCAGAATGAAGCATCTCATTTTTAAACATAGAAGCAGAGAGTACATAGTAGGAAGGATAGGGAACAGCAGGGTTCTCTAGCAAGTCACAAATGTAAAGTTTCTCTTTTTTTTTCTGATACATAACAGACCTTCTCTTTTACTACTTTGCTACTTCACTTTTTTTTACTTTTCTATGATCAGACATATCTATAGCTCCCTTCATACCTTGTAGCATAAAGTAAACGCCAATACCAAACATAGCCAATACTATAAGTGGTGCAAATTTTTGTAACATATATTTTTCCTTATATTATGATATGAGTATCATACAATAAATATGTTAGAGATAAGGAATAATAGTTTTAATAGACATCATCCATGCTAAAATCATAGTCTGGTTGTAGATGTGGAACATCAGCAAGATTATTTTGATCTACTTCTGAAGAGGAGAGGTCATACTCGTCACCTTGGTAAAACCTTTGCTCCTTAGCATACTTCTTTTCTCTCTCCATCTGTTCTTTAACTTGCTGTTGCTCTCTTAATTTCTTAGCTGTGATATTATTGTCACTTTTAGGTGTTGTAACATTTGTCTCTGCACACAATAAAATACTAAAAAAAAGTATGCTCGATAATAATATTTTACTCATAATTTAACCTTATTATAATTTTTATTTTAAGTTATGATTAGTATATCATAAGTAGGTTAAACTATTTAAGTTTACCTGCTAAAAAACCACTAGAAAAAGACCACTGTAGATTATATCCTCCACATGGACCATCTATATTCATCACCTCACCACAAAAATAAAGCCCCTCTATCTTTTTACTTTTCATACTGTAGGGGTCTATCTCTTTAAGGCTAATACCACCTCTTGTAATCATCGCTTTATTAAAGCCATCATGTCCATTGATTGTAAGTGGTGTAGCTACAAGAAGTTTGATAAGTCCATCTCTAGTCTCTCCTGAAAGTTTGTTCCAACCTAAGGTAAGGGTGGCATTTTGCATTTTACATAATTCAACAGCTAAGGCATGGGGAAGTAGTGTCTCTATGAGTTCTATTACATTTTGGTGAGGGTTTTGTTTAAGTTGCTTTTTTATATGCTGACGTATCTGCTCTTCATTCATCCCTTTTGTAAGATTCATCACGATAGGTACTTCATCAAATTTACTTAAAAGGGGTGTGATTTCACGAGAAAAATCAAGTACAACAGGACCTCTTATCCCTTTTTTAGTGAAGATAAGATCACCTGTAGCAGTCAGTTTTTTATATTTTTTAATATCTACATGTATTTTTACTTTTGCTATGGTATCTGCTCTACAATTTTCTACCCATCTCTCTTTGGTTTGAAGTGGCATCATCGCAGGAAATATATCGGTTACTTTATGTCCTACTTCCTTTGCCATAGTATAGCCATCTCCCTCTGCACCAAGCTCTGGGTACCCCATACCTCCTGAAGCGATGATGATATTATCTGCATAAAAAGTATCATGGAGGGTATTGACCCCTATGACTTTTTGATTTTTATGTAAAAGTGTTGTTACTTTTTGAGAAGAGAGAATGGTAACACCAAGATGTAGCATCTCTTGGTGCATGGCATCTATGACTGTTGAGGAGCTATGGGTTATAGGAAAAACTCGGTAACCATCAGGAGCGTGACTCTCTACACCTAAGTGTTTAAAAAAATTTATCAATGCTTTATTATCTAATGCATCAAGAGCAGGGGAGAGAAAACGACCATCACGTCCAAAACGTGTCATAAAGTCTTCATTTGAGAGGGTATTGGTTAAGTTACAACGTCCACCACCTGTAGATTTTAACTTTATGCCTATTTTGGAAAGCTTCTCTAAAAGGAGTACAGACTTTTTATCACGTGCAGCAGTAATAGCAGCCATCATTCCTGCTGGACCAGCACCTACTATTATTAGATCATACTTGTTCATTTTTCCTCTTTAGATTAAATTAGACTACCTTTTGAAAGTAAAATCATATCAAAATAAGCAAAATGTAGCAAATATTTATTAGATTCATATTAGATTCATATTGAACTGATATAATTCAACTATCCTTCCTAATGGAATTGTTTATCTTTTCATAATCTTAAACATTTTCATCTCCCTTTTTAACATTAGGGAGGATACTTATCTTTTATTCCACAATTTTTTTATAATATGTTAAAATGTTAGCTATATTAACGACCTAAAGGTTCTTCATGACATTTACGACAGAAACTATGCAAGAGATACTCCCCTTACTTCAAAATAGCCTCCATTCACAAGATAGCATCTCTTTTTCAGTACTCAATCCAGACCTCTCCCATGGATATGCGGGAAAGCTTGTAGAGGTTGAAGGTAGAGAGTATCTCTACAGAGGATACAAGGCATGGGTTGACTTGGCTGAACTTCTACTTTGTAAAATGCTTACTCCGAAAGAGGAGGGTAGTGCTTTGGTTTCATTGTCTTTTGAAAAGCTTGAGAGAAAAGACTCTTTTCATATAGATAGTAAAAGTATGAAAGAGGAGAAGTATGGTGTGAGTTCACACTTTTTTGAGATTCATAAAATGGAAGAACCCGCATTTTTTTATTACTATCATCAAGCACTACAAAATGTTAAGATAGCAACAAGAAAGCGTATTTTAAATCTTGGAATAAATCGTGGTGATGAATTTAAAGTGATTCAAAAATTATTAGATGTTAAAGAGTATAAAAATAGTACCTTTGTGGGCATTGACCATTCCAAGAGTGCTATAGCCTATGCTAAAGAGAACTTTAAAGAGACCAATATACAATTTTATGCTGAAGATATCAATGAGATAGATAGACTAAACTTAGGAAAGTTTGATCTACTCATTAGTATAGGTACGCTTCAAAGTCCTAGTATAAATTTTAAACCATTTTTTATGTCATTGGTACAAAATATACTTGAAAAAGAGGGTGCTATTATTTTGGGTTTTCCAAATTCAAGATGGATAGCAGGTGAGCTTATTTATGGTGCAAAAGCCCCAAACTATGCGATGAGTGAAATGTCACTACTTTTTAATGATGTTATCTTTTGTAAAAAATATCTACAGCAACACAAATATAGGGTAACACTTACAGGAAAACAGTATCTATTTTTAACAGCAACTAAGATAATTTAAGATTATTTAGTCATAATCCAAACAAATAAAAATTATTATTAAGGATGATTATGAAAAAAAGTTTACTTATCTTGGCGATGCTTCTACCATTAAGCCTCTTCAGTGCAGAGATGGATGCCAATGGGATTGTTACCAAAGAGAGTCATGTAGATGTGAAAACAACGATAGATAGAATTGAGATGATGGTAAAGAAAAAAGGATTAACTTTTTTCAATAGAATCAACCATAAAGAGAATGCTAAAAATGCTTCTGGACCAGATCTTGATGATGCTGAGCTTATTATATTTGGTAATCCAAAAGCAGGTTTAAAACTTATGACTAAAGATCCCATGGCAGGACTTGACCTACCTTTAAAAATGTTAGCATATAAAGCAAAAGATGGAAAAGTATATCTTTCATACAGAGATGTAAAATTTTATGAAAAAATCTACAATCTTGAAAACTGTAAAATGCAAAATAAAATGAGTAAGCTTTTAGATAAACTTAGTCAAAAAGCTGTAAAGTAAAAAATAGTAACTATTTAACCGCAGTCATTAAAAAGACAGTAAAGTCTGATTGTGGTTTTTTAATAGTACTAGCTAACTCAAATGCTATCTCTTTAAATCCTACCTCTTTTGCAATCTCTTTTAAAACTTCTCTATTAAAACCATAATGAAATACTCCTGTATTATCACTATGAAAACTTCCATCTTCACTATCTAAATCTGCAATAGCCATAAATCCACCTTTATGTAACATATTGTAAAATTTAGAAAATAGGGCAGTTGTATCTTTTAAATGATGGATAGTCATAGATGAGATAATACCATCATATTTTCTATCAAGTGTCTCACAACTTAAATCTTTCTCTATGACTTCTGTTTCACAAGAAAACTCTTGACTCTTATTTTTAAATTCTATGAGCATAGATGGTGAATTATCTACGGCAACTATTTTTGCTACATGTGGTGCAACAAAAAAACTAAGTAGTCCTGTACCTGCTCCAAAATCCATAAGCTCCATAGTTTTAGAAAGTTCGATTTTATTTACTATTAAATCAGCTATAGATTGGGCATTTTTAACTCGCTTAGAATTCATATCCCATGACTTTGATTTGTGTGCAAAATTATCTATTGCTGTATTATCTATTTTGGTTTCCATTATATTTTCCTAGTTAATTTATCTATTTTGAAATCATATCTAAAATAAACTATCTAGTCATTGAAGTTAACTAAGTTAAAGAGAGTTAATACTTTTTTGATAGAATTTATATTATGTTAACCAATAGATAAATTTTACTAAAGTAGCTCTTATATTATTAAAAAGCTACTTCTAAAGAGTTATACTAAACTAAGTCCTATTTTGCCTTTTTCTTCATCTATAGATACTACTTTTATCTCAGGTAAGAACTGGTTAATAGATAGAACTTCTAAGGGATGAGCTATGCGTTTTTGACTCATTTTAGATATATGTATCATGCCATCATTTTTAAGTCCTATGTCTATAAAAGCTCCAAAGTCTGCTATGTTTCTTACTACACCAGAGACAATAGAATCAATATGTAGCATCTTAATATCTGTAATTCCATCTTTAAATGGTATGGGAGCTAACTCTTCTCTAGGGTCAAAACCAGGCTTTTGTAACTCTTTTATAATATCACGCAGGGTCTCTAACCCTACTTTTAAATGCTCAGACATACTTCTAATCTCTATGTTTTCTAGCTCTAAACCTTCTAACTCTTTAGCTATTTTATAACTTTCTGGGTGTATCCCTGAGTTATCAAATATTGATTTACCATTTTTTATACGTACAAAACCAGCTGCTTGTTCATATGCTTTTGCACCTAATCCTTTTACTTTTAAGAGCTGTGATTTTGAATTAAAATAACCATTTTCTTCTCTATACGTAACGATATTTTGAGCAACTTTTATACCTATCCCTGCGACATAAGAAAGGAGTGAAGCAGAGGCAGAATTTAAGTCAACCCCTACTCTATTTACTAAATCTTGAGTAACATCTGAGAGTTTTTTCTCTAACATTTTTTGGTCAACATCATGTTGATATTGTCCTATTCCTAAAGATTTAGGATCTATCTTAACCAGTGCAGCCATAGGATCATATAGGCGTTGAGCTATAGAGATAGCACCACGTATGGTTACATCTAAATGAGGGTACTCTTGAGCTGCAATAGCAGAAGCAGAATAGACAGAAGCTCCAGCCTCAGAGACTACTGTATAGAGTAGATTGATAGATTCTTCTTTATTTAGACGTGCAAAAAACTCTTGCGTCTCTCTTGAAGCAGTTCCATTTCCTATAGCTACTGCTTTGATATGGTATCTATTTACTAGCTGAACTATGGTGTCTCGTGACTTTTCATACTCGTTTCTAGGGTCAGTAGGATAGATAACTGCATGCTCTAAGTAGTTACCATTTTCATCTATAACTGCTAGTTTACACCCTGTACGAAATGCAGGATCTACACCTAAAAGTACATACCTTGTTACAGGAGGTGTCATGAGAAGTTGTGTTAAATTTTTACCAAAAACAGCAATAGCTGTCTTATCTGCTTTCTCTTTAAGTTCATCATGAACTTCTCTCTCTATAGAGGGTAAAAGTAGGCGTTTAAGTCCATCTTTATATGCTGCAAAAAGTAATACTTGGGATGAAGAAGCATATTTTGGTATTTTATATTTTTTTATATTTTCTTCTATCCTTGCCATATCTAAAGTGATTTTTACTGAAAGTTCTTTCTCTTTAACCCCACGCATAATAGCTAAATAACGATGAGAAGGTATGTATGCCACCTTTTCAGCATGGTTAATAAAGTGCGTATATAAGCCTTTTTCGTTAAAACCTTTAGCTTTTTTTATCTCTATATTACCAAAACGTAACATAGAATTACGGATAGCTTCACGTTCACGAGGTTGATCAGCATAACGCTCTGCTAAGATATCTTGAGCACCTTTGATAGCATCTTCTACAGTAGTAACATCTCCTTTTATAAAAGATTTTGCCTCTTTTTTAAACTCCTCTAGTGTGAGTTTTGCATTTTGCAATGTGTAAGAGAGAGCTTTTAGCCCTTTAGCTATAGCTGTAGAGGCACGTGAACTTTTTTTCTCTTTAAAAGGACGGTAGATATCTTCTACTTCTCGTAAGTTTTCTGCTAAAGAGAGGCTTTTTTTTAAAGTATCTGTTAACACAGCTCTTTGTGAGATAAGCCGACTTACCTCCTCTTTTCTCTCAAGTAGCTTTTTACTACTTAGGTAAATATGTTCAAATTCGCGTAGTGTTTCATCATCTGCACCACCTGTTAACTCTTTACGATAACGTGCGATAAAAGGAATCGTTGATCCTTCATCTAAAAGGGTTAAAATATTAGATATATGTATAGATTGAAGTTTGGTTCTTTGTTTAAGTAGCTCAATTAATGGATTCATTTGTTTCTCTTTATATGGAGTATATTATAGAGAAACAATTATAGCTTTTATTACATAAGAGGTATTTAACTTTATACCTCTTCTTCTGCCTCTTCAGGACTCTCTTTTAGAGGTTTATCTACAGCTTTAGCCATAACTTCTACATAACACTCTGTAGTACCTGTTGCTTTAACTTCATCTAGTGCTTTTATCAGTGCTTCATACTCTACTACTTTTGCATCATCTGCTGTAGCACCTATTTTGCAGTCAAAGTCCCAGTACATTGTAGCTTTATTTGGAAGATTTTTCTTCTTCTCACGCTTTACGTATTTTCTAATATCATTTTTTACGGCTTCTAATACACGATCTTCATGTTTTTTTTCATCTGTGAGTTTAAATATCTTTTTCATTACTTGTTCCTTTTATTATAGTTGTCATTGTCTCTTTTTTCAAGCTTGTTTAACTTTTCTTGAATTTTGCTACCTATTTGAGCTGCAGCTCTGTTTTCTGGTTTTTTACTTCTATTAGTTTGTGTTTTTTCACTTTTAGTAGAGTCATTTTTATTTTTGTCATTTCGGCTACGACTGTTTCGTGATCTGTTACGAGAGTTGTTGCCTGCTCCACGTTTTTGTCCTCCACCTCTACCATTTTGTATAGGCTCTGCTTGTATGCTAGGGTCTGGAGTAAACGCTTCAAGGTGAACTTTTTTAATCTCAGCTTTGATAAATTTCTCTATATCAAAAAGTAATTTATGCTCATCTACACAGACTAAAGAGACAGCTTCACCACTCATACCTGCACGACCTGTTCTACCAATACGGTGTACATAATCTTCAGGAACATTTGGAAGTTCATAGTTTACTACATGAGGTAGTTGGTCTATGTCTATCCCACGTGCAGCGATGTCTGTAGCTACTAGTACACGTATCTCATTTGCTTTAAATGAAGCTAGAGCTTTGGTTCTAGCACCTTGACTCTTGTTACCATGTATCGCAGCAGCGGTGATACCATAGTCAATAAGCTGTTTAGTAAGTTTATTAGCACCATGTTTTGTTCGTGTAAAGACTAAAACTTGTCTCCAATCATTTGTCTTTATAAGCTGAGAGAGTAACTCTCTTTTACGACTTTTATCTACATAATGAACCACTTGGCTTATCTGCTCTGCTGTTGTGTTTTGACGTGCCACTTCTATCAGTACAGGTGAGATAAGTAAGCCAGAAGCTAATTTTTTGATGTCATTTGAAAATGTTGCAGAAAAGAGTAGAGTTTGTCTCTTTTTAGGCATGAGTTTCATTAGCTTTTTAATATCATGAATGAAACCCATATCTAGCATTCTATCTGCTTCATCAAGTACTAAACATTCAAGTGCTGAAAAGTCTATGCCTTTTTGACTTGCTATATCTAAAAGCCTACCTGGTGTGGCTATAACTATATCTACACCTTTACGAAGTGTTGCTAGTTGTGGATTGACCCCAACCCCACCAAAAATAACAGTAGATGAGTACTGCATGTATTTACCATAAGTCTTAATACTCTCTGCAACTTGTGCAGCTAGTTCACGTGTAGGTGTAAGTACTAAAACACGAATCTGTTTTTTTTGCATTTTAGGATGTGTTTGCGTGAGTCTTTCAAGTAAAGGGAGGGTGAATCCTGCTGTTTTACCTGTTCCTGTTTGTGCAGCTGCAAGTACATCTTTCCCCTCTATAACAGTAGGAATAGCTTGTAGCTGAATGGGTGTTGGAGTATTATACCCTTGATCTTTGATAGCTTTTAAGAGAGGTTCTGATAACCCCAAGTTTGAAAATGACATATATATGTACCCTTGTTTATTGAGCCTACATTTACTTGAAAGTCGGTTTTAGGCTGTGTTAATATTTGATATTTGAAGAATAAAAGAGTTAACCGATGACACTTAAATTAGTATGCTATTATAGCGTAATTATTGAGAAGTATGTCACGCTTAAAAATATTTTTAAGCGTGCTTGCTGTTGTAGATTAAAATTGCTTTTCTAAAAAAGGAATAATTTGCTTTTTACGGCTCATAACACCGTTTAACCAAACTTCTGCATTTTCATCTAGTTTTACATTAAAAGCATTTTCTATTTTTAGGGTTTCATCACTTAAGACAAGTAGTTGAGAACCCTCTTTCATAATATCTGTAAGAAGAAGTAAAACAGTATGTCTTCCTTCTTCCTCTTTTATATTTTTCATTTCTGCTTTTAATGTCTCTTTCATTGTGTCAAATACAGAGAGATCAACAACCTCTAGTTGCCCTACTCCAATAGTATTGTCACCCATTTTAAAGTCTTTAAAATCTCTTAAAACTAACTCTCTTGGAGTAGCAGAAAGTACATCAGATTTTACTATAAACATCTCCATACCTAACGCTTTGTAGTCCTCTATCTCAGCTATCTCTGCTAACTCTTTACACGCTTTAGTATCTTCTTTAGTACAAGTTGGTGATTTAAAAATAACCGTATCACTTAAAATAGCACAAAGCATCATACCTGCAAGGGCTTTAGGAATCTCTATCTCATGGTAATCAAACATCTGTTTAACGATAGTGTTAGAACATCCTACAGGTCTTATCCAACACTCTAATGGTGCAGAAGTGGTTATGTCTCCTAATTTATGATGATCTACTATTCCTAAAATATTTGCTTCTTTAATATCTTTAGGACTCTGTGCAAGGTCTGAAAAGTCAATAAGATATACATCTTCACCTGCTACTTTGGTTTTAAGTTCAGGTGCAGTGTAGTCAAACTTTTCTAAGATAAATGCTGTTTCAGGGTTGATGTCACCTTGACGTGTTGCAATCGTATCTTCTCCTAACTGATTTTTAAGGTATGAGAGTGATAAAGCACCCACAATAGAGTCTGAGTCTGGAGTAGTATGTCCAAATATATATGTTGCCATAGTGTTATCCTGTATCTTTTTTGTGTATTATAGCTTATTAGTTTTATGACTGCTTTATGGCGTTAAAAGAGTATCTTATTTATGTAGTAGATGTCCTACACCCTTAATATAATAGGTTGTAGCTAAAGGTGAGAAAAATGTATAAGCTTCTTCTATGTCTATAATCTTATCTTCACTTCCTAAAAATACTTCTATAGTGGTACCTCTGTTTAATACTTCTTGGATTTTATCTTTGTCCCATTGATAGCTTAAAAGAGAGTTTAGTTCCTCTTTATCTCCTACTTTTAAGTAAGAAGATAAGTTTATGTTTGAGGGGTGGGTAACATTGCTAAGAAACTGTTCAATATACGCTTCTTTTCCTGCTTCAAAATAGTGTAGTTGGGTACGTGTAAAACTTGGTTTTTGTGTCTGAAAAAAAGCAGGAGAGAGAAGAATAAGTCTATCTACACGCTCAGTTGCATGGTAAACATACTCAAAAGCTTGTTGTGCTCCATAACTAAAACCAGAGACACAAAGTGTACTTTTTATGAGGTAGTCACTAAATAATGACTCCTCATCATGAAGAGAGAATCCATTAAAGTAATGCATTAGAATATCTTTCTTAAAATATCTCTACACTCTTCAGCCGCTATATTTTCATGTTCTAAAAGGTGAACCGATACTTCATTGACAGCTTGTTTAAGTGTTTCTAATAGTGAATTTATCTCACTTACTGCATCTATTAACAGCTCTTCCTCTTGTAGTGTAGTTGCTCTAAAATCTTGACTCATTGCATACTCATAGACTACCTTGTGTGCTAACTCTTTAGCCATTAAAATATCTTTACTTGCATTACTAAACTGTTCGTTATAGCGTATTTGTGTGGCTATACTACCTGCTAAATAGACTTTTATTCTATTGAGTAATTTAGAGCGAGAAACAATCTCATGCTCTTGTAAAGTAAGTCTTGTCGTTACTATGCCTATCTTTTCAAACTCTATATCTAGCCATGTAGCAATAATAGCTTTAGCCCCTTGATACACAGCTTGTATCTCTCGTTCTTCTTGTGTAAATGAGAGTATTTTACGTTTACCTGAGAGAACTTTCTCTTTTACTGCTTCAAAGTCTGATGTCTCTACTTTATTTCGTCCATCTCTCATTGCAAAAATAGCAGCTTCATTGGTGAGGGTATCAAGTGCTGCGGAGTTAAACCCAACAGTCATTTGTGCTACTTTTTTAACATCAACATAGTGTGATTTTTGTGCTAAGTAGAGTTCTAAAGTTTTTTCTCTGTCTTCTAAGTCAGGTAGAGAGATATGAATACGTCTATCAAAACGCCCTGCTCTAAGGAGTGCATCATCTAACATCTCTACTTTATTAGTAGCACCTATAACTATGACTCCAGAACTCTCTTCAAATCCATCCATCTCGGTAAGTAGTTGGTTGAGTGTAGCTTCACGTTCATCGTTTCTAAACTCCCCACGGCTTTTACCTACTGCATCTATCTCATCTATAAAGATAATACTTGGAGCCATCTGTTTAGCTTTTTTAAAAAGTTCAGAAACCCTTTTTGCACCCATACCTACATAGATATGTACAAATGAAGCACCACTTTGGTAGAAAAATGGAACATTCGCTTCCCCCGCAACTGCTTTAGAGATGAGTGTTTTACCCACACCTGGAGGTCCTATAAGTAAGACACCCTTAGGTAGGCGTATATCAAGATTATGGTATTTTTGAGGTTCTCTAAGAAAATCAATAATCTCTTCAAGCTCCTCTTTCACATCTTTAATCCCTGCAACATCTTTAAAAGTAACCGATGAAGTAAGTGCTTCTATGGATTCATCGACTGTTGTTTCAGCTACTTTTGATGCTCTTATGCTTTGTAGTTGTTGTAGCCTACTCTGTTTCATAAATCTAAACAAAAAAGCAAATGCACCTATAAGAATAAGCAAAGAGAGAATATCAAAAATATACCCATGCTCTTCTCTTACTTCTACAGGATATTTGCTAAAAAAAGCTTTTTTATTGATAGCTTCTTTGTAAATCTTATAATTCTCTTTATCTGTTTTAAGATAAATATACTCCCCATCTAAGATAACTTTTTCTATTTTGTTTTGACTATAAAGGAGATTGGCTTGTTTATGACCAATGAGTTTGGTATGATTTCTTAGCATACTAAAAGAGAGAAGAATTGTAAAAATTAATATCAATCCTATAATAATTTTAATATTTTTACTTTTCCATAGCTGAGTATTAAAGTTTAGCTTTGTTGTTATCATCTGTTACCTCCAAGTTATTTAATAAAACCCAATTTGAACTAAGATCCTCTTGGCTTTTAACTTCTACTTTATTAAAATATTGGTCAAATCCATAATAGGTATTATCTTTACCATTTTCTAAAAGTACTTCAAGATTTTTATTGTATTTACGTCTAAAAGCAAAGTTTTTAGCTTTTATTATCTCTGTAATTTCACGGTGACGCTCTTTTGCAATGTTTCCTCTTACTTCTGGTTTCATTGTAGCAGAGACAGTATTGTCACGTTTAGAGTAAGAAAAAGCGTGTAGATGTGTAAGTGGTAGCTCTTTTACCCTCTCCATCGCCTCTTTCCACTCCTGCTCACCCTCTCCTGGGTGTCCTACTATATAGTCCGTACCTAAAGCATATCCTTTAGAAGCTATTTTATGAAAGAGTTCAAAGTCTGTTTTGTAGGTATTACGTCTATTCATAAGTTCAAGCATTTTATCACTTGTGTGTTGAAGTGCAATATGAAGATGTTTAGCCATCCAAGGCTCATTAAGAAGTTCCATAAACTCATCATCTATCTGTATAGGTTCTAAGCTTCCTATCCTAATACGTCTTACTCCACGAATTTGACTCATTTTTTTAAGAAGCTTTGCCATAGATGTTTGATGGTCTTGTCCATAGCTTCCTACATTGGTACCTGTCAAAATAAACTCTCCAAAACCGTTAGCTGCAAGTTTTCTTACTTGCTCTAAAATAGTCTCTTCTTTATGTGAACGTGCATCTCCACGTACTGCAGGAATGATGCAATAAGAACATCTAAAATTACACCCCTCTTGTATCTTAATAAAAGCTCTACTTTTACCTATAAAATCTTCAACTATAGTAGAGTCAATATGCTTTAAATCCCCTATCTGATAAAAAGGTGTTTCTAATTTAAGTATCTCATTGATTTTCTCTTTTTCAGAGTGTCCCATTACACCAAAAACTTTTTTATCTTCAAAAAGACCTTCGCCTTTAGAGTGGGAACCACACCCTGCCAAGATAACTTTTGCTTCTGGGTTTTTACGTTTCATAGAAGAGATATAGTTACGAACAGACGAGTCTGCACCGTTGGTAACTGTACATGAATTTACCACAATAATATCTGAACTATTTTCATCATGGCTCAACTCAAACTCACGTAGTTTGCTCATCATCACTTGAGTATCAAACTGGTTAGTTCTACACCCAAAGGTTTTAAAATAAACCTTTTTCATTTATGCTTCTCCTATAGGTAAATCTTCTAGTTCTATTGGGGGCTTAGGTACATTTTTATCTACAAAAATAGACTGAGTAGGAAAGGCAAGGAATATATCATCTTCTTTTTGTAAACGACCAATAATCTCCATAGAGATGGTACTTCTCAGTGTTAAAGTTGCATAAGCATTGGTATGGTACCAAGCAGAAATTTTAATACCATATGGTTCAATGAAAGTATAGATACGTGGTTCTACATTAGTATTTTTCATACTATATTGACTTCTTAGTTTGTTAAGTTGTTTTCTTGTAATGTCTGTATATCCCTTAGAATATTTTTTTGTTACCTCTTTAGCAATAGAACTTGCTTTAGTTACATTTGAATCAAATGTAATCATAAAGTCTATACCATCCCAAACTGTTTTAAGCCCTGCATGTGTATAATTGGCAATCATATCAGTAAAAATAAAGTTATTTGGAACAAAAATAATACGTCCTGCTCTTCTATTATGCATACATGTTGTTAGTGTTATATCTTCTTGTATGGTCATACGAAGTAGTGAAATATCTACAATATCTCCTACATACTCCACATTACCACGTACAAATTTTACTCTATCCCCTACATGTATAGCACCACCAAACATAATAGTTAACCAGCCCATAATAGACATAAACCAATCTTTCATAGCAATAGCAATACCAGCAGAGGCAAAACCTAAGATAGTTACTAGGTAACTTACATTTTCAATATATGCAAAAAGTAGTGTAAACATTAATAGTGTAACAAAGGTAACATTGAGTGCTTTATTGATGGTGTAAAAACGGTCATTATCTGACATATAACGTCGAACAAGATATTTAATAAAAACTAAAAATAGAATAAAAGAGATAATAATAATTCCAAGATTCATCATTTTTTGAAGTTCTCGTTTTATCTCTGATTGTAGGTTAAGTTTAATCTCATCTATCTTTTTTGTATAAACATTTTGTGTAGTTTTAAAGATTTCAAGTACAGGTGCAAATGTTTTTATTTTATCTGTTACATCCAAAAAATCTTTATTATATAGTGTATTGTTTTTTTCATAAGTTACTAACTGACGCAGTACATTACGCTTCTCTTTAAGTTTTATCATAATATTTTGTAGGGAGTCATAGCGATGATGGTACTCTTGTTCATCAGAGTTTAATTTCTCTTGGTATGAAAGAGCAGAGATAACAGCTATAGGGTTTGTCACTATTGGAACTTCTTCAATAATAGGAGGTGTAAGAAACTTTTTAAATGGATCTTTCTCATACTCTTTAAGTAGTTGAAGTTTTCCTTCAAGTATAGACTTTTTATTGCGTATAGTCTCTAGTGCTTCTTCCTCTTTTAGTGTAAGTTTGTATTTATTATCAAGAATTTGGATTTGACTATTTAGTAGGTTTTCATTTTTCTTTAGCTCTTGATAAACGTGATAGTTACTGTATATTTTAGACCAAATATTATTATCTATCAATGTCTCATCAAGATTCTCTTTTTTTTGAATTAATGCATTAATCTTTTCAATATCTTTTAAATTTAAAGTGGGTATCTTAATTTGCTCTAAAGTACTATTTTGTTCTAAAGTACTATTTTGCTCTGAAGTAGGTATTGCTAGTGAAAAGGTAGTAGCCAAAAGAAAAGATACAAGCATTAAAGGTTTTATCATCTATTACTCCCAAAGGTTTGCAATACTCTCTTAACAATTTTTTCGTCAATATCTGAGACTACTTTGTAATCTCCCATACCATTTGGTAAAATAAACTTAATATTATTATTGGCTGATTTTTTATCGAGAAAAAAGTGTTCATAGAAGTTATCTACATTTTTGATGACGTACTCTGTAGGTAAAGAGGCACTCTGTAAAAATGCTTTTACACTCTGTGCCTCTTCTTGTGTAAATAGTTCAAGCTCTACGGCTAAAGCATTTGCCATCACTATACCAATAGCAACTGCTTCACCATGCAGGTAGGTTGTGTAGTTTGTTTCATTTTCAACCACATGCCCAAAAGTATGACCATAATTAAGTACTGCTCGTATGCCTGCTTCTTTTTCATCTTGATTAACCACCCAAGCTTTGAGTTCAACACTTTTACGAATAGCCTCTTTTAAGACCTCTTCATCTGTTAAATCAGCAGTTTGTAAAAACTTAAAATACTCTTTGTCAAACATGATAGCCATTTTAACTATCTCTGCTACACCTGCTGCAAACTCACGAGAAGGGAGTGTTTTAAGAAATTGAGGATTTATATAGACAGCTTTTGGTTGATAAAAAGCCCCTATGAGGTTTTTTCCATATTTATTGTTTACACCTGTTTTACCTCCTACACTTGCATCTACTTGACTTAGTAATGTCGTAGGAATCTGTATAAAGTCTATCCCTCTTTGGTACAAACTTGCAGTAAATCCAGTCATGTCACCAATAACACCACCGCCAAATGCGATGAGTAGAGATTTTCTGTCAAACTTATGTTCAAAAAGTTCATTTAGTATATTTTCTATTGTTTCAAGATTTTTATACTCTTCACCATCAGGGATAGTAACCACCTCTAATTGAGGTGCAGTGATATTGGATAAAAGTGTTTCAAGATGATAACCTGCTACAGTGGGGTTTGTAATAATGGCTACTTTTGTATAAAATGTAAGTTTTGGTAATTCATCTATGCTAATATCATAGGTAATATTTGAGCTATTTTCTAATTCTATAGGGACAATCATTTGGGTAAACCTTAAATACAATAATTTAAATTTATTTTATCCAAATGCCCTTAAAACTCTGTATTAGCTTTCACTTATAGCAAAAGGAACAAGGAGTTTAGGATGTCTATGACTTGTAAGTAAAAAGTCTTCTATCTTAGTAGAGATAAGTTTTTTTATACTTCCTGTATTAAGGTGACTCTCAAAAGGTGCTATTTGAAGTATATGTTGCATATTACCAATCTCACGTATAGGGTTGGCTATTTTATTCTCTATGCTTATCTTTGTATTGAAAATATTGGTTAAAGTTTCATAATGTTCTATAACCATTTTTTTAGTATCAAAATCACCTTCTGGGTCAAAGTTACAAAGTCTAAGTTTTAAATGAAGTGATTCAGTAACATCAAATGCTGTTGAAGATATAGACTCCATCTTCTCATCTTCACTCATCAATATTACACCTTCTTTGATGCTACTAAGCATAGTGTTACCAAATAGATAGACAACTTTTCTTAAGTTATAGAGTGTCTCTTTTAGCTTATCTGCCTCAAATGCCTTGTTACTACTTAGTATTAGCCCAATATTATATTGATTAATATCATATTCGACAAGTGCTTCTATCTCCTCCTCTTCATAACAGATAGAGAGAGAAATGTCTTCTGACTCTATCTCTTTGATTTTTTCTATCAATTTAAAGTTATTTGGATACAAGATACGAATATAAAGTTTTTTATCTTCAAGTTTTTCCAAAAGGTAAATAGATTCTTGTAAATATAAAAATATATTTTCTTGGTCATATCTAAAGTCTAAAAGAAGATAAAGGTCTTTACCAAATGGCTCTGGGAATAGCCCAGTTTTTTTGTTGATAGTCTTATAAACTCCATCTAGTACTAGAGGTTTACCTAGAACTAAAAGTGTGTCATTGGGGCGTATCATGGTTGCATTTGTAGGTAAAATCTGTTTTTCATTACGGTAGATGGCTGCTATTTTCCACTTTCTTTGTAAAATAGAACTCACATGACGGTAAGCATAGGTACTTCCAAAAGGTACATGAATTTCCATAATCTCACCACTACCTAAACCTACATTTTGTGCAACAACAGGTACGTTAGGTAAGTGATCATAAAGATAACCTGCTAAAAGTTCATTACAATTTAGTATAGTGATATTATCACTCTCTTCACCTATCTCATGGCTCTCCCATTGATTGACTAGAACAACTCTTATTTTATCATCTATAAGGCGTATGTTTTTAAGTGAATACTTGGCATCTTCCATACTCTCCATAATAATAAAAATATTACTATAATTTACCTTTTCCATAATACGATGTAGTTTAGAAAAACTTGTAGAATCTACATGAATAGATGTGATATTATTGGCTATATTTTCTGCTATGAGGTTCTCTTTATAGCTCACTACATAATAATAGTTCTCTGCAACCCTCTTTTTAATAATCCACTCTATAAAATGTTTAGCGATACTACCATCGGCTAAAATAAGTATATTTTTCATATGACTCTTTATTTTCTTTTATTTGTAAGTGAAGATTTCCGCTCACTTATCTACTTTTAAATCTAACACTTGCCTCTGTATGATACAATAGCACTATTATTTTTGGGAGATATTATAACACAATGCATTTTCAGATAGATAAAACCGACGGTAAAGCAAGAGCTTGTACCATTAAAACTGCTCATTCAACGATTCAAACACCTGTATTTATGCCTGTGGGTACTGTAGGTGCGGTTAAAACACTTGACGCAACTGACCTTGCTACCTTTATAAAACCAGATATTATTCTTGCCAATACGTATCATATGTATATTCGTCCTGGTGATGATGTAGTAGCAAAGATGGGAAAACTACATGGCTTTACTAAGTACCCTAAAAGCTTTTTAACAGATAGTGGTGGATTCCAAGCCTTTTCACTCTCTGATAATGTCAAAATAGATGAAGGTGGTATCACTTTTAGAAGCCACGTTGATGGTAGTAAACACTACTTTACACCTAAAAAAGTGATAGATATTCAACATAACCTAGGCTCTGATATTATGATGATACTAGATGACTTAGTCGCCCTACCTGCAACACAAAAGCGTATCGCGGCAAGTATAGATAGAACTACACGTTGGGCTCAAGAGTCTATTGACTACTTTAGAGCGAAACAGAAAGAGGGTGTGGGAGTTGAACAAAATATCTTTGCAATTATTCAAGGAGGTACAGACAATGCCTTTCGTGAAAAGTCTGCTAAAGAGCTTTGTGCTATGGACTATGATGGTTTTGCTATAGGTGGACTTAGCGTAGGTGAAGCCAACAAAGATATGTATGACACTGTAGAGTGGACAACGCAGTTTATGCCTGAAGATAAACCTCGTTACCTCATGGGTGTAGGTACTCCTGAGGACTTAGTAGAAAATGTCTCAAGAGGTGTTGATATGTTTGACTGTGTAATGCCCACAAGAAATGCACGTAATGGTACACTTTTTACAAGTTTTGGAAAAGTAAATATCAAAAAAGCTATGTATAGAATAGATGATGCACCCCTAGACCCTGAGTGTGAATGTATGGTATGTAAAACCTACTCTCGTTCTTACCTCCGTCATCTATACCGTGCAAGAGAGTTAACCTACTTTAGACTAGGAACTATCCATAATCTCTACTACTACTTAAACCTTATGAAACAGATGAGAGAAGCTATTAGTGAAGGTCGCTTTGAAGCATTTAAAGTAGAGTTCTACAAGAAAAGAGCATGATAAAAAACTACAGTGCAGAAGATTTTACATTGGTACTCTCTGGTGGGGGTGCATTAGGGATATCTCATCTTGGTGTGCTACATGATCTTGAGATAAATGGACTTACACCTAAAGAGATAGTAGGTACGAGTATGGGTGGTATTATTGGGGCATGTATCGCTATAGGTATGAGAGAGAAAGAGATACTTGAACAGATACAAAGTTTTGTTAGTATCTCTAATTGGATTAAGTTCTCTTTTTCTGGAAATGCCATTGTTGATAATGATAAAATAGCAAAAATTTTCAGTGAAATTTTTGGAGAAAGAAAGATGAGTGAAACACTAATACCCCTTAAACTCATTGCAACAAACCTACGAAGTGGTGAGAAAAAAGTTTTTACTGCTTTAGATGATGTCTATATTAAAGATGCTATACTATCTACTATGGCAATACCTGGAGTATTTGAAGAACACACCATAGATGGAGATATCTATGGTGATGGGTTTCTTTGTGAAAATCTTGGTATTAATGAAGCGTCATACAAGTACGTTATAGCTGTAGATGCTCTAGGTAATAACTCTTTTGAGAAAGAGATGCCAGATAACTTCTTTAAAACAGCCAATGTTTTCAATATGTTTGAAAAGTCCATGCGACTGCTTATCTACAATCAGACACAAACCCACATACGAAATTCAGATAAAAGTATTTACCTTATCGAGCCTAATACTAAAAAATATAAAACTTTTGATTTTCATAAAATAACTGAAATACGAGCCTTAGGCTTAGGTTTTTAGATGATAGAGAGTGGTTTTAGCTATTTAGCACTACTTATGACTATAGCCTCTTTAGTCGTCTATACAGAGAAGAGAACACAACATAAACTTTTTGAGTACCTACCTGCTATTGTTATCATTTACTTTGTAGTCATGCTCTTCTCTACCTTTGGGATGTGGCAAAAATCTGACTCTGTAAATGACACATATAAAGTACTTAAGTCTAACCTACTCCCTGCTATGATTTTCCTCATGCTACTCTCTGCTGATATGAGAGAGATAGTCAAACTAGGAGCTAAAATGCTCCTTACTTTTCTCTTAGCTTCTGTAAGTATTGCACTTGGTTTCATGGGTACTTTTGCTCTTTTTTACACCTACTTTGACGCTGATGCATGGAAAGCATTTGCAGCACTTTCAGGCTCATGGATGGGAGGGACTGCCAACATGGTAGCGATACAAGGAGCCTTAAACTTACCAGACTCAGCCATGGGATACACCCTACTCATAGACTCTATAGATTATGCTATTTGGGTAATGATACTCCTAGCACTTGTCCCCTTTGCTAAAAGATTTAACCTCTGGAGTAAAGCAGACACCTCTCTCATAGATGAAGTAGGAGAGAGATTAGCCTCTAAAGAAGAGAAAAAAGCCCCTATAGAGTTTGCTTCTCTTTTCTTTCTTTTAGGTTCAGCATTACTTGTTTCAGCATTGGCTCAATATTGTGCTTCATTTTTACCTACTACATCATTTTTAACCACTACTACATGGGTAGTTATTATCGCTACTTTTGCTGGAATCTTTTTTGCCATCACCCCTTTAGCTAAAATCTCAGGAGCATCAGAATTAGCTAACATTATGCTCTATCTTATCGTAGCACTCATCGCTAGCCGTGCAAACTTTGCAGAACTTACCCAAGCACCTCTTTATATATTAGTAGGGTTTGTTATCCTTTTTATTCATGGTAGCATTATGGTAATCTTTGCAAAACTTTTTAAAATAGACCTCTTCTCTTTAGGTGTAGCTTCACTAGCCAACATAGGAGGCGTAGCCTCAGCTCCCATTTTAGCCTCAGCCTACTCAAAAGCCCTCATCCCCATAGGTGTACTCATGGCGATGATGGGGTACATCATAGGTACATTCTCTGGACTTATGGTAGGTAAAGTTTTGGAGATGATAAGTAGTTAAAGTGTGAGATTTTCTTCCTCACAATGCACTAACTCCCAACCACTGAAAACCAATACAATTTTAATATACTTACTTCCCATATCATATTGATTGAGCTGTTTCTTAGCTTGTATTATTTGCGTTTGAAGTATGGTATTATTGAACTCACTTCTTTTGATATATTTGAGTTCTATTATTACACCATAAGGTACTTCTTCTTTAATGGGATTAAGTAAAGTATCTATATACCCTTTATTTGATTCTACTTCACTTTTAAGTTCGTAAAATGTATTAAGATTTAAATACGCTAATAGATAAGCTTTTACAAAGTTTTCGCCATCTATATAGTCACGAATAGATGTACTACTTTTGATTGCATTACCAATATAATGAAATACTGATAAATCTTTCTCATAAGCCAAATTCAATAAACTATTGTTGAGTCTTTCAATCTTCATTGTATAATCATTAAAATCTTTATAGGCATAATGAATAAACTCTGCCAATAATTTTTTGAGTGTTTGATTTGGTATTTTTAATCTTATAGCTATTCTATACTTCTCAATAGTTACAAATCCTAATGAATATATAAATGATTTAAAATTATCTTCATTTGTCAGTTCAAAAGCAGAAAAATTATCTTTTATTTGTGTTGTAGTAACATTTTCACCTAATATCAACTGATTGAGCATCTTGAAGTTACCATTTAATTTTTGATTACTATATACTAAAAATTTTAATTTTGAGTAGTCAGTACGAACATTAACATCTATTAAATCTCTTGGTTCTCTGTTTTTTCGTATCATACTATTAAAATACTATTAAAATAGTATAAAATCATATCACTATTATAAATTGTATGTTCTATATCTTCATAAAATCTATAACTATTATACCACTCATCACATCTAGCTATTATATGCTCTTTTTGGCTCTCAAGGTCATAAAAGTGTATCATATCTATTAGCTCATTTTTTGTAATACCGACCATATCATTAAAATCTTCTTCTAATGATATGTTTTTGCTGATGTTATTACCACTTGTAACATCATAAAGGGCAAGAGGGGATACCCCCGTCATAAACATCTTTTTAACAGCTCCACTTGTACCTACTTTTAACATCGTAAAAAGTTCTTTATAAATGGCATTTTTAGAAGTCACTATCTTTTTGTAGGCACTTATATCACCAATAAACAATTTAGTTACAAAATTATCATACTCATCTATGAGAATATAGATAGGGAAATTATGCTTTCTACAATATATAAATAAAATTTCCAACCTATTGATAGGATTACCTTTTTCAATAATGGGTATATTATACCTATCACAAAAGCTATCTATACGTATATTGAGATGCATTCTAAAGCTATTTTCATAATCTGTAGTATCAACAGCTGAAAAATCAAACTTTAAAACATAAAAACTACTTTTTAATACGGTTGCATTATCTAAAATATAAGTATCTTTAAAGGTATTTTCAAATTCATTTTTATAATAAATATCATAGTAATACTCTAGCATTGAGATAGTAAGTGATTTGCCAAATCTTCGTGGACGCAAGAAAATAAAAAATCAGCATCATTTTCTATTTTTGCTATAAAATTGGTTTTATCAATATAATAATAATTTTCTTCTCTAACTCTTCTAAAGTCACTTAATCCATAGGGTAGTTTTGTTTGCATTTCTTAATTTTCTCTCAACTATTTGTAATTAGATTAGTTCTATCTCTTAACTTTTTTTTAATAATTTTAATTAAATTTATTATCTTTGTTAATATTATTTGTATGTTTTCAATATCTCTTTCTTGAAGATTGAAAAAAGCATTATCACCATGTGCAATATCATTACGATGCTTTAATAGTTGATTTATTTGATAACGCTGAATCATAATATCATCACATATAATAATATCAAATTTATGTAATAGAGTTCTCAACTCTTCAAAACCTAAATTAGACTTGGTATTAATAACATTATTAATAATTTGAAGTTTACTTGTGTTGAGATTTAAAAAATCTTCAATAGGTTTTAATTTTTTTTCATTTTTATGGTTTAAAGATTTAGATTCATCAATATTATCTGAAAGATTTATTTTATAAGTTTCTAATACAATTGAATTATTATTTAGTAATTTATTTAAATTATAAATATTACAAAATATTGTTTGTATAAATTGATCTTCTCTATTTGGATGTAATAATAATTCTAAAATAAATACGGTATTTTTTGTTAAAGGAATAAATTCTTTTTTTAATAAATTATTTAAAAAAGTATTATATTCTAAAAATATATCTCTGATAGCACCTTCCCAATGAGCATAAATTAAAGCTATTGCTCCTCTTAATAAAAAAGATTTGTGAGAAATATTATCTTTATTACCAAGAAGAGAATCCAATTCTAACTCTATATTAGATAATTCTTGAAATCTCCATAGAACTATTTCATCTAACTTAGTATGAAAGTTATTAATTAATTCTTGTGACATTTAAAATATTCTGGTGCATTATTAATAAAACTTGCTATTCTTTTTTTTGCCATTGACCCTTGTTTTGAAAATTCTTCAAACCATCCCTCTTTTTCTATAGAGTTTATTTTATTTTGAATACAGTTTTTATCTGTATCAAATTTAGAAAGATTAGGTTCTAATCCAATAACTAAAGCTTCAAATTTTGAAATTTTAAAATCACTTAAATGACCTCTTTTATTGGTTCGTCTAAATATTTTATAATCACAATTTATATCTAAAACTTCAAAAAATTTTATAAATCTTTCTTCTAATTCTTTCATATTTTCATCTTTTAAGTCATTTCTTAAATAATTATCTAAAAAACTTTTTACTGAAGGAGAGTTTATTACTTTGTTGGGATCTGTAATATATACAAAGAATCTAATAACCAATTCTTCATTATAAGCAATATCATTTAATCTATCAGATAAAGCAATTATATTTATAAAGTTTTCATTTTTAGCTAATCTTTTAATAAATAAAACTACCTTAGGATTTTCTAATAAAAATATAGCATTTCTTATTTCTTGTCCACTTAATGGGGAACCACCTGAATTCAATCTATCAAATAATTCATACTTTGTTGTTTCATCACTTTCTCTCTTTACTATTTGTATTGAAAGAGGAGTTCGTTTAAAAATTAATTTTGTTTCCATGTCAAAATAAGTATTTGAATTCTCTTGCTTATCATTATTTTCAAAACTTTCATAAGCCATATTATTTAAACTAGGTAAAAATTTTGTTTTAGATAATTTAAGACGAGGATATAATTTTTTTTTATCATTTAATAAAATTCCTACGAACTCTAAAATAGTGGAAATTCTTTGTAACCCATCAATTACTTCCCATCTTCCATCATTCATTTGCTGAACAAATATAGTAGGAATTGGTATTCCAATTAAAATAGATTCTATAAATCTTGATTTTTGGTCTTTTTCCCATCTAAAAAGTCTTTGAAATTCTGGTTGAATTATAATTTCTTTCTCTTTATACATACTGATAATCTCTCCTATAGACATTTTCATCTCTGTTGTATGTACTTTTTTTGCATTGTCTCTTATTTCTTCACTTAAACTCATATTGATACCTTCAATCACAATTTTTTATATTATAACTCAACTTATCTGTATTTATACTCTTCTATTCAATATAGGTTTTATTAATACCATTGTTTCATTATAGAGTATTACATATAATATATTTAAACTTATAAGGTAAAATTCTACTTACTACACATTTTTTTTACTTTTATTCTATATAATAAAGTATCAAAAGAAAAAGGAGAGAAGATGATTAAAAAAGTTTTTAGAAAATTAGCCTTAATTGCAGCTTTGAGTTCAACATTGATTTTTACTGCTTGTACACCACAAGAACAAGCTTTAGCTACAGGAGCAGTTGCAGGTGCTGTGATAGCAACATCAGTATATAGTTCCCCATACTACTATAATCAACCTTACTATTACTATGGTGGAAGATATTACTATGGTGGATACTATCGTGGTGGATACTACTATCATAATGGGCGTAGATATAGAAATGGACACTATTATAATCATGGAAATAGATACCATAATGGTCACAAATATAGAGCTGAAAATGGACGTCATGGATATTATTCAAGTAAAAATCATTACAATAATAGACACCGAACTAAAAGAAATAATTCTACAACTAGACCAAGACCACAAACAAGAGATAGAAATTACAACACAAACAAACGCCATACAAGAAGAGATACTTCAAGACCAAGAACAACACGTACATCAAGACCTCGTGGACGTTAAACACTTTTCTCTTTCTACCTTTAGGGTAGAGAGGAGAAAACATTTTACTTAAAGCTATGTAGATGGGTTTAAGTAAAATGTTTATAAGCATCATACAAAGGAAAAAAATGATACCTACAGAAGAGATAGAAACAAAAGAAGAGAAGAGTCCAGAAGAGATAAAAGCAGAGTACATAGAAGAGAAAGCAAAGCTTCTAAAAGAGTATAAAAGTTACGAACAGAACTTAGAGTATGCAGATGATGAGTTTGAAGAGGGGATTATTAACCAACAAAGAGATGCTCTTGCCGTACAGATAAAAGCTCTAGGAGCTAAGATAAGAGAAATGGACAGTGTTGTTTAATTTATGAAAATAACCAATATCTATACAAAAAGGCTTGAAGCACCACTTAAAAACCCTTTTATTACTTCATTACGACGTGTAGATATGCTAGAAGATTTAGTCGTTATCATAGAGTGTAGTTGTGGTTTGGTGGGCTATGGAGAGGGGGCACCTACTCCTGTAATTACAGGTGAGACCATGGGGTCTATGATTGCTACCATAGCATATATTAAACCTCATATTGTAGGTTTAGAAATAGAAGATTTTGATACTATCTTACATCTTGTGCATTCTCTTATACTGAAAAATACGACTGCTAAGTCTGCTTTAGAGATAGCCCTTTATGACCTGAAAGCTAAAGTTTTAAAGCAACCTCTTTACCAAATGCTTGGAGGTTCAAAGAGAGAGTTTAAAACAGATATTACTATTAGCATGGGTAACATAGACAAGATGGTATCTGATGCTTTACATGCTGTAAGCTTAGGGTATGACACGCTTAAAATAAAGATTGGTGATAATCCTAAAAAAGATGTTGAAAGAGTAAAAGCCATCTATCAAGCAGTAGAAAAAAATATAAAGCTAAGACTTGATGCAAACCAAGGATGGACAGCAAAAGAGTCTGTGTCGTTACTTCATGCACTTGAAAAAGAGCATATCATAGCAGAGTTTATAGAGCAACCTGTAAGAGCCGATGATTTTGCAGGGCTTTGTTACATTAAAGAGAGGGTAGAGACTCCATTACTTGCTGATGAGTCTATCTTTACGCTACATGATGCACGAAGACTGCTTGAGATGCAAGCCATAGATTATGTCAATATCAAATTAGCAAAAAGTGCTGGTATCTCTCAAGCTTTAGCGTTGGCTGATCTCTCTAAAGCGTTTGGGGTAAAGTGTATGATTGGTTGTATGCTTGAAGGTCCCATCTCAGTAGCTGCTGGTGTTCATGTTGCTTCTGCTAAGGCGGATGTTATCACCATGCTTGACCTTGATGCTGTTAGTCTTTTAGCCTCTCATCCTGTAGAAACTACCATAGCGTTTAATGAGAGTCATATACGTCTCTCTAATGCTCTAGGATTAGGTGTAACCCTTCATTAACCAATCTACATTAAAATAAAAGAAAATAAAGAATTTATCATGTATAAAAAATTAGCGTTAGCTACCCTACTTCTCTTCTCTTTTTCAAGCCTAAGTGCAACCTATACACTCAAAGAGAGTAAACGTGTCAAAAGTAAGATTGACCATATGCCAAAAGGTAAAGTACTCGATATGAGAAAAATACCACAAGACCCTGCTTTTTATGCCAATCAAATTAAGCCTTTCTCTAAAGCTAAACAGAAAAAACTAGACAGAGTATTTAATAAAAAATACTTTAAACCGTGGAGTCTTCGTAAAATAGATATACCTAAAAAAGAGCTAGGTTGGGAAGTAAGATTTGTTACTAAAAAACCCATTTATAAGGCTAAAAATAGAGTTATCCCCTCATATACTTATAATAAATGGATAAGAAATGCACAGATGGATAAACTTGATACTAAAAAATATAAAGCTATTACTATTAGACGTACTAATGTAAAGGCACTCCCTACAGATAGTCCTTTTTACCGTGACCCTAAACGTGTAGGAGAGGGATTTCCTTTTGATTATAACCAAAACTCTGCACTTCATATTAATGTACCTCTTTATATATCTCACTTCTCAAAAGATAAACGTTGGGCATTTGTTAGAGCATCTTACGCTTTTGGATGGGTTAAGATTACTGACCTTGCTTTAGTCAATAATAACTTTATTAAAAAGTTTAAAAATGGAAACTATGCTATAACCATAAAAGATAACTTAAGACTCTATACCCATAAAAATAGCCCTGCCTCATTAGTAAAATTGGGTGCACTGTTTCCCATAAGTAAAAATGGAAAAAGTTATCTTATCGCTACTAGAAATTTTAAGGGGCAAGGTCGCATAGAAAAAGTAATGGTAAAAAACCCTAAAATTATCGCTAAAAAACCCTTGGCTTTTACAGCAAAAAATGTGGCTCTGTTAGCTAAAGAGTTTTATGGTGAACCCTATGGATGGGGTGGTGGTTATGAGTGTCGTGACTGCTCGGCTACGACTAGAGATTTTTTAGGTGTATTTGGTATTTTTTTACGTCGTAACTCTAACAAACAAGCAAAAGATGGAATATCAACTTACATCAAGGGCTTAAAGAAAAATGCTAAAAAGAAAAAAATCATCAAAACTGCTGAACCTTTTCGTTCTTTGCTTTATGTTCCAGGGCATATCGTTCTTTATCTAGGAGAATACAAGGGTGAACCAGTCATTATGCATACTTATTGGGGTATTCGTAAAAATGATGGAAGTAAACTTATTACGGCACGTACTATTATTACTACTACAGAACCAGGAAAAGAGCGTTCAGATATACGTGAAAAAAGTAAACTTATTAATACACTTAAAACCATAGTTAATTTTTAATACGATAAAATCTATTTATGAGAATAAAAGAAAAAATTAAAATATTTACAACAACGATTAGTGCAGGAAAATTTAAGGGTAAAACCATAGAGATACCTGATATTAATACAACAAGAAGCTCTAAAGGGATTTTAAAAGAATCTCTTTTTAACACTTTACAGTTTGACATCATCGATAAAAACTTTGTAGAAGCCTTTAGTGGTAGCGGTTCTATAGGCTTAGAAGCATTAAGTAGAGGTGCTGGAGAGTGCTACTTTATGGAGTACAATAAACTGGCTTTTCGTATTTTAGACTCCAATATTAAGAAATTTGACCCAGGTCACTGCCACCTTTTTTTAGGTGACAGTTTTGAAAAATTTGAGTTGGTTTACAGTATGGTCAAAAAATCTTCTGAGAAAACCTATTTCTATTTTGATCCTCCTTTCTCTAGCCGTGATGGAATGGATGATATTTACGATAAAACCATAGCACTCATAGAGACTATAGAAGCAGATGTATGTGAGATGGTAATAGTTGAGCATATGACAAAACTTACGATGCCTGAGACGATAGGTGCATTAAGTTTTGTAAAACGTAAAAAGTTTGGTCGTAGTACGATGAGTTATTATAGACCTACAGAGCAGTAAAATAAATAAATTTAAAGAGTAACTTATGAGTAAAAAAGAGGATAACATTGCACTTTTTATAGACTGTGATAATATTTCACACAAAGCTATAGAAGGTATTATCAATGAACTTAGTAAATATGGAAAAGTTAACATACGTCAAGCGTATGGAAACTGGACAAAAGAGAATCTTAAAAACTGGGAAGAGAAACTTTTAGCATTTGCCATTAAGCCTATACAGCAGTTTGATTACTCACGTAACAAAAACGCTACAGATATACTGATGACTATAGATGCGATGGATTTACTACATACTAAAGATATAGATGCTTTTGCATTTGCTACAAGTGATAGCGACTTTACACCTGTAGTGATGCGTGTTCAAGCAGAAGGTATCAAAGTATATGGTTTTGGTGAGAAAAAAACACCTAAACCTTTTATGGTTGCATGTTCACAGTTTATATTTACAGAAAAACTTATGACTAGCTATACCCAAACACATGAAGATGTAGATACTGATACTACCCAGACAGAGAAACATACACGTAAAACAGGCGATGAAATGCGTAGAGATACTTGGCTTGTTAATGTCTTAAGAACAGCTGTTGAACAGACTATGGATGAAGATGGTTGGGCAAACTTAGCAAATATAGGACAATACATCAATAACTCTAGCTCTTTTTCTCCCATAAACTTTGGATATAAAAAACTTAGTAATCTTATAGATGAGATAGACCTTTTTGATGTCTATTTAGATAAAGAGAGTAAACAGATGAGTATTAGAGATAAAAGACTAGGAAACTAACTAAACGGAGTATCGATGCAAAAAGAACATTTTGATGAGTTAAAAAAGATTATAGAGATTAATTCATGGACGAAAAATAAAGAGGGTGTAGATAAAAATGGTACTATTTTTTCTTCTTGGATGCAGGCGTTAGACTACACCTGTGATACACATACACGAGAACACATAGGTAACCATCTTCACTTTCGTTCTGCAAAAAAAGAGGGTAAAAAACTTCTTTTACTGGGGCATTTAGATACGGTATTCCCTCCTGAAACCTTTGAAAAATTTACAGAAGATGATCAATGGATTTATGGACCTGGTGTGTGTGACATGAAGGGGGGAAATTATGTAGCCCTTCAAGCCCTTCGAAATGTTTATCAAAAGTATACACAACTACACAATATTGACTTTTTACTTGTAAGTGATGAAGAGACAGGAAGTGATGACTCTAAGTACCTCTCTTCAAAACTTGCTTCAGAGTATGACTACTGCATGGTGTTTGAAGCTGCGGGTGAAAATGATGAAGTAGTAGTAGGACGAAAAGGGGTAGGTACATTTTTCATAGACATAGAAGGAGTCGCTGCTCATGCAGGTAACAACTACAGCATGGGAGCTGATGCCAACTTAGAAGCAGCACATAAACTCACTGAACTTGTAGCTTTAACTAACCTAGAAAAAGAGACCACTGTCAATGTAGGTAAAATCTCTGGAGGGATTGGAGCCAATACTATCTCACCTAAAGCTCAACTTACATTTGAGTTACGCTATACCAATAGTGAAGAGCGAGACCGTGTACTTAAAGCTGTAGATAGTATTGTAGCTTATGCAGAGGTAAAAGGTACCACTTCTACACTATCTGGAGGTATTCAAAGAGATGTTATGCAGCCTTCCCCTGCTCAACAAACTTTTATAGACCATATTAACACTCTATGTAACATTACACTTCCAACCGAAAAACGTGGTGGGGTTAGTGATGCCAATATCATCTCCTCTCAAGGTGTAGCAACACTTGATGGATGGGGACCTTTTGGAGATGGAGATCATACAATACAAGAGAGAGCATCTAAAAAAAGCTTCTCTGAGCGTATCGCGTTAGTTACACAGATATTTGACCACTTTTTAGAGGGTAAAATATAGTAACTGCAATAGATAAATAAGGAGTTTATAAATAGACTCCTCCAAGTATGCTATTTTTACTTGCCCCTGTTACCTCTTTAAGATTAATCTCTTCATAATGTAAGCGTTTATAGGCTAACCAAGCAAAAGTCATCGCTTCAATCATATCGGCATGGGGTGCGATGCTTACTTTTACATTTTGTAAAAGTTGACAAATCCGCTCCACTAAAAAACTATTTTTCACCCCTCCTCCACAAAGTAAAATAGTATCTCTATTAAATTTAGCTACCTCTTCAGCTATGCTTATGGCAGTGAGTTCAAGTAGTGTTCTTTGTACATTTTCAGGTATGTAGGTTTTATCTTGAAGGTAGTTATCTAGCCAACGCTTATTAAACTTCTCTCTTCCCGTACTCTTTGGATAGGGTTGCATAAAAAATTCATCTTCTTTCATAGCATTTAGAAGTGCAAGCTCTACACTTCCTGACCTTGCCCATGCTCCATCTTTATCGTATGGTTCATCTTTATGTTTTGCTATCCACAAATCTAACAGTACGTTTCCACATCCTGTATCATAGCCCAATAGTTTACTATCTAACACCGTGATATTTGCCATACCCCCAATATTGACAACTGCTATTTTATTTTTAATATTTGAAAATAAAAACTCATGAAAAGCAGGTGCAAAAGGTGCTCCCTGCCCGCCTAGTGCTACATCTTTACGTCTAAAGTCTGAAACAACACATATCTCTGTTCTCATAGCCAATATATTAGGGTCACCTAACTGCATGGTAAAAGGCTCTTCCCCATGGGGTGCATGCCATAGAGTCTGTCCATGTAAGCCTATAGCATTTATGCTCTTTAGGTTTAACTTTTCACGAACTATTAACGCCTCTACAGCTTTAGCAAATAACTCTCCTAAAGCATGATCTAACTGCCCCATCTTCTCTATGCTGTTCTTCTCTTCTATGATAGATAAAATATCTTTTTTAAGGCTCAAAGGCATAGGGTATTCCAATGCACATACTAAGTGACAATTTTTTGCATCTATCTCACACAACACAACATCTACCCCATCTAAAGATGTACCAGACATAATACCTATATAATACTCTTGTTTCATACGCTACTCTTTTAATTTAAAATAATGATAAATCATACCTTAATTACTCTTTATCTGTATCAAAATAAATTATGGTTAAGAATAAAGGAACTTTAATTTTAAATTTAGATATTATATTTAGATATATAATTTTACAAAATTAAAAAAGGGTAGATGTGTATAAAAGGTTAATGTTATGAATATGAAAGGAAAAACATGAAATTAAAAATAGGTATAGATTTAGGAACAACAAATTCAGTTGTAGCATATTTAGAAAATGGTTCAATTGAATATTTAAGATTTAGAAATCAAGAGTCAATTGCTTCTGTAATACTTTATAAAGATGAAAAAATAACTATAGGAGATATAGCAAAAAAGAAAGCAGTATCTAGTCCTAGTAACTTTATAAAATCTTCAAAAACTTTTATGGGAGATAGTTCTAAAAGTTGGAATATAGAAGATAAAAACTTTACTCCTACAGATGTAGCAACAGAGATTTTAAAAGAGATAAAGAAAACATTAAATAAAAAGTTTTTAGATGTTTCGGAGTATAAGGGACTGTAATAAATTCTGTGTCAGCACCTCTTGACCTATGACATTATAGCAAATCTAAAGCATCTTTCAATCTCTCCTTAAAATGAATATTTAGTTGGGAGATTGTAAGGCTCCAATTTCT
>JAMOTA010000030.1 GCA_027068435.1 Sulfurovum sp.
AAAGCAAAAGAAGATACCTTAGAAGTACCTAGAGCCATAGAGCATAAATTTTACTTAGGTGAAGCAACAGACGAAGAGGCACTTAAAGAAGCTTTAGCACATGAAGGTTTTGGTGTAATGGATGAAATAATCAATGAAGATGGGGTAAAAGGTTTTAGTTTTTACCGTGTAGATAAACCTTTTTATACAGATATAGATGCCTTAACCCTTCATCTTATTGAATTACTTGAAAGCTATAGTGCAAGTTATGATGGATGGGAAACTAGTGTGGTAAAGAGTTAAACTCTCTTTACCTCATAAAGTATCTCTTTTAGAGTAGTGATTTTTTCGTTTTGTATGGCTTCTATACCCTCTTTTTTCAAATAATTTAACGCTACGTTAATATACCCTTCAAAAGCCTCTTCCATGGTAGAACTTAATGCCATATCAAAGGTAACATGCTGTGGAATGATACCTAATATTGTTGCTTTAGGCTGATCTTTTCCTTGTAGTTCTAGCATATCAAGGCACTGTAAAACCCCAATCTCATGAGCACCACCAGAGTTAAGCCCATGACCATTAAGCTCATAGGAAGGAATAAGATAGATACTAGCAGGTTCATCATCTAATTCAATAGAATCTAAAATAAGAATGTGATTATTCTCTTCAAAAATAGAGAAAAGGTTAATCCCCTCAACTCCACCATGAATCACTTCAACATTTTTAGAGAAAGTATAGTTCTTTTTCAAGTAAGTAGAAGCATATACTCCAAACCCATCATCTTTTTGTAATACATTACCGATGCCTAGAATAACCATAAAAATCCTCTTTATTTAAGTAGTAGATTATAGCTTATCTCGTTTAATTTATGTTATTATTGTCTATATTTTGCTAAAATAGTGCCACTATAAAGAAAAGGATAACATCTATTATGAAAAAAGCTGTTTGTATTATATCTGGTGGGATGGATAGTGCTTTAAGTGCTAAAATCGCAGAGGAAGAGGGGTATGAGATTATTGCTTTGCATTTTAATTATGGTCAAAGAACAGAACAAAAAGAGCTAGAGGCGTTTCGTAAAGTAGCTAAGAGTGTAAATGCCACAGAGTCTTACGAGATAGACTTACCTTTTTTTGAACAAATAGGTGCTTCAGCACTCACAGATAAAAGTATTGACGTTCCTACAGATGGAGTAGAAGAGGGTGTACCTGTCACCTATGTACCTTTTAGAAATGGTATCTTTCTCTCTATCGCTTCAGCAGTTGCAGAGAAACACCAAGCAATAGCACTCTTTATAGGTGTGGTAGAAGAGGACAGTAGTGGGTATCCTGATTGTCGTGAGAGTTATATTATGCAGATGCAAAAGGCTATTAATCTTGGTACAAAAGATGAGACAGTATTGACTATAAAAATGCCACTTGTTGCACTTAAAAAGAGTGAGATTGTAAAAAAATCTTTAGACTTAAATGTTCCTCTTGAAGCTACATGGAGTTGTTACCAGTCTGAAACATTGGCTTGTGGTGTTTGTGACAGTTGTAGATTACGTTTAAGAGGTTTTGAACAAGCAGGTGTAAAAGACCCTATCGCTTACCGATAGGGTAGAGCTTAAAAATCTAAGCAGATTATGAACGCTGTTGAAAACCATTTGCTATAAATGTAAATTCATACTTATGTGTAGGGTATTTTTTTACACCTGTCTCGATAAATTCTCTTCTTGTAATTTGTCTATCCCATAGATGAAACATATGCTCTTTAAACCATTTTTTCTCATCGGCAGTTTCAAATGCCATTCTTGTGTATTTGCTATTTTTTTGGGTACTAAGTGCAACGGCTTTCATAGTTGTATGAAAAATTTCTGCTTTTTGTGCTGGAGCTTGAGTATAAGAAGTTGTAGGAGAGGGTCTGTTGCCTGTACATCCTGTAAAACCTAACCCAATAAGTAGTATCATCAATATTTGAATCTTCATATCATGTGCCTTTATTTAATCTGCAAAAGTATATCTAATCTAAAATTTCAAAACCTTAATTGTTATTTTTATTATGCTAAAATAATTGTGAATTTATATTAAGGATTAAAATGTCAGGATATAAAAAAATATTTGGTTTTTTATTTATCGTATTTTCTGCGGGGTTTGCTGTGTGGTATCCACTTGGCAATCTTCTAGGGTAGTATGATGGCAAAAACAAAACACTACAACCCATCTATGGCTCAAATGAAAGCTAAGAGAGGGATACTACTTTATCTGTTTCTAATTCCTCTTTTTATTGCTGTTATCTTGGCACTTTTACAGATGGATATTAAGCTTTTTTTACTAAACAGCCTGATGTTTGGGCTCTTTTTTCTTCTCTTGAAACTCTCTACTATAGGTTTTAAGCAAGAGCTAGAGTACCAAAACACAACCTTTACCAAAGCACCTAAAGTACCTTACAAAACTATATCGGCTTTTTTACTAGGTGTTGCAACGTTTTTAAGTGCCATACTATTTACAGAAAAAACACTGACAGCCTCACTCTTTTTAGGGGCTATCTCGGTACTTGGATACTACTTATATTATGGATTTGACCCTAAAGAAGATAAGCTTGAAAACTTAGGTGATATCTCTGCTGAGTTTGTACTAGAGACACTTAGTGAAGCAAAAACAAAGCTTTTAAACATTGAAAATCATATAGATAAAATAGAAGATACATTTTTACACCAAAAGCTAAACATTGCTCTGCAAAAGGCTAAAAAGATTTTAGAGGTTATTCAAAATGACCCTAAAGACATACGTGTAGCTAGAAAGTTTCTTATCGTCTATATTGATGGTGTGGCAAAGGTAACAGACTCTTATGTGGCTATGGATGAAGTAGATATTATGAGTGATACAAAAGAGAAACTTTATGCACTCATGGAAGATTTAGATATACGTTTTGACAAAGAGCTTCAGAGACTAAAAAACAACAATCAATTTGACCTTGATGTACATATAGATGTACTCAAAGAACAGATAAAAGATATTTAATAAAAAGGGATACCAAGATGGAAACAAAAACAAAAGAGATGATAGAAGTTGCGATACAAGAGAAGAGTGAAGAGGTACTAGAGGTAAGTATAGAAGAGGTAACAGCACTTCAAGATGCACTCAATGAGCTAGACATTAATGATAGAAATTCTATTATCTACTTTGGCTCTTCTGCTCAAGAGAAGCTAGATGAGATTTCAAATCGTATGATAGATGGTGTTCAAAACAAAGACATGGGTGCAGCAGGTGCAGCACTCAATGAGATGGTAGCTTCTATTCGTGGTTTTGACATGGAGAAGTTTAACCCTAACATTAAACTAGCATGGTACCAAAAACTCTTTGGTGCAACCAAGCCCATAGTGAAGTTCATACAAGAGTATGAAGAGGTTAGAGATCAGATAGATATGATATCTAACAGCCTTGAAAAACATAAGAGTCAACTCCTTACAGATGTAGTCTCTTTAGACAAGCTTTACGATGCGAACCTTGAGTACTTTAGAAACCTTGAACTTTACATCAAAGCTGGAGAGACAAAGCTAGAGGAGCTTGAAGAGAGTATTATTCCTAGTTTTGAAGCAAAGGCACAAGACAAGGATATGCTTGCTATCCAAGAGGTAAAAGAGATACGTGGGTTTAGAGATGAGTTAGAGCGTCGTGTTCATGACCTTAGACTCTCTCGTCAAGTAACTATGCAGTCTCTTCCAAGTATCAGACTTATTCAAGAAAATGATAAATCACTTATCTCCAAAATCACTTCAACACTGGTCAACACCGTACCTTTGTGGAGAAACCAACTGGCACAAACAGTGACTATCTTTAGAAGTCATGACACAGCCATAGCTGTTAAAGATGCAGCAGACCTTACCAATGAGTTACTAGAGAAGAATGCAGAGGGGCTTAGAGAGGCGAATATAGAGGTTCGTACTCAGATGGAACGTGGTATTTTTGACATCGAGAGTATCAAAAAAGCCAATGAGACATTTATCGCTACCTTAGATGACTCATTGAAAATCGCCCAAGAGGGTAAAGCTGCAAGAGCAGAGGCTTTAGTAGAGCTACATAAGACAGAAAAAGATCTTAAAGATGCACTTTTAGCAGTAAAAGCAAAAGCAGAAGCACTTCCTGAAGTAACTGCTAAAAGCATAGAAAGTAAGGAGGCTTAAATGGGTCTATTTGACTGGTTAACAGGACAGTTCATAGATGTTATAGAGTGGACAGATAACTCTCATGACACTATGGTGTATCGTTTTAACAGACAAGGAAATGAGATAAAATATGGTGCTAAACTTACAGTACGTGAGTCACAAATGGCTGTTTTTGTCAACGAAGGAGTCATAGCAGATATTTTAATGCCAGGCATCTATGAGTTAGAGACAAAAAATATCCCTATCTTAACCAACCTACAACACTGGGATCATGGTTTTAACTCACCTTTTAAAGCTGAAATCTATTTTGTGAGTACGAAGAGATTTATAGACCTTAAATGGGGTACAAAGAACCCTATTATAGTACGTGATCCTGAGTTTTCAATGGTACGTCTTCGTGCATTTGGTACGTACGAAATACGTATTTCAGACCCTAAACTGTTTTTAAATGAGATAGTAGGTACAGATGGACACTTTACCACTTCTGAAGTAGAGAGCCAACTGACAAACCTTATTATTACGAAGTTTTCAACACTTATGGGGCAAGAGAGTACAGCAGCACTTGACCTTGCTGCAAATTATGAGAAATTTGGTACTTTTCTTACTGAAGCTATCGCTCCTGCATTTAAAGAGTATGGGTTAGAACTTACACGTATTTTTGTAGAAAACATCTCTCTACCTAAAGAGGTAGAAAAAGCGATGGATAAACGTACGAGTCGTGCTATAGCAGGTAACCTTGATGAGCATTTAAAGTACCAAAGTTCAGAAGCCTTAGCCCAAGGAAATGGTGGTGCTATGTCTGACATGATGGGCATGGGTGTAGGTATGGCTATGGGACAACAGATGGCAAGTAGTATGAACAACTCTACCACTCCACCGCCACTTCTCAACACCGTTGCTCAGTACTTTGTAGCCATAGATGGTAAATCTGAAGGACCTTATTCGCTTGATACTATACACCACTCTATCGCCAATGGGCGTATAAATAGACGAACTCGTATCTGGACACAAGGCATGAAAGAGTGGGCAGAGGCTAGTACCGTTCTAAGTGATGCTTTTTTACAAACACCACCACCTTTAGGTTAGTAACATTATGAAATTCACTGCTATGAGTTTTACTTGCCCCTCTTGTGGAGCACCTCAAAAATTTTCTCCTACTAAAGGTATGCTTGTTTGTGAGTTTTGTAAGAGAGAAACAGCCATAGACCCTAAAAATCAGCCCATTATGGAGTATAGTTTTCATCAGGCACTCTCTAACCTTGAAGCCGAGGAGTCTAAGCCCATAGAAAAAGAGGTAAGTTGTAAAAAGTGTGGAAGTTCTTTCACCCTTACGCCTTACTCTTTCTCTTCTAACTGTCCTTATTGTGATACACCTGCTATTACAGATTTTGTGCAAGAGTTGACCCCTAAGTCTATGATACCTTTTAAAGTCACACAAAAAGATGCAAGAAGTCGTTTTGAAAAATGGGTAAAGTCACGCTGGTTTGCACCTACTGCTTTTAAAAAGTATTTAGATGGTAATGAAAGTCTTACGGGCTACTACCTACCTTACTGGACATACGACAGTGATACAGTTTCTCAATACACAGGTCTTAGAGGAGATGTTTACTATGTCACCGTTACAAAAACAGTAGTAGAAAATGGGAAACAACGCAATGTACGTGTACAAGAAGCTCGTACACGTTGGACAGCCGCGTCTGGTACAGCGTATGTAAATTTTGATGATGTCACAGTAGGTGCAAGTAAGAGTGTCTCACGTGCAATTTTAAGTGCATTAGAGCCATGGGATACTACACAACTTTTACCCTTTGATGAGAAGTATCTTTCAGGCTTTGAAGCAGAAGAGTACAGCATAGGACTCGACAACGGATTTGAATTTGCCAAAACAAAAATGTATTTTAAAATAGAACAAAAAATACGCTACCAAATAGGTGGAGATAAACAACAAATCCACTCTGTTAACACCCAATACAACAACACAACCTACAAAAACATACTCCTCCCCGTCTGGACTGCTTCATTTAAATGGAATAACAAAACCTACAACTACGCGATAAATGCACTCACAGGTAAAGTAGTAGGAGAACGCCCCTACAGCCCAACCAAGATATTTTTCGCCATTTTAGGTGCTTCAGGAGTAGTAGGTTCTGTTTTCTATTTTGAAGAGCTAAAGGTGTGGATAAATGGCTTGATGGTTGGGATGTAGAAGAGGGTGGAGTAAAATAGTCTAGCCCCAAAAACTTTTCAGATATTCGTATATCACGAAGGCGTTTTTGAAGTTCATCAAAATAGTTCATAGAAGAACCATTTTTAAATCGCTCATCATTTAGTACAAAGCCTTTAGTAATGTACTCTTTAAGCTTATCTTTTGCCCATATTCTAAACTTTGTACCAGTAGATGAACGCACTCTAAAACCAATAGCGATAATCATATCAAGACTATAATATGCTACATCATAATTTTTGCCATCAGAAGCAGTTGTTCGGTAATTCCGAACAACTGCTTCTTTATCTAGCTCTTCCTCTTCAAATATAGCCTTAATATGCTCACTTATGGTTGATTTTGCTTTGCCAAATACTTCACATATTTGAGTTTGTGATAGTCAAATGGATTCATCTTCAAACTTTACATCAACTTTGATATTACCATTATCATTTTGATAAATTAAAATATTAGAATTATTTGTCATCTATAAATCCTCTTCCATACTTTTCTAATGTAACTATGAATTGATAAATAATAGGCTTAAATATTTTGGTTGAATCATGTTTTAGTGTCTCATTCATTACCTATGTCTCTTCCCATTAAACTTTACTACCAAGGAGAGTCTAATCTTCTCTTTTGACTCTAGCACCAAAAACTCAAAACCGTCGATGAGTTCTATGGTTTTTACTAAAGCTTTTTTCTGTTGTAATGTTTTGCTTTTCTCTTGTTCTTCATTTTCATAATACTCTATGCTAGAAGGAATCTTTCTCTCCATCGCAACCATAAGCTGATCAAAAAACTCAGATGATATAGGATTATACATACATACCTCTCTTCAAATTTAAATAGAAGTATAGCAGAGAAATATATGATTATTTAAATAGAAACTAAACCTTTGTATTAAAGATGATTAAAGTATAATTTATCTTTATTAAATAAATTTAAATGTAGGTTATATTATGAAACTATCTAAATCATTAGAGATAATCTACTGTGATACAGAAGTAGGAAAAGAAAGTAAAAAAATATATGAAATCGGTTTAGTATATAAAGGTAAAGAGTTACAAACATCATCTTTAGATAAAGCATCTAGTTTTATGACTTTATGTAATTGTGATTTTATTGCAGGGCATAATTTTATAGATTTTGATATAGAGATGATAAAACCTACCTCTTTATATATGAAAGTAAAGAATTACCATATCATAGATACCCTGCCTCTATCACTACTTCTTTTCAATGAAAAAACTGTGCATAGTCTGCCTAAAAACTATAAGAGTGAAGATGATTTTATAAATGACCCAGTAAAAGACTCACTACTTACAAAAGAGCTATTTGAAAAGATTGAACTTAAGTTTAACTCTTTTAGTCATGATATGAAAAATATATTTTATGCACTCTTAAATCAGAGTAAATACTTTAGTGGGTTTTTTCTATATCTTAATTATGAATTTGACTCTTTAAGTAGTGATGAGTTAAAAACGCTTATTGTTAAAAATTATAGTAATAAGATTGTAAATTTTGATATCTTAAGTAAAATTATAGAAAATTCCCATGTAGAGTTAGCCTATATCATAGCCCTTTGGAGTTCTCATACTGAGTTGAAATCTCATCCACCAAAAGTACTTTATGACTATCCTAATATCGTAGAGATTCAAAAAGAGCTATGTTACGATATAGAGGTTGTTACTCAACAGTTAAGCTCTTTTTCTAAAGAGGCTTTTGGCTTTGGTGACTTTAGAGAGTTTGAGAGGCTTAATGCGACTATTTTTGATACGCCTACTTTATCTCAAAGAGAAGTGGTAGAAGCTTCATTAAGAGATGAGTCTTTTTTATGTATTTTACCAACGGGTGGAGGTAAAACATTTACTTTTTGGTTACCTGCTATTATAAAAGCATCATCATATAAGGGGCTTACAGTGGTTATATCTCCACTGCAAGCACTTATAGAAGACCATATAAAAAACTTTAATGTAAATGTTGCCAACTACAAAGCTGTAGCGATTAGTGGCTTTATGAACCCCTCACAAAGAGCAGAAGCAGTAGAACAAGTAGTAAATGCAGAAGCAGACATACTTTACATTGCTCCTGAATCTTTGCGTTCCAATATGATATTTGGTATACTTAAAAATAGATTTATAGAACGATTTGTTATAGATGAAGCCCATTGCCTCTCAACTTGGGGTAATGACTTTAGACAAGACTATTACTATATTTGTGACTATATAAAAGAGTTATGTGAGAAAAAGAGTTTTCAAAAGCATATACCTATCTCTTGTTTCACAGCAACTGCGAAACCCTCTGTCATAGAAGATATAGAAAAATATTTCCTAGATGGTTTAAATATAAAGTTAGATAAGTATTTAGCTACTCCTGAGAGGAAAAATCTAAATTACCATTCTATAGAATCCAATAAAAAAGGTAAATATACAAAGCTTTTAAAAATACTCAATGATAATGAAGGCTCATCACTTATCTATATACCATCATCTACAAAAGAGTGTGATAATATAGCTGAACAATTAGCTCTCGATACAGGTAGAAGCGTAAAGTCTTTTCACTCTAAAATAGAGTCACAAGAGAAAATGGATATTTTAAAAAGATATATAGAAAATGATATAGAGATAATAGTCGCTACTACAGCTTTTGGTATGGGTGTAGATAAACCAAATATTAAAAATGTGATTCACTATGAGATATCGGACTCACTAGAGAGTTATGCACAAGAAGCAGGTCGTGGTGCAAGAGACCAAAGTTTAGAAGCGTATTGTCCTATCCTTTTTGATGAAGATGACTTAGACAAACATTTTGCTACGCTTAATCGTTCTAAACTAACAGCTAGTGAAGTAAACTCCATTTTTAGGGTGATTAAGAGTTATAAGGGTAAGGAGTTATATAAAACAGCCTTTGAGTTAGCAAAAGATGCAGGATGGGATGTTGAAGATAGCTCTTTAGACTATAGTACTAAAGTAAAGAGTATATTATTAGAGTTACAACGTGAAGAGTATATAAGTAGAGAGAGAAATAGAGTTAGTTTTTTTGCAGACTCCATAGCTTCAGATGCCATTGACAAACTACATAAAAACCTTGAAAAACCTCAATATACTGATACCGATAAAGAGAAATTCTCACGTATACTACAAGCAGTTATAGGTAGAGGTAAAACAGAAGCTATACAAGTAGATGAGTTGGCATACTTACTTGGTTATCAAAAACATGAAATATCTTTATGCATTAACCAACTCAAAGAGATGGATATCTTAGGTAATGAAAAGGATTTATCTTTAGAAGCTTCTAAACCTGTTATGGGTAGATTTAAGAGGCTTCAAAATATTGAGATATTTATATTTGATTATCTTGTAGGGATAAGAGAGAATAGAGTTAGTATGAGAGAGATAAATGAACACCTACACCTTACTAAAGCTATAAGTAAAAATGAGACTGAACTTATAAGGCAGTTAATAAAGAGTTGGGTAGATAGGTCAAGCTTTATATTTAAAAGAGTAAATAGGCAAAAAGATATATGGTATTTTGAGTTTAAAGATAAAGAGAGTGTAAAATTAGGCTTAGATAACAAACATGATATAGCCAATAGATTGTTGAACTATTTTAAAGAGCAACTACCCTCCAATGAAAAGTCTAAAATAGAGTTTTCACTAAACTCTTTGAAAAGCTATTTAGATTCAAAATATACGCTAAAAGAGATAGATAAAGTTCTGCTTTACTTACATAACTTAAAGAGTATAGCACTGTTAAATGGTAGGTTTATAAGCTATTCACCTATGAGTATACAAAAAAATGATAAATTGGCATCTAAGAGAAAATATACTGAATATAAAACAAGACTAGAGCCGTATTATAGAACAAAAATTGAGTCTATTCATATTATGGGTGAGTATGCATCTAGGTTGAAGCGTAGTCATGAAAATGCAATGAAGTTTTTAAAAGACTACTTTACGCTTGAATATAAAGATTTTGTAGAGAGATATGAGCTTATAAAAGAGAAGATAACACGACCTATTACCCAAAATAAATTTGATAAAATCTATAAAGAGATGTCAGATGAACAAAAGAAAATTATAGAAGATAAAACTACAAAAGCCATGATGATTTTAGCAGGTCCAGGAAGTGGTAAAACTAAAGTGCTTGTACATAAGATAGCATCTCTAATCTTAACAGAAGATATCAAACCAGAACAGTTTATGATGCTTACCTTTTCTAAAAGTGCAAAGTGGGAGTTTAAAAGTAGATTAAACTCTCTTATAGGTTCACTCTCCTACGATGTTGAGATACAGACATTTCACTCTTACGCATTAAAACTAATAGCAAGAGATAGTAAAGATAAGAGAGTGTTAAATAATTCTATAACAGAAGCTACAAAGCAGATAGTAAATGGAGATATACAATTACCATATATAGCTGTTTTGGTGTTAGATGAGTATCAAGATATAACTGAAGATAGTTTTGAATTTGTAAAAGCCATTTATTCGGCAAATAGTAGTGATATGCGTATTATAGCAGTGGGAGACGATGACCAGTGTATAATGGACTTTGCAGGAGCAAATGTAAAGTTTATACAGAGATTTGAAGATGAGTTTTCAAAAGATGAAGATGAAAAGTCATTTAAAAAATATGAACTTCTTTGTAACTTTAGAAGTGATAAAAATATAGTTCAATACGCAGATGATTTTAGGCAACATATTAAAGATAAGTATAAAGAGAATAAATTACATGCCAATTCAAAAAAAGATGGTCTTGTAAGCATACATAGTTGTGAAAATAGTCAAAATTTAATAGAACCAGTAGTAGAGTTTATAAAGCAGAGTGAAGAGAATAATAATGTAGCTATTTTAGCCTACAGTAATGAAGAGATAATGCAAATATATTCACTTTTAAAAGAGCATAAAATAGATGCAAGATTTATACTAGATAGAGAAAATTTTAAACTTAAAAATATTGTAGAACTCTATGAGTTCAATGAGCTTCTCAATAGTTATCTTCTCCAAGTGAAGAGTAAGTACAAAGAAGAGCATTTTGAAAATGCTTTAAATGTTATAAAAAGTAGATACAAAAATTCATCAAATTTAAAACTCTTATATAAAGTTGTCGATAAATTCTTACTAGAGAGTGATGAGTATTATGTATCTGAGTGGATCTCTTATCTTGATGAGGTAAAACTAGAGAATTTTGAAGCGTTTGAAAAAGGCATAGTCCTCTCTACTATACATAAGTCTAAAGGGATGGAGTTTGATAAAGTAGTTCTTCTAAATAGTACTATGAAAAAGAGTGAAACAAATATACGTCTGTTTTACGTAGGTATGACACGAGCAAAGAGTGAGTTAAATATATTTCGTTTAGGTAAATATACTCAAACCAAAAAAGATTATATTCGTTATTTTTCAGATAAAGATACTTATACCAATAATGTTAAACTTTTTACTTATGTTATGAGTTTGAGTGATATATCTTTAAGTTATGATTATGAAAAATTTGGAAAAAATAGTAATATTGTTGCAGGTATAAAAGTTGATTTTAACTCAATAAAAAACTTTAATAATTTTGGTATTCTTTATAAAGGTAAACCTATAGCAGTTGTATCAAAATTTTTTCAAAAAATCTTAGATAAGAAGTTAAATGAGGGCTTTATATTTGACAATATTTTTATAGAACATGTTGTTGTTTGGCATAATAATACAAATAATAAAGAGTTAAAACACCCTTTATGTAAGATTGTAATGAAAAAAAGTACTACTAAAACTATTTAGAAGTTTATTTACTATTGTTTCAACACTCTCTTTATAGCTTCTGAGCAGATGGTTAAGCCAAAAGCTCCTGTTACTCCGACAAATGAGCCTTTGTCTTTGCATCTGTCCTCTTCTGGGGAGAAGACTACTGTGAAGTTTCTGTCAAATTTTGCACGTTTGAGTTCGTTGCGTATCTTTCTTGCTAGTGCGTCTCCGTGGGTTTTCCAGATGGAGGCTACTTCTATTTTGTTGGTCTCAAAACGCTTGGCTGAACCTACAGACATGATGAGCTTTTTGTACTCTTTTTTTGCTAGTTCTATCTTCACTTTAGTCGTATCGGCAGCATCTATGATAATGTCGTAAGAGCTAAAGTCGAAATCTTCTAGCCATAGCATAGTCATCTGTTGGTGAATGGTACAAATGCCAGGGTAAAGCTTTGCTAAAGTCTCTAGTTTACACGCTCCTACAGCCTCTGAGCCTATCTGTCTGTTTTGGTTACTCTCATCATAAGTATCATAGTCTAAGATAGTAATGTTCTTCACCCCTGAGCGATACAGACAGTCAAGTGCGTAGCTTCCTACTCCTCCTACGCCTAAGATGATGATGTTGCTAGATTGAATTTTTTCAAACCCTTCTTCTCCAAAGAGTGTACGACAACGTTCAAATCGCATAGGCTATAACCACGCTTCTAAAGATGCTAACTCATCATGTGAAGTCATGTCTAGTTGTACGGGAGAGACAGAAACATAGCCCTCATTTATGGCTTCAAAGTCTGTAGGCTCTCCTTTGTTTTCTAACCACTCTAGTCGTGGAAGTCCTATCCAGTAGTACTCCATACCTCTAGGGTTGTAGTGTACTTCAGCATGAAAACCGTAATGTTTGTTTCCTAGACGTGTACTCTTAAACCCTCTGCACTCATGTGGAGCAATAGGAGGGATATTTACATTTAAAAACTTACGTTTAGGTAGAGGGTACTCCCCCTCAAAGATTTTCTCTACAAGAGTAACGATGCTCTTTTGAGCCAATGCATAACCAAATGCTTCAATGCTCTCTCCACTGTTTTTGTAAACCTGAGAGATAGCAATAGCAGGGATGCCTTGCAGTACAGCTTCCATAGCTGCTGCTGCTGTACCAGAGTAGGTAATGTCCTCACCCATATTTGCCCCAATGTTTATGCCTGAGATAACAATATCTGGTCTGTTTTCATCGGTAAAAAGTTTTGTTAAAGATAAAAATACACAGTCTGTAGGTGTACCATCGTCAAGCTTATAAAAGTTCTCCGATACATGAATAAAACGCAAAGGTTTAGTAAGTGTCAACGAATGCCCACACGCAGACTTCTCACTACTTGGAGCAACAACTGTCACCTCTCCTAAAGGTCTAAGTGCCTCCACAAGAGCCAAAAGCCCCTTAGAGTCAAAACCATCATCATTGGTTACCAATATCTTTTTACGACGCTGCATTGTATGCCTTATTTAGTTTGAAATTTATTTTTATCATTTGAAGTTTCTTTATAGCGTATTTTAGTGCTATTATAACTATTTTTTGTAGAAAGATAAATAGAGATGTAAAGTTAGATTTTTTTAAGATATTAATAACTTACCTTTAGCATTTCATTTGCAGAGTTTAACAATGATATTATGCGATTAGAGATAAGTAGTTGTAACTTTTTTATAAAGTTTTCTTCATTTTTATCTAAAAGTTTTAAATCTATAGTATGTGTATTTAAGGCTTTTTGTACCTTATTTGCTATCGTTTTGATGCGAGTAGAAACAAGTTTAGGGTTTAGTTCTGTCTGTTCTGCAAATTCTCTAAGAGGGTAGCCAAGGATTTTATCTGCATCAAATTCATCTCCATATGCCATAGCCCATTCATGGTCAACATCTTCATGCATGAGTATGCTTAGCATGTCATAGTAGGGTGCTACAGAGATACCTGACTCTTTTATGAAAAATGAGATATTTTTACCATGTGCATCAGCATTTCCTATAATGAGAGTGTAAATAGCCCAGTCGAGTAGTTGTAATTTTGCAGTAGCTGGGATTTTGCAGAGTTTTGTTATTGTAAAAAGTTTGCTAAAGCTAACACCTTCTCTTACTTCTGATACATCTCTGCTTGACCCAAAGTTTCGCTCGTATTTGTAAGAAGAAGGTAAGTTTAGTATTTGACAACCATCTATAATGTGTAGGCGTTCTATAGTATGGTTATTATGTACGACTCTATCGAAACGTTGTACCATGAGTACAGGATGTTGACCATATTTATGTAATGAGACAGTAGCAACATTTAGACCTGCTTTTTGTGCTAAGGACATACAGAAATATTCATTGATGACAATATGTGCATTTTTTTTAGTTTGAAACTTTAAAATATGTGTAGAGCTTAGGTTACCATTGGCTAAACCTAGTATGCCATCTTTTAGAAGTATAGGTAGCTTTTCTTGGACTCCTGCAAGACTTAGTCTTGGTTTTTTGTCCCAAATAATGATACTTTTATTTTCTATCTCATCTATGCGATGTGTAAGCTCCTCTTCTGTAATAGGACGAAAATTTGCAGTGTTGTCATTTTGATGATAACCAAAATGTAATGCACCAGAAGTTTCAAATCCTATGGCTTGTATAAGTCCAAAAATATTATTTTTAGAGAGATGGGTAAAAGTGGTAAGGTCATCAAGACCTTTTCCTTCGGGCAATAGATTGTCTAAAAATCTTTTAATACTTGTAGATGAAATAAGCGTATAAAAAGGTAAATGAGGTGATATCTCATAACCATAATCTTCCCAATCTTTAGTGTAACAAAAAGTATAGGTATCTTCTTTTCCCTCAATAGTGAGTGTAGCGATGTGTATAGTGTTTAGATATACATCAAGACTATACATTTGGTGTTTCCCATGGTTCAATGTGCATTTTGATGCCAAGTGTCATCATCACCTTTAAAATAGACTCTATACGTACCCCTTTAGAAGCATTTTCTATTTTACCTAGTGTTATAGTTGAGACATCACAGAGCATAGCAGCTGTTTTTCTATCTAACTTTTCTTGTGTACGTCTAGCTTTTATAGCTTTACCTATGAGTTCCAAAGAAAGTGTTTGTGTAAGATTTGGTGTGGGTAGGGATTTAATCTGTTTACCTTTAGACATAAAAACTCCAAAAAACTATTTATGTATCATTTTAGAGTAATCTCCCTTAGTTTTTTCTAAAAATATACTTAAATATATTTTAGTGAACTTTTCAAATAAAATAGCCTAAAAATATATTTAAGTATATTTATAGCGTGCATTGTAGTGCTTCGTAAAGTACCTTAGGTTCATTTTGCTATAATACCTTCAATAATAAATAATCAAGGATTAATTGTGCAAAAAGAGCCGATGTTAAGACCCACGTATGTTAAGCTATCTGAAGAGTTAGAGCAGTTGAAAACTGTTGAGAGAGGTGTTATTGCACTGGTGATAGATGAAGCAAGAGCGCAAGGTGACTTGAAAGAGAATGCAGAGTACCATGCTGCAAAAGATGAGCAGGGGCTTATGGAAGCACGTATCGCTGAGCTTACTGACCTTGTGGGTCGTGCGCAGGTTGTTGACCCCTCTACTTTAGCACATGAGAGAGTGAGTTTTGGTTCTACTGTAACACTGACAGACCAAGACACAGAAGAGGAGATACGTTACACTATAGTAGGTGGAACAGAGTCAAATCCTTCTAAAGGGCTTATCTCTATACAGTCACCATTGGCACGTGTGCTTATGAGTAAAGAGGAGGGTGATGAAGTCTCTTTGTCTCTTCCATCAGGTAAAAAAACATACGATATTGAAGATATATCATATGTAGAAATAGCATTAGATTAACGGAGAAAACATGATAAAAGTAGGTGTAGTAGGGGCAAGTGGATATACAGGACTAGAATTGGTAAAAATGTTGTTAACTCACCCTGAGTTTCAACTTACATACCTTGCAACCACGCAAGGTGACACAAGCATAGAAGCACTACACCCCTCTTTGGTGGATGTAGTCTCTCTACCTGTAGAGAAAGCTTCAGTTGAAGCAGTTGCAGAGCGTTGTGAATTGGTCTTTTTGGCACTACCACACAAAACCTCTATGGGCTTTGCGAAAGGGCTTTTAGAAAAAGATGTCAAAGTGGTAGATCTCTCTGCTGATTATCGTTTAGATCTTGAGACGTATGAAGAACATTACTGTGAACATGAAGATAAAGAGCATTTAGACGCTTCTGTTTATGCCCTTATAGAGTATTATCGTGAAGATTTGAAAAAAGCTAAACTTGCAGCTGGTCCAGGGTGTTACCCTACAGCTACACTGCTTGGTATTTTACCTTTTATCCCTTACTTAGAGACTTCTGCACCACTTTTTGTAGATGCAAAGTCAGGTGTAAGTGGAGCAGGGAAGAAGCTTTCAGAGAGTACGCATTTTGTTACAGTCAATGACAATATTTTTGCTTACAATCCTCTAAAACACCGTCATGGACCAGAGATAGCAGAGAAGATAGAAAAAGTGCATGGTGCAAAGATGAATGTCAATTTTGTACCACACCTCATTCCTGCTACACGTGGGGAGTTAGTCTCTGTATATGCTACACTCAAAGAAGACATAGACCCACTAGCAATACTTAAAAAGCATTATGAGAATGACCCGTTTATCCGTATACGTGAAACACCAGTAAACATTAAAAGTACAGCAGGGACACACTTTTGTGACATTTTTGCTGCTAAAAATGGCAATGCACTGTTTGTAAGTTCAGCCATAGACAACCTACTAAGAGGGGCTAGTTCACAAGCACTCGTAGCAGCAAACCTAATGTGTGGCTTTAGTGAAGGCACGGGGATACCTACAATCGCATACATGCCATAATGTGTGCTAGTTATTTTAAAGGGGAGTAGAAGTGTTAAAGATTAAAGAAGGTGCTGTGTTTATTGCAGACTCTCATTACCCTCATCATGGTGATGCTTTTTTGACACTACTCAAGAGGTTGGAGCATAAAGAACTCCAAACGTCTCAACTCTTTTTAATGGGAGACAACTTTGACTTACTTTTTGGACATAATACCTACATAAAAACCTTTTCACATGAAGCGATAGCACTCCTTAATACCCTCTCAAAAACTATGGAGATACACTATTTTGAAGGTAACCATGATTTCTGCTTAAAAGATATTTTTCCTGATATTCAAGTCTATAGTAGAGAAGAGCAACCTAAGTATTTTCTCTTAAATGAAAAAAAAGTTGCCCTCTCTCATGGAGACAAATATGCAGTAGGTAAAGGGTATAACTTATATACTACACTTTTACGCAATAAAAAAACACTTCAACTATTTAATCCTATAGGAAAATTCATTATAGATGATAGAATGAAAAAACTCTCTAAAAAGCATATCTGTCAGCCATTTACTGGGTTTGAAAAAAGGGTTGGTGAGATTATGAAAGAGTATCAAGAGGTTGATATGGTCATAGAAGGGCATTTCCATCAAGGTAAAATGTTTGGTAAGTACCTCTCACTCCCTTCACTTGCGTGTCAAGGAAGCGTAGGAGTGGTAAAAGAGGGAAGCGTAAAGTTTATGCCGTGGGAGCAACTTTAGGCTCTTTGGCTTTACAGAGCTTGTCTGTATAAAAACTACCAAATGGAACCAATGAGAGTACAAAGTAGATGAGTGCTTCTTTTTTACTAAAAGGAACATCTTTCATCGCTTCAAGTAGTTGGTAGATAAACCCCATAAAAAGTACACCATGTGTCATTCCCATTATTTTGGTAGCGATGGGAAATCCAAAACTATATTTAAGTGGCATAGCAACAAAAAGTAAAATGATAAATGAATACCCCTCTATTTTATTGATAAGACGAAATTTCTTTAATTCAGACATATATTCTCCTAATTTTTTCGGAGTATATCAAATAATATTTAATGAAACTCTAAAAGCGTGTAAAATAACGCGTATTACCCTATCAGCTCTGCACATAAGTCAAAGCGATTGTGTGTCATGAGATGCACTTTGCCATGTTCTCTCATCACATCATCAAAGATGCGTTTAGACAGAGCAAAGCCTACCTCCTGCTCTTTCTCTTCTCCATCCATAGCAGCTAAGTTCATCTCATCTATTATCTCTTTAGGTACAGAGATACCTGGTACTTTGTCATCTATAAAGTTTGCAGTTCTAGCACGAACAATAGGGAACTGTCCTAAAACAAGGTGTGCCTCTTTGGCTGTGTCTCTAATGCTTAAAGTTTTTGCTTCTTCAAAGAGGGCTAAGAGTTCTTTTGCATTTTCTAAACCATACACAGGTTGAGTAATAATAGCTCTTGCTCCATAGTTTAACTTTTTTACCATACGTTTTTTTAGACTGTTCATATCTTTAGCCGTGGCATTGGCTACAGCAAAAGGGTAGATGGGTTTTGGTGCAGGTTTGAGTACTTTGTTTGAGTAGTCAACCCCTTTGTTAAGATGGTGGATAATACTAAGCAGTAGTGTCGAGTCACGCTCTAAGACACCCTTAACATCTGGTTGATCTGAAAACTTCGCAGGGTCACCAGTAAGAGCTAAGATACAACGTAAATCAAAATCATTAGCTCCAAGTAGTGTAGACTGTAGAGAGAGTTTGTTTTTATCTCTCATACTCATGGTGGCTATGACAGGCTTGTTAAATGTTTGCTGTATTTTTATGGCAGAGAGTACACCTGACATTTTGAGTTTGGCTAAAGGGTTGTCCGTACATGAAAAACCTGTTACTTTTTCATGAAGTTTATACTTCTTTATATCTTCTAACAAAGCGTCTATAGATGCACCATGAGGAGGGTTAACCTCTACGGTGATGAATTGTTTATCGTTACATAGGATGTCGCAAAATTTTTCAAACATGAATATACTCTTTATAGTTTAATTAGTTATAATTCTACCTAAATAATACAAAGAGAGCTATGATATATAGCCTCTAATAGTATTATATTAATAAATATTAATAGGAATAAATATGTCTAAATTGGCAGTTTTTGATTTTGATTCGACTTTGATGGATGGTGAGACTATCGATTTTTTTGCTGAAGTACTTGGTTTTAAAGAACAAGTTGTTGCTATTACTGAACGTGCTATGGCGGGTGAGTTAGACTTTTATGCTTCACTTATAGAACGTGTGGCACTCTTAAAAGGTTTACCCCAAAGTAAGGTAGATGAAATCTGTACAAACTTACCTATGATGCCAGGTGCTTCAGAGGTAGTAGCAGGACTTAAAGAGAGAGGTTACACAGTTATCTGTTTCTCTGGTGGTTTTAGGTCAGCTACTAAACCAGCATGTGAAGCACTAGGCATAGATGCAGACTTCTCAAACTTTTTACATGCAGATGAAGAGGGGATACTTACAGGTCATGTAGGTGGAGAGATGATGTACTCTAACGCAAAAGGTGATATGATAGTACGCTTACAGAAGCTTTTAAATGTAGGTAGAGAAGATACACTTGTTGTAGGTGATGGAGCCAATGACCTTAGTATGTTTGCTCATGCCGATACACGTGTGGCTTTTTGTGCAAAACCTGTGCTTAGAGAAGCAGCTTCACACTGTGTGGACGTAAAAGATTTGAGAGAGATACTAAAAATAGTCTCATAAGTTAATACTTTATTTATACTCTTTAAGTATAATGAAAAAATCATTATACTTAAATAAGGATACTTACATGTTACCACTTGATAATAAACAGCCAAAATCTTGCATCTCTCAATCTTTTGCTATTGTCCTCCTTCCTCTACTCTTTTTAGTTGGTTTAGTTCTTGGTTTTTTGGGGATTGTACCTCTTAAAGTTGAACTCCATACACTTCTCATAGTCGCTTTTATTTTTATCGTCTATCTTTTCTTTACACGGCACAATGCTAACTATGCTGCGTGTCACATGAGAGGTTCATTCTCTGCGATGGAAGATAGCTTACAAGAGGAGCTTAAAGTCAACGCGTTGACTATTATGGGTAAAACAAAATCTACTTTACATGTAAAAGACTTTATGGCTGAGTATTATAAAGATATACGTAACGACAACTTTGCACGTGTTGCACCTTCTGTGTTTCCTATGATGGGTATTTTGGGTACGTTTATAGCTATTGCCCTCTCTATGCCTGACTTTACAGTCAAAGACCTCAATGCCTTAGACCATGAGATATCGGTACTACTCTCAGGGATAGGTATAGCTTTTTATGCTTCTATTTACGGGATAATGCTTTCGCTTATCTGGACTTACTTTGAGAAGAGTGGTGCAACTAAAGTCGATAAAAATATCTACAACCTAGAGAAGCTTTACGACTCTCGTGTATGGAAAAAGGCTGAACTTATCAAGCATGAGCATATACAGAGTGAACTTAAAGACCAAGAGATAGTTCAAACGCTTAGAGAGATGTTTAACATGGACTTTATTAAAGAGTTAAACGAGCAGTATCTTAAAAACTTTACGACCATTGTAAATGACACTACGCACAGTTTTACTACAGTGAGCCAACACATGCAAAGTAGTGCCTTAGAGCTTCGTACAACACTAGATAAGATACATGAAAGGCAAGAGGGTGTGAACGCCGTCTTGGTTATGAAAGAGAATATAGAGGGCTTTAGTGCCAACGCAAAGAGCTTACAACAATCAATGGAACGTTTTGATGGTACTGTTGAGCATACCTTTGAGAAGATAGATGACGAGGTAGGGCAGATAGTGAAAAAACTCTCAACTTTTGCACGTATTATTGCAGAGCAAAACCAGATGATAGTCAATGATATCTCTTCACTTAAAGAGAAGCAGAATTAAGCCATGTTTAGAAAAAAATCAACAGACGAAGGCAGTAATTTTTGGATAGCTTATGCAGACTTAATGGCAGGGTTGCTTTTTGTATTTATCTTACTTATTGGGGCTATTGTATCTAAGTCTATCATACTTAAGAGTGATTTGCATGAGAAAGAGGATCGTTTATCTAAAATGTCAACTGCACTACAGAACAAAGAGTTAACATTAGATGAACTTACCCAAACTCTACAGAAGAGCCATGCACTCTTAAGTGAAAAAGACAAATTTTTAGCGTTAAACAAAAAAGATATAGAAAAGAAAAAACAACTTTTAGTAAAAAAAGATAAAACACTTGAACAAAATAGTAAAACACTTGCACTCAAAAAAGAGGAGATTAAAAAGCTTTATCAGATGTTACTTGATGCCAATACGCAAAAAGATATGTTGAGTAAGAAAGTCATAGTTGTACAAAATCTACTTAATGAAAACAACAATACACTTCAACATGAAAAAGCCGCACTTCAAAAAACACTTAAAGAGTACAAAGGAGAAGTGATAGTACTCTCTAACCAACTTACAAGTACAAATGATACTGTAAAAAACAGAGATGAAAAGCTTTTAAAACTACTCAATGCCTTAGATGAAAAGCAGACAAAGTATGACTCACTTATAGAAAAACTTCAAAGTCAAAAAGCCAAAATAAAATCTCTTACGGGTATCAAACTTAAAGTGGTAGCAGCTCTAAAAGAGGAGCTAGGCAGTAAGATAGACATAGATAAAAAAACAGGTTCACTTAAACTCGCTTCCAATATCTTGTTCGATAAAGGCTCTTCTGTTTTAAAAGAGGAGTCAAAAACAGAGTTAAAACGCTCATTTGAAGAGTACATAGGTGCATTGGTTACTAACAGCAAGATAAAACCACACCTTGAAAGAATCATCATAGAGGGGCATACAGATAGTGATGGTGGGTACTTGTATAACTTGAACCTTTCACAAAAAAGAGCCTTTGAAGTGATGAACTTTTTACTCACACTTGACTTTGCAAAGGAGTATAACATCAAACCACTTCTCATCGCTTCTGGACGTGCATACTTAGATGTTATAAACGTAGATGGTGTAGAAGATAAAGAGGCTTCAAGACGTATTGAGATAAAGTTTAGACTTAAAAATGAAGATGCGATGCATGAGATAGAGAGGGTTTTAGATGCAGAGTGATTTTGAGCCTAAACAGTTAAAAGAGGCGAAGGAGATACTCTCAAATCATCTTAATGATATAAAAGTATATGTAAAAAAAGATCAAAAAGAAGAGACAAATGAGAGTCTTTCTTTATGGAATAAACTGTGGAAAAAGTTTTTAACACTATTTAGATAAAATACCCCTATCTAATTTAGAAAGAAAAATATGAATTTAATCTATCCAGTTAATGTAAAAAATGAGTTTCACTTTAACGCTTCTCCTAGAGATTTTACTGTAGAAGAGATACCTCTTTATGAGTTTACAGGTGAGGGAGAACATTTAGTTCTCAAGGTTCGCAAAAAAGAGATGACCACATGGGAGATGCTAGATGCCATCTCTAACCATGTAGGCATTCGTCGTAGAGACATGGGTTACGCAGGGCTTAAAGACAAACATGCCATGACTATACAGTACATCTCAGTTATGGCGATACATGAAGAGAAACTCAAAGCTTTTAAACATGATAAGATTAAGATACTAGAGAGTGTAAGACATAACAACAAAATACGTGTAGGGCATCTTAAAGGTAACCGATTTAATATACGTCTTAAAAAAGTACTAGGTATTCAAAAAGATAAACTAGACTCCGTCTTAAAGTGGATAAAAACCCATGGTGTTCCTAACTACTTTGGTAACCAACGTTTTGGGACAGATGGGAACAACTGGGTAGATGGTAAAAAACTGATAGAGGGTACACTAAAGATACGTGATAAAAAAACAAAAGAGTTCCTTATGGGTTCTTATCAGTCTTACCTTTTTAACAACTGGCTTAGTAAGCGTATGGAGTTAAACCACCTTCTACAAAAGTTTACAGAAGAAGAAACAGAGCAGATAATGAAACTAGAAACGGGCTCACTCAAAGGTACTAAGTCTCAACCTAACTTCTTTAAACTTGTAGAGGGCGATGTGATGATGCACTACCCTTACGGCAGACTCTTTAATGTAGAAAATTTAGAAGAAGAGGCAAAACGTTTTGAGTCAAAAGACATCGCACCTGCTGGTTTACTCGCAGGTAAAAAAGCAAAAGTAGCACAGAGTGTAGCAGGTGTACTTGAGAAACCTTTTGTAGAAGAGATGAACTTAAACGGAACAAGACGATACGCATGGATACAAGTTACAGAGGTAAAGAAAACCTACGTAGAAGAGAAAGCCCACTATGAGCTAAGTTTTGCTCTACCTAAAGGGTGTTACGCAACTAACGTACTCGATGTTTTAAGAGGAACAAATATCTCTTAAACTAAGTGGTTTGATTTGGGTACATGATGATTATATGTACCCATAAACCTATCCACGTATCTCTAAAAAGTTTTTAGTACTAATGTCATCCCATGGCTTGTTAATGCTTACAAATGCTTCGTAGCTTGTTAAGGCACGTTTAAAGTCAGCACTTTTTGCACTCTCATCTTTTAGTACCTCTCCAAGAGCCACTTTAGCTGCATCCATCATAACTTTAGGGAACGTTTTTATCTGTACATTTTTAGGTAACTCTTGTAGGGCTTTAGCATTTTTATAGCGAAACTCACAGAGCATGTTCCCCGTCATCTCTTCACTAGCAGCAGTAATGATAGCTTGATGCTCTTTACTAAGCTTTTCCCATCGTGCTTTGTTAAATGTAATCTCCAAAATACTTCCTGGTTCGTGCCATCCTGTGTAGTAGAAAGGTGCAGCTTTAGCAAATCCCATCATGCTATCTAGTGCGGGTCCTACCCACTCTGTAGCGTCTATGGTTCCTCGTTCAAGTGAAGTGTATATCTCACCAGCGGGGAGAAGTACAGGGTTTACCCCTAGCTTTTTCATCACCTCTCCACCTAGCCCAGGGATACGCATTTTTAAACCTTTAAGGTCAGCTAGTGTGTTGATCTCTTTTTTGAACCATCCACCCATTTGAGGTCCTGTTGTCCCACCTATGAGAGGGTAGAGGTTAAACTTAGCATACATTTCACGCCAAAGCTCATACCCCCCACCAAACTTCATCCATGTTATCATCTCTTCACTCGTAAGCCCAAGAGGCATCCCACCGAAAATAGAAAATGCAGGGTTTTTACCTTTCCAATAGTAAACACCAGAATGAAAAGCATCTATCTGTGCAGCTGAAGTAGCATCAAACACTTGTAAGGCAGGAACTAAAATATTTTTAGGAAAAACTTTTATCTCAAGGCTACCACCACTAAGTTCAAAACAGCGTTTAGCAAAGTTGTCAACACCCGTCCCCATAATAGGAAAATGTGCAGGCCATGAGGTGGCAAGTTTGAGGGTAACTTTTTTAGTTTTAAGTCTGTTTACTGAACCCTCTTCACTATTCTCTTCTGCTCTATGACACGCACTAAGAGCTAAGGCAGAAGCACCAAGTACAGATGATGCTATAAAGTCTCTTCTTTTCATTTTTATCCTTGCTGATATAACTATTTATGCGTTATTATAACAAAATGATTTTGTATAGTGAGCTACTCTAAGCCCATAAACTCCAATACCCTCTGTTTGCTGTAGTCATGAAAAGGGTTCCACCGCTGTCTTAGTAGTGTGGAAGCAGAGGTTTGTAGTACGGATGTTTCTCCATAAACGGCTAAATGTCCTAACTGTATACCTGGACTTTTGGGTGCATGACTACTCCCATAAAGAGGGTCATTTTGACTAATAGGCATAGCCAAATGTGAAAGTGAGTATAGCCCTTTTGACCAATAAAACTCTAGTGGCTCTGGCTCTTTACCTTGAGTGATACACATAAGTCTTCCATCTTTACTATTATTATTACTAATAAAGTCTAAAGTGTATGGTTGAGCAATAGCACTATTTTTGAGCTTTTCAATAGAAGCATTAACACTAGGTTTTATGAAATAGTGAGCCTTAAAGTTGTGGTTGATGTCAAAAAGTACTAGGGCATGTTTTGCTTTAGGAAGTCGTGCATAAAGCTTGTTAACTAAACTAAAAACATTCACCGTACTATCTACTACGGAAGTAAAACTCAACACAGGAGGAAAAACTTTTTTTTCTGTCTTTTTTTGCTTTGTGTACGCATCAAGTTGTTTTTGTACTTCATTGCAGATACGATAGACTTGATCTCCTGCATTGACAGCAAAAGAGGCATATTTAAAGGGATCAAACTCAGGAGAAATGGTATTCCATGCGAGTCTATCTACACCAAGTAAATGCCCCAAACGACTTTGCCAAACAGCAAAAGGAGCAGCAGGACTGACTCCTATGGCTGGAGAGTAAAATATAAGACTAGAGGGAATGGTTAAGTTATTCTCATTTTCAAGAGCTTTAAGTGTATAGTTTAGTGCTAATGGAGCACCTGTAGAGTAGCTCATGATATGTATAGGTTTTGCACCTACTTTTTCTGTAAGACGTTTCATACCTATCTGTACTACAGCAGCCATATCTTGCCACTTAAGCTCTACAAGACCAGAGGGGATAGTCCCATGCCCAGGCATACGCATAGCCAATACCCAAACACCACGCTCATGTAAGTACTTGGCTTGTGCATGCAGACTATAGGGTGAGTCTGACATACCATGAAGAAGTAACACACCCATTTTAGGGTTCTCTACAGAGAGTTCAAAACTTCTGTTCCACGCTTTTTCCCATCGTGTAGGGTCTGCCATGCTATCTTTTATATATCGGTTAATAGGACTTTTTTTATCTTGAGGTACTTTTTGGTATATTTCACGTTCTAACTCATCAAAAAGTCTCTCCTCTAACGCTAAGTAACTCTTAAAATCTTTTACATTTGAGTCTATGTTAAACTCATTTTGAAGTATGGTAGTGTGCCAAATGTTTAGAGAGGGAAGAGATTTCATATAAAGTGTAAAGAATACAATCCCAATAAGTAACGCACCCAAAAAAGCACTCAAAAGCATCTGAGAAGCCTTACGCACCGACCACCAGGGAATTCGAACCCAATAACTTTCCAAAAGACTCATAGATTTTACCTTTATATTATATTTAATTTGGAACGCAGAATTTAACTATAACCTACTAAATAAACTTAAATATCATAAGTATTTACAACCTTAGGTTTAAATGGTAAAAGTAGCTATATTTTTAATATAATTTTAAATTTAGGAATAAAGCTTGCATCCTCATCATTAATAAAATTTTCATTTTTAATAATTTCTTTATGCTTATATTTTAACTCTTCAATTTTAACCCAAGAATTATTATCAATAAGTTCAGAATTATTATATAACTTTAGTTTTTTACAATATGGACTAATAAATTTATTAAAACACTTATTGTTTCCTAACATATACAAAGGGATAGCATTTCTGGTGTGTAAGTCATCAAAAGATGGTATTTTCCATCTTAAAGAGTTTTTTGGATAAAATTTTTTATAAATATAATCTGCTTTAGTAATTGAACAGCCATAGTTTTTTTTATTTTTATTTTTAAAGTTTGGAGCATAATTATATAGTAAATATAAAGGAATACCTTGTTCTCTTTTTGCATGCTCTAATAATAAATCAATTTGATACTTTTTATTGACCTTGTGACTTATTGCTTTATATTTTTGACTTTTAGTATATAGCTTTTTAGCTTGAATGGCTAAATAGATATATTTATTATTTTCTATTTCAAGATATATTTCTATGTCATCGCCATTTACACATTCATCTTTAGATTCATACAGTAATATAGATTTATCCTTAGTATCTCTTATGTATTTGGTTATTGAATATAATAAGTTTTCAGTTGCGGTTGTTTCCGAAAAACTTGAATCTGTTTTATTTGCGAATTTTAATCTATCCCATGTATCCATAGATATAGATTTATATAAATCAATTAATTTTTTCATAAATATGTCCTTTTTTTATATATATTAAGAAGAGTGTAGGAAGATATTCAACCCATATTTTCATTCTTGTTAAAGGATAACTACAATGACTACTATTTATTCAACGTTATTTTAGTAAATAGGATTTAAACTAAAATCTACCTATAATGATTTGTAAATAATACTATCTCAATAGTATTATCATTAACATATATAAAAATAGCTCTATATTTTTTGTCTAATCTAAATGAATATACTAATCTCTCTTTAGGTTCTACTAGTTCAGTATTTAATGATGGGTAAAATGGGTCTTCTTCAAATAAATTTTTAGCTTTTTTATACTTTTTTTTAAGATTGTGTTTTTTGAGATATTTTTCTAAATCATCTCTAATTGGTTTAATCGTCATTATAAACAGAACTCTTTTTTAAGCCGTTTTCTAACTCTTTTAAAAATTTATCTGAATAATCCTCTTTTTGAAAATCACTCATAACATCTTCAATTTTATCTTTTTTAAATCTTTTAAAATAAAGGTCTTTTTCTACGATTTTATTTTTAATTTGTTCAATTTCAGTTAATGACATTTGAGAAATTAAAGTTAAAATATTTGGTAATGATACATTTACTGCTAATTGCATAATATTCTCCAATAATTTATTTTATAGATAAACTATTATATCAAAACTCAAGTGAGTTCCCCTTGAGTTTATTTTGTTGTTATATCTACAATATCAATCTATTTTAACCTAATAACTTTCCCATAAATATATAACCACAAACCCAAAAATACAAAACATCCAAATGCACAAATTTTCTTTTACGTATAGTCCTAAGTACGGTTGTTGTATAATCCCGCAATATATTACGGGGTGATAGATATACACTCTTATAACAAGGACAACAACATGGCATATGATAAAAGTATCGCAGCATTTGAAGAAGCATATAAAGTAATACCAGGAGGTGTTGACTCACCTGTTCGTGCATTTTCTGGGGTGGAGGGTACGCCTCCTTTTATTGAGAGAGGAGAGGGTGGATACCTTTTTGATATAGATGGAAACAGATACATTGACTATGTTCAGAGTTGGGGTCCACTTATTTTTGGTCATTGTGATGCGCAGATAGAAGCTTCAGTGATAGAAGCAGTAAAAAGAGGACTTAGCTTTGGTGCACCTACTACAGTAGAGACAGAGTTAGCTCAAGAGATAGTAGAACTTTTTGACAGCATAGACAAAGTGCGTTTTGTAAGTTCTGGAACTGAAGCGGTAATGTCTGCTATACGTCTAGCACGTGGGGCAACAGGTAGAGATAACATTTTGAAATTTACAGGATGTTACCATGGTCACTCTGACTCTTTACTTGTAGAAGCGGGTTCAGGTTTGGCTACTTTTGGAACACCATCAAGCCCAGGTGTACCTGCTGACTTAACTAAACACACACTACTTGCTACGTACAATGACATAGAAAGTGTGCAAAAGTGTTTTGCAGAGAGTCCAGATGACATAGCTTGTGTGATTATAGAGCCTATCGCTGGTAACATGGGGTTAGTACCTGCTGATGAAGAGTTTTTAAAGCAACTTAGAATCATCTGTACAGAGCATGGTGCGTTGCTTATTTTTGATGAAGTGATGAGTGGGTTTAGAGCGTCACTTACTGGAGCTCAAGGTATCTCATCTGTTAAACCAGATATGGTTACTTTAGGTAAAGTTATCGGTGCGGGTATGCCTGTAGGTGCGTTTGGTGCAAAAGCGAAGATAATGGCACACCTTTCACCTGAAGGTCCTGTCTATCAGGCGGGAACACTCTCAGGTAACCCTGTTGCAATGGCAGCAGGACTTACAAGCCTTAAAAAGCTTAAAGCAAATCCAGAGCTTTATGTTGACTTTACTGCTAAAGCTACAAAGCTTATGGATGGGTTTGCTAAAGCTGCTGCGGCTGCTAACTTACCATTGGTTACAGAGGTAAGAGGTTCTATGTTTGGTTTCTTCTTCTCAGAAAAAGCAGTAAAGAACTTTGATGATGCTTTAGACAATGACTCTGATACCTTTGCAAAGTTCCATAAAGGTATGTTAGACAAAGGGGTTTACTTAGCATGTTCATCGTATGAAACAGGGTTTATCTGTACTCAAATAAGCGATGAGATGATAGATGAAACTATCGAAATAGCATATGAAGTAATGGCTAACATTAAAGGGTAGTTTATGGCAAAAGAAGAACCAAAACTTAAAAAAATAGTAGATGCCGCAGATGGTTTAAGTCTTGGTATCTCTATGGTTGTGGCTGTGCTTATTGGTGTGGCTATTGGACTTGGGTTACAAAATCTTACAGGTGCCACTTGGACACTTTGGATAGGTGTATTTATAGGGATAGGTGCAGCTGTCTCTAATGTATATAAAGCCTATAGTAAACAGAAAAAGTCCTTAGAAGAGTTAGCTAATGACCCAAGATACAACTACAAAAATGCACAGCAAGAGAAGTATGATGCAGAGGATGAGGATGACAAGTACTAATAAACAAATCCTTTTAGGTCTATTTACTATAGATATGATAATTATACTTATCTCTGCCATATTTTTTGATATTAAAGTACTTTACAACACACAAATAGGCTTTATCTCTGCAACTTTAGTGATGATAGCGTCTATGGTAAGTTATAGTCGTATGGTAAATGCTCGTGTAGAGCATAATGTTATCACTTATGATGACACTAAAGATGTTATAGATATACTTGAAGACCCGTATGACCTTTACAGTGAAGAGGTAAATGAGGAAGAGCCTCAAGATGAAGAAGCGTTACGTGAAGCGGTGAAAGAGGAGAAAAAAAGAGCAAAAGATAGTCGTTCTCTTTACCAAATACTCAAAGACACTAAAGCTGCACTCTCTGTTTACAGACTAGGTGCATACGCTACGCTTATCTTAGGTTTTCTCTATCTTCATAGACATGAACTATTACATATCCCCTCTTATATCTTAGCATTGAGTATCCCTCCTATGGTTATTGTGCTAGTGTTGATAATGAACAAAGAAAATCATAGTGTAGATTAGGTAAAATAAGTCCATAAAAATTTAGGACTTATTATGACAAAAACTTTACTACTTTTATTGGCTCTTGTAGCTTTTACAGCTTGTGCGAAAGAAGAGCCAAAACCTTTAGTATGTACTACTAAAGCCATACAACCCCTCCAAATAGTTGATAAACCCATAGCTTTTAGCTCTAAGCGTGTGGCTATGACAAAAGAGTACATTAAAACCCATTATGGTAAAACAGTGCGTAACATAGAGATAACCCCTAAAATCATCTTACTTCACTGGACAGCAGAGATGGACTTTGAGAAGTCATTTAAACGCCTCCAACCAGAAAAACTTCTTACAGACAGAAAAGATATAGCAAAAGCTTCTTTGCTCAACGTCTCTGCACAGTTCTTAGTAGCACGTGATGGTACTATCTATAGACTCATGCCTGAGAACTGGATGGCACGTCATGTTATAGGGCTTAACTACTCAAGCATAGGGGTAGAAAATGTAGGTGGGCAAGGAAACAAAAAAGATGACTTAACCCCTGCACAGTTACAAGCCAATATAGACTTGGTTTATTATTTAAAATCTAAATATCCTAGTATTGAGTACCTTATAGGACATCATGAGTATCGTCAGATGGAGAGAAGCTCGTTGTGGTTGGAAAAAGACAGAGGGTACAGAACCATAAAGTCAGATCCCGGAGATGCTTTTATGAAAAAGGTTTATGCTAAGACTAAAAGCTTAGGACTTAAACGTGCTCCTAAAGGTTACTAATGAACTCTGCTTTTACAGTTATTGACTGGGGTATCTTTGGTGCATATTTTTTAGTATTAACCGTTACATCGGTACTTCTGTCTCGAGTGAAGGTAAAGAGTACTCGTGACTATTTCTTAGGTGGAAACTCTGTACCTATGTTTGCCGTTGCTATTTCTGTACTGGCTACTTCTCAGTCTGCAGCTACTTTTTTAGGTGGTCCTGAGTATGCATATGGACATGATTTAACATTTTTAGGGTTCTATTTCTCAGCATTTTTAGCTGTGATTTTTGTCGCTTATGTGCTGATACCTCGTTTTTATGCTATCAACGCTGTGACTGTTTACGAGTTGTTAGAAGTGCGTTATGGTGCAAATGCTAAAAAACAAGCGGGTATTATGTTTCTTATCGGTCGCCTTTTTGCCTCAGGTGCTAGACTCTACATAGGTGCGTTAGCCATCTCCATGATATTTTTTTTAGATATCTCCCCTTCTCATGTAGCTATCTCTATTGCTATTTTAATGTTAGGTGCGTTAGCGTATGCTTATTTTGGTGGGGTGAAGTCTGTTATCTTTTCAGATATTATCCAAGCTATTACCTACATAGGAGCAGGGATAGCTGTACTTATCTACCTCTATGTTAGCATAGATGCAGACTTTGGTACAGTTGTCTCTACACTACAAGCAGATGAGAAGCTCAAACTCTTAGACTGGTCGATGTCTGGAGGTTTTTCAGTATGGGCGTTACTTGGAGGGTGGTTACTACTCAACATCGCCGCATACGGACTAGACCAAGATATGACACAACGAGCCTTAACGTGTAAAAATGCAAAAGAGGCTCAAAAGTCACTCATGGTGAGTATCTATATGACTATCCCAGTAGCTATACTTTTTTTGTTTATAGGTTTACTGCTTTACCTCTTTTATCAACATCCTGAACTCTCTGGTTTAAGTACAGAAGTAGTACAAAAGTTTGAAGGTGAGAAGATAACTATCTTTATGTACTACATTTTACATGAAATGCCTGAGGGCATGAGAGGACTCGTAACTGTAGGAGCTGTAGCAGCTGCTCTGTCTAGCTCAAACTCTGTACTAGGGGCTATGTCTTCGGTAGCCATAGAAGACCTCTATAAACCTTGGAAACTCAAAAGAGACAATGTAAATGAGATGCACTTTGTAAAAGCTGGACGTAATGCTGTACTACTCTTTGCTGTGGCACTCTCTGCTATGGCTATGCTCTCTTATTATTGGCAACGCTATACAGAGTTACCTCTATTAAGTTTTGCCCTTGGTGTCATGGCTTTTGCTTATACAGGGCTTCTTGGAGTCTTTGGAGCAGCTATTTTTACTAAACGAGGAAATGCTACAACAGTACCAATTGCACTTGTTGCTGGATTTGTAACTGTGCTTTTACTTCAGCCTTATGTTTTAGGTGCAGTGTTTGCGTTTAAATTAGGCTTTGCGTGGCAGATACTCATAGGTACTGTGGTGGCATTTGGAGTGATGATGAGTGGAAAGAGTGTAAAAGAATGAAGCCTATACTACTGATACCTTTTCTACTCTTTACACTGCTTTTAGCTAAAACACCAAAGGGAGAAGTGATAGCCCAAATCCCAGAAGCATCAGGTATCACATACCGTAAGCAAACCGATACGCTTATCGTCGCTAATGACGAGGGGAGCTATTATACGCTTAGTACTAAAGGAAAGATACTCTCTAAAAAAAGATTAGGAAAATATGATTTAGAGGGAGTTGTTTCTGATGAAAATACCCTTATTTTTGCTATAGAAGATAGAGGGCTATTGGTAGTAGATAAAAAAACAGATAAAAAGAGTGTTCTGATGATAGATACAAGCTACAAAGAAAAATACATCACTCTTTTTAATAAAAAATCAGGCATAGAAGGCATAGCAAAAGTAGGGGATAGACTCTATTTAGCAAAGCAGTCTAAAAAGAGAAAAGACTCTTTTATCGCTGTTGTTCAGTTGGGTACTTCGCCTTTAGCTATTGTAGATGTAATAGAACATCATATTAAAGATACTGCGGGACTTACTTACCATAAAGGCTACCTTTACATGGTAAGCGATAAAGAAGATTTACTTCTAAAGTATGATTTGGATAAAAAGAAAATCGTACAAAAAGTACATTTGATGAAGGGAGCATGGGAGGGCATAGCATTTGATGCTAAAAATGTTTACCTTGCAGATGATAATGGACGTATTGTAAAATATAGCAAAAAAGCGTTGGGCTTGTAGATATAAAGGTAAAGAGTTGTTACGAATTATTATTTTAGTGTTACTGTTAACATTTGTTGTGGAATCTAAGGGAGAAAGCGATGCACTACACTACCTCAATACCTTACGTCAACACTCAGGGCTGATAAAACTTAAAGCCAATAAAAAGCTCAACCATGCAACAAAGGCTCACGCTTCTTACCTTGTGCGACAGCAAAAAAATGGTCATTTAGAAAAAATAGGATGGAGAGGATATACAGGTAAAACACCATCAGACAGAGTCTTAAAAGCGGGGTATCTATCACGGATGGTTATGGAGAATGTTACGGTTAATACAAAAAACTATAAAGAGTCTATAGATGTACTCTTTTCTGCTATCTACCACCGTTTTGTCTTTTTAAATTTTGATAAAGATGAGATAGGTATGGGTAACGCTATAACTAAAAAATCTAAAAGAATCCACTCCTCTTTTGTCTATAACTTAGGCTCAAAAGAGATAGAAAAACTCTGTGAGGGGTATTACCTTAAACAAAATGGTTTTTTTTATATGCAAAATTTATGTGCTGACTCTAATGTAGAGGTACCAGAGTATAGAATAAAAGAAAAGCAAGATAAAATAAGAGTAAAAAACAGTAATATAATACTCTATCCGTATAAAGATGCCTATAATATCTCCCCTGTATTCTATACTGAAAGTCCACACCCTTTACCAGGTTCTAAGGTAAGTGGTTTTCCTGTTTCTGTACAGTTTAACCCCTCATCATACATAGAAGTAAATTTAAAAAAGTTCCGTCTTTATGATGACAAAGGTAAAGAGATAAAAAAACGAAAGATATTAACAGAAAATAATGATGTAAATCACCGTTTTACATCATTGGAATTTGCTTTAATGCCCTTGCAACAATTGAAATATGATACTAAATATCATGTTGTATTTGAAGCCATAGCTGATGGGAAAAGAGTAAAAAAATCATGGTACTTTAAAACCAAAAAGTCTAAAGATACGTTATAATCTTTTTATGACTTATTTAGATAAAATACAAAAAGCCAAAGCAAAACTAATGTTAGAGCATCCATACTTTGGAACTATCGTTTCTGCTTTAAAGTTAGAACAGAACAATGAACTGCTTACCTTTTTAAGTGATGGCGAGGCTTTACGTTATAACAGTGAATACATCGACCGTTTAGAGCTTACAGAGGTAGAGTTTGTCATGGCTAATGGTGCGATGCATACTGTACTAAAACACCAAGACCGTAGTGCAGGACGTACAAAATGGCTTTGGCAAACGGCAACAGACTATGTAGTAAACTCTATGCTAGTAAACAATGGAATGCAACTTCCTGAGTATGCTAATTTTAATGAAAAGTTCAACGGTATGTATGCAGAAGAGGTCTACCAAATACTTCGTGATGACATGTCAGATAATAATAGCAGTATGGAAGAGCAAGTAGAGGAGATAGTGGAGGGTGATGATGTGCATAATGAGAATATCTATATGCAAGATGAACAGGTAGCCTCTTCTGATGCAAAGGAGACAAAATCAGAGCAGGCAAGTACCCAAAAAGAAGAACTCTCTTCTCAAAACTTACCTAATGATGAAGAGCTATTGCAAGAGTTAAAAGAGCAATTTGAGCAGATCTTCCAAAAACTAAACCGTCAAGGCACACTACCTAAAGATTTAAAATTTGTTGTACCTGAGTACTTCTCTCATAAAGTAGATTGGCGGGAGTTTTTATATGGTTACATCGCAGCTTATGCTAAAAGCACTTACTCTTTTGTTCCTCCTAATATGAAGTATCTTTATAGAGGAATCTACTTGCCAAGTTTAAGCTCTGACCTTTTACGCATAGTCATCGCTGTAGATACCTCAGGCTCTGTAGATGAGTCTTTACTGAGTCTATTTGTAGCAGAGGTAAACTCTATTATGCAGAGTTACCCTAACTATGAGATAGACTTTATCACCGCAGATGCTAAAATACAGTCTCGTAATGTCTATCTTCCTGGTGAAAATATTGCCTATGAGATGAGTGGAGGAGGGGGAACAGATTTTCGTCCTGTTTTTGAGTACATAGATCAAAATATCAATTACCCTACGCTCTTACTCTACTTTACTGACGGCATGGGAACCTTTCCTAAAAATGAACCCACGTATGATGTGATGTGGGTGATGCCAGAAAAGAGAGAGGTACTTTTTGGAGAGGTGATGGTACTAGAGTAAAACTAAATAAGACTAATTAACTCCTATTTAAAACGCAACATGTTATACTAAATAAAAAGTAGTGATATGATAAAGAAAAAACCTTCATTAAAGAGTTTGATAGAGTCTTCATCTGGGAGTAAATTACTTTTTCTTGGAAGAGAGAGTATTTTCTCTAAAGATGAGATATTACGCTTTTTAAAAAAGAAGAAAATAGAAATCAGTAAAAATTATGAACAGGGTGTGGTTGCTGTAGTAGAGCATCATAATCTTAACCCTGTAGAAGAAGACATCTCTAACTTAGCGTATGAGAACCATATACCTCTTTACTCTTTAAATGAGTTTGAAAAGTTGCTCTCTGATGGTATCAATGATGATGAACTACTCATGGTCATAAAACTTACCAATGACCAAGAGCGTATTTTTAGGCTTTTAGGAAATGAACACATCTCTGAAGAGCTTTTTATAAAACTACTTATGATGTATGAGTGGCACGATGAAGACGAAGACAATAGAGATGACCGTGATACTATTATGTTTACGTTAAAACGTTATATTGAGATTAGAGCTAACAATACTGATTTACTTTATAGCTATTTGACACTACGTCGTTTGGTAATAGAAGCGACAAACCCTAAATTACTTTTAGCACTTATAGGTTTTCAAAACTTTGCATTTCATATACGTGGAAAAGAGAAAGTTACGTTACGGGAGTTAATAGCTAGAAATGAATACTTAAACAAAGAAGTGATAAGTAAACTTGTAAGTTTAAGAGATAAAAAAGTAGATGTTGCTTTAGCCTCAAACAGAAGTGTTCACTTACTCTTGTTAAAAAATTTGTTAGCTAAGAAGTCTGAAAAGATAAACGAAGCACTCGCAATCAATAAAAATATAGACAATGAAATCTTTAATACGTTACTAACTACAGAAGATAAAAGTATACAGCTGTTGTTATGGTCTCAAAGTATTGATATAGAGCGTTTATCACTTATAGATGCCTATGCACTTGATGAAAAACTCTTTGCTACTATAGGAGCAAATGAGAGTTTAAATAGTGAAGTGATAGAGAAACTTTTAGTAAGAGATAATGAAGAACTTATCTGTTATTTGGCAGAAAATCCTATCTTAAGTGAAAAACAACTTGAGACTATTTATGCCAAGCAATTACCTAGTACTTATGCGTTCTTAGCAAGAAACCCTGCATCTACTGTGGAGATGTTAGAGTTGCTTTATCAAACATATAATCTCTCTTCCATACGCATAGCTTTGGCACATAACAAGCGTACGCCTGAGGCTATCTTACGTACGTTGTTTGAGAGAGATGAATTTGAGATACATCAAAGTATGGCATCTAACGCATCGGTTCCTTTAGATATCTTAGATAGTTTAAAAGTAGATACACGCTTACAAAATGAACTCTCTAAAAACAAAATCTTTGAAAAAGCGTATAAAGTCGTTTTTGAGTATGATTAAAGATAATATAGCAAATGTAGATAGGAGCATAAAATGAAAGCATCAAATATAACAAAAGTAGTGAATAAACTTATAGTAAAAAAACTTCCAGTATTTATCTGGGGTCCTCCTGGGATAGGAAAATCTTCTATTGTCAAACAGATAGCACATAAAGCAGAGTTAGATTTTTTAGATTTGCGTTTGTCACTTTTGGATCCTACAGATTTGAAAGGTATCCCTTTTTTTAATGCAGAGACAAAAGAGGGTGTATGGGCAAAACCTAGTTTTTTGCCCTCTGACCCTCACTCTACAGGTATTTTATTTTTAGATGAAATCAACACTGCACCACCTGCGGTTCAAGCATCTGCGTATCAGCTCATACTTGACCGAAAAGTAGGTGAGTACACCCTACCTAAAGGGTGGAGTATCGTTGCTGCGGGAAACCGCGAAAATGATAGAGGAATAGTCTATAAAATGCCACCACCACTGGCAAACCGTTTTGTGCATTTTGAGATGGAAGTTAACTTCAATGACTGGAAAGCATGGGCATACTCAGTAAAAATAGATAGTACTATCATCGCATATTTAGCTTATGATAAGTCTATGCTTTTTACCTTTGATGCTAGCTCAAATGAGAAGAGTTTTGCCACACCAAGGTCATGGGAGTATGTAGATAGCATTATCAAAGCAGGTATAGAAAAAGATTTAATCTTAGATACTATTAGTGGTGCAGTAGGACGAGAAGCAGCGGTAGGGTATTTGAGCTTTAAAAATGTTATGAAAGATTTACCAGATTTAGGCACTATACTTGATGGCTCACTCACCGTGCTAGAAGAGGAAGACTCTAAGGTAATGATGGCACTCTCCATCGGTCTTGTAAATGCTTTGCTAGAAAACCAAGATGAGTTTGCGATAGATAATGTTTTAAAGTTCTCTTTGCAACTACCTAGTGAGTTTGCTATTATGCTTGTGAAAGATATGCAACAAAACCACATCGATGTAGAGGGTTCTGATGCATGGGGTGCTTGGGTTAGAGAGTTTGCTTACTTGTTGAGTTAGCATCACTTCTAAACTTCACTATTTTTTGTTTTTTATCTACTTTAAAAAGAAAGTTCTCCCATGTAAATATTTTGCCATCAGGATCTTTAAAGCCAATATGTATAGTCTTAACTGCTTTTGGAAACAGAGGATAACTCTCTTTAGCATGTTCACAAACAGTTACTATAAGGTCATACTCATGGTCTATGATTCTATCTAATGTCTTAGAGTGATACGTAGCTTTCCAGATGTTTTTTTGCTCTAAAAGCTTTTAGCATATCGTAAATTTACGCTTTTGTATTAAATTTTGTATTTTTTGCAATTTATTAATTATTTTAAGCTTCATTTTAAGCTTCATGCATTATAATCCTATCCACAAAACACATGGAGAGTTGGGAGAGTTGGTTTAATCCGCGCCCCTGCTAAGGGTGTGTACCTTCACGGGTACCGAGGGTTCGAATCCCTCACTCTCCGCCACTAAACTACAAATAATCCCCTAAATGACATTGTTTTATAGCTTTTTTAAGATGTAAATCACATGAGAATCACAAGCTTTCTAAAAATTCCGCTTATTGTTAGAATTGGCGATATAAAAATCTCAGCTATGAAACCTTTTCAATTTTATCGGCTTTTGTGACATATTTTTTTCTAATATTAAAATAGAGACTTGAAAGATACTCTACCAATACTACACTTACTCCTGTTGCTACGATGACGTTATAGTCAAAAGTGGTTTCTACTGCTAGTACCATGGCAGTTAGGGGTAGTTTCATAATGACACCCATAAAGACAGATGCACCAATAGCAGCGAAGTAAAAAGGCTCTATGGGGATATGAAAGTAGAAAACCAGCTCTCCAAATCCGTATCCTACTAATGCCCCAATACTCATAAGAGGTAAAAAAAGTCCACCTACTGCATTGGCATAAATGGAGACGGTGGTACCGATAATACGTAAAATAATAATCATAAAAATAAACCATAATGAGATATGTGTCTCTTGATTGATAAGATTCATTACAATGGCTTTACCAGAAAAAGCAGCGTGAGGTTCTATGAGTAATATAGTCCCTACTACACTTCCACCTATAAGTGCAAAAATATAATTACGATATTTAAATAGTGATTTAAATATCTCTAAGTCTATAAAGTGTAAAAGTCTTTTTTTAAAAAAGAGATAAAAGTAGATAAAAAAAGTGATAAAAGGGATAAACATAAAGTTTATAAGAATGTATTCACTGTTAAAGCTACGCCCTAAGGAGTGACGAAATACTATTGGCTCTAAGAACTGTACACTTAATGCAAATGCAATAACAGAAGCCAAAATGAGGTAGCCCACATACTGTTTTATAAACTGGTAAGCTATATGTTCTATGGCAAAGGCAATACCTGTTAAAGGTGAGACAAAGATGGCTGCTATTCCAGAACTTGCTCCTACACTAATTATCATCTTTATAAGTATAGAGGGAAGTTTAAAAAGCTTATGTAGATGGTATGCTATCATAGCACCAATACCAGCACTAGGACCTTCTGTTCCTACCATAAATCCTGTAGATAAAGAGAGTGTAGAAGCAATAATCTTTAAAAAAAGTGTTTTTAATTTAAGTATCATTTTATTTTCTACAATAGAATCAGCAATTTCACTTATTGCATATTCACGAATATTTGTATCTTTAGAGATAAGATAATTTACTATAAAAATGGCTACGGTAGGTAGAAAATAGAGATACCATGTTGGTAAGGTAGCTACAGTTTTAAAAGGGTCACCCATAAATAGAAAGTGTGTTACAAAAGTAATAAGTAACTCATACATAGTAATGAAAAAACCACTAATAAGTCCTGTAAGCATGACTGCGATTATTAGCTTTAAAATCATGACACTGCCTCCTATTTTTATATGTTAACTACCCTTGTAAGCTCTCTTCATCTATGACGATGATACCGTCATGGTCTGCTAGTAGAATCTCGTTGTTTTTAAAAAATACACCACCAAAGGTAAAAGTAGTGTCACGTTCTCCTGACTTTTTGTCATGGCTTTTTCGTGGGCAAGTTCCTAATGCCCAGAGTCCCACGGGGATAGTCTTTGTGATATGTGTGTCACGTACGTAACCGTTTATGAGTATGCCTGCCCAGTTGTTTTCGTGTGCAAACTTCATAAGGTTCTCACCTACTACTGCGTAATGAGCTTGGTTTACCTCTACTACAGCCACGCGTCCTTGTCCAGGCTCTTTAAGCATAGTAATCAAATCTGAGTTTTCATGGAAGAGTTTTATCGTTGCGATAGGACCACGACATTTCTCTATGCCTCCGTAAGATTTATATTCTGGTGAGAGAACTTGTACCTTTTCATGATGCTCATCTGAAATATCTGCGGTAAAAAAACCCATTTAAATTCCTTGTTGTCTGTATTTATAGAAAGATTATACTAAAAAAAATCTATAATTAGGTAGAATATTAAAAACAAACATAAAGCAGATAGATGAAAGTAGTAACAGGTGTAGTAGGTAATGATATTCATGTTGTAGCAAATAGGCTTATAGATATCTCTCTTGAAGAGCGTGGTTTTGAAGTTTTTAATCTTGGGGTTAATACCTATTTAGAAGAGTTTATGGACGCAGTAATAGAGACAGATGCAGATGTCTTACTTATCTCTTCTCTTAATGGTGAAGCAGAAGGGTGGTGTAGAGATCTTCAAATACTTAAGAGTCAATATGATTTTAAGAATGTTACTTTTATGATAGGTGGAAACCTTGGTGTAGGAGAGATGGATCCTGAACAGCTAGTACCTAAGTTTCAAAGTTATGGTTTTGATTTGGTTTTTCATCAAGTAGATTTAAATGTAGGTCTTGACTCTCTTGAAGCATTTTTGGAGGCTAGATAATGAGTAGTTTATTACAACGTGAACGTGAGATTATTGTTAAAAATGAGTATATAGATAGATTTGACTTTGATGAAGTGGAAAATTTTATAAGAGGGGCTAGTAAAGACCTTTTTATCTCACATAAGTTTAAAACATCTAAAGAGATACTGGTTCAACCACGTGGTGGCTTTCCTACTTACGATAAAGTTTTTCAACTCTATAAAGAGTTTAAAGATGCTAAAGTCGATGTACTTCCTCTTACAATAGACTCCAATACACGTCTTAATGACTACGCTAGTGCTAAAAAAATGCTGGCACTATCTGAAGAGAATGATGTTGATATGCTTAATGGTTACCCTCTTGTAAACCATGGCTACAGAACTACACGTAAGATGATTACACATTATAACACTCCTGTGAGCCTACGTCATGGTACTCCAGATGCTAGACTGCTTGTAGAGACTGCTTTAGCTTCAGGTATCTTTGAGATAGAGGGGGGTCCTATTACTTACCTTCTCCCATACTCTAAAAACTTTCCTATGGATAAAGCATTTTTGTATTGGAAATATGTAGAGAGGGTATGTGCCAAATACTCAGAGCTTAATGAACCTATAAACCGAGAGTCATTTGGACCACTATCTGCTACACTACAAGCACCTGCTATAGTACTTGTGATACAACTCTTGGAGATGTTACTCTCTTTAGAAGAGGGGGTAAAGTCTTTCTCTGTGAGCTTCTCACAAACAGGTTCTATGTTACAAGATATTGTCTCTGCAAATGTTTTGCGTAAACTAGCACGTAAATATGCCGATAAATTTGGGCATGATGACGCAACAATCAACCTTGTTTATCATCAATGGATGGGTGCTTTCCCTCGTAATAAAGAGTATTCTGATTCGCTTATTAATACCTCTACTGTTATAGCAGCTATGGTTGGAGCAGATAAGATTATTACTAAAACACGTAATGAAGCATTTGGTATTCCAACAAAAGAGGCAAATGCCTTAGCTGTTGCCAATGTAAAATATACCTTAGGTATGCTTAAAGGTTTACCAAAAGTAGGGGATGAAGAAGAAGAGGAAAACCTCACTAATGAAGTAGATGAAATCTTAGAAGCGGTGTTTAACGACAAAGCAGACACACTTTGGCGTAAAGTATTTAACTCTATTAAAAAAGGGTACATTGATATTCCTTTTTCCCCACATATCATCAATACAAATGAGGTGATTACAATACGTGATCCTCAGAGTAACATACGTATTTTGAAAAAGGGTAATTTACCTATTTCAGATAGAAGTTTTGCCTTTGAACAGTCCAAAATCAAACTAGCAGATGGTCAAAAAGTAGTAGATAAAATTATTCAAGATATAGGGATTATGCTATGAGTAAATTGTATATAGATATAGGTAGTACCTATTTTAAAGTTTCACAAAAAGGTAATATTGAACAGTATTTTAGGAATTTTGATAAAAATATTCTTGATGACTTAAACTCAAAGTGTTCAACTATTGTTAACCAATACAGTAAAGAAGATATACATATCTGCTCCTCTGCAAATGGGGGGCTTAGTACGCTTATAGTAGGACTTACTAACTCATTTAGTCTAAAGTATGCGATTAATATAGCTTTTAATTCAGGTATCAATATCATAGATACGGTTTTATACTCTAAGTTAGAGAGTGAACCTGTACCTTTAGAAGTGATAGATGTGGTTATTGTTGTGGGTGGTATTGACTCTGTAGAAAAAGTATTTGATGAAAAATTGCTAAACTATTTAGAAAAAGTAAATTATCAAAATATTACCTATGTTGGAAGTGCTAAAAATAGAGACTTTTTAATACAAAACTTAGAAAATATTGTTGTACTTGAAAATATTATCTCTGATAAACTTCAAATTCAAGAAGAGGCACTAAAACATTATTTAACAGATCTTTATCAGTCTGATATTGTAGGTAAAGAAGATATAAAACAGTTGTATGAGATTACCTCTAACCAAATCTATTCAACACCTTATATTGTGAATCGTTCTTTGCCTAAAATAAATGAAAGACTTGATGTTGCCAACCCTTTTATAGTAGTAGATATCGGTGGTGCTACTACAGATATACACTACAGTCGTGACCTTGTAAATGATAATATCTTAACAGAAAATGGTTATGACCGTTTGGTATTTAAGAAACTTGGTGTCTATAAATCTCGTGAAAGTTTAGTGCATACAGCAAAAAACAATGAGTTTGTATTTGAACTTTTAGAATATTTAAATGTTACTGAAAATATTTTAGAAGAGGAGAGTACAAAGGCAACAAAAACACTCATGCAGTTAGCTATCTTTTTAGTACTCTATAAAGTATCGAAACATCATGGTCAATATGTAGAACTAAATTTAGACATTTTAAATAGTATTGTCCTTACAGGTGGTATTACAAAAGTATTGACTCAAGAAGAGGTAGAAGATATAGTACTCTTTTTTTACAAAAAGATTTTGCAGTTTCATCATGCACCAACTACACTTCTTGATAGCAATTATGAGATATGGACATACGGAATTTAAATCATAGTAAGGGAGTATAAATGTCAGTAAATAGTATTAGAAACTTATTAGAGATGGCAGCAAAAAGTGAGCCTGAAAAGATTGGTATCATTTACGAAAATGAGCAGATATCTTATGCTACGCTTATTGAAAAAGTTGATAAAATTGCCCACTATTTAACAACTATAGGGTTAAAAAAAGGGAGTAGAATAGGAATCTACTCTAATAAAAGTGCCTCTCAAGTTATTGCTATTTTGGCTGTTCTCTCTACTGAGTATGTATTTGTTCCTATCACAAGACTACTAAAGCCTGAGCAGGTTAAACATATTATTAATGACTGTAATATAGCGTGTATTATTACCGATAAAACAAAAATAGAAAATATTAAAGCGATACAGTTTTCTGGTAAAATTATCTCCTATGAATCAAGTGTAGAGAGTGATGTTTCGTTTGAAGAGATTATTAAATGTTATAGTGCTGAAATTAACTGCAATATAAAAGGGCATGACAATGCTGCTATAACCTATAGCTTTGGCTCTGAAGGTAACCCTAAAGGGATACTCATTAACCATAGAGCATTTATAGATGGTGCAAGAGTGGTTTCAAACTATTTAGATATTAAAAAATATGATATAATTTCAGGTCTATTATCATTCAACCTTGACTATGGACTTAACCAACTCTTTACGACACTTTATAAAAAGGCTACACTAGCTATACACAAGTTTGTACTTCCCTCTGATTTTTTTACACATCTGATTAATGACAGTATTACGGTGTTACCTTTGATGCCTATTCATATTACACAGATGTTTGATGAAGATTTGCACCGTATTCCCCAATCAGAACACTTTAAAAACTTAAGAGTAGTAACCTCTTCAGGAGGAAATATCACCCCTTTAATGGTAAAAAATATTACCCATACATTTAGCAATGCAAAGTTCTACTCTATGCATGGGTTAACAGAGGCATTTCGTTCAGCCTACCTTGACCCATCACAGATACATATACGTCCAAACTCCATAGGTAAAGCGATACCTGATGTGGAACTTTATATTATCAATGAAGAGGGAGAAGCGTGTAAACCTAGAGAGATAGGTGAGCTTATTCATCGTGGTACGGCTATTTACAAAGGGTATTGGAATGCTCCTGAAGAGAGTGCTAAGCGTTTTAAAAGTATCCATATCTTAGATAAAGTAATCCACCCTGAAGGGCAACTTACAGACGAGATAGTCATCGCTAGTGGAGACTATGTTTATGCAGATGAAGAGGGCTATATCTATTTTGTTTCAAGAAAAGATGATATGATAAAGACACAAGGTTACCGTGTAAGTCCACAAGAGATAGAGTCTGTAGTTTGTGAAAATATTTTAGATATAACAGAGTGTGTTGTCTTTTCTGTTCCAAATGTAGAGATAGAAGAGGAGATAGTACTAGTTTACAATGCTAAAAATGAACTTGCTCGTAATGAGATACTCTTTGAGCTGAAAAAATATTTACCTAACTATATGCTTCCCTCTCATATAGTCTATAAAAAAACGATGCCTCTTAAGTCTTTACATGAAAAGCAGATAGATAAAGATGCACTCAAAAAAGCATATCTAAGTTAATAAAGGAAAATGTATTATTATGAATAAAAGTCACAAATCAAATATTTTAATTATTGATGATAATGCAAAGAACATACAATTAGCTGCTAATGTTTTAAAATCTACAGATAACTATAATATCTTTTTTGCAACTAGTGGTGAAAAGGGGATTGAACAGTTAGCATTAAGATCTTATACGCTTATTTTATTGGATATCAATATGCCTGAGTTAGATGGGTATGAGACAGCAGATATTATTAAGAGTGATGAAAAATATAAAAAAATTCCTATTATCTTTCTCTCAGCAAATGCCAATAAAAGTAGTATAAGAAAAGGTTTTGTACATAAAGGGGAAGACTATATTACTAAACCTTTTGATGAGATGGAACTTATACACCGTGTAAAAACTCATGTTGAACTGTTTCTCTCTAAAGAGAAATTACAAAAAGAGGTAGATGAGACAAAAATATTACTAGAACAGTATAAAAAAATTGTTGATATAAGTTCTATTGTATCAAAAACTGATAAAAAAGGTAGAATTACCTATGTTAATGATAATTTTTGTAAAGTTTCTCAATACCCTAGAGAAGAATTAATAGGTAAAAATCATAATATCATTAAGAGTCCAAATGTTGAAAAAGATGTTTTTACTAATATGTGGAAAACAATTAAAAATAAATCTATTTGGAAAGGTACAATTGAAAATAGGGCAAAAGATGGAAGTGCTTACTTTGTAGATGCTATCATTATGCCTATTTTAAATCTTAATGGTGAAATTGTAGAGTATATAAGTTTAAGAAATGATATGACTCAAGAGGTAAAATTTAAAGAGGAGATACTTAGTACACAAAGTGAAATACTTTTTACATTGGGTGACCTAGGTGAGTATCGTTCTAAAGAAACAGGAGAACATGTAACACGCGTTGCACGCTTTTCAGAGTTATTAGCTAAACTGTATGGGTGTACTAAAGAAGATATCCTCCTTATTAAAATGGCTTCACCTATGCATGATATAGGTAAAATTATTATTCCCGACTCTATACTCTTAAAAGAGGGTAGTTTAACAGATGAAGAGTTTGAATTTATGAAAAATCATACCAAATATGGTTGGGAGATATTTAATAAATCTAAATACAATCTTTTAAAAACAGCAGCTTTAATAGCCTATGAACATCATGAGAAATGGGATGGAACAGGGTACCCAAGAAAATTAAAAGGTGAAGAGATACATGTCTTTGGTCGTATTACCTCTATAGTAGATGTTTTTGATGCCCTAATCCATAAAAGAAGTTATAAAGATGCATGGGATTTAGATAAAGTATTAGACTATATACAAGCTGAGAGAGGTAAATCTTTTGAACCTAAGCTGGTTGATTTACTTTGTGAAAATATTGAAAGTTTTTATGAGATTAGTAGGCAGTATAGTAAATAAGTAAAAAATATTAAGATATATTTACTATGCATATCCGTATAGTTATAAACAAATAACTTTAGATATTAAAGGAATTCTTCATGAATAGTAAACTACAGAGTAAGAGCATTATTAATCCAGATTTATTTATGTTAAAGTTGGTTTTTTTTCACTGGATAATAGTTTCAACGCTTACAGCTTACTTTTTTGATGCTTACTTCCTTGGTTTTATAGGAGGTGGAGTATTAGCTGTTATTACTTATCTAGGATATCTATCTTTTAAAGGGACACAGGTCTATAGATACATTATCTCTTTAGTACTTCTTACTTTTTCTATCATAATGATGCAACAAAGTTTAGGAAGAATAGAGATGCATTTTCACATCTTTGCTGTACTCTCCTTTTTACTTATCTACAAAGATTATAAGATAATCTCTTTAGCTTCTACGTTTATTATTTTACATCATTTAGTGTTTAATTATTTACAAGAGCTAAATGTTACTGTTTTAGATATACCTATTGTTTTATTTAACTACGGTTGTGGTATGGATATCGTACTGCTTCATGCTGCTTTTGTATTGTTAGAGTGGTTTGTACTTCATCAAATAGTAAAAAGTATGGATAGTACAGATAAAGAGTTAAATAGAATCAAGGAAGCACTAGAGTCAGTAAATAAGAATCTTGAATCAATGGTAGAAGTGCGAACTATAGAGTTACAACTTGCTAAAGAGGAGGCAGATACTGCCAATAGAATGAAATCAGAATTTTTAGCCAATATGTCTCATGAGATACGTACACCTATGAATGCTATTATTGGATTTACTGATTTGTTATCAAAAAGTATTGAAACAGTAAAAGAGAAAAACTATATTAAATCTGTACAAGATAGTTCAAAAATACTCTTAACAATTATTAATGATATTTTAGATATTTCTAAAGTCGAAGCGGGAAGACTCAAAATTGAATACACACCAACGAATATAAGAGTATTAGCTGATGAAGTCTATCATGTTTTTCAGCATAAAATAAAATCTAAAGGTTTATTATTTACCATAAATATAGATGAAAACGTACCAACAACTCTAATGTTAGATGAGATACGTGTAAGACAAATTCTTTTTAATCTCGTAAGTAATTCACTTAAATTTACGGATAAAGGATTTATAAATATCTATATTACAGTATCTTTTGTAAAAGAAAATTATCTTAATCTTATTTTAAAAGTTGAAGATAGTGGAATAGGTATAGAAAAAGAGGAACAGAAGAGTATGTTTAAAGCATTCTTGCAACACTCTAACCAAAGTAAGAAAAAATACGGAGGTACAGGTCTTGGACTTACTATTGTAAAAAAACTTATTCATTTAATGAATGGAACTATTGTACTTAAAAGTAAAAAAGGTGAGGGTACAACTTTTACAGTTACACTTAATGATATTGAAATTTCTAAATCAGATGTAGTAAATTTACTAATAAAAGATAAAAAAGTTATTTTTCATGAATCTACAATCCTAATAGTAGATGATATTGATTCAAATAGAAATTTAATTAAAGGGTACTTGGATGATACATCACTTCATCTTTTAGAAGCAAAAGATGGTCAAGAAGCGGTAGATTTGGTAAAAAAACATGCTATTGATTTGATTTTAATGGATATAAGAATGCCAAATAAAAATGGTTATGAAGCAACACAAGAGATTAAAGCTTTTCAAGATATACCTGTTATTGCTATTACAGCTTCTGTATTTACAGAGAAGAGTCATAAAGAGAATATAATATTTGATAGTTTTCTTCATAAACCTATTGCCAATAATATTTTAGTGAATGAGATGTGCCAATATATAACATGTACCATAGAAACAGCCAATAAATCTTTAAATACTCAAGAGATAGTAGAGATAAAAAGTATCTCTTTAGAGGCTTATCCAGAGTTGAAAAATTTACTGTTTGAGGTAAAAAAGGCAGGAGATATAGAGCTAATTCAAAAGTTTGCAGATAAGTTAGATGTTTATGCAAATAAGCACAACAGTAAGAAGTTTAAAAATATCTCTATACTTCTAACTTCTGCTGTAGAGAGTTTTGATATTGGTGAGTGTGAAAATTTACTTGCTAAATTTAATTAGACCCTAGTTATTTATAGCACTTAGCTAAAAAAGCATTAAATTGATTGGCAAAAGCATGAGCATCTTTTACTCCAAACGCTTTTGGTCCACCTGTCATCTCTCCACTCTCTCTAATGCTCTCCATAAGGTTTCTCATGGCGAGGTATTGCTTTATGTTATCTACACTGTAGAGTTCCCCTCTGTGGTCTATAGCATGTGCATTTTTGTTGATAATACGGTCTGCAAGAGGTATATCAGCTGTAATAACAAGGTCACCCTCTTTACATAGTTCTACTATAAGATGGTCAGCCTCATCTGCACCTTGACTAACGATAATATATTCTATATGTTTAGAGTTGCCCACAGTGATTTTTTTATTGGCAATCACTTTAGTTGAAATACTAAGACGTTCTATGCTTCGTAGCAGTATAGGTTTTAAAAGGTTGGGAAATGCATCACCATCTATAAAAAGGGTCATACTATCTCTTTGACTCGTCCAACCTCACCTGTATTAAGACGCACTTTTATACCATGCAGATGGGTAGAGGAGTTTGTAAGTATTTTTTGTACTTTACCATAAGTTAATCTACCTGTAGGTTGGTCTTCTTTGAGTACAACACCTACATCTAAACCGTATTTAATGTTCGCTCTTTTTGTACCTGCCATGTTTATGCTTTTGCTTCGTAGTTTAGTACTTTTTTGACTGTATCTACAGAACAGAAAAAGAGTGCATCAAAGAGAGGATTTAACTTCGTAGTATTTTCATCAATAATATCAAAGGGTTGAAAGAAAAAGCCTATGCCATCTTCTTTATTTGCAGGTTTAACGTTGAAAACTATAGGTTTAAGTGTGCGAATAACATTTAAAATTTTTTTGTAATTTTTTGCCTCTTTATCTGGTAATAAATTATTTTGCTTACCTTCATGTACACGGGCTTTTATAAGAAGTTGTAGTTTATCATTAAAAATTACTTTGTTCCATGTAATCGTTCCTAATTCTATATTGAATTCACTATTTCCAGCTATAAGTGGATGTGGTTTATTTTCACGAATTGCTTCAAGAAGTTGTAAAAAAAAGTTTTTTCCACCAAATGCATTGGCACAGTTAAGAAGTTTTTGATGATGAAGAAGTTTTTCTTCATGGGTTAAGGTATTAAAATCACACATGATTATTCTTTATATTGGATTACGTAATTATACCTAAATTTATTGCTAAACCTCAGATTAATTTACTTTCTATATAATTATGAGAATTATAAGAAAGGATGTAGGAAGTATGGCTGAAAAAGCAGAAGAAAAAATAGACTCAGAAGTGAGTTCTAACGTTGAGGAAGAGGTTAGTGCTAAAGAACAAGCACACAAATATGCACGCTACGAAGATATAGATAAAGAGCAGCTAGAGAAAGATATTAACAATATCAAAGAGACAATGGCAGCAGTAGGAGAAGAGGATTTTCAGCACCTTTTAAAACTTGAACGTTGGGGTAGAATGTTCACTTTTTCAGGCTATGGGGTTATTGCACTATTGAGTCTTGCAGAACTTCTTATGGGGGGTTTAAATGCATATATCTTTTGGTCTATAGCCGTGGTTGCAGCACTTCTTATTAGTACAGGAAACGTTGCTAGATGGGCAGATGTTACACACCCTATACTTCATGGTGCATATGATAAAGTTCCAAATATACCAGAGAGATATACAAAAAAATATTTTGCTAAGGGTTCAAGAAGATTTGTTGATTTTTTAGATTGGATTAAGCCACAAGCTTGGGAATATGAGCATAATATTATGCACCATTATCATTTGGGTGAATCTGATGATCCAGATAATGTTGAGAGAAATATGCAATGGCTTATAAAGTCTAAAACACCTATGTGGATTCGTTATATCTTTATCTATCTTTTTGCAGGGACATGGAAATATACTTATTATGCACCAAATACATTAAGAATACTTGAAAATAAAAAGCGTAAAGAACAAGATAAAAAGGATATTACTGATTACGATTTTGATCCTAGAACAAAAAATGGATTAGATCTTTGGATGGACTATTATCTTCCTTATGCAATAATTAAATTTTTGATATTCCCATTACTTTTCTTACCTTTAGGTATGGAAGCGGTATTTAATGCTTTTATTATTATTTTAATGGCAGAATTTTTTGCTAACTTACACTCATTTTTGGTTATCGTTCCTAACCACTCAGCAGAAGATATTTATATGTTCTCTGAACCACATAAGAGTACGGGTGAGTTTTACTTAAGACAGATTATGGGTTCAGTAAATTACAATACTGGTTCAGATTTTAAAGACTTTGTACATGGTTTTTTAAATTATCAGATTGAGCATCATCTTTTCCCAAATATGCCACATAGCTATTATCAAAAGATGCAACCTATAGTAAAAGAGATTTGTAAAAAACACAATCTTGAATATAGACAAGAATCAGTTTTTAAAAGAGCATTTATGACTATCGACCTTATGGTAGGTAAAACACAACTATTAAGAGTAAATGGTATCTAATAAACTACAATAGCATAGTGTAGAGAATATTTTTCTACACTATGCTATACTTGCATCATGATAAATGATAAACGCCTAAAACGTATAGATGAGACTCTATCACGAAAACAACCAACACTTCAAATTATGCTTGACAATGTTCATAGTTCCCAAAATCTTTCAGCTATTATTCGTTCATGTGACGGAGTAGGTGTACTTGACATACATTACAGTACAAAAGAGAATGAGACACTGCGTATCCATAAGACTATCACTCAAGGGGCACATAGGTGGACACGTAGGTATAGGATACATGATGCTGATAAAGTCGCATTTCTAAATGAAAAAAAATCACAAGGGTTTCAAGTTGTAGTAACCCACCTAGAGGAGCGTGCTATCTCTTTTAGAGAGATAGACTATACTAAACATACACTACTTGTTATGGGTAATGAAAAAGAGGGTGTCTCAAAAGAAGTTATAGCATTAGCAGATGATGTGATAGTGATACCGATGAAAGGCATGGTGCAGAGTCTTAATGTCTCTGTTGCCTCAGCACTCATACTCTATGAAGCACAAAGGCAAAGAGAAAATGCTGGCTTTTATGATACTCCTAGATTAACTACGAAAGAGTCTGAAGAGATAAAAGCATCATGGATATATCGAGATACTATAGCAAGAAGAAGTAAAGGGGAGATAGCTTTAGAGTTTAGAGAAGAGTTAATATCTATGGATACTTAAATTATCTATTATAAGATTAGTATTTTTATCTTCTCTATAAAAGTACTGAAATCTGGTAAATTTAGATGACTCTCTCTCTGTTTTTTACCCCACATAGGCTCTGGATAGTATGAGTCCTCTTCAAAACGTGCCATAATATGCCAATGTACATGAGGTACATAATTCCCAAATGAAGCAATGTTTATTTTTTTAGGATTATAATAACCTATCATCTCTTTTTCAATACTATCTAAAAGTTCATAAATCTCAAACCTAACTTCTTTAGGAACTTCACTCATCTCCTTGTAGCTTATTTGTGTAAAAATCTTAAGCCAAGGAATTTCACTCTCTTCAATTTCAATTTTAATATTTTTATTTTCATAAATAATAGACACTATCTTATCCTTTTAATATTTTTGTTATTTAATTTATAAATAGTTGATGCACTATTTTCTGAATCTAAAGGTGTAATAAGTACATCACTATATTTTTTAGCAAAATCGTCATCATATTTTTCATTACTTAAATTAGCTGATGTTGTGTATGCCCACCCAAGCCTATTTAAAAGAAGTAGGTGATGGTTATCTCTTATAATTCGGTATGAGTTACCATTTGGTAAAATAAAAGTAGTTTTATTTGATCTTCTTAAACGATTTCTATGTGCTAATGGTATACGTATAAAAGATTGTAGCGATTTAAGAGAGGGGAGTGCTTTAATGTAGTGTTTAGATGGAGGACGCTGTTTAATCTCTGTAAGTTTTTTAGAACTTTTTGAGATAAACCCAATAGTTGTATCAGTTTTTGTAAGAAAAACAAGATTTTTAAACATACTCTCTCTTATAGGGTCAATAAATTGACCCTTAGTTATTTGTTGACTACGCTAAGTAATCTTGTAATGCTTTTGGCTCTAAGTCACCATCTCTTGCTTTAAGTTCTTTAATTGCAAGTGCAGTAGCTTTTGCTGCTGCAATAGTAGTAAAGTAAGCAACATTGTTAGAAAGAACAGACTGTCTAATCGTTCTTGCATCTGTTTTACTTCCTGCATTATCTGAAGTATTAATAGCGATATCTATCTCTTCATTCTTAATCATATCATCAATATTTGGACGACCTTCAGAGATTTTGAGTACTTTTGTAGAAGCTACACCTGCTGCTTCAAGAGCAGTGTGTGTTCCTGAAGTTGCAACGATTTCAAAATCTAGGTCTGTAAACATTTTTCCTACTTCACCTGCATGAAGTTTGTCATCTCCTGTAAGTGAGATAAAGAGTTTACCCTTAAGAGGAATATTATTTTTACTAGCAAATTGACTCTTAGCAAAACTCATACCAAAGGTATCTGAGATTCCCATAACTTCACCTGTTGACTTCATTTCAGGTCCTAAAATAAGGTCGGATCCTGGTAATTTGTTGAAAGGAAATACAGCTTCTTTAACAGCTACATGGTTTTTAAGATTTGGTTCCATGATTTTTTTATCAAAATTAACAACATTAAATGTATCATAAAATTTAAGAGCCTCTTTCAAGTCACCTTGTATCATGACTCTAGTAGCTACTTTAGCCAATGGTACACCCGTTGCTTTACTTACAAATGGAACAGTTCTTGAAGCTCTTGGATTTACTTCAATAAGGTAAATTTCACCTTTATGTATAGCATATTGGATATTCATAAGACCAACAACGCCAAGACCAAGGGCAATAGCAGCTGTCTGCTCTTTTACCTCTTCTTGTAGCTCACTTGAGATACTTACTGGAGGAAGAGAACATGCAGAGTCACCAGAGTGAATACCTGCTTCTTCAATGTGTTGCATTACTGAACCAATATATACATCTGTACCATCACAGATAGCATCAACATCAAGCTCTATAGCATTATCAAGGAACTTATCAATAAGCACTGGAGCATCATGTGACACTGCTACAGCTTCATCCATGTATTGTCTTAGTTCTTTATCTGAATAAACAGTTTTCATTCCACGTCCACCAAGTACAAAAGAGGGACGTACAAGCACAGGGTACCCAATACGACTAGCAACAGCAATGGCCTCATCTTTAGCAAAAACTGTACCATTTTCAGGTTGTTTTAGTCCAAGGTCGTTAATGAAAGCAGAGAAAAGTTCTCTATCTTCTGCAAGGTCAATAACCTTTGCAGTAGTACCTGATATATTTGCACCTATAGCAGTAAGCCTTTTAGCAAGTTTGAGTGGTGTTTGTCCACCAAAATGAACAATAACCCCATCTGGTTTTTCAATATCAATTACATTTCTTACATGTTCAAAATCGATAGGCTCAAAGTATAGAATATCAGAAGTATCATAATCTGTTGATACTGTCTCTGGGTTACAGTTATACATAATAGATTTTACACCCATATCTTCAAGGGCAAAGGCAGCGTGAACACAACAGTAGTCAAACTCTATACCTTGACCAATACGGTTAGGACCACCACCTATAACTAGTACTTTTTTATCTGTTGATAGTGGTTTTTTCTCTTGAGGTATTTTAGTAATATTTGTTGTTGAATAGAGGTAAGGTGTTAAGGCTTTAAACTCTGCTGCACAAGTATCTACTTCATTGTACTCAAGATGTACAGACATTTTATCTCTAGCATTATAAATGTCATTTTCTGTAAGAGATAGTCCCTCTTTTTTATTGATTATTTGAGCTATCATTTCATCTGAAAAACCTTCAGATTTTACTTCACGAAGTCTAGTTGCATCTGAAAGTAGAGCAATGTCCATCTCTTTTTCTCTTAGAGCAAGTTCTTCTAGTTGATACAAGAACCATCTGTCTATTTTACAAATATCAAAAATGGTATCAACACTCATACCACGTCTAAGACCTTCAAATACATAAAGCATACGATCTGCATGGGAACGACGAATTTCACGAATAAGCTCTTCCTCATCACGGGCAATAGGGTTAAATCCTATTAAGTCTGTCTCTAGTGAACAAAGGGCTTTTTGAAAAGACTCCTTAAATGTTCTTCCCATAGCCATCACTTCACCTACAGACTTCATTGCTGTGGTTAAAGTAGAGTTTGCCATCGGAAACTTCTCAAAAGTAAATCTAGGAAGTTTAGTAACGATGTAGTCAATTACTGGTTCAAAAGAGGCAGGAGTACCTGTAATGTCATTGGTGATTTCATCTAAAGTGTACCCTACAGCTAAAAGTGTTGCTACTTTAGCGATAGGATAACCAGTAGCTTTAGAAGCTAGAGCTGATGAACGACTTACTCTTGGATTCATCTCAATGACAATCATACGACCCGTATCTGGGTTGATAGAGAACTGTACATTTGATCCACCAGTATCTACACCAACTTCACGTAAAATCTTAAAAGAGGCATCTCTCATATTTTGGTACTCTTTATCTGTAAGTGTAAGTGCAGGAGCAATAGTTATAGAATCTCCCGTATGTACACCCATTGGGTCAAAGTTTTCAATAGAACATACGATAATACAGTTATCTGCTTTGTCACGGATAACTTCCATCTCATACTCTTTCCAACCAAGTAGTGATTCCATAATCTCAATCTCATTGATAGGTGATGCATCTAAACCTTCTTGAGCTAATTTCTTAAACTCATCTATGTTATATGCAACACCTGAACCACCACCTGCCATTGTAAATGAAGCTCTTGATATTACAGGGAAGCCAATCTCTTTAGCAAGAGTTAGTGCCTCTTCTAGGTTATAAGCGTTAGCACTTTTTGGTAAATCCATACCAATTTTAATCATTGCTTCATTAAATAGGTGTCTATCTTCACCTTTTTTAATAGCATCAGGTGTAGCACCTAAAAATTCTATACCTTCAAGCATTCCTGCTTCATTCATATCCATAGCAACATTGAGTGCAGTCTGTCCACCCATAGTAGGTAAGATAGCATCAACATTCTCTTGTTTTATAATTTTGTCTATAACCTCTATTGTAATAGGCTCAATATAGGTACGATCTGCAAACTCAGGGTCTGTCATGATTGTTGCTGGGTTAGAGTTAATAAGTACAACTCTGTAACCTAACTCTTTAAGTGTTTTAGCAGCTTGTGTACCAGAGTAGTCGAATTCACAGGCTTGACCAATAACAATTGGGCCTGAACCGATAAGTAAAATAGTTTTGATGTCTGTGCGTTTTGGCATGGAGAAATACCTTTAAATTTTAGTTTGCTATTATACAGAAAAGAGATTAAAAAATCCCCTAAAAAAGATCTAAATCTGTAGATTTATAGGTTCTTTTTTTAACTTTTTTAGGTTTATTAGATTTTCTTCTAGTTTTTCTTTTTTTAGATTTTTTCCTCTTTTTAGGTATTATAACTTTTTCTATAGGTGTTTCAGGGATAACAATATCTTCTTGTGTTTGGTCGATACGACTAGGAATACTTGAAATAATAGGTAACGTTTGGTTATGCTCTAATGTACTTATATTACTCTCATTATGCTCAAGAGTATTTTTTCTTTTAATACTATAACCAAAATTGAATTTTGTATTATTACTATCGTAGCCCTCAACAAGTGTAGCTTTTGCTTCATTAATAAGAAAAAATGTTTTAGGATGTAAAATATCACTATATGTTTTAATATGAGCTACTTTATATGAACTTCGCACTTCAATATCTGTAACTATACCTACGGGTAAATCAGCGAAGAAAATATCATCAAGTCCAGAGGTAATAACTTTATCCCCTTTTTTTATATTATGCCATTTAGGGATAAATTTAATAATCATTCTGTTTTTTTCTAAACCAGAAGCAATTCCAGGAGCTTTATTCTCACCTAAAAATACTGAAAATTTACATTTCTCATTAGATGTTAAATAACCATATAGTTGATTGTTTTCTACTAAAGCAATACCTGCGACAACAGTACCTTGAATAAGACCATAAAGTTTATTTTCTGTAATTTTTTTAGGTTTTGTTAAAATAATTTGTGAAAAACTATTAAGTTTTACGTATGATATAGTCTCAGCAATAGAGATATTATGTACAGGTAGTTTACTAAGTTTAGGTAAAATATTATAGATATTTTTAACTTGTTTAATATAATGTGTCTGTTCAAGAAGTCTTTTTCGTAAGAGACGATTTTCTAAACTAAGTTTTTCTATAGACTCTTTTTGAAAGATATAACTATGACTTTTATCCTCTAAATCTTGAGTAATATTTTGATAGTTTTGTTTCATAGGGTTAATCAAACCCAAAAACATATTACTAATATGTTTGTCGTTCTTTGTTAATAATACTATTAATACAAGTAATAGTATTATTACAACAATGATTTTAGTCTTCATATGCCATTTGTTGTAGAAGATCTAATTCTTCTAATGCGATACCTGTACCTTTAGCAACAGCTAAAAGAGGCTCTTCTGCAATATAAACTGGTAGTTTTACAATGTCTGATAGATATTTATCTAATCCTCTTATTAATGCACCGCCACCAGTAAGTATAATACCATTTTCAACAATATCTCCTGCTAATTCTGGAGGTGTCTGCTCTAAAACATCTTTTAATGCATCAGCTATCTCTTCAAGTGAGTCTTTCATTGCAGATCTAATATGTTCAGAAGTAATCTCAACAGAAGTTAAACTTCCCTCAATCTGATCTCTACCACGTACTGTAGTTTGAAGTTCTTCATCTAATGGTATAGCCGTACCTATATCTATTTTAAGCTCTTCTGCTATGCGTTCACCAATAAGTAAGTTAAAGTTTTTCTTAATGTAATCTACAATAGCTTGATCTAGGTTGTCACCTGCTACACGGATTGACTTTGAAATAACAAGCCCACCTAGTGAGATAACACCAATTTCAGTTGTTCCCCCACCAATGTCAACTACAAGGTTACCATTTGGCTCTTTAACAGGAATACCTGCACCAATAGCCGCAGCCATAGGCTCTTCAATAAGATAAACATATCTAGCTCCTGCATTTTCAGCAGAATCTTTTACTGCACGACGTTCGACTTGTGTTAATCCATAAGGAACACAGATAATAATACGAGGAGAGAAGAAACCTTTTCTTTTATGTGCTTTTTCAATAAAGTAACGAATCATCATCTCAGTTACTTCAAAGTCTGCAATAACACCATCTTTCATAGGACGAATAGCTTTAATATTACCTGGTGTTTTACCTACCATGTCTTTTGCTTCTTGACCTACTGCTAAAATATGTTGCTGTCCATGTTTATCATATTGAATGGCTACAACAGAGGGTTCATTAATACTGATACCTTGTCCCTTAACAAGAACAAGTGTATTGGCTGTTCCTAAATCTATGGCTAAATCATTAGAGAACATACCTAGTAATTTTTTAAACATTATTTTTCCTTTTAAGCAGTTTTTTTATTTTTAATATAAAGAGGCTTTTCTCCAGTTTCTACTACATCTTCTGTAATAATAACTTCATAACCCTCAAGTTCTGGTAATTCATACATAATATCAAGAAGAATCTCTTCAAGAATAGAGCGTAATCCTCTAGCACCTGTTTTTCTATCTAGTGCTTTTTGTGCAATAAGTGTGAGTGCATCTTCTTCAAAGCTAAGATTTACATTATCAATTTCAAAAAGTTTTTGATACTGTCTTACTAATGAATTTTTAGGTTCAACTAAAATACGCACCATATCTTCTTTACTTATCTCACCAAGTGTAGCAAGTACATGAAGACGACCTATAAGTTCTGGAATAAGTCCAAAAGCTACAAGATCATCAGACTCTACAAGATGAAGGAGATTCTCTTCCTCTTTTTTAGAGCGTTTTTCTTGCCCAAAGCCCATAGAGTTACTACCTAATCTTCTTTTGATAATGTCATTTAAACCATCAAAAGCACCACCACAGATAAATAGAATATTTGAAGTGTCTATCTGAATAAAATCTTGATTTGGATGTTTACGCCCACCTTTTGGTGGGATATTAACTACTGAACCCTCTATAAGTTTAAGAAGTGCTTGTTGTACACCTTCCCCTGATACATCACGTGTAATAGAGCGATTTTCACCCATTCTAGCAATTTTATCTACTTCATCTATAAAAACGATACCTTGTTCTGCACGTTTTGGGTCACCATCAGCTGCCATAAGAAGTTTTGTAAGAATATTTTCTACATCTTCTCCTACATAACCAGCTTCTGTAAGGTTAGTTGCATCTGCTATAGCAATAGGTACATTTAAAAATCTAGCTATAGTTTGAGCTAAAAGAGTTTTACCTGAACCTGTCGGACCAATAAGTAGTACATTAGATTTTGAGATTTGTGTATCATCATTTTCTATATTGTCTTTAAAGATACGTTTATAGTGATTATAAACAGCTACAGAAAGTGTTTTTTTTGCTTTTTCTTGACCAATAATATATTCATTAAGTAGTCCATTTATCTCTTTAGGGGTATAGAGTGTTTGTGCTTCCCAATCTACCTGATTCTCTTCTTGCTCTTCTTCCCCAAAAAGAATTTTATAAGCAGACACTACACAGTTTGAACAGATATATGCATTTTCACCAGCAATGAGAGGGTTCTCTTCGGTCTCTGTTACTTCACAAAAGCTACATGCTTTATTTGACATTCTTTATCCTCGTATTTAATATTATTTTATTTTATTTTATTTTATTTTATTTTATTTCTTGTAAAAGGTATGCCTCTTTTAGAGGTTGTTATAAATTTACAAAGCGATTTTACTTTATTTGATTTTGTAGTTGCTAAGAGAGATTTTACTATCTCTTGAAGAGGTTTTTCTTGCTCAAATAGCTCTCTATAAGCACTTTTTAGTATGTTAATTTCTTCACGATCCATATTTCTTCTAAGCCCTGTAAGGTTTAATCCACGAAGATTCGCACGGTTACCTTCAGCTAAACAAAAAGGTGGAATATCTTGCGTTAAAGCACTAGCTCCACCTATCATGGCATAATCGCCTATATGAACAAATTGGTGAATAGCACTCATTGCACCAATAACAACACGGTCTCCTATCTCTACATGACCACCTAGGTTTGTGGCATTTGCAAGAATACAGTGATCTCCAATGATAATATCATGTCCTACATGAACATAACCCATAAGTAAGTTATGGTTACCAATACGTGTGACTGTACCACCTGTAATCGTACCTGGGTTAATAAGTGTAAATTCTCTAATAGTATTACCATCACCAATAATTAATTGAACATCTTCACCATTAAATTTTAAATCCTGTGGGATAGTCCCAATAGCAGAGTGCGAAAAAATACGGTTATTCTTACCAATGGTGGTATCACCAACTATTACAGCGTGAGATGCAACAGTCGTGTTATCACCTATTTTTACATTGGCACCTATATGTGCAAATGGACCTACTGAGACGTTATCGCCTAGTATAGCACCATCTTCTATAACTGCAGTGGAGTGAATTAATGACATACTAAAACCTATTTATCTACTATCATAGCTTTAAGTTCAGCTTGTGCAACCACTTTACCATCAACATATGCTTTGGCTTCAAGTTGCCATACTGAACCTTTTTGCTTCATCACATTAATCTTATAAATAAGTTGATCACCTGGTGTAACTGGAACACGAAACTTCGCTTTATCTATACTCATAAAATAGACAACTTTTTTATCTATCTCCTCTTGAGACATCTCATCCATACTCTTAAATGCAAGTACACCACCTGCTTGTGCCATACCTTCAAGTATCATAACACCTGGGTAGATAGGATGATCTGGAAAATGCCCTTGAAAAACAGGCTCAGAGATAGAGATATTTTTAAATGCCTCTATAGACTCACCTGATGTTAGTTCTGTTATTCTATCTACTAATAAAAATGGATATCTATGAGGTAATATTTTTTGAATTTCAACTACGTTATAAAGCACTAAAAAACCTTTGTTTAAAAATTTACTTATATTACCCTATTATTGGTAAAAAAATGTTTAGAGCTTGATTAATAACTCTTTTACATCACTATAAGTTTTACTTTGACAAAGTATCTCTATTTTATTTGTAGGAATTTCATCAACTACTATGACAGTAGAGAGATTGTATAAATCCATACCCATTATGTGACGTAGAGATACCTCTTGATTAAAAAGAGGAGGGTTGTAGATAAGTTCTGTAATACTTTTGTATGTGGTATGAGCTATGCTATTGTAGTATGATAATGTAATAAATTTTACTTCATCACGATTCATATGGTGTATATTATGGACACTATACTCTATCTTTCCTCTGCTGTATTCACTTTTAAGTGTAGAATAGGGTAGAAAATGTGCAGGTATAACCTCTTTTCTTACACGTACTAAGCCCGAGAGTAAACGCCAATTTAAAAAACGCTGTTTAATGATTTTATGTGCTATATTCTCTTCTTCTAATCGACATCTTAACTCATACAATTCTATGCGTTCTTCTATAGACTCTGGTTGTATTTGCTGAGATAGTGTTACAAAAAGTTCATCATTGAGTTTATTTTGCTCTTCTCTTTGAATATTTAGTCCAAACATACAGCCACAATAGTTTTGACGATATAGTGCATCTTTCTTTGCTAAAATATTTTGCTCTTGAGTACCTGAAGCTTTGCGGTAATCTGGTGCGATAAAAGTAAGCTCATATTTTTTAGCCCATACATCTCCTATATTTTGAAGTTGTTGTAGTGATTTTTTAGGGCTTGTAAGTAAGGTTGATGTAAAGGTATTTTCACCTAATTCATTACATTTTAGTGCAGAGATTTCAAAACGTCTATCAAAACAGACAGAACATCGTGAACCTTTTTCAGGTTCATTTTCCAAACCATGTACTGCATTTAACCAGTTTTCTACATCATAGTCACCCTCTATAAGTGCTATATTTAATATTTTACAACTACGTTTTACATCTAATAAGCGTAAATAGTACTCAGAGTAGGGGTGAATATTTGGGTCATAAAAAAAACCAATAAGTGTTTCATTTGGGTACTCTTCTTGGAGTTTTTGTAAAAAGTAGTGGCTGTCAACAGAACAGCATATATGAACGAGCATCTAAAATCCTTATGGTTGCATGAGTATTTTTGCAACATTTTCACTGCTACCATGAGCCAAATAGGCTCTTAACTCTTCAGCTTTTTTAGAGAATATATCTCTATTGGTTTTCTCATATTCTTTTAAAAGGTTATCAACTGTAACATCTTCTTGTAGTATTTCATTATGTAAAGTGCTATTATTATAATTTGTAAGTATGATATTTGCAAGACCAACTTGCTTAATGCCTAGTAGTTTTGTACCTATAAAGAAGTCTATCTTTTTAGCGATATAGCTTAATGTAAATGGTGTACCTATAAGTGCAGCTTCAAGTGTAGCCGTACCTGAACAGATAAATGCAAACTCTGCAGTAGCTAAAGAGGTGTGGGTATCTTTACTTATCTCAAACATACTAATATCACCATAGAGACTATTTATCTTCTCTTGGGAAAAACTACTTGGTATGATAAGTATTGCTTTTTTCTTGGAGAGTTTTTGACGTACTTCTTTAAAAATGGGTAGAAGTCTCTTTATTTCACTTTTTCTACTTCCTGGCATAAATGCTATAGTATCGGTTTTTGTATGCTCTGTTATGTTGATTTCATCTAAAAGGGGATGACCAATATATTGGGCTTTACTTTGGTAATACTCAACTTCAAAAGGGAGTACCCCTAAGAGTTTGTCACAATAGCGTTCTAGCTTTTTAGCTCGTTTTGGACGGCTTGCCCATATTTGAGGTAATATATAATAGATAATCTCTTTTTCAGGATATGCTGTTTTAAGTTTTTTTGCTAAGGGAAGGTTAAATCCTGATGAGTCCATAAGAAGTATTTTATCTGCTTCTTTAGCAAGTTCAACCATCTCATCTGCTACCTTATAAAACCAACGAAGTTTTTTGATAGCATCTACTACACCCATTATAGCCATTTGAGAAATGTCATAAAGAGGTGTACTATTTTTTATAGTTTTATCAAAGATACCTATAAGCTCTATATCTTGAGTATGTTTAAGTACCTCTTTTAAGTGAAGATTTGAGGATGGTTCAAGTGCTGATACTAGGAGTTTCATCTAACATTCCTTAGAGAAAATTGTGTTGGCAGAGGGCTAAAATTCAAAGCCACCACCAACACCTTTACTCATACTGTCATATACAGCTTTAATATAGCTGTCACGTAGGGTACAGGTTAGTAGTTCTTCACACTTCATACAACTTTTTAGGTGATGGTGCTTTTGGCAATTTTCTAACTCTTCTTTTTTTTCTCTTAATGCTATTTTCCACTCATCAAGAACCTCTTCTGCCATTATTGAGAAACTCCATACGCCTTTTTAAGTGCATCTATCTCACTGTTAGAACCAAAGAAACAAGGGCTTGTGTCATGCGGATGTCTAGGTACAAGCTCCATGAGTCTTACACCATTATTATCTATGGCTTGTCCCCCTGCTTGTTCATATATAAAAGCAAAAGGTATGACTTCAAAAAGTTGTCTTAGTTTACCCTCTGGTTTATCTGTAGTTCCTGGGTAAGAGAATAATCCACCACCTTTAAGAAGTATCTGATGTAAGTCTGGAACCATTCCTCCAGAGTAACGAAGACGATAACCCTCTGCAAAGAGTGAGTCTATAAATGCTTTATGGTAAGTAGCCCAGTTTTGTTGTGTACCACCTGGTGCATTGAGCTTACCTTTTTCGTTTAGTGTCACTTCAGATATAAAGTTAAAAACTCCCTCATTTACTCTGTAGAGTAGAGGTTTCTCTCCTTTAGTAGCAATAATCAACTCAATACGTGGTCCATAAACAACATAAGCAGAGGCTACAAGATTTTCGCCTTTTAACTCACCTTCATAAATACCAAAAATGGTTCCAACCGAGAGGTTAACATCTACAAGGCTTGAACCATCAAGTGGGTCATAACAGATAGTATAATTGCCGTTATCATGTAACTCCATTACCCCCTCTTTCTCTTCACTTACAAGTGCTTTAACCTCAGATATATCTTTAAATGCTTCTTCTATAAGATAGTCACACTGTACATCTAATTTGAGTTGATCTTCTCCTGAAGAGTTTTCACTGTTACTGTAGCCTAAGTCTTCAGTTTTAATAGCATGGTCTATTTTGATAGCTACTTTTTTGATGGTGTCAAATATGTTTTGCATTTATATCTCCTTGGAATGTTTTTGAATCCATTCAATAATTTGAATAGTATTATTTAAATCTAATATATCTATATGCTCTGGTATCGTATATGTAGTATGGTCTATAGTATGATCAATAGCTATAGCTTCACTACATTCAAAATAACTCTCATCTATGCTATTTCTAAAAATAGCAATACGAGGAAGAGGTAAAGTTTTAAGCCCCTCAACAAGTAAAATGTCAAAGTCATTTATCATTGTAACTATCTCATCTAAACTTTTCTCTCTATGAGAAAGATAAGTGGTGCGTGTAGGTGAGGTAACTACAACCTCTGCACCTGTTTTAGAGAATCTATCACTATCTTTACCCTCAACATCAAAAATAGCTTTATCTTTAGGGTCATTTTTAATAATGGCAACTTTATGACCTTCAATAAGAACTTTTGCTACTTTCTCAACTAGAGTGGTTTTACCACTACCTGATGGACCTGTAAATGCTACTGCTACTCTTTTATTCACACGTAAACCTTTAATTAAGTTAGAGGGAATTATACTTAAATGTTTATTGAATGTATGTTAAAATCATTACAATTATAGAAGGAGTATAAATGCATAATATAATATGGCTAATTAGTATAGTATTCCTTTTATCTGGATGCAGTTCAAAAGAAGAAAAAGCTTTTCTGACTCAGTACGAAAAAAAATTATCCTATCATAAAGAACTTCAAAAAACTGAAAAGCTACAACTTTATAGTAGTGAAAATATAACGCAATTGCTTGTACTAGCAACATATATTACCGATAATACAGACAATACTTTAAAGGGTAGTGAAAAATTCATTATAGGTATTGAGAGTGATAGTGAAGAGATTCTCACATTGAATAGTAAGGAGTATTATTTCATGTTAAACAAAATGAAGCCTACAAGTATCACTATGTTAAATTCAGATGATAATAGGTTGAAAAATATCTCATTTACTTCATCTTGGAGCAGATATTATCTGGTTACTTTTAATCATATCAAAAATAAAAGACTTACTTTAGATATAGAGAGTACTTTCTATGGTAAAGGAGCGTTACACTTTGCCAAAGTGGCAAAGTATATATTGAGTAATAAAGTCTATTAATCAAGTAGTATATATTTAAACTATTTTCTAAATGTATCGGTTTTATATGGAGTGGTTAGTTGGTTAATATAAGTTAGAATACGTGTAGGTTTACCTAGTTTATTAAGGTAAATAACATAGTTTGTAAGGACACGTTTACCATATTCCCTTGCTTCAATATTAGGTATTTTTTCCATGCTTAGGTAGGGCTCAAATGCACCTTTTCTAAAGTATTGAGGTTTTTTAATAAGCCTTCTTGTAAACCCTATCCCTCCATTGTATGCATAGGCTACAAAGAGAGGGCTATATAGATATTTGTTAAGATAGTCAAGGTGAAAATCTGCATATTCTATGGCTTTATAAGGGCTAAACATCATATCTAAATCCATATATTCACCTTTCTCTTTGGCTATATGCTCTATGAGAAATGGCATAAATTGCATCATGCCTAAAGCAAATGAACGTGAAACGGAAGCAGGTACAAAACGACTCTCTTGCCTAGCAATAGCATAAATAAGGGCTTGACGCTCTTTTGAAAACTTTTTCATTGTTCGTCTATATGGCATAGGAAAATATGATTTTCTAAAGTTACAAGCTCTTGCTTTAAGATAGGTATGCATACCTACAGTTGCCTGTGATTCACACCCATCTGCTAAAGCATCTAAGTCTGCATTAGGTGCATTCATCTTTGCTTTCATTTTAGCCCATGCAATAGGATCTTTTGCATCTATCCCAAAGATACGAGCTTTACTAATAGAAGGGGTAATAATCGTTTTAGGATAGCTTTTGTTTTCCATATCTGCTGCAAGTAACGTATACATATTGATATGATAACTCTGTAGCAGTTTTTTTAGATAACTTTTATCTTTAGTAACTAAATAGAGCCAAAAAAGTGATTTATCTTTTTCCCATCTTTCAGAGTATTTTTGATGAGCAGTATAAAAAAGGTTTGCTGCTTTTTGTAGCTGACCTTTTTGTACAAGTTTAATAGCTTTTTTAAAAGCTTTATTGGCTTTAGAACGTAATTTCCAATTTATTTTACTTGTAATACAATATGGCGCAGGTTTTGAACGTAGTTTAGCGTTTAATCCAGTTTTCTTTTTATAGGCAATTTTTAGTTTTTTATTTAAGTAATTGGCTTCTTGAATAATAGCTTTTGCATCTCTTACTGAAGTATTTTTTTGTGAAATAAAACGCCAAATATAATAATCTTTTTCAATACTTTGTGGCATTTTATGTACTTGATTATAGCTTAGTATTTTTGCATTTAATGCAGTAGTATTTAAGAACCATAAAGAGAAAAGTACAAAAATTATAGCGTGTAGTCTCATTTTATTCTTATCCTGCAAAAACGGCACGCATGATAAAGTTATCTACAAGTTGTAAGCCCAAGATAATAACTAAAGGTGAAAGATCAATACCTGAAAAAATAACAAAAGGCATTTTACGACGAATAAAATCTAATGCAGGCTCTGTTAAACGGTAAAGTATTTGTATAATAGGATTATTAGGATCAGGACGAACGAATGTAAGTAATGATGTGATAATCACTATCCAAATATAAAGGTTTAAAACGGTGTGTATAGTTTGTACTAGGGCGTAAATAAGAGCACTCATGATGCTACCTCCAAAATGTATGAATTTATAAGTGAATAGATATCACTCAACTCTGGGCCATGTTCTGATCCTGTCATTAGGACTCTAAGTGGTTTAAACAACATATTTTCATCTAAGCCACTCTCTTTGACAAGATAAACTTTAAATTGTTCAAATGTTTTTAACATAGGTGCATTAGCAATAATTTCTTCTAAGAGTCTCATCTCTTTACCCCATTGACATTCAAAGTTTTTAGGTGTAAATATAAGATCTATTTTACTCTGAAGCTCTTTTGTTGTGCTTGCCTCTTCTAAATAGAGTTTAGCTAATTTACCAATATTCTCATCTGCAAATCCAAAAAGTGTAGAGAGTTGTTTATTATCCATAAGTTTTAAATGTTCTCTATTGATAAAACGTAACTTAGCTATATCAAACATTGCAGATGATTTTGAAATATTTTCAAGTTTAAACCACTCTATAGCTTCAGGAAGTGTAAAAATCTCATTAGGTGCTTTTGTATTACCTAAAAGCAGAAGATAATTAATAATAGCATCAGGGACAAATCCCTCTTCAAATAGCCATTTAATAGAACTTGCATTCTCTCTTTTACTTAACTTTTTACCATCAGTGTTGAGTATCATAGGTAGGTGAGCATAAGTTGTCTCTACTTCAAATCCAAGTTGCTCTTTTATATGTATCTGCTTGGGTGTATTTGAGAGATGATCCTCTCCTCTAATAATAAAATCAACACCTGATAGCATATCATCACAAGCACAGGCAAAATTATAAGTAGGTGTACCATCTGTACGTAAAATAACAAATGAATCTACTTCATTAGCAGAAGTTGTAATATCTCCTTTTATAAGGTCATGGTTTACGATGTCACCTTGAGGTTTTTTAAGACGAACTACAAATGGCAGACCACTCTTTTTTAGCTCAGCATGTTTTTTACTATCTACATTTAAACATGCACCACTGTATCGGTAGGCAGTTTTACTGTTTTTTGCTGTTTCTCTCTCTTGTTTTAAAGTCTCTTCTTTGCAAGTACAAACAAAGGCTTTTCCCTCTTCAAGAAGTTTGATGGCAAGTGTTTGATGCATATGTAAATGTTCACTTTGATGAAAAACATTTTCATGAATTAATGCAAACTTTTCTAAAATTTGCATTATTTCAGTATCTTTACCTTCGATGTTACGTGTTTGGTCAGTATCTTCAATACGTACAAGAAAGCTCTCTTCTCGTTGTTGAGATATAAGATAGTTCAATATAGCAACCCGTAGGTTACCTATGTGCATATCACCAGTAGGTGAGGGTGCAAATCTTAACATGTTTAACTCCAATAGTAGTTAGATTATTTAGCTAGGGTATTATAAGATTATTTACTGAAACAAGGATGATTTTCAATTGAAGAAAATAGAAAATAAAGAAGAAAGGTTCTTCCTAAGTAGAAAGTGTTTCATTTTATGTATGAAACACTTTTTATAAGATAGAAATGAACTATTTAGCTAACTCTGCCATTGCTTTTTCAAGAAGTGATTCAAGAGCCATTTTACCTAGAGCAATACTTCCATCTTTTTCCATAATTACAAATGCATGAAGGTGAACTCTTGAGTCTGCACCACTACACGCCATAACAATATTTGCATTTTCTGCTCCAACATTCATAGAACGTGTGTGACCTAAACCAAGAACTTCTGTAACATCATGAATGTTTCTAAAGTCTTCATTAAAACGCATAGATGTTTCATCTAGTTTACTTACTTTACCTGTATCAGATACTAATACCTCACCAGTATAATCACTCAATACTGCACCCATGTAACCATTAACTTTTGAAATGTCATTAAATAAACTTTTATCTACCATTTTATTTCCTTATAATTTTGATAATCTAAGTATATAATTATTATTTTTCTTTGTCAAGCTAATAGTAATTATATTTAAGATCTTTAAAATACAACAGAATAAAGCATATGCTATTATTTAGTTATAGATTAAAATATAGTATATCAAAGTCTTACTAAAATTACTTTATACTTATCTTATTTAAAACTTTGACGAAGAAATAAGCAGTTTTTTGTTACTATTGGTAGTTAATAACTTAGTTTATATGGAGTGGTTTTGACGGATAATGAATTTAACAGTTTTATAGAAAAACGTATAGCATTATTAGCTGATGCTAAAGAAAGAAATAAAGATTTTTTAAAGATAATAGAAGAATCAATCAAAGCATTTGTACCTTGTGATGTATTTCATTTTCTTGAAGTAGATAATAAAAATCTTATAGCTACAAATATGGGAGAGAAAGACTCTATTGAATACCAACTTAACCAAGAGGGTATTCTTTCTCAATGTTATGAATCACATCAGCCACTTTTTATTAATGATGTTGATAGAAGTCTTCTTTATAACGCATCGATAGACTCTCTTGGTGAGGAGATAGCAAAAGTACTTATTATTCCTATATTAAGTGACAATGAAGAGAAAAAAGTGATTGGCATGCTCTGGATAGGTGTGAAAAAAGGGTTTCAACAATTTATTAAAGAAGATATTGATAATTTGGTTCATCTGACTAAAGCTATAAAACATGAAATTTTTTTTAATAATTTAAATACAGATAAAAGTGGTGAAAATGAGTATAATGCACTCTCTCACTGTCAAGAGTCTAAGCGTACATTAGAACTTAAAATAGAGAGAGATGAACACTATTTTGCTTCTACTATACATGAGATACGTACACCTATGAATGCTGTCATTGGTTTTATGGAACTTATGCTATTAAATGAAACCAATGAGCAAAAACGAGAATACATAGATGCTACACTAAAAAGTAGTGGCCTTATAGTAACTCTAATTAATGATGCTTTAGATATGAGTAAAGTAGCTAATGGGAAAATGAATTTAAATAAAACAACTTTTTCTCCTATGAATGGACTCTCAGATATTGTTAAATTCTTTTATAATACAATGAAAAAGAAAAGTATCAATTTTGGTATATATATAGACCCTTTAATGCCATCGTTAATTAATTCAGACTTACATAGAATTAAACAAGTTATAAATAACCTTTTAAGTAATGCCATAAAATTTACACCCATTGATGGTAAAATTATTTTAGAAGCTCTCTATAATAAAGAGAAAGATACTTTAAAAATTTCTGTAATAGATACAGGTATAGGTATAGCAAAAGAGAAGCAAAAAAGTATTTTTAAACCTTATGTTCAAGAGAAAAATTCTACGGCAAAAGAGTATGGTGGTACAGGCTTAGGTTTAGCTATTTCCCAACAGCTTAGTATTTTACTTAATGGTACTTTAACCGTAGAGAGTGAACAAGGTGAAGGAAGTGAATTTATTTTTACGCTTCCTTGCGACACACCATCTTCTTCAACAGAAGAGATAAATGCCAATCTTTTTGATGATATTTCAGTAGTTATCTACTCACCTTCAGACATACATCACCCATTAGAAACGATACAGCAATACTTTAAAGATTTAGATATAAATTACAAACATTTAGACTCTAGCAATGCATTGATACTCTCTCCTGATGAAAATATCTTAATATTAGAGAGAGAAGAGGCAATAGTCGCTCAAGAGGTTATTGAAAAGTTCTTAAGTAACAATGGACATGTAATTATTGTTGAAAATAGTTTTGCTTTAGATGATTGCTATTTTGAAGGTTCGTTTAAACTTTTACATAATCCTATTTTACCAAATACACTATTTAATGCCATTTATATACTTATGCATACCGAAACTATAGAAACTAATGTAGATGACTCTTCTATAGACTATGAATATTTAAGTGGACATACGGTTTTAATTATTGATGACAGTATTATAAATCTTAAATTAATGGGTGAAATTTTGAAAAGACTTAATCTAAATATTGCTACAGCAGTTAATGCTAAAGAAGGTTTAGAACTATTTAAAAATGAAGAGTTTGATATTGTTTTTATTGATCAAAATATGCCAATGATGAATGGCGATGAAGCTATAGTTATAATGAGAGAGATTGAAAAAGAGAAGAACGGCAAATCTGCTATTATTTATGGACTTACTGGTGATGCTCATAGTGACATAGAAGAAAAAATAATAGAAGCTGGTGCTAATGATGTATTTACTAAACCTATACATTTAGAAGAGGTTTATCAATCTATTGTTGATGCTATTGATAATTAATAACAAAAGGATATAATAACTTTAGATTTGAAACTAATAGGAGTTGTAATGAATGTTGATGCACAACTAATTGAACATATGATGAACCCAAAAAATTATGGTACTTTAGCAGGTAATAATGCAGAAGGAATAGGGAAAAACCCTGAAAATGGAGAGAAGGTAGCTATCTATCTACGTGTTGCTACAGATGAAGATGGTGAATATATAGAAAATATCGCTTACCAAGCTATAGGATGTACAACTACAGTTGTTGCAGGGTCTATGATTACAGAAGAAGCTAAAGAGTTAAACTTTAATGGGGTAAGAAACCTTGTAGAAGCGACGATGAATATTCTTGATAAACTTCCCGCTGAAGATGCTGCATGTTCTGAAATGGTGGCACTTGCACTTTTGGCAGCTGTAGAAACTTATGAAAAAAGAGTAGATGATGCAGAGTATCCAGTTATTACAAAGTTTGTTTCCAACAGTTGTGTACCTAAAGAAAATGCTCAAGAGGTAAAATAGTATGAAAACGTTAATGATAAAAACCCATGAGGTATGGTTAGAGGTATTGATGGCATCTTTTATGAGTAATACAGATAATAAAAAGGTACTTTCTAATTTTTCAGATATTCTTTTTAGACACTTTACATGGCTTGAAAATGAACATATTGTCTTAGATGAATCTTATAATTATGATAGAGATCATATTCCTATAAAAGTAGAGAAATTAAGTGATATTCTTAAAGATATCACCAATAGACTTAACGAGATAGACCTGCAACTAATGGCTATAGATAATAAAGCGTTATCTAGTCGTATCTCAAGTGATTTGTATTATATTACAAGTGTTTTAATGCATATGAAAGATGAAAAGATTACAGCATTTAACATGGAACGTAAATATCAAGGAACAATTCTCTCTCAAGAAGCCACAGATGCCTTGACACTTTTTCTTTTTGAAGAGAGTTATAAAGAGTATGAACTGATTATGATATATAATTATCTTAAAATGCATAGTAGTGATAGTTATATGAATAGAATTTTCCAAATACTGATTGAAGAGAGTTTCTTTCATCTTAAAAGTTTTGGTGATATGCAAGCACAGATGGGTCTGCTAGGTGTACCACGTATAGTCATGAAAGATTTATATCAAGTAGAAGATGTAGTGCAATTCCTTAAAGATGGTATCAATGAAGAACTTGCAGCAAAAGAGGAGTGTATAAAGCTCTCAGAGGCAGTGGCAAAAGAGAGTCCAGAGTTAGAGAAGTTTTTTAACTTTATCAACCAACAAGAGAATTATCATATTGCACTTATGGAAGATGCATTAAAACATTTTAAAAAGGCTAATAATGAGTAAACATTTTACCTCAGTTATCTCCAATGTATTTGGAGCATTTGCAAGTAAAGAGTTCTCTCCATTTATACAATATATTATTAATTCAAGCTATATAAAACTTATGGGTTTAGATATGCAAGAGTTTAAAAAACCATGTGAATACAAAACATTAAATAAGCTTTTTACAAGAGCTTTTGAAATACCAAGAGCATTACCAGAAGATAGTACAAAACTTATTTGTGGTGTTGATGCTCGTATCTCTGATGCAGGTACGATAACAGAGGGAAGAGCCTATCAGATTAAAGGTATGAGCTACTCTATTGAAACACTTTTTGGTGAAAACCATAAAGATGCTGTACATGAAGTAGAAGGTGGAGAATTTATAAACTTTTATCTCTCTCCTAAAGATTATCACCGCTATCATATGCCTATGGATTTAAAGGTTCTCTCTTTAACACATATTCCTGGAAAACTTTACCCTGTTAATTTTCCACTTTTACGCAATAAAAAAGATCTTTTTATTGAAAATGAGAGAGTGATTATGGAATGTGAAGACACTAAGGGTAGAAAGCAGATGTTAGTGCTTGTAGGTGCTTTAAATGTAGGAAGAATGATAGTAACCTTTGAAAAAGAGGTACAGACAAATTCAGAGATTAGAGAACCTAAACACTATACTTATGAGGACCTTTGGTTAAAAAGAGGTGAAATGTTTGGTTGGTTTGAAATGGGTTCTACTATTTTAACTTTTTCTAAAAAAGGGAGTATTGTTCCTGAAGTAGCTATTAACCAGAAGACAAAATTTACAGATATTATGGGAACGGTTCAATAATAAAGGAGTGTAGTTATGTTAGTAGTAAGAGAGATACAAGAGTATGCACAGATACGTACAAAAGCTAGAGCCTATTTATGTTACATTATGAGTCGAAATATTTCACAAAGTATGGAAGGTGGGACAGTAGAGAGTGTAATTTCTAAGATTAAAAATCTCAAAGAAGCTCTTCCTCAAAGTGAAGTAATTTTTGCCATAGATGGTAACGGTACACAGATAGTCAATAATATCTCATCAACTTCAAAACTTAATGGTATAGGTAAAGGTGATAATAGAAGTGACAGAGCATACTATTACAAAACACTTGAGGAGCATCGTTGTATACTTACTGATCCATATCCATCTTTAGTAAGTAACGAACTTGTAGTTACTGCTACCTTTCCACTCTATGATAAAGATGATAATGTCTTAGCTATTATCTGCATAGATATTACACTTAAAAATATTCTTAAAATGGTACATCCAAGTTCTATCAATTCTATTTTTGGTAGAGTAAGTAAAATAGTATATGCCTCTTTTTCAGTAGCACTTTTTGCTGTAGCTGTTCTTCTTTTTATTAAAGGTGTTACTAGTTTTCTTCATGTTGGACTGGACTTTTCTAACATAGACATTAATCAAATGTTCAAATCAACCATTTTGCTCACACTCTCTTTGGCTATTGTAGATTTGGTAAAAGCTATTTTTGAAGAAGAGGTTTTAGGGCAAGAAAAACGGCACAGTGAAGGTGGTTCACATGAAACAATGGTGCGTTTTTTAGGCTCTATTATTATTGCTCTGTCTATAGAGTCATTAATGCTTGTCTTTAAATTTGCATTAACAGACCCAAGTAAGTTGATTTATGCAGTTTATCTTATAGGCGCGGTTACTTCACTTATAATAGGACTCTCTATTTATATTAAACTCTCAAGACAGGATGAAAAATGAGTCAAAAGTTAATTATTTTTGATATGGATGGTACATTAGTTAACTCCTCCTTGACTATTGCTAATGCTATCAATTACGTACGTGGAAAACTAGGCTACGAACCTATGACACAGGAGTACATTTTAACAAGAATAAATGATCATACTCTCAACCCTGCACAGACTTTTTACCATACAAAAAAGTTTGAGTCTAAGCATGAAAAATGGTTTTCGGAGTATTATACTCAGTATCATGAGCGTGAACTAGTCTTATATGATGGGATAAAAGAACTACTGCAAACTCTTCAAGAAAAAGGCTATACCTTAGCAGTAGCAACCAATGCTTACCGTACTTCAACCATAGAGTCACTTACATATCTTGGTATTTATGATTACTTCTCTTCTATTGCTTGTTATGATGATGTTCCTCAAGGAAAACCAAATCCTGATATGCTCTATAAAATATTAAAAGAGACGAACATAAGTAAAGAATCTACACTTTTTATTGGTGATGGAGCACGAGATGAGATGGCAAGTAAAAGAGCAAATATACCATATATTATGGTTGATTGGGGTTTTACAGAGCATAAGAATGCAGTAGGCAGTGTTGAAGCATTAAAGATAAAACTGCTTAAGTAAAGAGTGTAGATGAATATAGAAGAGAATGTACAAAAAGCTAAAGTATTATTAAACGAAGCAGATGCTATTTTTATTACAGCAGGGGCTGGTATGGGAGTTGACAGTGGATTACCTGACTTTAGAGGAATAGAAGGGTTTTGGAATGCTTATCCTAAAGCTAAAGCACTAAACTTATCTTTTGAAGAGATGGCAAATCCTGAATGGTTTGAGAGTGATGCTCAACTTGCATGGGCTTTTTATGGACATAGACTACATCTATACCGTGATATTGAACCCCATAATGGGTTTAAGAAACTGTTAGACTTGGCAGAGAGTAAAAAATATGGGGCATTTATTTTTACTTCCAATGTAGATGGACAATTTCAAAAAGCTGGTTTTCCAGATAAAAGAGTCATGGAGTGTCATGGTTCTATCCAGCATTTACAATGTATAGATAACTGTGAAGGTATGCTCTGGAGTTCTAATGAAACCACCATAGAGGTATCAGATGATTTTAAAGCAAAAGAGCCTTTACCTTTATGCCCTTTTTGTGGAGCAGTTGCTAGACCAAATATCTTAATGTTTAATGACTATACATGGGACTTCACACATACCAATGCACAAAGAGATAGACTTGTATCATGGATGGATAGTGTAGAAGAAGAGGGTGGTAAACTTGTAATTGTTGAGATAGGAGCAGGTACATCAGTACCAACGGTTCGTAATACATCTACCCAAATAGCAAAAAGATTTGATGTTCCACTCATACGTATAAACCCTAGAGAGAGCTTTGGTGCGAAAATTGAACTGCCTCTAAGTGCTATTGAGGCATTGGATGCGTTGCTTTAGTTGTTTTAAATTAAGTTTTAGTGTTATCTGTTCTTCCTGCGAAGCACAACTACTTGTCCCTACTATCAGTACACGAAAAGTAGGTTCACTAGATGTGATAAGTTTTTTTAAATACTCTACCTTAGAGAATTTATTGCATACCAAGCATAAGCCAGAAGGCTACAGAGTTTACAGATACTTAGCAAAACTTTTACTAAAACCTTTTATGCAAGAGTTTATAGAAAATGCAGATGGTGATGTCTATATCGTAGGAGTAGATGAACATGTAAAGAGTGGTTACTCTCATGTTGCACTCTTAACTCACGCAATGAAAATGCCTACCTCCATTCCTCAACACGCTTCACTCTTAGCACGTAACAGAGTGAACTACTCAGGAAAAAGTTTACAGTATCGTTTATCACACCCTAGAGATTTTAAATACACAGGTAAATCAAATGTTGATGTTATTTTAGTAGATGATATTATCACTACAGGTATTACACTACAAGAGGCGTATGCCGTTTTGACTTCAGATGGTGTCAATGTACTTTTTGCATTAACTTTAGCTGATGTAGAAGAATCATAAGTAACGTGTAACAAATGCAAAACATGAAGAGACTACATTAACTCTTTAATTTTTAACAAATCTTCAAATACCTCTTTTTTTGCACTAGGATTTCTTAGCAGATAACTAGGATGGTAGGTAGGGATGAGCGTATAGCCATTGAGTTTATGTACTGTTCCTCTTACCTCTGCTATGGCACTATCATCGCCTGTAAGGTAGTGGTAGGCTGTCACACCTAATGCTACAACAATTTTAGGTTTAGTAAGCTCTATCTGTTTAAGTAGATAGGGTTGACATGTGTGGGCTTGAGTAGGGGTTGGTATTTGGTTGTTAGAGGGGTGACATTTTACAATGTTAGTAATGTAAACATCTGCACGAGATAAGTTTAAAACATTCTCTATCATACGTGTTAGAAGTTCTCCTGAACGTCCTACAAAAGGTTTACCACTACTATCTTCTGTTGCAGCAGGAGCTTCTCCCACAAAGAAGATGTCAGCTTGAGGATTACCCTCGCCAAATACTACTTTTTGCCGACTCTTACTAAGTTCGCAAAGGTGACAGTTACTCGCTTGTTTCTCAAGTGAACTTAGTGTATTGGGAAGTGTAAGATTTAGCTCTTCTTCTTTGTATGGAACAACAGAGGTATATTTATACCCTAGTTGTTTAAGTTGATAAAGTTGTTTAAGTAAAAGTGCATTGTGAAGATTTTTCATAACTAATTATAGCTTATCACTTTAAAACTCACCTCTTGGTATAGTACTCTCTTTTTTTGTTTCTAAGTCTTTTACCCAAATAGTGCCATCTTTTAACTCATCTTCTCCTATAAGTACACAATATTTAGCATGAACTTTATCTGCACCTTTCATGTGACTTTTAAACCCTTTTGAGTTGTACTCTACAGTAACTTTTTGCTCTAAACGTTTTAGCGTAGCTACAGGAAAAAGTGCCTCTACAGCCTCTTCTAGCATAGCACCAAGATAGATACCTTCTCTTTGTACTTTAGGCATCTGTACGAGTTCCATGATACGCTCTATACCTATGGCAAAGCCTACAGCTGGAGTGGGTTTACCATCTAGGAACTCTACAAGTTTATCGTAACGTCCACCACCTGCAATGGCAGATTGAGCACCTATCTCATCGCTTACAAACTCAAAAGCAGTTTTACTGTAATAGTCTAGCCCTCTTACAAGGTTAGTATCAATTGTGTAACTTAGCTCTGCTTGGTCAAGAAGAGTTGTAAGCTTTTTAAAGTCAGAATCACACGCTTCACAAAGATTATTGATAAGTTTTGGAGAGTTTGTAAGGAGTGATTGACAGGTTTTATTTTTACAGTCAAGTACACGGATAGGATTTGTCCCTATACGTCTGTTACAGTCTTCACAAAGCTCTTCTTTAATGTTTGTTAAAAAATTCACAAGGTTTTGTTTGTAAGGAGGCATACACTCAGGGCAACCTAAAGAGTTTATCTGTAAATCAAATCCAATACCTAGCTCTTTGAATATTTGGCTTATCATAGTTATGATAGTAAAATCTTCATAGACTGAACCCTCTCCAAAACTCTCACAACCAAACTGATGAAACTCTCTTAAGCGTCCTTTTTGTGGTCTCTCGTAACGAAACATTGGACCATAGTAGTAAAATTTCTGTTTTAGTGGTTGACGGTCAAGTTTAGCATGAACAAAAGCACGTACTACACCAGCAGTTCCCTCAGGACGCATACATACATCATTACCACCTTTGTCTTCAAACTGATACATCTCCTTACCCACGATGTCAGAACTCTCACCCACTGAACGCTTAAAAAGTGCAGTCTCTTCTAAAATAGGAGTCTCTATATATCCATATCCATATCTTTTAGCTACTTTTATAGCAGTAGTTACGATATGTACAAAGCGTTGGCTATCATCAAAAGTGAGGTCTTTCATACCTCTAAGTGGGTTTATCATGTTGTTTCCTTATATCTTATATAGTGCATGTTTCATTTGCTTATTAATTAATGGAATTATACCTTCAAGTAGGTTAGTATTGTTTGATGTATGGTTTCTATATCTTCTGTTGCATCTATAAAGAGATGGGGGATACCAAGTTTCTCTATACTTTGCTTCATATGCTCTTGAACACGAAGTAAATACTCTAATCCTCTAAGCTCTATGCCATCAAGTCTTTTAGCATTGGTTCTCTCTTTTAGTGTCTTCATGTTTGTTAAAAAGAGAATAATTCTATCTGGAAAATGCTCTTCTAATGCAAATTTGTTAAGTGATACAAGTAAATCAAAATCAAATGTTTCATTGGCTAATGCGTATGCTATACCAGAGATAAAACCTCTATCTGAGAGAATAATCTTATCTTTATTTACTTTGATAACTTCTTCATAATGTTCAGCTCTATCTGCTAAAAAAAGTAGTAGCTCAGCACGTTTTGATGCTAATGAATCTGTAAGAAGTATCTCTCTTGCTTTTATGCCAAATGCCGTACCTCCTGGCTCTTTAGTAGTAACTATTTCAGGGTATTTCTCTGCTATGCGTGCTATTTGTGTACTTTTACCACAGGTGTCTATCCCTTCAAAAAGAACATACATTAGGCATTACACTTTATGAGCATAAGGGCTTCTTTAGGGACAAGATGTTCCACTTTACCGTGGAAGTTTAAGATAGAACGAACGACAGAAGAACTTACAAAAGCATGTTCTAGGCTAGGCATGAGGTAGATAGTCTCTAACTCTTTTTTAAGTGAAGCATTAGCATATCCCATTTGTAGTTCATACTCAAAATCACTTACTGCTCTAAGTCCTCTAATAATAATATTGGCATCTAAATCATCGGAGAGATCAACAAGTAGAGAGTGAAACCCTACAACTTTTATTTTAGGAAAATCTTTTGTAACAGTTTTTACCATCTTTATACGTTGTTGAAGTGAAAACATAGGTTTTTTGCTTTCAGAATCTGCTACAGCTACGATGATTTCATCAAACATTTTACATGCTCTTATAATAATATCTAAATGTCCATTGGTAATAGGGTCAAAAGTCCCTGGGTAGATTGCTCTTTTGATAGTACTCATGGGTTAACTCCATCTTTCATAAAGGTTATTTTCTATGCCTAAAACATCGTACCATTTGCCAATAATAAATTTCTCCATCTCCTCAAGGCTAGAAGATTCAGAATAGTATCCCATTACAGGAGGTGCAATGATAACCCCAAGTGTAGCAAGTTTTTGCATATTTTCTAAAGCAATAGCCGAAAAAGGCAACTCACGAGGAGCAAGTAGTAACTTTTTTTGCTCTTTAAGTGCTACAGCAGCTACACGAGTGGGTAGGTTGTCGCTTATCCCACAGGCTATTTTTGCCAAAGTATTCATGCTACAAGGTATGATAGCAGTGGCATCTACTCTAAAAGAACCAGAAGAGATAGAAGCTGCGATATTCTTTGAATCATGTAATGTTACTTTTTTGTTTTCAAATGACTCTACAGTGAGAGCATTATCGGAGAATACAACGTGGACTTCAATATCTTTAGGTAAGTAATCTATAAATTGTTTGCCAAGTTGCACACCACTTGCACCAGTAATGGCTACGATGAGTTTCATAAAAAAGAGCCTTATAGTTTAATAGTAAGGATTATATCAAAAGTTATTAAGAGTTAAGAAAATAAGGGGAAATAAAAGGTGGAGCGGGCGAAGGGATTCGAACCCTCGACAGCCTGCTTGGAAGGCAGGAACTCTAGCCACTGAGCTACGCCCGCAAAAATACGGTTATATAGTAATCTTATAAAGCTTTAATCATCAAAAAAAGTTTTACAAGTGGTACCGCAGGTCGGATTCGAACCGACACGCCCTAAAGCAGAAGATTTTGAGTCTACCAAGTCTACCAGTTCCATCACTGCGGCATACATATTTAAATGTAAATAAGATTATACAGTACAAGACTTAAAAAGTCGTTTATTATAATTATAAATAGTAAAAATATAACAATTTGAGGTATTTTCATACTTGGCTTAACTTTATTGGTTATAATATCTTTATTCATTAATATTAATATTTTAGGATACCTTTTGAAAATTATTATCATCATTACCTCTATGCTCTTTTTTTATGCTGCCTTTTCAACAATATTTCTTGAAACCTATTTAGTTGGTAACATAGGAGAGAAAATAGGCTCTACAAATCTTTATCTGTTTGGGTATTTTGCTTATGTCAATATTTTTATACTTTTTTACCCTTTTTACAAATTATATACAGACTCTATGATACGTAAAAAATGGGATTTTTATATTGGGTGGGTACTCTTTATTGTGGCAGTGGTTATCTTTTCTTCTTTGGTTTTAGAGAAAGATAACATAGGTTATGTGGGTACAGAACTTGTAACTTTTCTTTACCCATTCATCGGTAAAGCAGGTCTTTGGATGTTGTGGGTTATGAGTGTAATGCTATCTATACTTTTTATTGTTGATGATGACTTTTCATGGAGTGATTTAAGTAGTGGAGGGAGTTTGAGTAGTGATATGGGCTATGTTATGGTAAATAAACTATTATTACCTTTTCGTACACTCAAAGAAAAAATTTCCAATACCTCATTTACTTCTTCCTCTTCAAGAGATGAATTTATGCCTTTAATAGAGCCTGAAGTAAAAGTTAGAAAAACAACAAAAAAAGCTATAAAAAAACCAGTATCTAGTAAAAAAGAGATTAAAACAATTGTTGATACTATTAAAGAGAGAGAGAAAGCAGAAACAAAATCTAAGAGTAGAAGAAAATTAGAAGTAAAAGAGGAAGAAGAAGTAGATGAAGCACAAAGTGTTACCCAAAATAGTAAAAACTCTCATGTAGTTATAGTCGAAGAGCTAGAGGAGAACTCTAAGCTCATGAATCAGATAGAAAAAGGCAGCATAGATAAGCCTAAAAACTTTAAATTACCTAAATTAGACTTTTTACAAAAAGCACCTAAATCAACAAAAAAGATTAATGAAGTTGAGATAGATAGAAAAATAGAAGAGTTACTTGCAAAATTGAAGCATTTTAAAGTAGAGGGTGATGTTATACGCACCTACTCAGGACCACTAGTTACTACGTTTGAATTTAAACCTGCACCCAATGTAAAGGTTTCAAAAATACTAAATCTACAAGATGATCTTGCTATGGCACTCAGTGCTGAAACGATACGTATACAAGCACCTATTCCTGGGCGTGATGTTGTGGGTATTGAAATTCCTAATGAGAAGATAGATACTATATATTTACGAGAGATATTAGAAAATAAGATATTTAAGGAGTCAAAATCCCCTTTAACAGTAGCTTTGGGGAAAGACATCGTAGGTAAGCCTTTTATTACAGACCTTAAAAAACTTCCACATCTTCTTATAGCAGGGACAACAGGTTCGGGTAAATCTGTAGGGATAAATGCAATGATACTCTCTTTGCTTTACCGTAATGACCCTGACCAACTAAAGCTTATGCTTATAGACCCTAAAATGTTAGAGTTTTCTATGTATAACGATATTCCACATCTTATAACACCAGTAATTACAGAACCCATAAAAGCGATAGCTGCACTTGCTAACATGGTAGGAGAGATGGAACGTCGTTATAAACTTATGGCAGATAGTCGTACAAAAAATATTGAAAACTATAATGAAAAAGCTAAAAAAGAGGGGAATGAGCCTTTTCCTTTTATTGTTATTGTTATAGACGAGTTGGCTGATCTTATGATGAATGGTGGTAAAGAGGTAGAACTCTCTATAGCTCGTTTAGCACAAAAGTCAAGAGCATGTGGCATACATCTTATCGTTGCTACACAACGTCCTAGTGTAGATGTTGTTACAGGATTGATAAAAGCAAACTTACCTTCAAGGTTAAGTTACAGAGTAAGCCAACGTATAGACTCAAAAGTAATTTTAGATGCTATGGGTGCTGAGAGTCTTTTAGGACGAGGAGATGGACTCTTTACCCCTCCAGGTTCTACGGGGCTAGTTCGTATACATGCACCATGGAACAGTGAAAATGAGATAGATGAAGTAGTAGAGTACTTAAAAGCTCAGAGAGTACCAGAGTATGATGAGAGTTATCTGGTAGTAGGGGGTGCAACAGCAGCTACTACCGATAAAAAAGAGGTAACCTTAGATGCCCTCTATGAAGAGGCAAAGAGTGTGGTACTCACAGATCAAAAAACTTCTATCTCTTATTTACAAAGAAAGTTACAAATAGGCTATAACCGTTCTGCAAATATCATAGAACAACTTGAAGCTAAAGGTGTACTCTCTGCACCTAATGCAAAAGGGAATAGAGAGATTCTTTAGAAGCTTATTTACCTCTATATAGAAGTAAAAAAAGCCCCAAAGAAACGGCTGAAACCAGTATGATAGATGCACCTGAAGTAAGGTTATAAGTATATGAGAACCAAAGACCTGTAAGGGTAAAGAGTGTAGCAACTCCTCCTGAGATAAACATCATGCTAAAAAGGCTATTAGAGAGTTTCTCTGCGATATAAACAGGGATAGTTAACATTGCTATAACCAATATAAGTCCCACTACTTTAATGGAAACTACCACAGTGAGTGCTGCTAAGATAAGAATAAGTGTATAGAAAAAACGTACATTAACGCCTCTAAGTGCTGCATATTCGCTGTCATAAGATACAGCTAAAATATCACGGTAATAAAATACTATAACTAAAAGAATAACGCTTAAAAGTCCACCCATAAAGTAAAGATCTTCTGTACTTACTGCTAAGATAGAGCCAAAAAGATAAGACATCAAGTCAACATTGTACCCAGGTGTAATATCTATAAAAATAACACCTATAGCCATGCCAACAGCCCATATAAGACCGATAAAGGTATCTATGCGATGACGTTTATGTAGAGTGAGTGTAGCTATGAGTAGGGCAGCTGCTACAGCAAAAAGTGAAGCACCTAAAAATATGGGTAAGCCAAAAAAAACTGCAAGCCCGATGCCTCCATATGAAGCATGTGCGATGCCACCAGCTAAAAATACCATACGATTAACGACAATTAAAGAGCCTATAATACCTGCTGTTAAACTTACTAATATCCCTGCGATAAGTGCATGTTGTATAAATTCAAATTGGAGTGCTTCTATCATATTTTTTTTCTCCACTGTTTCTCTTGAGTATTTTCACTAACACAACTCTCACATGAGTCAGAACCTAGCATCTGTAGTAGTTCTATTTCACAAAAATGTTCACTCTTATTATGAGTATGAAAAGTTGCTTGTTTATTTGATATATCATGATACGAAAGTCGTTTATTGATGTGAGCTGCTTTATTGGCATACTCTAAGATAACAGAAATATCATGACTTACTACCACAATAGTAATGCTTTTATTGAGGAGTTTAAGAAGATCATAAATCTCTTTTTGTCCTTTAATATCTATGCTTGAAGTTGGCTCATCAAGTATAAGTACCTGAGGGTGGGCACATAATGCTCTTGCTATCATAACCCTTTGCCGTTGTCCTCCTGAGAGAGAACCTATTTTACTTTGAGAATACTCTTGCATTCCCACTTGAGCTAGAGCACCCATGGCACAAGCTATTTCATCTTTGCCATAACCAAAAATAGGGTTCTTACTTCCTACATGTCCCATAAGAACAACTTCTATGACTTTAATGGGAAAATCTGTATTTACATTGGTATTTTGTGGCACATAACCAATAAGTGAAAGATTTTTCTTTGGTGACTTATCAAAGACCTTTATAGTACCTTCTTTACTCTGATTAATACCAAGTATAAGTTTAAGCAGAGTAGATTTACCTCCACCATTTGGACCAATAATGGCAAGAAAATCTAAGGCTTCTACATGAAGATTTATATTTTCCAAAATCACATCTTTATCATAGGCAAATGAGAGATTATTTATCTCTATCACAGATATTTTTTTTCTCATTATTCTTTAGTTACCTGCTATTGCATTTGCAATATTGATAAGATTTTGAGACCACTTAGGTGAGAGTGGACTCACCTTAATTACCTTAATATTTAACTCATTTGCCATCACTTTAGCAATAGCATCAGAAAATTCTGGCTGCGTAAAGATAGCGACTATCTTCTCTTCTCTAGCCTCTTTAATAAGCTGAATAAGTTCTCTAGGCTTAGGGCTTTTACCCTCCATCTCTACTGGGAGTTGGATAAGGTTATACTCCTTTGCAAAGTATCCCCAAGAGGGGTGAAAAACCATAAACTTTGTTCCTTCATTTTTTTTAGAAAGAATCTCTTTTATCTTCTCATCTGTCTGTTCTATGTGCTTTAAAAAAGTTTTATAGTTCTTTGTGTAGTAAGCTTTGTTATCCATGTCTGCTTTAACAAGAGCCAAATATATAGTCTTTGCTATTACTTTAACATTTGAAGGTGCTGTCCAAATGTGAGGGTCATTACCTACGTGAGTATGGGCTTCTTTATGTTTATTCTCTTCATGTTCATTATGTTCTGTATGCTTTTGCATTTTCTGTAGAGTGATGTTTTGTATAAGATTAACTACTTCCATACGGTTATTTAAATTTTTAAATTTGGGTAACCACACCTTTTCAAACTCAACACCTATAGCAAAGTAAAGAGATGCCTTAGTAAGATTTTTCATCTGAGAAGGCTTAGGCTCATAGGTGTGTGGGGAGTTACCAGGAAGTACCATAAGCGATACATTTACCTTCTCTCCACCGATAGCTTTAACAAATGTTTTCTCTGGTAAGATGCTGACTACAACATTGATATTAGAAAATATATAGCTGGTTGATAATAGGATTAATAAAGTTAATTTTTTCATAACAAAGATTATATCCAAATAGTTATGTAGGAGTAATTAAGTTGAATCAAGTAGGTTCGATTTCATCGAACGTCAAAACAAAATAGATTCCAATAACACGTTCGATAAAATCAAACCTACACAATTGTTTAATTATTTTATATTTAACTCTATTCTAGCATAACTATCTTTGTACTACCTAGGATGAGATTTTAATACTATACGATACCCACCCCACAGTTACAATCTATCTAAAGTGAAGCTTTCATGCCGTAGAAGTAGCTTTGTATTATTATCATGCTTTTGCTTTCTAGTTTGTCCATGAAGGTGTCGAACTTGTCTTTTTCTTTCCATACTGCTACTTGCACTTTGGCAAGTTCTTTGAGTTGTAGTTTGGCTTGGCTTTTGATGTTTACTTCGTCTATGAGTCCTACTGACATGGCTCTTTGTGAAGAGAAGATGTGGGCATCTGCATAGCTTTTAGAGTGGTTTATGTCTAGTCCTCTTGCTGTTGCTACGTCTTTAACAAAAAGCTCATAAGTGTCTTTAGTGAGTGTTTCAAGTTCTGCTCGTTCTTCTTTTGTCCACTTTCTTGTAGGTGTTCCTGCTTCTTTGTAGGTACCTTGTTTTACTGTTTGAGGTGCAACGCCTATGGTTTTAAGTAGCTCCTCAGCGTTGTAACTTTGCATGATAACCCCTATAGAGCCAACTATAGAACCTGGGTTAGCGATGATTTTGTTGGCATAGATAGAAGCGTAGTAACTTCCACTTGCCATGATGCCTGATGCATAGGCTATGACAGGTTTATGTTTTTTAAGTTCTTTAATAGAATAGGCTATCTCTATAGATGGAGGTACTGCTCCTCCTGGAGAGTTTACATTTAGTAAAACACCCTTTATATCTGGGTTGTTCTGTGCCTCTTCTATCTCTTTTAAAATAATATCTGCACTTACAATAGGACCTAAAAGTTCTATCTCTTGTAGGTTTGCAGGGTTTAATGATGTTTCTGATTTTGGCATAAAGATAACAAAGACTATCAGTAAAAAGAGCATACCTTTAAAGTGTTCACCTATCCATTTGATGGCTTTTCCTATAGAACTAAACATATTTTTCTCCTTCTATAAAGAGATGTGAAACCTCTTTAGTATGCAAGATACTCCAAAGAGCTATCTCCTCTTCCCTTTTTGGTGTCTCAGGGAGTGTAATGACTGCGAAGTCTGCAAGTTTTCCTACTGCTACCTCTCCACAGTTTAAGTTTAGCACTTTAGCTGCGTCAGAAGTGACACTTTTTAAGAGGCTTGTAGCCAACGCTTGAATGGGGATGTCGTTATGTAGCATGAGTGTTGCTCTAAGCTCATCAAATATGCTTAGAGAGTCGTTTGAACTTAAGCCATCTGTTGCTACAGTAAATGGAAGTTTAAGTGCTTCTATCTGGAGTCTTCCACATCCTAGGTAACGGTTAGAACGAGGGCAGTGAGCTATAGAGTGTCCTTTTTTGGCTAAGTAGTCTAACTCTTTAGGTGTTGCTTGAACACAGTGAGTAAAGTGTGTAGGGTAGCTGTCAAAAGCGTGCATAAACTCTTCTATGTTTGTAACAGGTGTAGAGGTGTTGAAGTATTTTTTGAAAAATGCTTCAAAATCACCTGTTCCAGAACTTAGCCACTCTCTCTCTGCTTGTGACTCTAAAAAATGAGCACAGAGAGGAAGTTTTTCTTGTTTAGCTACGTTTACAGCCTTTTGTAAGATGATAGGATGCACAGAGTAGGGCGAGTGTATGGCTATAGCAGGGGTAACACGTGAAGCTTTAGTACAATTTTGAGAGGCTTTAACTCTCTCCATAAAATCACCGTAAAGCATGTCGGCATACATGGCATTTGAGCCTATGAGTTCATTAAAAAAGACTACACGTTGAGGGGTCTCTTCACACACTTCAAGTTCGTTCCCAAAGCTAGATATAGCACCAAATGTTGTAATACCAGAAGAGAGCATCTCTTTACAAGCTTTTTGCATTAAAGTATTATCACATGCTCCCATAAGGTCATCTCTATGTTCTATGACAGTATCTAACCATGACATAAAAGAGCCGTATTTAAGAGATGTTTTATTGGCTGAGAACTCTAAATGCACATGGGTATTGATAAACCCTGGGTAGAGTATGGAGTTTGGCTCTGTTTGTATGAGTTCTGCGTTAGGGTACTTCTCTTTTAGTATCTCTAAAGTATTTATCTCTTTTACTGTTTCAGTAAATGCAACAGCCTGCTTGGAGATAAATCCTTTCTGGGTATAGATATAATCTGCTATTAGTATTTTCATATAAATTATTGTTCCTATATATTAATGTGGTAGTGTACACTTAAAAGTATAACGATAATATAATGTACTTTAATTTAATTTAAGCTATTGGTAGGTATTATATAACTACAGAAAATTTTATTATATTAAGGAAATCCCAATGAAAAAAATATTTACACTACTACTTTTGAGTTCTACACTTATCTTTTCTTTAGACTCTCTTAGCTCTTTACCTAGTGGAGAGAAAAAACTTTTAAATAAGGTGATAGATAAACTTAATATCCCTCAAACAATTACTAGTAAAACTAGACAGAAAATATATGATAAAATGGGTACATACTTAGAAGAGAGTTGGAGTACGCACTGGATGAGTAATGCAAGTGTAGAAAATAGTAAATTAAAAGATAGTAAAACACAAGTTGTTGATCTTATGATTTATAATAATGAACGTGTAACTAATATTACTTTTGTTTACTTCTCTAAAGAAAAACAACTATTTACAACAACGAAACAGTACATAGAGATAGAGTCAGATGAAGCGATGAAGAGTTATAAAAAATTAGATAAAGATGATAAATACAGCAAAGAATCTGAAAGTGATAACTACGCTTACTTTAATGAAAAAGGTTACATTTCATACACAGGTTTTCACATAGAAACTCCTGTTGGACTTATCATTTATGAGAGCAATAATATTATTGATATAGAGTAAATATAGTAACTCTAAAATTTGAGTTAACCCATAGATAATAAATCTATAAAAGACAATATAACTTTAATTTGTTATATTGTCTCTAGCATAACGATACTACTACTTATTAAAATCCTTAAACATCATAATAATTTTTCTTTTATTAATCACATTTCTTAAAATTACAGAAGATTTTTTAGTAAAGTATTGTAAAATATTAGATTATAATCTTAAGAGGAGAATATATGTCCAGAAAAATAGGTATGTGGCTTTATAGTAATGGTGGTGGTGATGCGATTCAAAAGAAGATCGTGAAGCAACTTAAAGAGAGAGATATAGAGACGGTTACAGATATTAAATTACATAATGCCATTGCTAAAAATGGGCATATATTGTATAGAAAACATAAAGTAGATGAGCTTGATCTTTTCTTCTCATACAACGCAGGAGAACAGACTCAGTATCAAATGTTTTTATATCAAGCACTTAACAGAGTAATCCCGATGATAAACACTTATGAGTCTTTTGCACTCACAGAAGATAAATTTCAAACTTCATTTTTACTTCAGCGTCATGGTATTGCTACTCCAGAGTTTCAGCTTTGTCATAGAGACAATGCTAAACAGCTTGGAAAAATTATGAAAAAGTGGAGTAAGATGGTCTATAAACCAACAGATGGTTGGGGTGGAGTAGGACTTACCAAAATAGAAAATCAAGCTACACTAGATATGCTTATGCCATTTCTAAACCAGATGGATTTACGTTTCTTCTATGTCGAGAAGTTTGTTAAGTATGACAATACTGACTTTCGTGTAGATATAGTAGATGGTGAATTTGTAGGGTGTTATGGACGTAAGGCAAGTAAGTCGGATTGGCGTACAAATATCACAAGTGGTGGTTCTGTATTTTTACGTGACCCAGATGATGAAGTGATAGAACTAGCAAAAAAAGCTGCAACTATCTGTGGTGCTGATATTGCAGGGGTAGATATTATTTACGATTTAGAAAGAGAAGAGTATGTGGTACTTGAAGTCAATGGTATCCCCGCTTTTGCAACACCAGAACAAGAGAAATTAGGGCTAAATTTTAATCAGAAAAAGATTGACCTTATTGTAGATTTGATAGATAGAAAAACTAAGAAATAAAAGAAGGATATAAAATGGCTAAAAAGAAAAACACAGAAAAATTACCAAAAATTGGAATGCTTTATCTCGATTACGTATTGAGATTTTTTGATAAATCAAACTTTAGAGGTTGGCCAGATAAGATAGAAACAGTAACGTATCACTGGAAAAATGATAAAGACCGTTTTGTAAAAGAGGTAAAACGTAAAAAGATTGATATTCTTATTGGTAACATTCCTGCTACTGCGTATGAAACTTTTAGAGAGATAGCAAGAGAACTTCCTCATGTACAGTTTATCCCTTCTATGGACACACAATTTTCTAATAAATCTAAAGAGAATGTAACACGTTTTGCATGGAAGTATGATATACCTATCCCTAAAACATATATCTACTACGATAAAGATAAAGCAGATAACTTTATAGAAGATACAAAGTATCCTAAAATTATCAAAAAATCTTATGGACCATCTAACTATGGTGGATACTTCGTACATAAAGTAGATAGTAAACAAGAGGCAAGAAACTTATTAGCTCAGAAGAAGTATCAACCTGCATACTTCCAAGACTTTGTACCTATGGAAGCTGATGTAAGAGTGATGCTTATAGGACATAAGCCAGTATGTGCATTTTGGAGAAGAGCTCCTGAGGGTGAGTGGTTAACAAACACAAGTCAAGGTGGAAGTATGGATTACATGGATGTACCTAAAGAGTTACTTGACTTAGCTGTTAGTGTCTCAAAAGCAGCAAACGCTGAGTATTGGGCATGTGATGTTGCAGTTGGAGCTGATGGTAAGTACCGTATTTTAGAGTGTGCTACAGCGTTTGCAGCTTTCCCTTACATAAGAGATTGGATAGGTCAATACCTCATGTGGAAATTCTCTAATGGTAGATTTGCTAAGCCAAATATCCCTCTCTTTAACTGGGAGGAGCTCGGTAAAATGGATCCTTCAGTTCTACGTACACTTCGTTATATTACTTTTGGTAAGTACACTCCTTCGTATGATGGTGCATACTTCCTTGATAAAAAGGTAAGAGAGACAGAAGAGGGAGAGATGTATTTACATGAAATGGATGCACTCTACCCAATGCTTCTTACTGAAGATAGAACAAAAGAGGAGTGGCCAAGTGAAAAATGGAACTTTCAAGATAATTATGGAAAGTCTATCAGAAAAGTTCATGCTAAAAGTAACCCTATGGTAAAAGGGGAATTAGACTCTGATGAGGGTTCTGAAGAGGTAGAAGAAAAAGAAGTTATCGTCTTAACAGAGAAGAAAATTAAGAAAATTTTACTCTCTGTAGATGGTATAGGAAAGAAAAAAGCAGAACATATTATGGATAAATTTGATACAACAGAGATAGTCCATACTTTAGAGACTGCCCCTGAAAAGTTTGTTGAAGAGATCTCTTGGTTTAAAAAGAAATTTCTCTCTAAACTTATTAAAGAGTGGGAAGCATTTAAAAGTACATTAAAATAGCATAAATTTTAACTATCTAATGTTTTCATATTCCTACAGTTTCTGTAGGAATGAATATTTGAGTTTAATAACTACAAAACTTTCAAAGTACATTAAATTGATATATTCATCATTTATATAGTATAAAATAAGAATAAAAATAAAAAATTTAAAGTGAATAATAAAATATGAAAAAACAGTATATCTCATATCAAGAGAGTTTAGACTTTCTTTATTTGATGGAAAAAACGTATCCAAACCTTATTAAAATTATTAAAATAGGTACTACTTTTGAAGGAAGAGATATCGTTCTTACTAAGATATCTAAAAATGTAGAGACAGCCGATAGTAAACCTGCTATGCTCTATACAGGTTCTGTACATGCACGTGAGTGGATAGGGCATGAGTTGGCACTTAAGTTTATAGACTATGTGGTAAAAAATCAAAATGTAGATCCAGAGTTAGAGAAATCTTTAACTCAATCTACCATTTATATGGTGCCATGTCTTAACCCTGATGGGTATGAATACTCACGTAAGCACTTCTCCTTTTGGCGTAAAAATAGACGTAAAAACCACGATGGTACGATAGGAGTTGACCTTAACAGAAACTTCTCTATTGGATTTGTAAAACAAAAAGATACTTCATCCAATGTATATGGTGGAGAAGAACCTTTTTCTGAAGCTGAGACAAGAGCAATCAAAGATTTTGTAGATGCTCACGACAATATTACCATAGCATTTGACTATCATTCACAAGGAAATGTTTTCTTTCCTGCTCATAAGTTTATGCATGAGTCTGAAGAAGATGGTACAGATATGAATGTTCTTTGTGCCAATATGAATGATGAATTTGCTAAAGTTACAGGGAGAAAGTATGGTATCCATAGAGGAAAGCCACCTGCACATCTTATTAGTGGTTCGGGTAGAGAATACTACTATAGCAAAGGTATTATTGCTATTGTTGTAGAGGTTGGAACAAAAAATATCCCTGACTATATGAAAAGTATGGCTGGAAGTATCAATGAAAATATACCTGCACTTAAAATGGCATTTGGAGAAGTAGTCAACTACTCCTCTTTAGCCCCTAGCAGAGTAGAAGAGTTTACCATAGAGAGTAGAGATGCTACTTCTGTAAAGCTTGTATGGAAGTATGAAAAAAGAGATGATATCTTTTTTGAAATCTATAGAAGTACCAAAGATAAAGATGCTTGTAATGAACGTACCAGGATAGGTATCGCTGGGGATAATTATTTTGAAAATACTGATTTGGCAAGTTCTACAAACTACCACTATACCATAAGAGCAGTCAATAAGAATTCTGGATATAAATCACCATTTGCACCAGTTGTAAAAGTGCGTACAGGTCTTGAAGATGATGAATTTTTTAAGCTTATTTTTGCCAACAAAAGTGGAACAGGGTACATAGGGCAATATACACAAGAGCAGAATAGGTCACACTTTGGACTCAACTCACTATTTGTAGGAATCAACAAATCAAAAGGAATCTGTAACTCTGTTATGAGTTTTGATTTTGACTCTATTCCTAAAAATGCCATTATTAAATCTGCAAGATTTTACCTTTATCCTATGAACCGTGTAGGGGCTAAAATAGAGAAGTTTGGACAGTGGAATCTCTCATTACTTGAAGCAAATAGTTTTTCGGAGATTACAGATTTTGATGAGATAGAAAATGCAAAAGCTAAAGGTGGAATAGGTCAAGCGATTAAATCTAGCCAACTTACACAAGGAATCTGGAACTCTTGGACGTTCTCTCGTTATGAGTGTGAACAGCTTCAAGAAGAGATAGTAAATGGTAGTGTTACTTTCCGTTTAGATGGACCTAAAACGCTTCCTGATGGTGAAGATTCTCAAATGATGCAGTTTGATATAGGATATGGACAATTTGGTGGAGGTATTCACTATAGACCTATACTTGATATTAAATATACTGTAGAGAATGAGAAGATTAAACTCTCACCTTCAACACTCTCTACTATCTCTGTTCAAAGTATTACAAATGGGCTTAAAAGTGGGTTTGACAAAGAGGGTAACCGTATTTATGGTTACCTTGATTTTGATCTTTCTCAACTTCCAGACCCTCAAAATACTATTATTACACAGTGTGCATTACGTATTAAAAATAAGAATAATTTTAAGAAAAAATCTGATGTTCGATACTATGTTGAACTTGTAGAGTTAGATGATGTAAAAAGTTATAATGACTTGAAAAATCGTGAACAGATAGAGTACATTGGGTATGAGGTTGCAGAGTCAGACCTCAAATTAAAAGAGAGTCAATATTTTAATTTTGATACGCTAGCTAAAAACTCGTTAGATATGATGCATCAAGAGGGTAAAACACTTAAACTTGTTATAAAGGCTACCTCTTCATTGGGTATAAATAACAGAATAGTAGAGTGGAGTGAAGATGCAGAGTTAATCATAAAATATATAGCAAAACGTCGTACTCCTGTAGCTTCTGTTCAAAACTTTAAAATATCTAAAGAGAATAAAATGATTAAACTCTCATGGGATAAAGTAGAAGATGAAGCGTTGAAAGGTTACTATGTAGTTAGAAATAGTTTTCATCCCCCTCACCACTTTATGGATGGTGTAAAAATCTATGGGGGTAAAGACAGTTATACGTATGATAACTTTGCCTCATTTGATAAAGAGAAATACTATGCAGTATTCTCTTATGATGATGTACCAAACTTTTCAGCTCCAGTGACAACAAAGTATAACCCTTTAGAGAAGTATTAATTTTACTTGTTACAAGAGAGTTGGTACTCTACCATCTTCTCAAAAGGGAGTAAAAAGCCTTCTAGGCTTTTTGGCTCCAACGCTTCAAGTTTATGCTTATTGAGTAGTTCAAGTACACAAAGAGTTGACTCTATGGTACTTAAGCAGTACGCTTCTGGCTGTTGTTTAAAGGTAAAGTTTGAACGCTTTGTATGGGTAAAACTTAACTTTTCTAGCCCTTGAATATTAGGGCTATGCTGTAAGATACTACGTGAACATGGCCATGTTGAGTCTATGAGAAACAAGACAGTACGCTTTTTATTACTTCCTATTTTCGTCTTATTTAGATTGATACTATCTTTAGATGGATAGAGTACATAACAGATATTATTAGGGTCATCTATAATGCTGTTAATTGCACTATTTTTACTAAAATCAACCCCTATATGTATTTCAGAATTTTTTAAAGAGAGATGTGTAAAATGTCCAGTACCATTTTTAGTTTTTTTAAACTCTTTAGGATGCATTAAAATAATAAATCGTGTCTGGGTCTCCAATGCAGATATATATGAACACATACAAGAAGTTGTAGGACGATAACAAGTATAACAGATAGTTCTATGTAGCTTTTTCACGTATTTTCACCTATGTTTTACTTCAACTTTTTTAGGTAGTTATTAAACCTATTTAGATAAAATAATACCTAAATAATATAAACAAGGTATAACCATGAAAATTGTAGTAATCCAAGGTCCAAATTTAAATATGCTCGGTATTAGAGAGAAAAATATCTATGGTCCAATGAAGTTAGAAGATATCCATGCACAGATGAAATCTTTTGCAGATCAAAATAAAATTGAGATTGAATTTTTTCAGAGTAACTTAGAGGGTGAGATTGTAGATCGTATTCAAGAGTGTATGGGTGATGCTGATGGTATCATTATTAACCCTGCTGCTTATACACATACTTCTATTGCTATTAGAGATGCTGTATCTGCTGTACAACTTCCTACACTTGAAGTACACCTTTCAAATATCCACCAAAGAGAAGAGTTTAGACATAAATCACTTATTGCTCCTGTATGTGCAGGTCAGATTTTAGGTATGGGACCATTTGGTTACCACTTAGCTATGGTGGGTATGACACAAATACTTTCAGAAGTATCTGCTATGAAACAAGCACAAAAAGCTAAAGCACAAGTACAAGCTAAAGTATAATACAAACATTACTTCTATCTTCTCTACATAATATTAGAGAAGATAACTTTAAAATATTTTTAGGATTTTTATGAACTACATGCTTAAAAATGAAAATGCTATCTACTATGAATGTGGCTACAGTTGTGATAACTCTCTCTACCTCTCTTTTGGCTCAGAATCTTTCTTTATAACAGATAGCCGTTATACACTTGACGCGAAACAACATGTAAAAGGTACAGAAGTTATTATAGACCGTGATCTTTATGGTTGTGCAATAAAACTTATTAAAAAACATAAAATTAAGAAAATAATTTTTGATCCTAAGGAGTGGAGTGTTGCTGCTTTTGAGCAGTTTACAACACACACTAAAGTAAAGTTTAAAGCAGTAATAGACTTTTCCCATAAAAAGCGTATTGTAAAGCGTAGTGACGAGTTAAAAACACTTGCAAAAGCTGCAAAGCTTGGAACAAAGGCATTTGATGCTTTGGCTAAAGCCTTTAACCAAAATGGATTTAAACAAAATGAATACACCTTAACGCATACTGCAAAGTCTATTTTAGGTAGTTTTGGTGAGTATGAGTTAAGTTTTGACCCTATTGTTGCAATAAATGCAAATGCTGCTAAACCGCATGCTACACCTACTAAGAGTAGATTACAAAAAGATGACTTACTACTTGTAGATGCAGGGCTTAAGTACAAACGTTACTGCTCTGACCGTACCCGTACTGTGCAAGCTTCTAAAGGTTTTACTTTTGATACTAAACAAACATTTAGCCGTAAAAAAATACAAAAAGCGTATGATACGGTACTCAAAGCTCATGATAATGCCATCAGTAAAGCACGTTCAGGTATGAAAGCTAGAAAGGTAGATGCATTAACACGAGACATCATTACTAAAGCAGGGTTTGGAGAGTACTATGTACACTCTACAGGACATGGAGTAGGGCTTGATATTCATGAGATGCCTTATATTTCAACGAAGTCAGATACGATAATTGAAGATGGTATGGTTTATACCATAGAACCAGGTATCTATATTCCAAATGAATTTGGTATTCGTATTGAAGATATGGTTGCAATGGTAGATGGAAAAGCTGTGGTACTGTAATGAAAAAAGTACTAGACCCCCAATGTACATTAATTTTTGAAAAATATTTTCCCTATGAAGCATCAACTAGGGGTGGGTCTAAAGTATTACTTGGTATTGGTGGAAATATGGGTGATGTTGTTCGTCGCTTTGAGCATCTCTTTCACTACTTCAAGCGTGATGCAAGGGTACATGTTATAGAAACAGCACCTATTTTGAAAAATCCACCTTTTGGATACTTGGAACAAGAAGATTTTTACAACTCTTTACTCTTAGTTGAAACAGCTTTGACACCTAAAGCATTATTAAGGTACATTCTTCATACAGAAAAACGCTTTGGACGTAAAAGACTCTTTAAAGATGCCCCACGTACACTAGATATAGATATGATATTTTATGAAAACATCAGTATGCAAACAGAGCGTTTAACACTACCGCACCCAGGATGGATGCAAAGAGACTCAGTACTAACACCACTCTCTTATATGAAAGGTCAAATATGATACATGAAACATTTGTCGCGTTAGACCCTAAAAGTGCGTATGCTCAAGCAGTTAGTAAATATGGTCATAATTTATCTATTATCTCTGCTAAGCAGTTAGCTTATGATGATGGTATTGTACGTTGTGAAGTGATTATTGGTATACCTAGAAATATACATTTGGAGAAAAATTCAGAGATAGCAGAGACAACGCTTCCTAAGAGTGAAGAGTTAGTTCTACTAGAGGAGTTAAATCTACTAAAAGTACAACTCAAAGAGATGAAAACAGATTTAGAAGAGGATACCGTACAAAAAGAGGATGAAGAAGAGAGTATTGTTAAAGTAAAAAAACTATTTATTCGTACAGGTATTGATGCAAATTGGTTAAATAAAATCTTCCTCTCTTTAAAAGATACAGATATTGTTAAAGATGATGCACTGCTAGTCTCCTACATACTAGAGGAGTTAGATGAGATTATTCAAGTAAAAGAAGAGTCTTTATCTCAAAAAAAGATTGTAATGCTTGTAGGATCTACAGGAGTGGGTAAAACAACTACTATTGCTAAATTAGCTGCACGATATGCTTACTTGTTAGAGAAACCATATAAAGTAGTACTTTTCAATCTTGATAGTTACAAAATAGGAGCGATTGAGCAGTTAGAACTCTATGCAGATATAATGCAGATAGAACACCATACGATTTTCTCTGTTGAGGAGTTTAACACAAAACTGCAAGAGCTTAAAAGTTATGATGTCATACTTGTAGATACAGCAGGAATGTCGCCGTATGATACAAAAAAATTTATAAGAACAGTAGAGTTTATGAATATAGATTCATCCATAAAGATAGAGGTAAATCTTGTCCTTCCTGCAACTGTAAAGTATGAAGATATGGAAGACATCTATACCAATTTCTCTTTTTTAAATTTACACTCTTTGATAGTCTCTAAGTTTGATGAGACTAAACACTTTGGTACTTTGTTAAATTTCATGTTAAAATACCACCTTCCTATGAGTTACTTCTCTGTAGGGCAAGAGGTGCCAGATGACCTTATGGTAGCAGATAAAGAGTACTTGCTTGAACAGTTTATAGGTGATGTACATGAAGAGTAAAATACAAGTAAATAGAGATAAGGTAGTAAAATGAATAAAAAAATATTAGTAGGCATGAGTGGTGGAGTTGACTCTACTGTCACAGCCGTGTTACTTCAAAAAGAGGGTTATGAGGTTGTGGGTGTCTATATGAAACTTCACCATAAAGAGGGCTACCATGAAGAGAACTTCTCTAAGGCAAAAAAGGTAGGTGATTACTTAGGTATTACCGTGCATTTCCATGATTTGAGCGAAGAGTTCGATAAAGAGGTGTATCAGTACTTTGTAGATAGTTACAAAGAGGGGCTTACTCCCAATCCTTGTGTTATGTGTAATCGTACGATAAAGTTTGGTAAGATGATAGAATTTGCAGATAGCCTAGGCATTGAAAAAGTAGCAACTGGGCATTATGTTCAGTGTGATGATAACAACTTCTATATGGCAGATGACCCCAATAAAGATCAGAGTTATTTTCTTTGTGAAGTGAAAAAAGAGGTGTTACCAAGACTTGTTTTTCCTCTTGCCACATGGATAAAAGAAGATGTAAAAGTGTATGCTGCTAATATCGGTGTACTTAAAGAGTTTGCTACACAAAAAGAGAGTACTGAAATCTGTTTTGTAGAAAATAGCTATGATGAAGTTTTAGCTAAACATATGGATATAAATATTACTGGAGAAACTGTAAATAGTAAGGGTGAAGTCGTTGGTACACATAAGGGATATATGCACTATACTATAGGTAAAAGAAGAGGTTTCTTTGTAAATGGGGCCCATGACCCACACTTTGTACTCGCTATTAAACCTGAAGTAAACCAGATAGTCGTAGGTAAAAAAGAGGAGCTACAAGAAGTTACTTTTGAAGTTAAACAGTTAAATCTATTTGAAGATTTAACAGATTTTAGTTGTGATGTTAAAGTACGTTACCGTACCCATAGTATTGCTTGTAGTGTTCAGATAAAAGATGGCATTGCAAAAGTAGTGTTAGATGAACCTGTATATGGTTTAGCTAAAGGACAAATAGCTGCATTTTATGAGGGTGATAGACTGCTTGCAGGTGGGGTTATTTGTTAGTTTAGGAAGTGTTGTTTTTATGAAATGTGAGACACAAAGGTCTCACATTAGTACGATTAATGTAAAAAGTGTCTTACTGTTGTAAAGTAAAGTGAAATACCATGCTCATTTGCAGCAGTGATAATCTCTTCATCTCTAATACTTCCTCCAGGCTCGATAATAGCTTTAATCCCTGCTTCAGCAGCAGCATCTATACTATCACGGAATGGGAAGAACGCTTCAGATGCCATAGCAGCACCAGATACATTTATATCCATCTCTTTTGCTTTTTTCAAGGCACACTGTGCAGCATCTACACGAGATGTCATACCCATACCTACAGCAACCATAGCAGAATCTTTTACATACACTACACAGTTAGATTTTGTAAGACCCGCTACTTTCCATGCTATCTCTAAATCTTTCATCTCTTGCTCTGTAGCAGTGAGTTCTGATTTTTTCTGAGCATTATGTACTTCATTGTCACAGATACAGTCTGAGTTTTGGTAAACAAATCCACCATCTACATGTTTGAAGTCATGGCTATCTTTACTCATAACAAGTTTTGTTCCACCTTGAGAAAAGAGTTTAAGACGTTTTTTCTTTGCAAATACTTCTAGTGCTTCTGCTTCAAAGTCTGCTGCCATGACTACCTCTAAAAAGATTTCATTCATCTTTTCAGCCATCTCTTTTGTTACTATACCATTTACAGCAACTACACCACCAAAAGCAGATACAGGATCACATCTAAGTGCTTCTGTGTAAGACTCTAAGAGTGTATCTCTTAGTGCAAATCCACAAGGGTTACCATGTTTTACAATACATACAGCATTCTCATCACCAAAACTAGAAGCTATCTTTAATGCTCCGTTTACATCGTTGATATTGTTAAAAGATGCTTCACCTTTAATCTGTTTAAAGTTGTTTGTGAAGTGCTTATCAAACTCATATAATGCACCTTTTTGGTGTGGATTTTCTCCATAACGTGTTTGAAAAGACTTCTTACCAGTAATAAATTGATACTCACCAAAACCATCGTTAAAACGACCATTCATGTAGTTTGCTATCATCGCATCATATGCAGCAGTATGTTCAAATGCTTTAATCATAAGATCTCTTCTAAACTCAAAAGTATCTTCTTTTGTCTCAAGTGCATTTAAAACTTCTGAGTAGTCATTTGCATCTGTAACGATAAGTACATCATTAAAGTTCTTTGCAGCACTTCGTACCATAGTAGGTCCACCGATGTCAATGTTCTCGATAATCTCACCAAAGTCCTCTGTACGCTCTATAGTCTCTTTAAAAGGGTAAAGATTTACACATACAAGGTCAATACCCTCTACACCAAGCTCTTTAGCTTGTGCTACATGTCCTGCATCTCCTCTTTTGTGAAGAATCCCACCATGAACATAAGGGTTAAGTGTTTTTACACGCCCCTCAAAACACTCTGGAAATTTAGTTACCTCATCTATCTCAATAACTTCTACACCTGCTTCGTTTAGTTTTTTATAGGTTCCACCTGTTGAGATAATATCCCAACCTTGACTCTTTAACCCTTGTGCAAACTCTACGATACCAGCTTTGTCACTTACGCTTATTAATGCTCTCATTAGTACTCCATATTAGGATGATTTTAGACGCGTAGTATAGCTAAATGTCACTTTAAATGTGAAGATATTTTAGTATTGGAGGAAATCTCAGATGCTTAAGAAGTAGGTTGATGTAGATTTTATATGAATTTCTGATATAATATATTTATAAAACCAGATAGTAGTCCGTATTTGGCGTAAGTTTGGGGATTTATCATCAAACCACAGCTATCATCTTTCCAATAGTTTTTGGTCTATTGGACATCAATCTTTTCTAAATATAGTTTTTAATACCAATGACTTATTAAATAAATCTCTAAATTTTACTAACTTTACTATATTATTATCATATTTTTTTTCAAAAACTATAAATATTTCAGTTTTTTTCGTTCTTCTATTTGGTTCTATACTTTTAGAGACTTTATCAAATAAATTAATAATCTCAGGAATAAGACAGATAAATTCTAAATCTTTTTTATGCCTATTTTTAACATGACGGACATACTCTTCAGTAATTATCACACTATAATTACTAATGAAAAGAGGGATGTATTGTTTAATTCTTTGAGCAACTTATTCATTAATAGTACAGATATAAAGCTCTTTATTAGTAGTAGAAATACAAGCATCTTCTATAAATTTACATATAGTTTTTTTACTTGTATTTTCTATCATTTTAAACCTAAATCCCAAACCCTTCTAACTCTGCTAAAATCTTCTGCATTTTATCTTCTGCATCGGCTAACTCTTTTCTATTTTTCTCTAAAACTTCAGCAGGTGCATTGGCTACAAATCTTTCATTGTTTAGCATTCCACTTAGTTTCATAACTACTTTTTCTACCTTGTTTTTTTGGTTAGTAAGTTTATTGATAATAGGTTGCATATCTATCTCACCCGTTGGAAGATAGACTTCTAAATTGTCAGACACATCTGTAATGCTGTCTGCTACTTTAGCATCTACAAACTCTATTTCAATGACTTTTCCTAGTTTTTCTATAAATGGTTTTGCCATATCTGTGTCTATGTTTTTGTTTAACTTGATATAGGCTTTGTCTATTTTAGAGTTACCCATATCTATAATAACTTTTGCACGACGAAGAGCAGTGATAGACTCTTCAATAATAGCAAACATAGCTTCTGCTTCTTCATCTACCTTTATGGTTTTAGGGAAGTTCATAATCATAAGTGACGTACCCTCTTCAAGAGTAGTACCACTAAGCTTATGGTAAAGATGGTCTGCAATAAACGGCATAAATGGAGATACCATTTTAAGTGTCTCTTTAAAGATAGCTCCTAGTTCAACTATACTCTCACGGTCAGCTTTAGAGTACTCAATACCCCAGTCACAAAACTCATTCCAAACAAAGTTGTAAAGTGATTTTGCAGCGTCAGAGAAGTTGTAAGTATCTAGGCTTACTCTTACTTTCTCAATGGCTACAGCTAAACGACTTTGCATGTAACGTCCAAGTGGTGTAATTACTTCGATGTCTTTTAAGTCTTTAAACGTTGCATGATTGAGTTGCAAGTAGTTGGTTGCATTGTAAAGCTTGTTGGTAAAGTTTCTAAACTGCTCTAGGTTTTTCTCTCCTAGTTTAATATCTCTTCCTTGTACGGCAAGGTAAGCTAGAGTAAATCTAATAATATCGGCACTATGCTCTTCTACCATGTCTAGTGGGTCTATGACATTTCCTTTAGACTTAGACATTTTTGCTCCATTCTCATCACGAACAAGAGCATGCATATAGATGTCTTTAAATGGAAGTTTACCTTGGAAGTGTTCTCCCATCATCATCATACGTGCTACCCAAAAGAACATAATATCAAACCCTGTAATAAGCAGTGAGTTAGGGTAGAAGTCTTCCATATCTGTATCGTTATAGAGATCTTTTAGTTCTCCGTTGTTTCCCCAACCAAGAGGAGACATCGCCCAGAGTGCAGAAGAGAACCATGTGTCAAGTACATCTGGGTCTTGTGCAAGTTTTTTAGAGTTACATTTAGGACAACCCTCAGGCTCATCGGCTTTGTCAGCCCATGTATGATTACAGTCATTACAAGTAAATACAGGGATACGGTGTCCCCACCAAAGTTGACGACTTATACACCAAGGACGAAGCTCATCCATCCATGCGGTGTAAGAGTTTATCCAATGTGCTGGGTGAAAGTTGTTATGTAGTTTGGTCTCTTTTATAGAGTTTTCTGCTATCTTTTCACTTAAGAACCACTGGGTAGAGATAAATGGCTCTACAATGTTCTTACATCTATAACAGTGACCCACTTGATGAACATGATCTTCTATTTTAACAATATGACCAGCATTTTCTAAAGCTTTAACAATAACAGGACGTGCTTCAAGACGCTCTAAACCTTCAAACTCTCCACAGTAGTTGTTGAGGATACCCTTTTCATTAAAAATTTTAATAAACTCTAGGTTATGTCTTTTTCCTACAGCGTAGTCATTTTGGTCATGTGCAGGAGTAACCTTAACCACACCTGTACCAAACTCCATATCTACATGTGTATCGGTAATGACTTTGATAGTTCTGTCAGTTAGTGGTAAAAGTACCTCTTTACCTACTATGTCACTGTAACGACTGTCATCAGGGTGTACCATAATAGCAGTATCTCCAAAGTATGTTTCAGGTCTAGTGGTTGCTACTTCAAGCTCTCCTGAACCGTCGGCAAATTTGTAAATCATTGTGTAAAACTTACCATTTACCTCTTCATGCTCTACTTCTATGTCACTTAATGCTCCATCGTGGGTACACCAGTTTACCATGTAAGTGTTTTGTGTGATTTGACCTTCATTAAAGAGAGAAACAAAAGCTTCTTTAACAGCTTCTTTTAACCCCTCATCCATAGTAAAACGTTCACGCTTCCATGCGGGAGTTACACCAAGCTTACGCATTTGATGTACGATGTTCCCACCACTCGTCTTTTTTTGAAGCCATGCACGCTCTAAAAATTTCTCACGACCTAACGCCTCTTTGGTTGTTCCCTCAGCCAAAAGTTGTTTCTCTACAATGTTCTGTGTAGCGATACCTGCATGGTCTGTTCCTGGTTGCCAAAGTGTTTTAAAGCCATCCATACGTTTATAACGAGTGATGATATCCTGAAGTGTAAAGGTAAGTGCATGACCTATATGCAAACTACCTGTAACATTGGGAGGTGGCATCATTAAGGAGAAAGTTTTTACTTTTCCACTCTCATCTGCTTCTTGGATATCTTTGTTACCTTCTATCTCAAAGTATCCTCTCTCTTCACATAGTTTATAGTATTTGTCTTCTACTTGTTTTGGGTCATATTTGTTACTTACTTTTTCAGTTGTTTCGCTCATGGTTATCCTTTGAGATCAGATACAGACCTCTAATTTATATGGTCGCAATTATATCGTAATGGTGCTTTTTATTTCTCTTTTATTTTAAATTTAAAGCAGTTAATCCCCTATATAATAACTACTAACTCATAATTCAGCAATTTTATTGCATAATGTTGTTTAAATTATAATTATGGATAATATTTGAAAAATAGACAATATTCAGTAAAAGTATTTGAAACTACGGTTGAGAATGAAATGAAATTTATAGAATTTCTTGATACAAACTATGTACTTTTTAAAGATCATCTTATTCTTGTGAATGGTGACATGAGTAAAGAAATAGAGGACTATTTAACAAATAAACCTTTTTATTTTCTTCATAATAGAACTTTACCTCTAGGTAGATCACGAAAATCCCTTGAAGAAGAGATAAAACTTGGAGAGCCTAAATCTGACCTAAAAGAGTTTATTGAACTTCAAAACAAACTCATAGAACAGGTGAACGAAAATGCTTTGAATGAACATATCCATCAAGTAGAGATACAAAAAGCTAAAAATGAGATAGAAATATTGTCTAAAAAACTTAAAAGAAATTTTAAAGTGATGGATACTATTATAAGAAGTGGTCGTCAGCTAAATATTGAAGGTGACCTTCTTCTTTTAAACCGTGTAAACAGTGGAGCGATGGTCTGTACCACAGGCAATCTAATAGTAACACAAGTCGTAGAGGGTGCTTTACGTTGTGATGGTAATTTTATGATGATTACGGTTTCACCAAAAGCAAATATAATTTTTAATGGTGTAGTTGTTGATAACACCCTTTTAGAAAATAAACTCAATCGTATAGAGTTGAGAAATAGAGAAATATTTATCACACCAGTGATTAAAAAGGAGATAAATTGGGCATAGTAATTGCAGTAATAAGTGGAAAAGGTGGTGTTGGTAAAACAACAGCTACAGCAAATGTAGGTTTAGGTATCGCACTTAACAATAAAAAAACCATAGTGGTAGATTTTGATATAGGTCAACGTAATCTTGATATGATTTTAGGTTTAGAAAATCGTGTAGTGTATGATTTAGTGCAGGTAATGGATGGTGAAGCCAATATCAAACAAGCACTAATAAAAAGTAAAATGAGTGATAACTTACATTTTTTAGCAGCTTCACAAACTAAAGACAAAAGTATTTTAAGTTCTGAAAAAGTTAAAGTGCTTATTGAAAACCTTAAAAATAGTTATGATTTTGTACTTTTAGACTCTCCAGCGGGTATTGAAAGTGGTTTTGAACATACAATAGAGTTTGCAGATTCTGCAATTATTGTTGTAAACCCTGAAGTCTCTTCCATACGTGATGCAGATAGAGCAATAGGTATTTTAGATGCCAAATCTCAAAAAGTAAAAGATGGTGGTGATGTAGATAAATACTTAATCATAAACCGTATCTCTGCTGAAATGGTTAAGAGTGGTGAGATGCTTAAATCTGATGATATTTTAGAGATTTTAGATATTAAACTTTTAGGAAAGGTACCTGAAGATAGAGGTGTAATAGATGCATCAAATCAAGGAAGACCTATTGTTTTAAATAAAAAGTCCATGGCTGGAGAAGCATATTTACGTATAGCAAGTCGTATATGTGGAAACAGTGTTCCTATGAAGGATGTAGAGAATACAAACAGCAGTGTATTTAAAAAATTAGCGGGGATCTTTAAATAATGTTTTCATGGTTTAAAAAGAAAAATAGTGCATCAATTGCAAAAGATAGATTAACTATCGCAATTATGTCAGACAGGGATGCCAATGATGATTTTGCATTTATGGATGAGTTAAAAGCAGAAATTATAGAAGTGGTTAAAAAATATGTGGGTGTAAAAACTATCGATATTAGAAAAGAGGTTGAGGGTGAAGTAGAAGCACTCTCTATAGATATACAACTCTCAAGTAAGTAGTTCTACTAAGTACTTAAGCATTGTAGTTACAAATAGTCTAAGTTACTAAGCATCTCTAAGTGCTTGCTCTCTTAGCCTATCTTTCTTACTTTTTTTCTTCCCTTTAACTGGAGCAGGACCTTTCTCTTTTTTAGGGGCTTCTCCTTGAAGTTCAAAACCTGCTACTTGTTCTCTTTGAAGTTTAATGCCACTACGTTTCTCTATAAGTTTAAAATGGGCTTGTTCTTCATGACCTATAAACGTAATAGCAAGACCACTTTTTCCTGCTCTACCAGTACGCCCTATACGGTGAATGTAGTCAGCAGGAGAACGAGGTAAGTCAAAGTTTACGACACATAAAATGTCATCTATGTCAAGTCCACGAGAGACTAAGTCTGTAGCAAACAAAATCTGTATTTTTCTCTCTTTAAACTCTTTTAGTGTGAAGTTACGGTCTTCTTGTGTAAGGTCTCCATGAAAAGAGTCTGCTAAGTAACCACGTTTTCTAAACTTCGCTGCGATGTTGTCGGTGGCTCTTTTGTTAGTCATAAAAACCAATACTGACTTCCACTTCTCTTTTTTGAGTAGCACTCTAAGCAGTGGAGCTCTGTTTTCAGGGGTTACCTCTATGACACGTTGGACTATCTGCTCTACAGTTTCACTCTCTCCATCTACGCTTACTTCAAGAGGATTTTGTGTTATCTTACTAGCTATGTCAAGCATTTTTTGAGGGTAGGTAGCAGAAAAAAGAAGATTTTGTCGTTTTGTTGGTATGGCTTCAAGTATGAGGTCAAGCTCTTGAGCAAAACCAAGGTTTAACATCTTATCTGCTTCATCAAGTATCAAGTACTCTATATGAGAAAGATTCATCTGTTTTTTACTTAAAATATCTAAAAATCTTCCCGAGGTAGCCACAAGAATATCACACCCTTTTTGTATGGCGTAAAGTTGATCTCCTATGCTCTCTCCACCTATAACAGAAACAACTTTTGGCTTACGAGCTAGGTGCTTTCCAAAAGTAGCGAAATACTCTGCTACTTGTAAGGTAAGCTCACGTGTTGGTGTAAGCACTAGTACTTTTATCTTAGCTTTTCCCTCAGGGATGTTTTGAGACCATAACTCCAAAATAGGTAAAACAAAACTAGCACTTTTCCCAGAGCCTGTTTGTGCTTTTACCATAACATCATGCTTAGCTAAAACCATAGGTATAACTTTTTCTTGAACAGCTGTTGGTGTCACATAGTGGTTCTCATCTAACGCTTTTTCAATAGCATCCGAGAGTAAGGGATTAAATGGCATATAGCTTCCTTTTGTACACTGTAATAGAAGTGTATTATACTGTAATATATGTAGTAGTGTATAAATAGTTTTTTGAGAGGACTATAAAGGTGTTTATGTTAGAATGGGGGGGTAAATAGTTATAGTTACATAAAGGAAAAGAAATGTCATTAAAAAAGTTACATCAGATGGAAGATATATTTAAAAAAAGAGAAAATATAGAATTAGCAACAGCATGTGAAGCGATAGTTGCTTCACATGGTGATAATGGTATTAAAAAATCAATAGATGAAAATGGCATGAAAGAAATAATGGGAATATCAAAAGTTATTTACTTAAAACATAAAATAGTTATATTTGAGAATCAAGAAGAATTTAAAAATGAATGTCAAACACTAGACTTATATGCTGAGGATTTTTTAAAAGAAATTAACGAAGAAGTAATGAAAGTAGAAGCATTACTGTGGTTAAAGCTATAAGAAAATATTGGAGAAAAATATGAAGCCAAATGTGACTTCATATTTCTCACGATAACCGTTGCTCTGAACACCCACTCACCCGTTATATCTAAAATTGTAATATCACTTCAATTTTGCTATAATTTAGTTTATAAAAAAAGGATAATTAATGCAACTTCAAATAGATGTAAGTAGTGTAAAATCAACTATTTTTTTAGAATTATTGAATTTATTTAAAAAAGACAATATGATAAATGACTATAAAGTTATAGATAATGAAAAAATAAATACTTATGACGATGAAGTATTAAATGATTTATCTAGTTTAGGTGATACTTTAAGAAATGCTAAAAATGGCTTAGGTCATAAGACTTCTACTATTGTAACTATCAAAGATGTATAAATATACTATAGTAGAGCAAGAATTATATAAAAAATCTTTTAAAAAACTATCTAAATCATATAAAAATATTGATTTGGATATTAAATATTTTTTAGAATCTATAAATACAAAAGATGATTTAGGTATAGAATTAAAATCAAATGTATTTAAAGTAAGAATTAAAAATAGTGATAAAAACAAAGGTAAAAGTGCTGGATATAGATTAATAAGTTATTTAGCATTAGTTGAAAATGAACTACATTTATTGTATATTTATGATAAAAGTAAATTAGTCAATCTAACTGAAAAAGAAGTTGATGAATTAATTACAAAACAAATTGATGAAGATTAGATTTTAAGTAACATAAAGATGTAGGTCGGAGAGAGGACACATTGGCAAAAAGTATTTGATAAAAAATTTAGAAGATTTTCTACAGGTTTATCAGAATTGGCGTATCATAAAGTATTTGTATAGGATCTAGTTAAAGGATTTGGAATGAATGGTTTAATTAAAGGTAAGAAAGTTCACTTATTGTGAGAATTGGTGTTATCTATTATCTTCTCAATACTAAGAGTGGTTTTTTTACTAATATCTGCTATTTTGGCAAACTCTCTCCATTTACTTACTGCACTTTTTACTTGCTCTATTAGTGTTGGGGCTTTTTTAATGCTATGCTTTTTAGCCAACTCTAAAAGGTGCTTAGTAGTAGGGTTCTTTCCCTCTCCCATATACATGGTGCTATGCTCTCCCCTAGGTCCATTTGAGAAAGTGACATCATAAACAGGTGAAAAGCTCCAAATTCCTCTTTCATCCATAACAAATGAAAAGTTTTTAGCATGGTCATCACGGTTATGGGTAAAGAGGTTAAAACAAGCCAATCTAAAAACCTTTTCTACTTCTTGCACATTTTTAGTCAGATGCAATGTCAATGCCAACAAATCATCATAATCTAAAGTTGGAAACCTAAAGTCACTATGGGTCAATCCTGCTACTGAGTGCATGTGTACGCGTTTATCTCCAACTCTGTCAAACCGTTTTATGGAAAAGTATCGACCTTTTTTTCCCTCTAACAGAGTGGTTTGAGGCATTTGTAATCCTGCTTCTCTTGCCATAAGTGAATAAGCGAACTCTATCGCCCCTATCTCATGACTATCCATACTAGATGCAAATTTTACCATCCAATGGTTAAAGCCCTTTTGTAGCTTTTGTCTGCCATGAATTATCTGTTTTTGGTCATCACTTATCTGTACCAATACCTTTGGTCTAGCCCCTGCCGATGAACCATTTAGAGTTAAAAGTTCATCAAGTAGAGCTTCACTACTTCCCTTTAGTATCTCAGCTGAACTCTCTGCTAAGTCATCAAGGACTATGGTATCAATGGAGTTCTCAACCTCTTGTTCAGGCTCATAACTCAAAGCCCCCATAGCATGACTACCCACATAAGCCAACCTATCTAAAGGAGAGAGCGAATGAGGATTAACCCCAAGTCTCATTAGGTGTCTATCCATAAGCAATCGCCCCCAACCATCAGGTAAAGAGTCATTAAAAAGTCCCCAAAGCCCATCAAAGGTAGTGTCATCACAACGAAATAGTCCTGCTTTTAGTGGGAGTTTATAGGGCGATAGCTCTATGCCTGTTTTTAGGAAATCTTTGTCGTACTCGAAGTAAATTTTTTTCTCTCTAATGGCTAGAGTTCCTATTTTTTGGGTGGTTGTTTGGGTTAGGTGGATAGTTAGGGTTTGAATATTTGTATGAATCATATTTCTTAAACTTATTTAATATTTAGAAAAGCTGTATCAAAATCAAATCGTAAGTTATTATCTAAATCAGCTAAAAAAATATTCCAATCCTTTTCTTTAACTCTCATTTGTACATATCTACTTGCCATTTTTAAAAATGCTTTAGCAACTACCTCTAAATCATTATTAAGCTGTTTTAAATCATCAGTTCTATCATCTCCATATGATAAAAATACAGAATCTCTATAATGAGCTTTTCCCCTATATCTAAAAGCTTGTACTAAAAAATTCACTATTCCTTTTTCTAATCTTCTATCTCTTAATTCTCTTGCAACTTTTTTTCTAAAATTATTGACTCCTAAATTTTTAAAGTCTTTACTCTTTTTTACATCTTCTTCTATATGATGTTTTTTATATTTAGCAGTTCCCTGTAAATATGAAAGTAAAGCTCCCTTTGATTCTTCTAAGTTATTTGGATAATCATTTAAGATATAGTTATTGCTATTACGAAGATTTTCAATTTTTTCTTCCACATCTTTTTCAACTAATGTATCTAATGATAAATTAAAAGGATATAAGATTAAATTACTTTCTACAAGTTTATTATTCCATACCTTTGCTGTTTCAGCATGAGTTTTATGAGTTGTTCCAGCAGATGCTCCAATCATTGCACTACTAGCATAATATACAGTGTAATACCATGAAACTATTTGTGTCATCGCTACAGAGTATGGATTATCTACTTTATCATTTATAGCCTGTATAGAATGCAAATTATGAATAGCCATTAAAATATTTTCAAAAACTACTAAATCAGCTTTTTTATTGTATTTTCTTATTTTAACATGTTTATAAAAATCTTTTAAATTTTCATTAAATTTCTCATCTTCTACACTTATGGCTAATGCTCTCATCCAATTAACAGTTCCCTGAAATGCGAACCTTACTGTTGGTTGATATGTTTCATCATATAATTTTTTCAAATACCATTGTTCCATTTATGTATCCTTTTTCTGATTTTTTAAAATCTCATCCATACTCCCATACCTCTCCTCCTCTTCACAACAAACCCCAGAAAAATCCTCCAAGCACTCCAACACCAAAGCCAACTTCAAAAGTGACTCCAATGCTATCTGCCCACTTCCTTCAAAGCGTTTGAGCGAACCAAGGCTAACCCCTGAACGGGTAGCCAATTCAGGTTGAGTATAGCCAAGGCTTTTTCTTCGCTCTTTAAACTTGACTTGAAGCTCTTGCATAATGTCGGTTGGGGTTTTGGGTAAAAAAGATAACATATTAGCCTTTTTATGGTTATTTGCTATATTATAGCTAAAATATTAGATATATATGACTTATACCATCTCTTTAGCAAACTTAGCTTTTAGTTTGGCTAGTTTTGGAGGGATGACTGCCATGCAGTAGCCTTGCGTTTGGTTTTGACGGTAGTAGTCTTGGTGGTAGGCTTCTGCTGAGTAGTAAAGGTCTAACGGTTCTATGGTGGTAACAATGGTATCTGTATGGTCTTGTTGGGCTATTTTTAGGGCTGATTGTGCTGCTTCTTTGGTCTCTTCATCTGTGTAGAGTATGGTTGAACGGTATTGTGTTCCTCTGTCTGCACCTTGTTGGTTTAGGGTTGTAGGGTTATGTACTAAAAAAAAGATCTCTAGTAGAGTGTTTGAAGTGATGATACTGTTGTCGTAATGTATTTTGATTACTTCGGCATGTCCTGACTCACCTGTACAGATGTCTTGGTATGTGGGGTTAAGTGTTTGTCCATTTGCGTAACCACTCTCTACCTTGCTTACACCTTTAAGAAGTACAAATACTGCTTCAGTACACCAAAAACACCCACCACCAACTATAAGTTCTTTTATTGCCATGTTATTTTCCTATTTATATTATGTTTACTATCTACGATATAATACCTAACAAAGTAAAAACTAATCTAAATTGGAGAAATTTCTAATGAATGTTAATGTCGTATGTCCTCATTGTCTCAAAGTAAACCGTATTCCTAAAAAAGAGTCTTATGCAAAAGCTAACTGTGGTTCATGTAAAAACTCACTCTTAGAGAGTAAACCTGTTGCAGTAGATGCAGAAAAACTTAGTATTTTTTTAGCCAATAGTGACATTCCTGTAGTGGTTGATTTTTGGGCTCCTTGGTGTGGTCCTTGTTTACAGATGGCTCCAGCGTATGAAGAGGCTGCTTTGGCTATGCCTCTTCAAGCGCAGTTTTTAAAAGTCAATACAGAAGAACAGCAAACTTTAGGTAGTCAATATCGTATAGAGAGTATTCCTACACTTATACTTTTTAAGGCTACTAAAGAGGTAGAGAGAGTTAGTGGTGCGTTAAGTACGGGGCGTTTACAAAACTGGGTTAAGCAGTATCTGTAGATGAGTAAAATACTACTTATAGAAGATGATGCAAACCTTAATGAAACAGTCACTGAGTTTCTTGAAGAGAGTGGATACGAAGTGGTATCGGCTTATGATGGATATGAAGCACAAGAGAGGCTTTATGAGAGTAAATATGACTTAATCTTACTTGATGTCAATATGCCTGGTATCAATGGTTTTGATTTACTTAAAAAGAGTAGAGAAGAGGGGCTGGTTGCTCCTGCTATTTTTATCACTTCTATGGACTCTGTAGATGACTTAGAGAGAGGTTTTGAGAGTGGGTGTGATGACTATATACGTAAGCCTTTTTCTCTTAAGGAATTGTATATACGTGTAGATACATTACTCAAAAGAGGTTTTTATCATGAAGCAAAAGAGTTTATACAAATTACACCAAGTATCTCTTATGAGATTAAAAACAATGAACTTATCGTTAACAGTGAGAGGGTCTCTTTAGGCAATAAAGAGTCAAGACTTTTAAAGCTTTTTATGAAAGCAGAGGGTGAGATACTTTCGCACGAACGTATCTATAAGCATTTATGGGACTACGATGAAGAGCCTAGTGATACAGCACTTCGTACTTACATTAAGAACCTTCGTAAGATAATAGGTAAGGAAAGAGTTGTTAGTATTAAAAAACAAGGCTACAAATTCACTACTCAGAAGTGAAAAGAAATCTCTACTTAGGTTTTTAACACTCTATGTAGCTATGGTTATTTTTATGCTAATCATGCTTGCACTTTTTTATTATCAGGGACAAGAGAAATTGATGTTTGCACAACAAAGAATTACTTTAACCAAGTATGCAGATATTCAAACTAAAAAGCTTAAAGAGCTTCATCACTATTTTGATGAAAAGGTAGGCTATCCTAGAGATACACGATTTAAAAGTGCCATTTATGATATTGAGTATGTACCGATATTCACTCTACTTGAAAACACTCCTGAACGTTTTGATACAGAGATGTATATTACCCAAAATAAAAAGCAGATACATTTTGTAAAAAGTTTAGATGAGTATTATCTAGGAACAAAATATCTTATTATAGAGATTTCAGATGATAGTGTTTGGCGTAGTCATATATGGAAACATATTATAGGTTATGGGTTAATGATTTTTCTTCTGTTTATACTTTTTGGTCTATATTTGGCTAAACTTTTTCTAAAACCTATGCGTGACTCTATCCTTCTGCTTGATAGATTTATTAAAGATACAACGCATGAGCTAAATACCCCTCTCGCTGCAATACTTGCTAACATAGAGATGATGGATACTTCTGTAATGGTAGAAAAAAACAAGAAAAAGCTTAACCGTATAAATATTGCTGCAAAGACAGTATCGACACTCTATAAAGATTTAACTTATTTAACTTTAGAGCAAGAAAAAAAGAATCAAGATAGTGATGTACGCATAAAAGAGCTTATAGAAAATAGGGTGGAGTATTTTGATATTTTAGCAAAATCTAAAAAGATTACATTTAGTTTAAATTTGAAAGATAGCATACTTTTTATTGATAAGCGTAAATTTGTAAGAGTTATTGATAATCTTATCTCTAATGCCATAAAATACAACAACCGTGGTGGTGAGATTAGGATTGTTCTTAAAAATCATATACTAAGTATCTCAGATACTGGTATTGGAATAGCTGAAGAAGATATACCATTTATGTTTGATCGTTATATGAGATTTAATCAAAGTGAAGGTGGTTTCGGTGTAGGTCTTAGTATTGTTGAAAAAATCACAGATGAATATAATATTAAAATAGAGGTAGAATCTATAAAAGGTAAGGGGACAAAAATGGTATTAAAATGGTAAAAAAATTAGTAGTATTTTTAGTATTGACTTTAGAACTGTTTGCAGATAACATATATACACGTAGCTGTATAGAGTGTCATAAGTATCTTCCTGTAACTTTGCAGCAGATGTTTAAAGAGTATCTACAAACTTATAGTGGAGAGGAAAATTTAAAAGCAGGGCTTAAACATTATTTAAAATACCCATCTAAAAGTATCTCTGTAATGTCTAAACTTTTTATAGATAGTTATGGTATCAAGAAAAGAAGCCATTTAAGTGACAAAGAACTCGATGATGCTATTAAGATTTATTGGAATAAATTTAAGGTTTTTGGTAAATTGAAATAAAAAAATTAAAGTTTTATATAAATGTGTAACTTCTTGAAGCATTTATTTTATAATAATCTTTACTTTTTTTAATTTCCTCACAATCTTTTCACAATTCTATGTTATTATTCATCATCTTAAAATTTAAAGGATATTAAATGACTAAAATGACTAAAATAGCAGTTTCTGCTTTACTTGGACTTGCTGTACTTTCAACAACTGTTTCTGCTGACGCAGCAAAAGGACAAAAACTTTATATGAAAAAAATGAAATCTGCATGTGGTTTCTCAGGTGCAAAATTTGCAGCAAAACATACTGTTGATGAGTGGACAGCTATTAAAGATGGTGGTACATTTCCAGCTGAAGCTGCTGCATTATGTGGTGGTGTAAAAGTAAAAGATAAACATGCTGCGCATATCGTTGATTTTGCTATTGAGTATGCATCTGATTCAGGAAATGTTCCTAGCTGTTAAGTTTTTCTTAAACACTAGAACTTTATCAACGATACTGAAGCAAGTCCTCTTGCTTCCAAAATAATTATTTTAAAAGGAACTAAAATGAAAAAAATTGCAATCTCTATGTTATTCGCTGCTTCTACACTACTTATGGCTGATGGTGCAGCTACTTATGCTAAATGTGCTGGTTGTCATGGTGCAAATGGTGAAAAAGCTGCTCTTGGTAAATCTGCAATTATTGCTGGTCAAGATGCTGCAAAAACTGTTGAGCAAATTAATGGTTATAAAGCAGGTACACTTAACCAACATGGTATGGGTGCACTTATGAAAGGTCAAGTAGCTTCTTTAGATGATGCTGCTATTAAAGCTGTTGCAGATCACATCGCTGCAATGAAGTAAACCTTCTTTTCAAAAGCCTTCGGGCTTTTGAAACTCTTACTCTTACTTCCTTATTATTTTTTTACTAAATATATTACTCCAAATAGCGTATGTATTTTAATGCTTAAAATTTAGAAGTACTATAAGAGTAGAAAAGGTATTTGAGGGGTGTATATAAATCGAAGTTATCTTTGATATAGCACTTTAAAAGTGCTATACTATTTTGTTTTAGAGCAGAAGATAAACTTATCCTCTACTGCCTTGTCCACCATTACGGCTGTCACGTCCTCCACCCGAACGACCATTGCGATCTCCTCCACCAGAGCGTCCATTACGGTCACCACCACCTGAACGTCCATTGCGATCTCCACTACCAGAAGAACGACCATTACGGTTTCCACCGCCACCATTTCTGTTTCTACTGCTACTTCCACGGTTATTGCGTCCACGGTTACGTCCGCCTCCACCACCATTTCCACGTTGTTGCATTGCACGTTCCATAAGAAGTGCTATCTCTTCAAGACCAAGACCAATAGTATCTTTACCCTTCACTGAGTTTTCACTTTGAATCATAGATGCCAATAGGTGAGCAATAGTAACGATGTCAAGATCATGTTGAAGTGTTTTCACAAGCTCAATAGCTTTATCTGTTACTTTTGTATCTGCAATTTTAGCAATCAACTCATCAGAACGATTGTTTTGAACTTCCATACGTGTAGGGATGACTTGTGAAGCCATAGTCGTACCAACATCTTTTTCTATACGTTTAATCGTACGTAATTCGTTAGGGCTTACTAGAGTAATAGCTTCACCAGACTTACCAGCACGACCTGTACGACCAATACGGTGAACATAAGACTCAGAATCAAAAGGGATATGGTAGTTAAATACATGTGTCACATCATTTACATCAAGACCACGTGCCGCAACATCTGTAGCGATGAAAATATCAATACCACCTGATTTAAAAGCTCTAATCGTTACTTCTCTCTGTTTTTGCTCCATGTCACCATGAAGACCAGATACTTTAAACCCTTGAGCTGTCATGTGAGCTACAAGACGATCAACCTCTTTTTTCATACGACAGAAGATAATACATTTTTCTGGGTTTTTGTAGTCAATGAGTCTTACTAAAGCATCATCTCTTTCTCTCTCTTGCACAACGTAGTAGAGTTGAGTAATCTTAGTATTTGTTTTTTCAGATTTAGTAATAGAAACTGTTTTAGGGTTTTTCAAAATCTGTTCAGCAAGTTTTCTAATGGCATTTGGCATTGTTGCTGAGAAAAGAAGTGTCTGACGCTCTTTTGGTAGGAATGTAAATATATTTTTAATCTCGTCTAAGAAACCCATATCGAGCATTTCATCAGCTTCATCAAGTACAACAAATTTAGGGTTTATTTTGATTTTACCTGACATAAGAAGATCTTGAAGACGTCCTGGCGTTGCTACTACGATAGAAGCTTGCTTAATACGGTCAATCTGTTTACCGTAAGGTGTACCACCATAAACAGTAGCTGTTTTAAGACCTGAGAGTTTACCAAAACGAAAAAGCTCATCAGATACTTGCATTGCAAGTTCACGTGTAGGAACGATAACTAGTCCTTCTACACTTCCGTCTGCTTTCATCATAGACATCATTGGTAGTCCAAATGCGGCAGTTTTACCTGTACCTGTTTGAGCTTGTGCCACCATATCATGACCTTCTAATACTAAAGGTATAGCATCTTTTTGTACTGGAGATGGTTCTGTGAATCCTGCTTCTGTTATAGCAGCCTGTATAGTGTCTTTTAAATTAAAATCTGAAAATTTCATAGTTGTCTTTCGTGTATATATAGTGTGGGGTGATATGTGCTTGGCGATAGAACGGTTCTAAAGTTGCAAGTGGTTATATTAAACCCTATTTTATGCAACTTGATACCAAACTATCACACGTGTTTACGTGGAAAAAAGGAGATACATCTTATGTATCTAAAAGAAGTTTGATATTCTCTTGCAGAAAAGTTCGAGATTATACCTAAAAAAGTTAAATACTAGGAACAAATAAACTTTTTTACTCTAATTAGAGGGTAAATGATCAATAAATTCTCGTATTTTCTTAGTATTTCCACTTTTTAGTGCTTCTCTAACTCTTTCAATCGTTTTATTAGTATTTATGCTTTTTATAATTTGTCTCTCTTTTTTTGTGTGTAATTTTTCTTTAAATGCATAAATAAGTAGTAAAAGTTGATGGTGACAGGTTTGTGTTACATGAATATCTATGTAACTCTCTTCTTCAAAGTGCCTGTTTGTACTTTGCAGTAGTTGGTTAAGTAAGTAATCTAAATTATTACTATACTCTCCATAGTAATAATATCTATTGAGTATCGCTCTAATATTAACATCTTTAAGCAGTAACGCTTTTTTATGCAGAAGAAGATAGTCTATGGTGTATCTAACCATAACCTTGTACTGAGAGTGTTTTATTGTTTTGTAAAAGACTATCGCATCCCATAATCCTGTACCTAAGGTAGCTATATAAGGCGTATAAACGCGAAATGAAGACTTCACTAATATACGTTTCATTATGAACTTTAAGAAAAAGTTACTAACTACAACTTTTAATTTATATACTACGGTAAAAGTTGCAATATTAATGTTACTTAATTGATGATACTCAATAGTATGCTTAGGTGTATCATGTTCTGGTAACTCCATAACAACTCTAGCAAAAAGTGCTAAAAATTCTGTCTGTTTTAAGTGTTGACTTTCTATCTCTTCTATATGCTTTAAATGGTAAATATAATATGCAATAGTATAAAAACCCAAGATAAAAAGTAGATAAAACTCTAAAGTTACTAAAACAATAAGAACAAAAAGATAAATAGCAATTTTCCCAAACTCTACAGTATCAAGGTTAAATATATCAAACTGAAGCTCCAACCATATAATAGGTACAGTTAAACTAAAACCAATTAAAAAAGCAATAGATGTTAAAAAGTAGAGATAGGGAGAGGTAAAAAGTGCATAGACTGTAGTATAGTGAGACTTTGGACTCTTTTCAAAAAGATGATAATAGTTTTTTATTTTACGTATTCCAAAATCTTCTAATACTTTCAAATCTACTCCAACCATAAATTTTAACTACTATTTTATCGTATTTTTGTTCAAAGTTGTTACTTTAAAATGAAGTAATATTCTATTTTTATGATTTAAATAATATCCAGAAAAATTTGGACAACTTTTTGTAAGAATTTATTTCCTAAAATAGCTATAATATAGAAGAATTTTTAAAGGGTAGTAAATGTTAATGATAAATACAAAAAAAGTTTTAGGTTTAGATATAGGTTCAAATAGTATAGGTTTTTCATTACTGAATCTAAGTGAAAAAGATAGTCAGATAGTATTTGAAGAGATAGCTAGCAACAGTATCATCTTTTCAAGTTCAGTGTCTGCAGAGGATAGAAGAGTAGCTAGAGGTGCTAGACGACTGCATAGAAGAAAAAGCCGTAGAAATAAAATTGCTAGAGAGATATTTGTCAAATACTCTCTAGCTACAGATGATTTTATAAAAGATACTACTACTTATCTCGGTAGTTTTTCTATCAAAGATAAAGATGTATACGGTATTAGAGAAAGAGCTGTTTTAGGTGGAAAACTAGACAAGGATGAGTTTACTCTAGCTACCTACTCTATCCTCACAGATAGAGGCTATAACAATATGTTCGCCACTATCCAAAATGATGATAGTGATGATGAAGATGGTGCTATCAATGAAGCAGTAAATCATAATAAAAAACTATATAACAAAAAAGATTATCTGCTGCCCTCTATGGTATTAACTGCACAGAGAAAGGCTCTACAAGATAACCATCAAAATATCGCTATTCGTAACAAAAAAGGTGACTATAGTAACTCCCTAGATAGAGGTATGCACAAAGAGGAGTTTAAAGTATTCGTATTATCACAAGCTAATAATACAGATCTGTTTGATACTACTGAGACTTGTCAAGCATTTATGGATGAGATACTAGATGAGACTATCACTAATAGACCTTTCTTTCAACGACCTCTAAAAAGCTTTGAAGGAATGGTGGAGTATTGCTCTTTTTATGATGAGTTTAACCCTAAAGGTGCAGAAAAGAGAATGCCTTTGGCAAATATAGTCAATGTAGAACTAACACTAAGACAGAGTATAGATAACTATGAGGCTGTAGATAAAAATGGGGAAGTGAAACAATTTACAAAAGATGAAAAAGACCAAGTAGTTGATTTTTGGCTCAATAGCCCAAATGCAGATAAAATAAATAACAAAAATATATATAAAAATGCTGGTTTTAAAAATATCAAGATATACATTAAAGATGATAAAGAGTTACTACTACTTAACATACAAGCATATAGGGCTATGTTAGAGGTATTGACTCAACACAATATAGATTTTAAAAATACTCAAAATAAATTTTATAATGAAGTGTTATTGGAATTGTATTACTATAAAAACCACAGCTCTCGGGTAGAGCATATCAATAAAATAATCCAAAAATACAATGTTGCTGTAGATGATTCTTTTGTAGAAGATGTGGCTAGACTGACACACATGGATGGGTTTGGACGATTTTCGCTAAAGTTTGCCAATGAAGTATTGGAGATTATGAATAAAAAAGGAAAAATACACTCCGAAGCTTTGGACTCTCTATGTTACAATAGTAAATATCTTGCAATGCCTAGCTATGACTACCTCCCACCTCTTGAACCTAGTAAAGCAGATATAGAGTGGCTTCAAAAAAATATCTCTTATTTTAAAACAGAGCATCTTTTTTATCAGCCTATGATGTCACCTAAAGTCAAAAGGGTTGTTGGCATACTACGGAAGCTCATCAATACACTTATAGAAAAATATGGCAAGATAGATGAGATACGTATAGAGACAGCTAGAGAGCTGAACTCTAAAAAAGAAGAAGAGAAAATAACTAAAAATCAAACAGAGTATAATAGAAAAAATAAGGAAGCAGAGAAGTATCTTAAAGCCAATGATATAAACAATAGCCATAAAAATATAGAAAGAGCTAAGCTATTTAAGGAGCAAGAGTGTGAGTGTCTCTATTGTGATAAAAATTTGACTAAAGATGAAGCATTTAATGAGACTATTACAGAGATAGAACACTTTATACCTCGTTCGGTAATATGGATAAACTCTCAAAAAAATAAAATCTTAGTACACAAAAAATGTAACCAAAATAAAGGCTCACAAAGTCCTATAACTTATCTCAAATCTATAGGAGAGTGGGAGAACTTTAAGGGGCGTATTAAACTTCACGTAAAAAGTTCTAAATATAAGTGGCTCACTGATGAAGCAACTATAGAAAATGCTATGGCAAAAGAGAATTGGCAAGATAGCTACCTCAATGATACTCGTTCTGCTACTAGAAGTATTGCAAAATATCTTAACCACTACTTATACCCTAATACAACGGCATATAATAAAGGTGGAGAAGAGCATATATTTAGTGTATCTGGTAAGGCGATAAGTGAACTCAAATATATGTGGGGCATACACACTGTAATGCCTAAAAATGAAGAAGATAAAAAAGATAGAAATACCAACTATCACCATACGCTAGATGCCTTTACTATTGCTCTATGTTCACCCTCAGCCACACAGTCACTTCACAACCACTTTAAGAAAAACGAAAACAGGTTTAAAACAAAAGCTCTCAAAGAGAAACTCTCAAATACCATACCTATCTCTAGTAGTGAGGTTAATGTAGTAGAGCATCTAAAAGAACTAGTACATAAATATGAAACAAATGCTCTGCATGTCTGTCCATACAATAAAAGAAAAACAAATATGAAGGGCTTCAAAGATGGTAACTTGAAGCTATATGTAACAAAAGACCCTAAAGATGAGAAAAGAGAGATACTAGCAGAGATGGAAAAGGTAGCTATAGATACTTCTCTACTTATCAAAAGTATAGGAGGATTTCCAAAGCCTAGAAGTGATAAAGAGGTATTTGATGAAATAAAATCCATACAATCAAGACTAAATCCTATAAAACAAAAGAAGATAATAGAAGCTATAGAGGTCTATGCCAATAAGCTACTAGAGATAAGAAGTAAAATAGATACTACCACTAAAGAGATAGAAAAGTACAAAAATAAGATTAAAACAGCTAAACAGCACAAAGAGCTAAATGACTCTATTAGGGAAGAGATGAAACCCATGCAAGAGGAGAGTAAATCTCTATCTACGCAACTCCAAGCACTAAAGTGTAGTTTTACTGTCAAAAATGGTAAAAAACAGATAGTGAAGAGTCTGAGGCTTCATAAAGTTAAAATATCTAAAACATCGGCAGATAGCATACTCTTTTCACAAAGAGATGAAAGAAGTATAGAAAGATTATCTGTAGAAAATTTTAAACAAGCTATAAATTACAAAGAGCCTTTTGTTATAAAAGAGAATGAGAGTACATTTTGTGTAGAACTATACAGTCATCCTAAACAAAGTCAAGTTGTAGGATTGAAATATTTTAGCTCTATTGCTAATCCTCATATTAAGACAAAAATAAATGAAAAGTATAATGATATTTTTGATGATATAGTACCTAGTCTGACATTGTATAAAAATGATATAATAAAAGTTAAAAATACAAAAGAAAACAGTGAGAAGTATTTTATTTTTAATGGGGGTGGACTTATAGCTGGGTCAAACAATAAGTTATCTATTAAAAATATAAATCATAATAGCTTTAGAAAAATCAATAAAAATGATGAAATAAAAGAGAGTAAAGATGGTGCGGTAACACCAAATAAAATAACTATCATTTCTAAAGTAAAAATAGACTTCTTTGGCAATATAACAGAGGATAAGCAAAATGAAAAGTAAAAATGACTATAATCATCTCATATCAAATGGGGATTTGATAGCTTTGGTTAAAGCAAGAGGTGTTTTCCCGAGCCTCACGAGTTTTATACTCTAATTCGGGATACTTCTATGTCTTTCAAACAAATTTTCATTAAAAATAGAGCCTATCTAAGCTACCAAAATAACTCTATGTCTGTCAAAAATGAGTTAGGTACTACACTTGTATCATTAGATGATATAGATATACTCATTGTGGAAAATCAACAAACTACCATCACCTCATCACTTCTCTCACATACGGCAAAGTCAAATATAGCCGTGGTGTTTGTAGATGAACAGTTCATCCCCTCTGCTATCTGTACAGGTCTCTATAAAAATAGCCGAACCAGTAAGATACAAAAAGCTCAAATAAACACCAGTAAACCAAGACTCAATAGACTATGGAAAGAGGTCATTATCTCTAAGATACTCAATCAAGCAGATGTTCTAAATAGCATAAACAAAGATGAGTACCTCTATAGACTCATAAAAAAAGTTCACTCAGCAGATAAAGGCAACATAGAAGCTATAGCAGCAGCTTACTACTTTAAAGCTATTTTTGGTAAAAGATTTTGCAGGAGCAATGAAGAAGATGGTAGAAATATAGCTCTTAACTATGGCTATAGTATCATTAGAAGCTCTATCATCAGGCATATAGTTGCTTATGGTCTCAATCCCTCTTTTGGTATGTGGCATTCTAGTGAACTAAATGCCTATAATTTAGCAGATGATTTGTTAGAACCTTTTAGACCTATAGTAGATCAGTATGTAGTATCTAATGTTAAGGAAAACAGTTCACTTACTACACAACATAAGCATGAGCTAATGGCACTACTTTATCGTAAAGTTAAAAGTACCCATGGTCAATATGTATTAGTTAATGATGCTATTAAGAGTATCGTTTCATCATACCAATCTTACTGTTTAAATAAGAGAGATGATATTGAACTATTTTTCTTGATTAAGAGATGAGAGATATAGGAGGAGCAATAAGTGGGTATAGAAAAATGGTTTTATTTGTAATGTTTGATATCTCTACGGAGACCAAAAAAGATTTAGATAAATATCGTAAGTTTAGAAATAGCTTACTAGGACATGGCTTTATTATGTTTCAGTACTCTATCTATATACGATTTTGTAGAAGTTTATCTATAGCAGAGAAATATGAGAAGAAAATAGAAGCAGAATCACCGCATAATGGCTCTATTCGTATCATGAAAATAACAGAAAGTCAGTATAGTAATATGATAATAGTGGAGAATTACAGAGAAAAACCAGAAGAAAAGGTAGCCCAACAGAAGCAAACAGTGATGGTTTTTTAGTGGATATATAGCTACAAACCCCTATATTACGGGGTTTGAAAGATGCCTATTATACCAAATGGGGATTTGAGAGTAGGTTAAAGTATTAACACAAGTTTGATTACTGGATTGGAATTATACCAAATGGGGATTTGAGAGTAGGTTAAAGTAAATCTTTCTCTCACCTTTTACAAGACCAGATTATACCAAATGGGGATTTGAGAGTAGGTTAAAGTCATGTACGGATAGCTGTACATGGTATTTATTATTATACCAAATGGGGATTTGAGAGTAGGTTAAAGTGCCGATATGCCTTTACTCTCCAGTAGTACCATTATACCAAATGGGGATTTGAGAGTAGGTTAAAGTACAGAGTTGAATCATTAGGTGATACAATTCATTATACCAAATGGGGATTTGAGAGTAGGTTAAAGTAACGATGAATTGCGAAGAGATATTAGTATTATTATACCAAATGGGGATTTGAGAGTAGGTTAAAGTTGCCAAAAGTGCAAGTGCAACCAATGAGAAATTATACCAAATGGGGATTTGAGAGTAGGTTAAAGTGATGATTTGTGTACTCATGTCAATACTATAATTATACCAAATGGGGATTTGAGAGTAGGTTAAAGTGGCATGGATTGTAATAATTATGCGATAATGATTATACCAAATGGGGATTTGAGAGTAGGTTAAAGTTCTTGTAGCGACTAGGGCATCGTTTAGAGCATTATACCAAATGGGGATTTGAGAGTAGGTTAAAGTCTATACACCCATCTGTACACCCTTC
>JAMOTA010000031.1 GCA_027068435.1 Sulfurovum sp.
AATAGTAGTGACCATTTTCTATAAGATTTTGTGCAATATCTGTCTTATCTACATAAAGATAATCCTCTTCTCGTATAGTTTGAAGTGTTGATATACCAATAGGGAGTTTTTTAAGTTTCATAGTTTTAATCTTCATCTATTTTTCCTTCTATCTCTTGAACTAATTCAAACTCAATCTGAGATATATTTCTCTCTTTAGTATCAAAAGCCACACCTACTAAATAAATAGGAAGATTTTCATCTAAATATTTTTCATGATATTTTTTCTCTTTTATCTGATTTAAGGCACTTGTATCATCTACCTTAAATTCCATAATATATATGGCAGTGTCGAGCTTAAGAGTTATATCTATACGACCTTTGTTCGTGACATCTTCACCTACCAACTCAAACCCTAGTCCTTTCATATAAGCATAAAACAGAGAGACATAATACCCCTCTTTTTTATCCATATCATTTTTTGTAAAAAGATTGTAGGGTATAGAAGAGTAGAGTGTTTTTAGATTTATCTCAAAGTTTGTAAAATCTTGAGCAAAAAGTGCTTTTTTAATGTTGTTAGAGGGACGTACACTGTTTGAGTTTTTAGTCATAAACTCTGCAATACTTCCCATAAGAGAGAGTCTAACCTCTAGGTTTGGAACACTAAGATGATACTCTATACTATCAAAAACAGTCTCAGTATGACTAATAGTCAAATACCCAGTCTGCCACATTAGAGTTTCAAGTTCTATACAATCCACATCAAAACTATTTAACATCATTTCATCTTTAACAATGTTCTCTAAGTTTGGTAAAAAGTAGTTGTTTTTTTCTATCAGCTTGAGAAGAAAGCTAGGTGTAGCCGTAGAGAACCAATAGTTTCTATACTCAAAGCCTTTAGAGATAAAAAGTAAAATATCAAAAGGATTATAGACACCTTCCCCTAGAAATTTATAACCGTTATACCACTTTTTAATTTTTACGAAGTCCTGTCCTTGAAGATGCTTTGCAAAAGTACTCTCTATATCTCCTTGTGTATAGCCACAGATAGTAGAGTATTTTTTATCTAAAGTAATATCATCAAGATTATTTAAACCACTAAAGAGACTGACTTTAGAGAACTTACTCACACCCGTAATAAATACAAACTTTAGGTACTCATCTGCACCTTTTATGACACTGTAAAAACTTTTAAGCTCATCTCTTCTCTTTGTTGCTTCATCTTTGTTGTCAATATTATCAAGTATCGGTTTATCATACTCATCTATAAGTATGACTACTTTTTTATCATATTTTTTATAAGCTTGGTAGATTAACTCTCTGAAACACCCTGCTATGGATAAGTCGGTATCACAGCTTATCTCTAAATCTCTTTGATTTATTTTTAAGACTTCATAGAGTGTCTGTTTAAACTCATCTGTAGTTTTAAAATCCCCATCATTAAAACTAATGCGAATTACAGGATGCTTCACAAACTTATAGCCATTCTCATAAATACTTAAACCCTTAAAAATCTCTTTCTCTCCTCTAAAAATAGTTCTTAAAGTATCAAGAAAGAGAGACTTCCCAAATCTTCTTGGACGAGAGAGGAAATAGTAGTGACCATTTTCTATAAGATTTTGTGCAATATCTGTCTTATCTACATAAAGATAATCCTCTTCTCGTATAGTTTGAAGTGTTGATATACCAATAGGGAGTTTTTTAAGTTTCATAGTTTTTCCTCAACTGTTTAAGAAATTATAGCATTATTTTAAATATTCTTTGAGCTTAAATTAAAGTGTAGATATAAGTTTTTAAATAGATTTTTCATAAGAATTTTTAATCTAATTGGGTTTAATTCCCTGTCCCCTTGAGGCGAAAAAGATATAATATATGCATGAAAAGTAAACATATACATGTCTTTTAGAACTGCAAGTGAATTAAAAATAGTACCTATTTTAATAACTTAAATTTGAAGCTTGAGAAGTTTAAAACATAAGCCAAAAAATGTTGGTTTTATAATTTATGTTATACTCTTTTTATGATAATTAGAAAACTTTTTAAATTTGAAAATGCACATATAGTTCGTGGTTGCTCAACTGTGAAATGTCGTAGTTCTCTTCATGGTCACTCCTATAGAGTTGAGCTGCTTTTTGAGTCAAACTTTTTAGATAATGGTCAAATGGTCTATGACTTTGGTTTGATGAAGCAAAATATGAAAGACTTAGTAGAGAGTTTTGATCATGCCATCGCTCTTTGGAGTGGGGATGATGCGGCATATCTTAAAAGTATGAAAGCCCATTCAGATAGATGGGTAGAACTTCCAGTTTCACCCTCAGCAGAGCAGTTTTCACGAGTAATATTTGTGATGATAGATAAACTTTTACAACTTACATCTACCTCTAATGGAGAAAAAGAGGTAAAGCTCAACTCTATTATAGTACATGAAACACAGACAGGCTATGCTCAATGTTTTAAAGAGGATGCATATTCTCAAGCAATGGGAACAATTGCCTTAGAAGAGATAAAATTTTCTCAAGCAATTTTAGAGAGCTTTAAAGATAGTCAGCTCTATGAAAAACTTTTAAGTGGTGTAGTGTTTCAAAATCCTTTAAGTGTATAACCTCTTGAGCTGAAACAGAGTTACACTGTAGTAAGATTTTGAAACTCTGTATGTGTAAAAGAAAATTTTGTACTTATAAACTTTACTGTTTTATTCGCTTCTAAACAAGAGAGTGATGCATCTACCATAATAAAACCATTTGCAATGCTAAGGGGAGAGACCATTCCTGGGGCAAAGTTTTTACAAGCGGTAAAAAATACACCATCAAAAAATCCTGGAATTAAAGTTCTTCTTCCTGCTTTTAAGTTATACTTCTCTTTCATTTTTACATCTATACTGTTTGTAAACTTATCGCTTCTACCACTCAATGCATAGATAATACTTGTTCCAAAGAGTTCAAAGTTAAGTGAAGCTGCTAAAGGATTTCCTGGAAGATTTAAAATAAGAGTCTCACCAACTTTTCCAAATGTAGTTGGTTTACCTGGTTTTATCTCTATTTTATCAAAGAGTATTTTATAGCCAAAGGCACCAAATGCCTCTTTAGTAAAGTCTGCATCACCAACACTCACTCCTCCACTTGTAATGACAAGGTCGCATTCTAAGGCACTCTGTATATGTTTTTTAATATCTTGCATAGTGTCTTGGGCTGTTCCTATAAATTCAACTTCGCATCCTAACTCTTTGGCACGAGAGAGGAGTGTCGGTGTGTTTGTGTTATAGAGTTGATATGCTTCTACCTGTTCAAAGTGCATTTTAAGCTCATTACCAGATGCAAAGAGTGCAACTCGTGGTTTTTTATGTACTTTTATATGGCTAATACCTTGAGAAGCTAAGAGTGTGATTTGATGTGCACCAAGAGGTGTCCCGACCTTTAAGAGGAGAGTCTCTTTTTTTATATCTTCCCCTGCAAAACGAATATGTCTGCTCATAGTAAGATTTTCTGGTAACTCTATGGCATCTGGAAGCTCTTTTATATCTTCTATTGGAACGATACATTGTGTTCCAAGAGGAATTCTTGCACCTGTCATAATCTTTATAGCAGTGCCACTACAGAGTTCTCCTTGAAAATTATCGCCTGCAAAAATAGTAGCTGTAACTTTGACACTTTTTGCGGAGTCTTCTACTTTTACAGCGTACCCATCCATAGCGGAGTTGTCAAATGGAGGAAGATTGTGGGATGCAATTATATCCTCCGCTAAAATGGAGCCAAGAGCCTCCTCAATAGGAAGAATTTTAAGAGATTTTTGTTTTATATTTGTGTAAATGAGTTGGAGTGCTTTCTCAACAGAAATTGCCATATTTAAAGCCTTATAAATTTAATAAGTTTATTATATTATAATTTCGCTATGAATGAAATGTATAACATGGGTTTAAACCTACATAGTATCGGCGCAGGGGCTATTTTAGCCATAATATTTTTAAATTTGTTTATCTTAATTAGTTACAACGACCTTAAAAAGTACAAACGTATAAGTAGTATTTTTTTACAACCTTTAACTTTTACCACTTTAGGCTTAGTGATTTTTACAGGTATTATTATGATGGCTGCAAAACATTTAGACTTTACATTTGCAAATATTGTTATGATAATAATTAGTATTATTTACATCGCTTTAGAGGTAAAACGTGTAAAGTCTTTACGATACCTAAGCACTACAAAGGATCATGCATTTAATGCTTATAAACCTCTTGCAAGAACGATTTTACAGATAGAGTTTATCATGGTACTGCTTATTGCTATTTGGATGTGGGTTCTGTGATCTACATTTTTGAAGAGAGTGCAGGGGCACAGAAGCTTACTTTAAAAGGTGAGCTTCATAAGTACCTTATAAAAGTGAGACGCCATGGTGTAGGAGACACTATTGCATTTAGAAATAAAGAAGCAGTGACACAGTTACATATTTATAAAATAATAGAAATAGAACCGCGTGTTGCTGTATTAAAATTAATAGAATCAAAAGAGCTTAAAGTTCAAAGCGAACAAGAGCTACATATAGCATGGTGTGTAATAGATGCAAAGTCTGTAGAAAAAGTGCTACCCTCCCTCTGTGAGATAGGTGTAAGTAAAATTTCCTTTATCTCTTGTGAGAGAAGTCAAAAAAACTTTAAAGTAGATTTTAAACGCTATGAGCGAATAGTAGAAGCCTCAATGCAACAGAGTGGGAGAACATCTTTTTTAACTTTTGACACTTATAAAAATATTGATGCTTTTATAAAAGAGTATCCTGATACAAAAGTATTTGATTTTAGTGATACTATTTTAGAGGGTGGTGTAGCATTTAAAAGGGTATTGATCGGGTGTGAGGGTGGATTTTCTCCCCAAGAGAAGAACTCTTTAGCTGCGCAGGATGTCTTTCGCCTTAAAACACCTATGGTACTTCGTTCAGAGTCTGCAGTTTTTAGTGTCGCAAGTAAAATTCTTTTATAAGCTTTAAGAAAAAGAAAAAATTGTTTCAGATATAATGTTTTTTAATCATATATAAAAGGTTTTAAAATGTTACACTCTCTTTTCTTTCGAATGCGTTTCATTCACTATGTTGGTATTATTTTACTTATTTTAAACGGGACTTTTTTTACAGATAATCTTATAGGGCAAATTGTTCAGTATGTTATTGCTATTGTTATTCTTATTCATGATTTAGATGAAAAAATGAATGGTGTAGATATGACAAAATCTTTAATTCAACAGCTTGATAACTTGGAAGAGGGTAAGAAAATTATTTTAAAAAATGAGTATAACTCAGAGTTAACAGAAGCCGTAAAACATGTTAATGAATTTCAAGAAGTTTTTTTGCATGCAAAAGATAGTGATGAGAAGGCTGGTTTAGTTGTAGAGATAGTAACTAAAATAGATGGTGAGTATATTCAGGCCAGAAAGAGTATGGATGAAGAGAAAATTGTTATAGATGAGATTGCACAGATGGGTGCAGAGTTAAAAGTAACTTTATCAAATGATCTTCAAGAAGCAGCTACTTCTAAAGAGAATATTGTCGAGGTAAGTCATCAACTACATGAAGTTAAAGATGAGATAACAGACATAGTAGAAAAACTTGGTGAGGCATCTCATGCTCAAAATATTTTAGCAGATGAGTTAAGTAAGGTTTCTTCTGATACAGCACAGGTTAAAGAGGTTATTACTGTTATAGCTGACATAGCAGATCAAACAAATTTACTTGCTTTAAATGCAGCTATAGAAGCAGCTCGTGCGGGTGAACATGGTCGTGGGTTTGCTGTAGTTGCTGATGAAGTTCGAAAACTTGCAGAACGTACACAAAAATCTCTTACAGAGATAAATGCAACTATAAATGTAGTAAGTCAGTCCATAAATGATACAAGTGAACAGATGAATATTAGTTCAAAAACTATAGAAATATTGGCTGAAACATCGAGTAACACTTCGGTTCAAATGCAAGAGATAACAGATACAATAGAGAGTGGTGTTTCCTTAGCCCAAAAGACAATTGAGAGTTATACTCAAAATGCATCAAAATCTGAAAAAATTATTAATGATGTTATAAAAATAGAGAAAATCTCTGAGACAGTACATACAAATGTAAAGGTTATACGAGCTTCGATTGATGAACTAAGTAGTGTTATTTAGATAGTAACTTTTCTTGACAACTTTCACATATACCACACAAAACAATACTACTATTTGTAAGTTGGTAGTGACTCTTCTCTTTGGCTTCATCTACAAGAGTATCAATGTC
>JAMOTA010000032.1 GCA_027068435.1 Sulfurovum sp.
AAAAGTAATATAAAGAACCATCCTATAAAGAATAACTTAAACAAGTAACTATTCTTTATAGACATGAGAAATGTGTTTCATTATTTGAGTATTTAAAAAAATAAATGCTCAGATGATCAAATACTAAAGTATAAGCACTATAGAAAAGCTTATATAATTTGGTCTGTGTTCTTTAAAAACTCATTGTTTTCACAAGTGTTAAAACTAACCGTTTTAAGATTATAGAGATATTAAAACTCTCTTGGCATTATAAGGTGTGTTGTACTTAAAAATTGAGTATATGATTGTTGCTAATTTTTTAGAGATGATAATAAGTGCTTCTTTTTTGCTCTTACCAGAAGAGACTTTATCTCGAAATATTTTTTTGAGTTCCTGGTTATGTAAGACAGAAGATACAGCAGCCATATATAGTGCATGCTTGGCTATAGGAATACCTCTTTTTGCAAGAGTTCCAACAGACATAGAGTTTCCAGACTGATACTGAGTTGGATATAATCCAAGATAACCTATAAAGGCCTTGGCAGATTTAAATCTTGTTAAATCTCCACACTCTCCAAGAATGGCTGCTATGGTTTTATCTGAAACACCTGGAATAGATTTGAGATTTTCAATAGGTGCATCTAACTCTTTAGATATACCAGATTTGATTAAAGTATCTATTTTTGCTTCAATCTCTTGTTTTTCTTGACTTAAAAGCTCTAATATCTTAATATTAGTCTTAATCATTAAAGCCCTTGATTCATTGGCACGACCACCGTAGATGGAAGATTTGGCAAGCTCTATTAAATACTTAGCCTTTTCATCGTTAAAGTTGTTACCTTTGATATGTCGAAATAACTTAGTCAGCTTTTTTGGCGTTGCTTTTTGAAGTTCTACAGCAGTAGGATAGGCTTTAATGATCTCTAATGCTGTTTTCGTAAAGATATTTTTAAATACTAAAGTGATTTCTGGATTGACTGTAGCCATTACAGTAGAGATTTCTCGCTTAATGCTTTTTATCTTATCATCCAAAGAACGCTTTAATCTACCAAGAACCTTTAGTGAATGATAATCTTCACTGCTTATATGACTCTCTTTATATTTATGACTAGATAAAAGCTCAGCTATGATATATGCATCAATAGCATCATTTTTAATCTTTTTCATAGTACTAAAGTCTCTGTACTTTGCAGTTTGATAAGAGTTTAACAATATGACCTTGTAATCAGCATCTGTAATATACTCATAGAGATTTTCACTAAATGCTCCAGTTGATTCTACTCCTATGATAAAGTCATCATTATTGAGTGATAAATTAGCTAATCGTTTCAGTAATTCTCTAAGACCTACTACATCTGAATATATCCAAAACGGTTTTACAGCAAACTCGTTAGTATTATCCAAGATACACACATAATGTTTCTCTTTTGCAACATCAATTCCAACATAATACATTTTACACCTCTTGTAGTTAGTTTATTGTAGATCTCATAGCTTCGTGTTATAAAAGGTAGAGAGTGTTAATCTCTCCTTAGCATCCTATAGATGATTTAATAAGACTAATACAAGACGTTTTTTGTGCTGGTACAAATGTCCAGAAAGGAAAGAACCCTGTTTAAC
>JAMOTA010000033.1 GCA_027068435.1 Sulfurovum sp.
TTTCATAGTCTAAAACTTCATGGTAAAGCGTGTCATACTCTTCATCTGTAGCAATGGGATTGTCTTCAACATAATAGGCGTATGCCCATTTTTTAAGGGTGTCTGTTTTTTCTTGGTATTGTTTATTTGTCATCTATTACCTCTTAAATACTTCATTATGGGAACCTATACGTATAAGCCAAAGTTCATTGTTTTTTATTTTATATACCACAAGTACATCACCACTAATATGAAATTCATAATACCCCATATAATCACCTTTTAAAGGATGATTCAATGCTTCTATAGGTAAATCTTTTTTTTCTATAAGCCTAGAAAGATAGACAACATATTTAGAAAAGTGTTTATCACTAAGTTGTATCTTTCTTATATCTTTTAAAAAACTCTTATGCCGTTTAACTATAAGCTCTTTTATGCTCTTCTATCATCTCTTCAAGCGTAATTTCTTCCATATTTATACCTAGCTCAGCATCTTTCATTGCTTGTAAAGTTTCATCATTAGGAATTTTCAACTCCATCGGGATACCTCTTTCACGTTTAATCCCTTTCATAAACATAGCAATAGCCTGAGATGTACTGATACCTATCTCAGATAAAATCTTTTCAACATCTTCTTTTAAGCCTGCATCTATTCTAGCTCTTACTGTCGCATCAAGTGCCATAATACATCCTTTTTTATTTATTGTAGCACAAGTGGGCTACAATGTCAATATACTATATTCTACAACTCTAAACCAAAAAATCGAACTATGATATAATAAGACTATATTAATATGTAGGAGATATTATGGCATTTTTTGATCCTTTGAAACGGCAACTGCGTTCTGTTATGCAGTGGGATAATGAGCATAGCGATACACTTTTTTACCGATGGAGTAGTAATGGTGATGAGATTAAAAATGCTTCTAAGCTTATTGTTGGACCTACGCAAGGTTGTATATTTGTCTATGAGGGTAAGATAAAAGCGGTTTTTCATCATGAAGGTCTTTATAGCATAGAGACTTCAAACATCCCTTTTATTACTACGATTAAAAAAACGATGCAGTTTTTTGAGAGTGAACATAAAGCTGAGTTTTACTTCTATAAAAGAAGTATCTTAGCTGACCAAAAATGGGGAACTGTTGCACCTATTAAGTATATTGACCCTGTGTATAACTTTCCTGTAGAACTGTTTGCTTTTGGTAATTATAGTATACAGATACAAGACCCAAAAAGTTTTTTTGTCTCCATAGTAGGAGAGCAAGAGTATTTTGGTGTAGATGAACTCAGAACCCTAGTCAATGCACGTTTAGTTCACCCCATGAGTGACATGTTTGCAGAGTCTAAAGTTTCGTATAACGATATAGATGCACAAAGAGAAGAGTTAGGTGAGGCGTTAGAACTGAAGTTAGTTAAAGAGTTTGAAACTTTAGGCTTTACCCTAAATGACTTTAGGATAGAGGGTACAGAGTTTGATGAAAAAACCAAAAATCGCATCAATAAAATAGCCGATACCCAAGCCACACACTATGCAGCAAAACAAGTAGGCGTAAGCTATAAAGATATGAGGCAACTAGACGCACTGAGTGACGCTGCCTCCAACGAAGCAGGTGCAGCAGGGGTTTTCATGGGAGCAAATGCGGGGAGTATGCTCTCTTCTAACCTTAGTGAACCTCTCTCTAACACCAAAACTAATGACACGATAGTAGAGAGACTTACCAAACTTAAAACGCTTTTTGAGGCAGAGCTTATCAGCAGTGCAGAGTATGAGAAGAAGAAACATACTATTTTAGAAGAGTTATAAGTGAAGTGTAAATTTTGTTCTGCTCCACTACCAAGAGAGGGTGCTATTTGTAGCTATTGTGGGCAAAGGAATCCTTTAAACTTAGGGGTACTTTCAGCCATAGAGATAGAAGAGAAAAACACTACACTAAACTGCCCTGTATGCGATGTAGCATTTGACAACATCAATATAGGTTTAAAAAAGAGACTACTTGTTCAGCGTTGTCATGAGTGTGATGGTCTGTTTATTATAGAAGATATTTTAGAACAACTGATAGATAAACAGAGTACTCCCAAAGAGCAGATAGATTTACATGTACTTCGTTTTGTTCAAAATAACCCTAGACATAAACAAGAGAGGGTTGTCAAATACCGTTCGTGTCCTGTCTGTAATAAGATTATGCAACGTACAAACTATAGAGCGGTAAGTGGGGTTATCATAGACCGATGTCTTCGCCATGGCATCTGGCTAGATGGTGGAGAGTTACGACAAATTTTTGAGTGGAAAAAGGCAGGAGGGGCTACAAAAGTAAACAGTAACTTTCCTAAGATAAAAAAAACACCTTCAAAAGGGTATATGTATAAAGAGAAACAAGCATCTTACACCTTTGACCCTATAGGTGATTTTTTTACATGGTTACAAGGTGGTATATAACACTACCTATAGCGTACTCTCTCTTTCTTTCCATAAAACTTAGGTTCTGTGTGTAACACATAAACATCTAAAAAAGCTTTTGCTCTAGCTAGGTACTCTCGTGCTTTCATTCTGTAAGCAGCAGCTGTTCCAGCAATATCTTTTGCCACAAAACCAATGGCTTTTTGCCCTTTGGCTTGTGCTAAGAACAAGGCACGTTCAAGATGGAACTTTTGTGAAACGATAATGTAGTCTTCAAGATTAAAGATAGCTTCTGCTCTTACTACTGAGTCTAAAGTTCTAAACCCTGCGTAGTCTAAGCTTATGTACTTTTTAGGTACACCTGCACGGATAAGGTCTTTTTGCATAGTTGTTGTCTCATCATAATACTTCGTACCGTTATCTCCTGAGACAACTATGGCTCTTACTTTTCCTGCTTTCCAGAGTGCTACTGCTGCTCTTATGCGATAGACATAAAAGTAATTCTTTTTACCTCTTGAGACATACTTAGCTGTACCTAAGACTAACGCTGCTTTTTTTGCTGGTACCTCTTTTATGTGAGAATACAGATGTTCTTGGGCTTGTTTAGAGATATATAAATCTACTGATACCACAAATACAACTAAACTTACAAAGAGTAGAACCATCCATTTTAAAATACGCATCATCTTTTATAGTAATGCCTCTTGCACTCTTAGCGCTTGTTGATGTGCTTTTACATCATGACACCGTACAATATTTGCACCATTCTCCACTGCTTTTAAATGGATAGCTAGTGTACCTGATAAACGCTCACTGGTATGGGTGGGAGTGATTTTATCTATCATGGACTTTCTGCTAGCTCCTATGAGTAGTTCACATCCAAAGCTTTTAAAATGTGCCAAATTTTTAATGAGTGTAATATTATGTTCTAATGTCTTTCCAAACCCTATACCAACATCTAAAAGCAGAGACTCTCTAGCTAAGCCCAAGGCTTCACACTTAGCAATACGCTCTTCAAAAAACTGACTCACCTCAACCATAATATCATCATATAGAGGATTTGTTTGCATCGTTTGGGGTGTGCCTTGCATATGCATAATACATAGTTTTGCACTATATTTTATGCATAATCTTATCAGCTCTTCACTACTTGCACCTGTAATGTCATTGACTAAAGTAAAGCCTGACTTTAAGGCATACTCTATCACTTCTGGTGTATAGCTATCTATGGAAAATACTGCTTTTTCATACAGCTTTTTAGAAGCGATAGCATCACAAATAGGCTTCATACGTAACAGCTCTTCCTCTACTGTCACTACATCAGCATTAGGGCGAGAGGAGACTGCACCGATGTCAACAATAGAAGCACCCTCTTTTATCATCTGTTCACACTGAGTTATAGCATCATCAGATACAAACCTACTCTCTTTAAAAAAGCTATCATCGTTTGCATTTATAACACCCATTATTTGTGTGGGGTAGTGTAAAGTTTTAAGAAACTTTTTAAGCTCTATTGCTAGTTTTTTAAGTCCAAAAGGTTGAGCCAACTCTTTGTGTGAGAGTAGCTCTATATGTTTAAGTGTACCTATAAGCATACAGTCATGCATTGGCTTTTCACAGAGTATCACCCCACTAGGCACTGCTAAGTCTGCCCCTATACTTAAGGCATCTTGTTTCAAGATATTTGCAGCTGGGGTTTTTAAATCTTTAATGTAAAAACAAAAAAGCTCCATCTTCTTAGCCATAATACTCACCCCAGCACTCTGAACACCAAGGGCTTTAAGTGTTGTTTTTTTATCTGAGATATTACCTAGTTTATAAATATGCATAACTTATCTTCTCTTTCTAGCTAGAAGCTTTAAAAGCAACGCATTGAGTACAAATATCGGTGGTGAGCCTATATCTAAAGCTATAAATGCATTAGAGAAGAGTGTTAAAGTTTTTTCATCTAAGTTGTATTTTTGAGAGATTATCGCCTCTTTACTTATCTGCTCTATAAGAGGTTTCATCGCTTTAACATCGGTACGTTTATGCGTCTGTATAAACTCATACACCGTTTCTAAAGATAGCTGTTCCATACTAAGAGCTAACGCTTCACACTCTTTAGTCTCACTCAATACTGTTACAGGTAAACGAGACTTTATGGTGTCAAGGAGTGTTGATTTACTCTCTGTAATAAGTATAAACTCTTTGTTTTTAGGTGGTTCTTCTATCACTTTAAGTAGTTTATTTTGGACAATAGGAGAGAAGTTCTTTGAGACAAGTATAATAACCATCGTCTCTTCTGTAGCCATATAGGCTTTTTCTATAGCCAGTTTCGCATCTACTACAGAAAAAGTCTCTTTCTCTGTAGCAATTCTGTGTACATTATAGGGTGTAGCTTCACCCTCTTTGTGTAGATTTGTTGCCATGCTAGGAGAGAGTATCTCTACAAACAGTTCTGTACTCTTAAGCTGTTCTAGTTGCTCTACTGCCTCTTCAAGATGACCTGTAATAATAACCTGACTTTGCACTATCATAACTCTAAATCTATATCCCCAAAAAGTGCAGCAGAGAGTGTGGTATCAAAAAGTTTATACAATTGTAAAAGTTTTATATCTAAAAGTGTATCGGCACTACGTAAGGCAAAACTATTTTGTATCTCTTCATCCATTATCCATAAAAAGCTCTCATCATTACGGTATGCCAATTTTGTAAGTGGATGGTCACCTTTTCCTATATACCAAATATAGTAACCATTGGGGTGTGATATATCTAGCATATCTTCAAGAAGCTCTAAATCTTGTGTAGAGGTTATATTTATCAAGTCTGGAAACTGATCTATAAGATGATAAAAAGGGAGAAGAGGACGGTTTTTTTTCAAATCATTTACACTGTTGAGTATATAATTAGCAAACCATCTGTGTTTATTATCGGTAATAATCAGTACTGTTTTCCCCTCTATTACTTGAGATACAGCACTCTTTACTAATGGAGACCATTCATAACGATACTCTTCCATCCAAGAGAATCCTGACTCCTCTTCACGTATTGTTTCAAGTGTCCATTTTAAAAGTTGTTGCATTGAATTACTTATCTAACTCATACGCTTCATGTAGTGTACGAATAGCAAGTTCACCATACTTCTCATCTATAACCATAGAGACTTTTATCTCAGAAGTTGAAATCATTTGAATGTTTATGCTGTTAGTCGCCATTACAGTAAATGCTGTAGCTGCTACACCAGAGTGTGACTTCATACCCACACCTACAACAGAGACTTTACATACATGTTCATCAAAGTCCATACCCTCTATGTCATGGTTAAAGTTCATCATAAGCTTTTTAGCATCTTCATGGTCGCTTTGAGGTACAGTAAACCCAAGGTTTGTAGAACCATCTGCTCCCACATTTTGGATAATCATATCTACATTGATATTTTCTTTTGCTAACATAGTAAATATTTCTGATGCAATACCTGGTCTATCTGAAACACCTCTAAGTGTAACTCTTGCTTGGTTTTTATCTAACACAACACCACTAACTAAAACTTCTTCCATACTGTTACTCTCCTTTGTAATAAGTGTACCTATGTTGTCACTAAAACTACTTTTAGCATACAATTTAACATTTAACTTTTTTGCCAACTCTACTGAACGGCTCTGTAGTACTTTTGCACCAAGTGAAGAGAGTTCAAGCATCTCATCATAAGAGATAACATCTAATTTCTTAGCATTAGGTTCTATGCGTGGGTCTGTCGTGTAAATGCCATCTACATCTGAGTAGATTTCACACTGGTCTGCTTTTAACGCAGCAGCTAAGGCTACAGCTGAAAGGTCTGAACCTCCACGCCCTAGTGTCGTAACAGCTCCATCTTGGTTTACCCCTTGAAAACCTGCAACGATGACTATTTTACCCGCTTTGATTGCTGAGTGCATCGCTTTGGGGTCTATGGACTTGATACGTGCATAGGTATGTGTATCATCAGTGACTATCCCTGCTCCACGACCTGTCATAGCTACAGCATCATAACCTCTAGCTTGTAGGGCTATAGAGAGTAGTGCTGCGGTTATCCTCTCTCCTGAACTTAAAAGCATATCCATCTCTTTTTTAGCAGGTTCTTTCGTAAAATGATGTGCAAAACCAATAAGCTTATTGGTCTCACCACTCATAGCTGAAACAACTACAACAATATCATCTCCCGCTTCTCTTGCTTTTGCTACACGGTTAGTTACATTCTCTATACGCTCAACATCACCAACACTCGTGCCACCATACTTATGTACAATTAACATTTAAATATATTCCTTTTTTTATAATAAACCATAACTCAAACAAGGGTTAAATCAAACCCTCTTCTATAAAATAATCAATTACCCTTCGATATACTCTTCGTTTAAAAAAAGTAACTTTCTTAAATAACTGTTCATACGCAACAAATTCATACTCTTCAAATTCTGGAATCTTGTATGCTTGTAAATCAATAGTTGCACCCTCTTTAAGACGCACTAAAAAGTACTTTTGCGTCTGTCCATCAAAGGGGTATGTTTTGCCTTGTGAAACTTTAGGAAAATCATAAGTAATCCATTCAGGAAACTCTCCTAAAATTTCAACATCATTACAACCAATCTCCTCTAGTAGTTCTCTATGAAGTGCCTCGTGTAAGGTCTCACCTTCATCTATGCCACCTTGCGGAAACTGCCAAGCATTTTTAATATCACTACGATGTGCTACAAAAAATTCACATTTTTCAGGATATTTTGAAGAGAGTATGACGGCTGCAACATTTGGGCGATAACGCTTTTTATTGTGCATTTTCAAATACTCATTTCTCTTAAAATTTTGTTTACGCTCTTTTTTCTGTTATGATTTTATCAAAATTGTAGTTATAAGCAGTTTTAACCCCACAAAAGTACCCAAGGAAAACCATGCTCATTTATCTTCATATACCCTATTGTGACTCCAAATGTCACTACTGTAGTTTCAACTCCTATGTCGATAAATTTGACACACGAAAAGCCTACATGGAAGCCCTCTACAAACAGCTTCGTTTTGAACTCGAACGTTTTAAGCCACAAAAAGGAGAGATAAAAACACTTTTTATTGGAGGTGGTACACCTTCGACTATTGACCCTGTACTCTACCAACCTATTTTTGACTTAGTAGAACCCTACTTAGAGAAAAACGCAGAGATAACCACAGAAGCAAACCCAAACTCTGCTACAAAAGCATGGCTAAAAGGTATGAAAGCCTTAGGGGTAAACCGCATAAGTTTTGGGGTGCAAAGTTTTAACTTTGAGAAACTTAAAGCACTAGGTAGGTCACATACACCACAACAAGCTAAAGATGCTCTACTCTATGCCAAAGAGTTAGGCTTTGAGCATCTTTCACTTGACCTCATTTATAACTACAAAGGCGACACAAAAGCGTTACTCTTAGCAGACATAAAAGAGGCATTTACCCTACCCATAGACCACATCTCAGCCTATGAACTCACCATAGAAGATGGAACAAAATTCTCCTCAACTCCAGAGGTAAGACAAGAGAATGAAAACCTCGCTTTTTTTGTAGCAGACCAGATAAAAGAACGAGGCTTTACCCAATACGAGATCTCAAACTTTGGAACTTACCAAAGCCAACACAACAAAGGCTACTGGGAACTAGAAAACTACATAGGAGCTGGAGCTGGAGCAGTAGGTTTTCTCATCCAAACACGCTACTACCCACAAACCAACATAGATGCATACATACAAAACCCACTAAACATAAAAGAAGAACCACTAACCAAAGAGGAGCTACAAACCGAGCAGATTTTTTTAGGCTTACGAAGTTGCATAGGCATTAACCCCTCACTACTCTCAGACAAAATGCAAAAAAATGCCCAATTTCTCTGCGATGAAAAAAAACTAAAATGCAACAACACACACTACTACAACACCAATTACTTTTTAAGTGATGAGTTGGCACTTTTTATTTTAGGGTAAAAGGTATTATCTTTAGTTCTTGTGTATAGATTCTCATACGGGAGCGATGAGTAAAAAGTAAAATTCTACAGCTAGTATGTTATAATAAATCATTAAAATATAAAGGAGTATCTATGTTAGCCATGAGTCAAGAAGAACTTTTTAAAAACATAGAAGTCTTACCTATAGAGCTTAAAACAAAAATGGTAGAAAAGCTACTAAATAGTCTAAATCCTATACATGAGTCTGTCGATAATGCATGGATAAAAGAGTCAAACAGAAGAAAAGATGAGCTTGAAAATGGTAAAGTGACTGCGATTAATGGTGATGATGTATTTCAAAAAATTCAACAAAGATTTAATAAATAATGACTTTTTCGTTTCACCCCGAAGCAGAACTAGAATTTAATCAAGCGATTGATTACTACGAAGCGTGTCAAGAAAACCTTGGACTTGAATTTGTAAATGAAGTTTACAATACTATTCAACGCATTATAGCTTTCCCCCATGCTTGGCAACCTTTAGACAAAAATATAAGACGCTGTCTAACCAATAGATTTCCCTTTGGTGTGATATATTTTAAAAAAGAGAATGAAATTGTTATTTTAGCTGTAATGCAACTCAATAAAAAACCTGATTATTGGTTGAATAGACAGTAGAGATTTTACTTACCCTACCATCTGCAAATCATCCACCGAAACCTTACCACTATCCATAAGCTTTAACAATATATCTAATGGACGACTTTGTGTATTTTCGCCTATTTCATACTTATGAAATGCTCTTACACCTCCACCAAAAAGTTCTGATGCTTTCTCTTGAGTAAGTTTAAGTTTTTTTCTAATAGCTCTTACTTCATCTGTTGTAAGCAAATGGTCTACACCTCTTTTAAAGTCTGCTATCTGTTTTTGAGATGCTTTTAAATCTTTAGAAGACAAGAACCCTTCTCCACACGCTACACAGTACTCACCACTTTGTAGTATCTCTTGGGTTTTATCTTTATAAGTATAGTGTGTAGTTCTCTCTTCTCTTTTGAGTTCAGAATCACATAGAGGACATTTTTTCATTACTTTTCCTTGAACGATATAATTATCGCATTTTCATTCACTTGTAACTTAATGTAAAGTTCAATCTTTTTGTATTTACTATGATATACATCATGCCAAATGGTATGGTTTGCATAACTTGTCATAGACTTATAAAGGTGTTTAGCTGTAAGCTTCTCTATCACCTCTAAGACTTCATCATCATTTAGCCCTAAAGCTGTATAGTTTTGCCTAGCTGACAAAGTTACGAAATACTTCTTTTTTACTATCAGCTCTTTTATAGTCTTCAAACTATAATGTGCCACTCTCTTCTCCAAAGAAAATCCTTCAATAGTTAATTTTAACCAAATAGGTTAATTTTGTCAAATCTATTTTTACTGTTTTGATTATATTGGAATTTTTTGTTTGAGGTTGGAAGTATGGCAAATTGTTATATTTTTGATGTACTATTAATCATAGCATTTAAGGGTATTAAGTATATACTGTTCCTTGAATAAATAGTTGTATCAAAAACAAACAAATTTAAAATCAGAGAAAAAAATGCCAAAAACAAAACAAATATCAACATCTGCACTAGCAAAAAAATTATCTATAAGTAAACATCAGCTTGATGAACTTTTATTAGCTGCAAAATATATCGTTAAAGATGAAAAAGGCTATAAGCTAACTGATTCAGGAATTCAAAACAGTGGTGCAACAAAAAATCATGCAAAATTTGGAGAATATATCGTTTGGAACGATGACATGGAAATTCCAAACAAGTTAATCACTCAAGGAAAAGAGTTCTTTTCTTCTACAAAAATAGCCAATAAATATAATCTATCTGCAAGAAAAATAAACTTAATATTATCGGAGATTGGATTTATTGAAAAATATTTAAAAGGTTGGACTATTACTATCCTTGGAAGTAAAAATGGAGGTATTCAAAAAGAGAATAATCAAAATGGAATACCTTATGTTGAGTGGGATGAATCAATTTTTAAAAATAGTGCTTTTGCATCAATTTTAAAAGAAGTTAATGGTGACGCAGGAGAAAGTACACAGAAGAAAATTGATAATTCTAAAGATTCTAATTTCCGAGAAAAGTTTATAGCAAAACATAGAGCTACAGATGGACATATGGTTAGAAGTAAAGCCGAAATGTTAATAGATAATTGGCTTTATATGGCAGAAATAGTTCATGCCTATGAAAGAAAATTACCTATTGAAGAAGAAGTGTATTGTGATTTTTATATTCCAACAGGAAAAATATATATTGAATTTTGGGGACTTGAAAATGAACCTAAATACGCGGCAAGAAAAGAGAAGAAAAAAGAGATTTATAAAAAATATGGTTTTAAATTAATTGAACTTACTGATAAAGAAGTTTTTAACCTTGATGATGTTCTTCCAAAGATGTTATTGAAGTTTGGAGTACAAACTTACTAAGCACTATGAGATTATAGGTTTTGTTATCTTTTATGTAGATACTCATACGGCAACGCTGTGGCATGTAGCTAAGTGAGTTTATGGCTTCTTGTAGTTTTGTAGAAATCTTTGGGCTTTTATCGTATCAAGTCAAATACTTTAAAGAGCAAAACAAAAAAGCCATAACTCAAGACCACCATTATCACAAGAAATACCCTTACTTAATACTAAATTAAAACTAAATTTAGTACAATATCTAAATTCAGCAAAAGGTTAGCAAAATGTTATTAAGTCAAGATATAAAACCTATTAGTTATCTTAAAGCAAAAACGGCAAGTGTTATTAATGATGTAAATGAAAATCAAAGAACGATTATCATTACCCAAAATGGTGAAGCAAAAGCTGTTGTACAAGATATAAAAAGTTATGAAAATTTACAAAATTCTTTAAATTTATTAAAATTAATAGTTCAAAGTGAAAATGATATAGAAAATGAAAGAACGATAGAGCAAGAAGATATGTTTAACAATTTAGAGCAAAAATTATTTGGATAACTTAAATGAAAAAATTTAAAGTTATCTGGACTAAAAGTGCTGAACTTGATTTAGAATTGATTATTGAGCATATTAAACTTAACAGTATAAACATAGCAAAAAAGATATTTTTTGAGATAAAAAAAGAGTCCAATAAACTACATACCTTACCAGAAAGAAAAAGAGTAGTCCCAGAGTTTCAGCAAATTGGTATTGTAAAATATAGGGAAATCATTTACAAAAGATGGAGAATAATTTATAAAATTGATGTTGAAAAAATTTATGTTTTAATTGTAGTAGATTCAAGTAGAAATGTAGAAGATATTCTATTTCAAAGATTGATGAAAAGTGATAACTAAACATGGTATATCCATGGACTATGAGGTCATGGGTTTTGTTATCTTTTATGTAGATACTCATACTTTCTAAAATAGCCCATTTAAGAACAAGATTTATATCTCTCCTGCCATCTTCAAAACCAAAGTATAAGTCTTATCATCAATAAAAATCTGAGACTCTTTCAATATCTCAATCACTGTAAAGAACTATCGCTTCACTCTCTCCCTTTCCTAATGTACTATTAAAATTAGCTGATTGTACTTTTTCAACCATGTGGCTAAATAATAATGGGGAAGATTTATATATGTTTAGAAACATCAAGTTATAAAATTTTGATATAATAGTAAAGGGTCTAGTAAATATTAAAATTAGAAGGAATATTCATGCCTGAAATAAGTAGATTTTTAGGTATAAAAATCTTTATGTACTTTAACGAACATAATCCTCCACACTTTCATGTAGAATATAATGAGTATAAAGCTTCAATAAATATAAAAACATTTGGTGTTATGGAAGGTAAAGTACCTTCAAAAGTTCTAGGGCTTGTTGTAGAGTGGGCAGAAGACCATCAATCTGAATTATTACAAAATTGGGAAGATATTAAAACAACTGGTGAATATCGTAAAATAGACCCTTTAGTTTAAGGAGTAAAAATGTTAAGTATATTAAATGCTAATTACAATAATGAATATAAAATACTATTAGAATTTAGTGACCATAAAAAAGGTGAAGTTGATTTAAAAGAATTTATCCTAAATGGTAAAATTAAACAATTTAGAGAGTTGGAAAATATAGAAAAATTTAAACAATTTCAAGTTGATTATACTTTAAAATGGAGTGATGATTTAGACTTAGCTCCTGAATATCTTTATTTTAAAGCATTTGAAAATGATAGTAATCTTCAAAATAAATTTCATGAATGGGGTTATGTTTAACATCTAGTAAAAGTATAAGAGCAGGCATTAAATATCTACTAGTCCCCCCCTAAAACACTCTCTGCCTAAACACAGCCACAACATGTACACTCTCAGACAAAATGCAAAAAAATGCACAATTTCTCTGCGATGAAAACAAACTAAAATGCAACAACACACACTACTACAACACCAATTACTTTTTAAGTGATGAGTTAGCACTTTTTATTTTAGGGTGAGGGAGGCTTACACTACAGAGCGATTGTAAATTGGATTTAATTACACACAAACCTCCATTTTAAGCTATTTCCCCCCCATATTGGTACAATACGCATAGTCTTGAAGAGACTACATTTAAATAAAAAGGAGTTGTTTATGTCTATGGATATTGGCAAGTTAACAAACGAAGGTACAGAGCTATTAAAAAACTTTGTAGATAAAATGGGATTAGAGGGTGCGATAATAGCAACTTCAGAGGGTCTAGAGATGGCAAGTTACTTTACAACAGATAAAGATGCTGACATAATTGCTGCTGATACGGCAACTCTACTATCTGTTTTAACTGGTGCATTAGAAAATGCAGATAGAGGAAACTTATCAGAAATGATTATTTCAGCAGATAATGGCTCAATAGCTATTAAAGATCTAGGTGATGATATCGCTTTTGCGGCATTGGCATCTAAGGGATATAAAATGGGTGCACTTGTAGTCGCACTAAAAGTGTTTATGAAAGAAATTCAAGCTTTCTAATCAAAAATCAATCTATACTGTGTTCCATACAAAACAATGGAATTTTTAATTTTTAACTTAATATACTAGAGATTATAGGAGAGATATCAATGGGAGATATAACAATGGCAAAAGAGCATTTAGCAACATATATTGATGAGATGAAGAAAGGCGAGATAGAGCCTTCTGAGTTTTATAAAAAACTCATGAGTATTCTAGCAGAATTAGATGTTACTAATGAAGATTTAAAGGGTGTAACACCTCAACTATTATCATTTGTAAATGGACTCATGAAGAACATGAGTTAATTAGATATAGGACAAAGATTTTGCTTTGTCCTGTATGGTCTTTATTATATTAAAAGATTTTACATATATAAACCTTTTAATATAGTAATATAGAATAATCCTCAATTTGTATAATAATGGCATCTTTAGAAATCTGATTTGAAGGATATATAACTTATTAACACTAGCCAAGAAAGGATATAATACTAATGCAATCACTAGATGAAAATATTGATTTGTATCTCAAAAGTGATTTATCACAACTAAAAGAACTTGATGCAATATTCTTAATTGACCTTGAACTAAAAAAATATAAATCAAGAATATTTATAGATAATCATAAAGAGTTTCAGTCATCTTTCATTCCTACAATGAATAGAGCAGTTTCCCTTTTTACAGATGCTAAAATTGAACAGCTAATTATAGAGATGAATACTCATAATATAATCTTTAAAAAATTATCTTCAAATTCTAGCAGAGTACTAATGATACTATCAAAAAAATCATTTCCTATTGGAAAACTTATTATAGTTACAAAAGCAGCGTTACAGAAAGTAGAGAATGATGGAAGATAATATTTGTATAGCTAATAAGAACTATATGATAAAAACTATTATAGAATCAAACATATTAAAAAGCTATATCAGCACACAAGAAAATGAGCAGTTTCATATAGTTCATGCTATCTTGGAAAATAATAAAGAGACATATTCAGAGGAAAAAATAATGACTTTTCATAAAAAAGCTCTACTTTATCTATTTAATAAACTTCAAAAAAATGAGAAATTGAAAGATATAGAAAAAAAATCTATGAAAGATATATCTACTATTGATAAAAAGTTAAAAGATAAATTTATAGAATATTGTCAAAATAGTATGCCCGAACAGATACAAGCTTGCTTCTTATTAAGAGATGACAATCTGTATCATTATACAACATCTGAAAATTCATATGGTGATATATCTAATTTTATAAAGTTTATTGAACATAATAAATCAATAAAGAGTCTAATAAATGAGTGGAAAACTGTGATAGAGATCAAACATAGCCATCAAATATATTATGAGAAAGTTAATACTATGGATATCGTTGTCTGTATTGTCAACAATGATATATCTGTTGGAGTAATGACTAGAATCTCTAAGGTATTTATAAATAATCTATCTAAATCATATGTAATTTAGATATAAAGAAGAATATTATGCAAAATATAATTATGCAAAAATCCTCTTTTCAGAAGATAATTTCCAAAGCCTCATATGAGAACTGTATCTTATTTTATAATGATAATGGGATATTTAAATCAAATCATAATCAGAAGTCTCATCAATTTACAAGTAACGATCTACCACCTGCTTCTGCATTGAATGTCACACTAGAGACTAGAGTACCTCTCATTCTAAATCATGTAGAAGACTCTTTTATATACAATAATATTGTTGATAACCCATTTAAATTTAACATACAGCATCTAGCTATAGTTCCTTGTCTTTTAGATGAGGATACAACACAGATATGGGGTATAGTTCTACTATCTTTAGATAATAAAAGTGATACTATTTTTCATTTTAATGCTATTCAAACTATCTATCAAAATCTTTCATTACTCCCTATAGAAAATAAAGAGATACAAGCATTACCTATAGAAAATGCTCAAATATTAAAAGATAAGATTGAGTACTCTTATCAATTTTTTTCCTCAATAATACATGATATACGAACACCTATTAACATAGTCATGGGTTTTTTAGATTTACTTGATAAAAAACTTGATAATGATATTGAAGGTAAAGAGTATATTCATGCTGCCAATAGAAGTGCTGATATGATCTCAGCACTTGTTGATGATGTACTTGACTTCACAAAAGTTGATCTAGGTAAATTAGAATTAAATATGCATTACTTTTCCATCATGGAAGAGTTTGAAAGTATAGTTACTTCTTTTTACTATATTACACAAAAAAAAGAGATTGATTTTAGAGTATATTTTGATCCATTATCTCCTTATATTATCTATTCTGATGCACATAGAATCAAACAAATTATTAATAATTTAATAAGTAATGCACTTAAATTTACTCCAGAAAATGGACAAATAATTTTAGACTTCAACTATAATCAAAAAAATGATGCACTCAATATAGAGGTAATTGATACTGGTATAGGTATGTCAAGAAAAGAGGTAGATAATATTTTCCAACCCTTTAAGCAAGCATCTAAAAAAACATCAAGTCAATATGGTGGTACAGGACTTGGACTAAGTATATCCAAACAGATTGCATCTATTCTAGGTGCAGAACTTAGTGTTAAAAGTATAAAAGGTGAAGGTACGACATTTGCTCTACAGTTACCATGTCATAGCATACCAGGAACACCATCTGCAATACAATTACCTTCTACTCTACCAACTATATATCTACTTGAAGGAGCGATGACAGATAAACTCTACCATGTCCATATTAAACGATATTTAAATAGACTCAATCTCAATTATCTTTATTTAAAAACTGCAAAACTAAAAGAGAAATCTCATACTGAAAATAACATATACATGTATATGCAAAAAGACAAAGATTTATCATTTATAAATAATTTACATAAAGATATTCAGTCTAAACTCATTCTCATAGAAAAGAGTGTGTATTCTGATACACTTGTAGAGTTTGATAATATTATCACTCTCTATCGTCCTGTATTTCCAACTCAATTACTTGAAGCCTTTACTAAAGGAGAAAAGAATGTACCATCAACCAATAAATCGATTACAACTAATAAAAAATTAAAAATACTTATTGCTGATGATAGTATCATAAATTTAAAACTAATGAAAGAGATATTAAAACCTTATGCTTCAAAACTCTATACAGCCAATAATGGAAAAGAAGCTTATGATGTTTTTTTAGAAAAAGATTTAGATATTATTATCATTGATGAGCATATGCCAAAGATGAAAGGTAGTCAAGTAATTAAAAAAATACGAATTGATAAAGATGGGGAAAAATTATATATTTGTAGCTTGACTGGTGATAGCGATAGTAAAATTACCAAGATGATTGAGAAAGCAGGTGCCAACCTAGTCTTAACTAAACCCATAAGAAATAGTGCCATAGAGAAAATGATAGCGAGCTATTAATTCTACTTCAGTGGTGTAAATAGCATAGGTGTCAGTCTCCACCCTAAAGTTTAGATGTTTTCTCTTGTATTAGTTTAAGTTTCTTTATAGTTATCTTCAATAGCATCTATGTCAGACTGAACCAAAAGACTACGTTAGTATAATGTATTATCATACTTTATATAGACAAGTCAACTTTAACACATAATAGATACTATTATCTCGGTTGGCACTTTACATTTTAGATTAATTTGCTAAAATACCTTAAATTAAATTCTAAGGTATTACATGTTTGGAATAGGCTTTACTGAATTACTTCTTATCTCTGTTGTGGCTATACTCTTTTTGGGTCCAGATAAACTTCCTGATGCTATGGTGCAAATTGCAAAATTTATTAAAAGTGTTAAAAATACTGTGGGCGAAGCTAAAAACTCTTTAGAGGAGGAGATGAAGATTTCTGACTTAAAAGATGAAGCGTTAAAGTATAAAGCACAACTTGACAATGCCAGTAATGAACTCAAAAGTTTTAAAAACATAGACTTTAATGACATGGATGACTTGATGAACGATGACCATAAGCCTGCTATAAAGAAAAAAGACCCTTATGCACAAGCTACACCTGAAGTAACTTCTAGGCAAGTAGAAGAGCAAAATACACTTGTAACCTTTAAGAAAAACAGCGTAAAAAGCGAAGAGACTACTGCTCCAAAAGGTGATGCATAATGTTTAAAGATTTAAAACCACACCTTGTAGAACTACGTAAAAGACTAGGGCTTTCAGTTCTCTCTATTTTTGTTATGTTTATCTTAGCATTTACTTTTCACAATGCCATTTTAACATGGGTAACACAGCCACTTAATGACGCACTTACAGAAGTAGGACTCATGATAGAGTCTAAAGATAAAGGCACATGGAAAGTTGATGTGGGAGAGCTTAATGAGACACAAGAGTCTATAACAAAGCCTAAAGTAGAGTCTACAAAACCAACTGTAGAAAAACCCGTAGCACAACTCTCAGCAGAAGCTTCTAGCTCTGCTCAAAAGCTTCACACTTCACTTAGCAAAGCTTCTGAAGTGTCGTTAAAGCAAGAAAATGTCGTGTTAGCTAACATTCTTAAAGAGGCTGCAACTGCTGCAAAAGAGACATCAAACTCTACACAAAAGTTAACACAAGCTCTGCTAGACTTAAACTTAACAAAAACAACTAAAGCAGTTGACAGTACCTTTGGAGGGATGATTACTACCCATCAAGTAGGAGGGGCATTTTTTGTAGCACTTAAAGTTTCATTCTTTGCAGCTATCCTTGCTGCTCTACCTTTTATACTCTATCAGTTTTGGCTCTTTATTGCTCCAGGACTTTACAACAATGAAAAACAGATGGTTATTCCTTTTGTTGTAGGTGGTTCGGTGATGTTCTTTATAGGGGTACTATTTGCTTACTATATCGTTACCCCTTTTGGGTTTCAGTTTCTTATTACCTTTGGTTCTTTCCTCTATACCCCACTTATCAACATAGAAGATTATGTAGGTTTCTTTACTAAAATCATGCTAGGTTTTGGTGTCTCATTTGAGTTACCTGTCTTTGCATACTTTTTAGCACTTCTTGGGCTTATTACCGACCGTACGATGATTGACTTTTTTAAATACGCTGTAATTATTATCTTTGTAGTCGCTGCACTTTTAACACCACCTGATATTTTAACGCAACTGCTTATGGCTGCACCACTTGTCTTACTTTATGGTGCTTCTATTCTTATCGTACGTGCGGTGAATCCTGAAAAACAAGAAGATTAATGAACCTAGAACTTTTTACAAAAAACTACAACTATGAACTTCCCCAAAGGTTCATAGCCACCTCTCCCGTACAACCTAGAGACCATGCCAAACTTTTAGTTTATGATAGAAAGAGTGATAGCATTACCCATACAACGTTTCAACACCTTTTAGAGTTTGTACCTAAAGAGTGTGATGTGTTTCTTAACGATACTCGTGTCATTAAAGCACGTATTTTTGGAAAAAAAGAGAGTGGTGGTAAGATAGAACTACTTTTTAATAAACCTTTAGATGCACACCATAACTTAGTGCTTATGCGTGGTAGAGTTAAAGTAGGTATGGAAATCTTTTTTGATGACTCTCTCATAGCTACTGTTACTAAACTCAACGAAGAGGACGGCTCACGTGTAGTGACATTTACACAGAGAGAAAAGAAGCTACGTTTTGAGGAGTTAGTACTTGTTTTAGACAAGATAGGACACCTACCCCTACCCCCTTACTTTAACAGAGAAGACAATAAAGAAGATGAGAGAGACTACCAAACACTTTTTGCTAAAAATGCTGGAGCAGTAGCAGCACCTACAGCATCACTTCACTTTACCCCTGAACTTTTTACAGCACTCGAAAAACGCCATAAAACACACAAGATAACCCTACATGTAGGTGCGGGAACATTTAAACCTGTAGATGTAGAAGAGATACTCGATCACCCTATGCACTCAGAGTATTTTGAGATACCTCAAGAGACGTGTGAAGTACTCGACAGTAGTACCCCTCTTTTGGCTATAGGAACTACGGTTACTAGAACTTTGGAGTATTATGTGCGTACAGGTAAAACCAAGGGAGAGTGTGACCTTTTTTTAAACCCTAGTAACCCTCCACAAAGAGTTACACATTTACTGACTAATTTTCATTTACCTAAAAGTACACTCATCATGCTTGTAAGTGCTTTTATAGGAAGAGATAAAACCTTAAAACTGTATAATGAAGCCATAAAAGAGAAGTATAGATTTTTCTCTTATGGTGATGCCATGCTCATACTTTAAACATACCATACTTTAAAATAGAAAGAATATAAAATGAAAACCGTGTTAGTAGTCCTACTTCTAGGAAGTATTTTTTTTACAGGCTGTGTAAAAAAGCCTTATAGTTATCCAAATTATGACATTATAAAACCTAACACTACATGTAAGCCTAACAGAAAAAACATACAAGAGCTACTTAGCTCCTACTTAGGTAAACCCTATGTCTGGGCAGAAGAGGGACCTAATGCCTATGACTGTTCAGGACTCACATACAACCTCTATGGTTCCATGGGTATAGAGATACCTAGAGTAGCAAGAGAACAAGCTAAAATGGGTAAAGACATAGCCTTTAAAGACCTCTACTATGGTGACCTTATCTTCTTTGGTTCAACAAACAAAAGAAGCAGATATATCAACCATGTAGGTGTCTATTTGGGTGATGGGTGGTTTGCACATGCAAGTAGTGCCAACAGAAAAGTTATCGTTACGCATTTTGATAAAGGTTCTCCTTACATTAAACGTGTAAAACACTGTAAACGCTACCTTAGTAAAAATGGTAGAAAACAGTATATGAATTGTGATGCACCTTTAAAAAAGATGAAATATACAAGTAGTATTTACACAACACCATGGCAAACAGGCATGAAATTACCAAAAAAAGCTGTACCATAGTAGTAAATCTATCTATTTAGCCTACCTTAAAAGCATTTATCTATAATACCATTCTACATTTTATAAGTGATTATAATAAAGGGACTCTGATGCATGCTTTTATAAAACCAACACTTTTACTAACTTCCCTTCTTCTTTTAACAGCGTGTAAGCCCCCTCATAATCCTCGCCATCCAAATTATAAAATCAATAAACCAAGAGTGATTTATACACCAAGTAAAAGAAGTTTGACCAAAATGGTCAAAAAGCTACAAGGTAGTCCTTATGTTTGGGCTGAAGAGGGACCCTATAACTTTGACTGCTCTGGATTTACCTACTATATGTATGGTAGTATGGGTATAGATATCCCAAGAGTTGCAAGAAATCAAGCAAAACAAGGTAAACGTGTTGCAGTAGAAGATTTACAATATGGTGACCTTATATTTTTTGCGACACACAAAGGAAGCAAAAAAATCACCCATGTAGGTATGTACTTAGGAGATGGGTGGTTCACTCATGCTAGTACCGTAAAGTATGAAGTAGTTTATAGTAACTTATTTACCTCATCCTATTACAAAAAAAAGTTACGTATTTGTCGTAGATACTTACCTGAAGAGCAGAAGAAAAACATCCCTGCATGGAAGAGTAATAAAAAGTTACAAGAGAAAACAAACCCGTCTAAAGAGAATTCTAACTATGGACAAAAAGCAATTGTTATTAAATCTCCTATGAGTGAGATAGAACAAAACTCAAAAAAAGGAAACTTCTATGTACAAGTAGGTTCATTTGCAGGTCATCCAAAAAGAACCCTGCTAAACCGTATTAGAAGAAAAGGGCTTCACTATAAGATTATTAAATACTCAAGAGATGGAAGAGAGATTTCTAAACTACTTATAGGTCCTTATCCTACTTATGATGTATCTTCTAATGTATTGATAAGAATAAAAAAGAAGGTACAAAGGGATGCCTTTATAGCAGAGATACGTTAAGTATCTCTATTTCGATTCTAAATATTTTTTAATGGAGTCTATTAACTTTTGAGACTCTTTCTCATAGAGAACAATATAGTTAGGAAGTAAATCTTGTTTATTATAAATCAAGCGTTGATAAATCTCATTAATAAGCTCATGCATATCATTTGCTCCAATAGCACCAGTTAAACCTTTTAAATCTATACAGAGCATTTTAATTTGTTCAAAACGATGCTCCTGTACTAACTTACTAAATACTTCACTACTTTTATCATAAGCATCTAAGAACTCTTTTAATATCTCCGTATAAAATGCTTCATTATTATTGGAGTACTGAATACCCGCAGAGATGTCTAAGATATTATTTTTATTCATTAACATTTTAGTATTTAATTTTTTATACTCTTTTACATCTGTTACGATAGGTGTATAATACATTTTAAATGCAGTATAGAGTTTACCTAATTCTAAAGGTTTAGTTAAATATGCATTCATTCCATACTTAAATATTTTCTTCTTTTCACTCTCTAGTGCCAATGCCGTAAAAGCGACAATAGGAAGTCCATCAAATTTTTGATTGGTTCTTATCTGTTTTGTAGCCGTATAACCATCCATAACAGGCATATTTATATCCATAAGGACAATATCATAAACCCCTGCATTTTTATATACTAAATCTACAGCTTCTTCACCATTATTGGCAATAGTGATTTTTATACCTGTGTCTTTTAAAATATTAGATAAAACTTTTTGATTAATCATATTATCTTCTACAATTAATAGATTCATGCCATTAAAGTTATGAAAACTATCTTGTATGACATTTGGCGTATCTAAGATAGCTGAACGATGCACATAGACTTTAGAGTTTAAAGATTCCTCTGGTTTTAGTTCAGCAACTCTTACTTTACTTTTTACCTTTTTAACAGTAAACATATCAATAATTAACTCAAAAATTCTCTCTTGATTTAATGGTTTACTCAGTGTTCTGTCAATGAGAGGGTCTATTTTTTTACTATCATTTTTATTGAGTAGAGAGTTTAAAACTATAACCTTCAAATCTTGCTCTTTTTTTATCCTAGCTAAATAATTAATTGTTTTTTCATCAAATAACACTTCATCTAAGATTACCATGTCATAAGCAGTAAGATTATAGGTATTTTTTAGATACTCCTCTTTTTCAACAACTTTTACATCATGCCTAAAGTATGAGAACATTTTTTTAATAGCCAATGCTGAGTTATAATTAGTATCAACAATAAATACTTTTTTAACCATTAAAACTTTATTTGGGAGTCTATATTTTCTTTTATTTTTTATATCTTTAATGCAAAATGGTAAAGAGAGAATAAATGTTGTTCCTTTACCATGTGTGCTTTGAACTGCTAACTCACCATTCATAATAGTAATAAGCTCTTTTGCTACAAAAAGCCCTAAACCAGTATATTCATTATTCTTTTCATCATATGAGGGAAGGAAAAGTGCTTCTAATGCCTCAGAACTTAACCCTAACCCCGTATCTGCAAGTTTAAATTGCAACTCTATCTTCTCATCGTATGAGCCAAACATACTTATCTCTAAAAGTACTTCTCCTTGACTTAGTTGATTCATAGTATGTTCAAGTAAGTTAATAAGAATTTTCTCTAAGTTAAGTGAATCACCCACTAGGTAACGAGGCACGCTATTATCTACATCAAAAACTAGTTCAACTTTACTTCCTTTAAATGTAGAACAGATAGATCCTGCTACTTCATTAAGTACATTATTTAAATTAAAATTCTCATTAACTATCTCAACTTTTTTAGATTTTAATCGTAAAAATTCTATAAGGTCATTAGTGACATCTAACAACTTATTTTCCCCATTATCTGGGGAAACAATAGTCATCTCTTCTATCTCATTGCCATCATGTATATTATCTTCAACCATGTTATGTATATTTTCACCCATTTTAGCTAGAAACAGACTTTGAGACTCTTCTATACGCTCTTGTTTATTGAGCATTTTTTTATTTAACTCTTTAATAGTCATTATCTGTTTTGAAGAGACAAAAAGGATAGTAATTCCTACAAACCCTAGAACAAATACTGCTACCCATACCCAAAATGTATCAACTTCATTTATATCAACAGCAGAATCACCATAGACAAATGAGATAAAGCCAATTAAAAATACCCACACTATACTTTTCATTTATAAAATCCTTATTGTAAAACACAACTATATTTTACACTATTATTCTAAAATAAGCTATACTTACATTATGAAATTAGCAAGTATAGACGTCGGTCTTAAACGTATTGGAGTTGCCATCTGTCTTGATGGTAAAATAGCTGTTCCTCAAAATGCCATTTTAAGGAAAAATCGCAATCAGGCTGCAAGAGATATTAATACTTTTTTACAAGAGTGGGAGGTAGAAAAACTCGTCGTAGGCTTGCCCCTTGATGCAGATAACTCAGAAGAGATGCAAAGACGTATTGAACACTTTGTTTCACTCTTAGAACTTAGCATCCCTATAGCATATCAAGATGAACAAAACTCAAGTGTTGAAGCTAAAGAGCTTACTATGGGGGTGTTTAAACATAAAAGAGATGGGAAGATAGACTCCATAGCTGCAAAGATTATTTTGGAGAGGTATCTTAAGATTTAAGATACCTTTTAAAAAGAGCTTTATAACTTTTGTTTCAATTTCTGAATACGTCTATAAGCACTGTTAATACTCTCTTCTTTTACTGCCTCAGATTTCACAAGTGAAACAATAGTATCTACAAGTTTTTTAGTACTTTTTACCTTTTCAGGATCAAGTTGATTACCTATAAGTAAAATATCGTCTCCTGCGTTTATAGCCAGTTTAAGTGTACTTTTTAATCCATATTTTTTACTAATAGCACCCATTTGCAAATCATCTGTAATAACTACACCCTTGTAGCCTAATTTTTTACGTAACAGTCCATTAATCGTTTTAGAAGAAAGGCTTGCAGGATACTTTACATCTATTTTTTTATTAAAAACATGGGCTACCATAACTGTATCTGCACTATTTTTTAATAAACTATAAGGTTCTAACTCTACCTTTTTCCAAAGATTTGTTACATCTACAAAACCTTTATGCGTATCACCCACAGATGAGCCATGCCCAGGGAAATGTTTTAGTGAAGTAAGTACACCATTACTATGCATAGCCTTTATAAATGTCTTTGCATAAGATGCTACTACTTTTGGATCTTTTCCAAATGAACGTCCTAGACCATGAATAACATGATTCTTTTTGTTAATATCTAAATCAACCACAGGGGCTAAATCATAATTGATACCTACGCTTTTAAGCTCTTTGCTCATCTGCTTGTATGTGTTATAAATTTGACTTTGATCCATTTTTACTACATCAGAAGCTTTAGGAAATTTTCCATAAAAACCATATTTATGCTTAAGTCTTTGTACTCTACCACCCTCTTGGTCAACAGCTATCAGAAGTTTACCATCATGACTACATGATTGTAACTGTTTTGTTAGTTTTCTTACTTGTGCTTTTGAGAAGATATTTTTAGGTTTGGACTTATTAGTTGGATTATAGTCAAAAAGTATAACAGACCCAATATTATAGTTTTTTATATCTTTACATATCTGACTATTTGGAAGTGCTGTTGTTCCATAAAATCCAATCATTAACATTTGACCTATTTTTTGTTCTAATGGTAAAGCCATAGAAGAGACTGAAAATACTATGGACAAACCCACACTTATTAAAAAATTTCTTATCATTAAATATCCTTAGTTTATCAACTATATAATTATAGTAAACTCTTATTAGTGTACGGTTAACCCAAAATGATTATAATTCTCACATAAGAGCATCAACCTAAGAAAACATTTGATTTCTTCCTCATTTTATTACTTGTTTTCTTCTAATCTAGAATTTTTTCTTCCTCCTTTTAATCTTCTTGATGCTCTTTTATCCTCTATTTACATCTCATTAATGTATAATCCCTATACTACGTTATAAAATATACAAAGGTTTCTTTTATGAAAAAATTATTTACACTTACTCTACTAATCTATTCACTCTTCACTTTTGCACAAGCTGAACAAAATGTTACAAGAGCTGTTACAAAAGCACCTGAACAGCCTAAAATGACTATTACGGATGTTAAAGGTATCTCTTATGAAATCACAGGTACTGAAGAGGGATTTAATGTTAAAGGGCTAGAAGGAAAAATCATTTTTCTTGAATTTTTTGGACATAGATGCCCACCATGTTTAAAATCTATCCCTGAACTTACAAAGTTTCAAGAGAAACATAAAGATAATTTAGCCATTATCTCTATTGAAGTTCAAGGTTACAGCAATGAAAATCTTGCAAAATTTGTAAAAAGAAAAGGGATGAACTACATTGTTGTAGCAGATGAAAAAGCTGGAAGCTTTACAAACTATATTGCACAAAGAGCAGAGTGGCAAGGAAGTATTCCTTTCCTTATTGCATTAGATGCTAAAGGTACTGTACAGTTTGTTCAAGCAGGAAGACTTCCAGAAGCTGCTCTTGAAGAACTACTCAAACAGCTCACTACCAAAGTAACTACTAAATAGTACTTACTATAAACTTACGATACCATTGTGTATCGTAATAATTCCCTCTAGTTCTGCTTCATATACTCTATCTCCAAACTTCTTAACAGCACTTTCAAAAGTAGGTAGGGTTTGACAGAAATAAAAAAACTCATCTTTATCGACACTACTACTTGGTGCTTGTCCAAACCTAGAAGCAAAAAGTTCTACATCAGTTATAGCTGTTGCTTTACCTTCACGTAAAAGCATATTAGTACCCGAACTATCACTAAGCCTTTGAGGTAAAACAAATATCTGCTTTCCCATTTTTAGAGCATACTCCACAGAACGCATCGTACCACTATCTAACTCAGCTTCAGTGACTATGAGTAACTCACCAAGGGCAACTACAAGTTCATTGCGTACAACAAAGCTCCAGCTCCTAGCTTTAACACCATCGTTAAATTGACTTAAGACTAATCCCTGCTTCTCTATAGACTCTATAAGTCCTCTGTTGACTACAGGATAGCGTATATCTAATCCATTGGCAACTACTGCTATGGTATTAGATGCTCCTGCTCCTGTGTGTGCTATGGCATCTACACCCATAGCTGCTCCACTTACTACACTTACACCTCTTTTTGCTAAAGCATTTGCTATACTATGGGTAAACTGTTTTGTATATGTTGAGGGTCTTCGTGTTCCAACCAATGAGACTTTAGGACGTTTTAACAATCCTAAATCTCCTCTATAAAAAAGCACCGATGGGTACTTTTTCATTGCTTGTAGTTCGCTGATTTCATAAGGGACATTGAGGCTCATAAATTACCTTTTTAACTATCATAGCAGAGTTAGAGTGTGATGTTTAAAAGTATGTCAAATTGTTATATTTTACCTATATCATCCAAGACCATATAAAATATGCGCTAAATGAGAGTACAACCACACCTATAAAGTTTAACTTTAAACCCATAGAAGCCATCTCCTTAATACTTATAACTCGTGAACTCATAACAATAGCATTTGGAGGCGTAGCAATAGGTAGCATGAAAGCATAAGACGCGGCTACAGTAGCTACCATAAGAAGCATCGTACCCTCATTTTCAGGCATCAGTTTTGCAAACTCATAAAAAATAGGTATAGCGATGGAAGTAAGTGCTGTATTACTCGTAACTTCAGTTGAAAACGTCACAAATAGTGCAACCACTACTACCATCCAAAATAGTGGTAAGGTAGAGATGAATGTTAATTTATTTGCTATATCTGATGCTAAGCCTGTTTGAGCAAATGCTGCTGCTATACTAAAACCTGCACCAAAAAGGAATATAATTTCATAAGGCATATTGCGTGTATCTTCCCATGTTAAAAAACCTACCTTAGGCATAAACATTAAAAGTCCAAAACTAAGCAGTACAAGTTTTTCATTAAGAGCCATCCCAAATGTCTGTTTCATAAAAGTGTTACCTATAAGTACTGCTGCCAAAGATACGATTATTATATAGAGTCTTTTTTGAGAGGTAGTCAAAATACTCACTTCATGCTCAACATCATCTACACATTCATTATGGACGCCTATAGAGAGTATCCAAGGAATAATAAGTAGCATGAGTCCCACAACAGGAAGCATCATAAGTACCCACTCTCCAAAAGCCAAAGTAGGCAATGCATGCTCCTCTAAAAACCCTAATAGTATCAGATTTGGAGCAGTACCTATGGGGGTTAAGATACCTCCTACACTAGCTCCATACGCTGTAGCTAATAAAAATCTTACTTTTAATCTTACATTTTCACTTAAAAAGAGTGCAATAGGCATAAGCATAAGTGTAATCGTTGTATTAGAAAGAATCGAACTCAACAGTGCTGAAGTAATAGCCAAAGCATAAATAATACCTCTCGCAGTTTTAGGAAAGAAACTAAGTAATTTTGCAGAGAAGTATTTATGTAATCCTATCTTTTCAATGGCTATAGCTAACATAAAACCACCTAAGAATAAAAAGATAATAGACTTAGAGTAATTTGCTGTTACTGTATTAGTATTTAATATACTAAAAATAGGAAAAAGTATAATAGGTAATATAGAGACTACACCTAAAGGTAAAGCTTCATTTGTCCACAAAGTCACTAAAAAAGCAACAAGACCTATAAGAGTAGCATGTTGCATACTAAAATCTAACAATGCCAACAGATAAAAAAAACTACCTACTGCTATTGCAATAGCTATACCTCGCATTATTTTTCTTCTTCAAAAAGTTCATCCATATAGACAACCTCAACATCTTTAAGTATATGTTTTGCTGATCTTAATGCTCTCATTGTAGCACGATGTGGATGTCCAATTGCTATAGCATAACCCTTCTTTTTTGCTATTCTTACAACTCTTCTAAGCTGTTTATGAATACTAGAAACCCTACGCTGATTATCTATAAATATGTCTCTACCTACATATGTATCTTTAAACTGTTTTGCAACTTCACGTACTTTTGAACTTCCTATAGTACGACTATCTACAAAGATAAAACCCTCCTTACGCAGAGCAGCGTAAAGTCTATATGTCGCTTTATAATCACGTGTAAATTTAGAACCTATATGATTATTAATATAATGTGCTGTAGGAAAGAGCTTACGTATCTCTTTTACCCTATTTTCTATAGTCTTTTTTGTATCATTTTTCATCAACACGGTATGATATTTATCGTAGCGTTTACCAGATTCTAAAGGTAAATGTACCATATAATGTTCTAACCCTTCTGCCAATTTATGGTTCTGTGTAGAGTACTTATATGGAGGGAAAATAGAAGGTGTTGCATTCATCGGCAACTCTTTAATCTTACGTAATTGTTTTGCAGAACAGACATCATCAATAATAATAACAAGTTTTGGTTTACCATTTTCAAGAGGATGAAATTTAAGTTTTCCAACTCTTTTTATATGTAAAGGTTTTTTTACCTCTTCAATTTTAACCACTTCTTCAACTTTAGGTAAAGTCTCTTTTAAAACTTTTTCCTCTTTGATATGCTTCTCTTTGATTTTTTTCTCTTTAATTGACTCTATTTTAGATAACTCTTCTAGGAATTCCAATCCCATATGTTTTTGAGGAACTTTCACAACTTTAATTTGTTCTAATCCATCTCTTTTACCAAGATTATAACTAAATACTAATGCTGAGGCTATTAGAACAATAATAAAAGAAAACAAAAGCTTATGCCATAAACTATACCTCTCTACCGGTTTATTTACACGTTTTTTTTTCACTACTCTTTTAGTTATGGTTTTATTCTGAACTTTAGGTGCCATAGGTATCACTTAATATTAGATTTTAATTATTATATCTAAAAAAATTTATATAAATTATGATTAGCTTATAAAGATGTGGTAAGTTGAGATTAGATATGTATATTAAAAAGAAGTTACAGTAAACTAAATATATTTAGTTTACTGTAGATTTGAAGGTTTAAAATTAGTTTGTATCTTGATCTACGATTTTACCTGCTGAGATCCAAGGCATCATTTCACGAAGTTTATTACCTGTAACTGTAATAAGTTTTGTTTTGTCATTTGTACGCTCTGCGTTCATACGAGGGTATCCTGCTTGACCTTCTAAGATGAAGTCTTTTGCAAATCTACCATCTTGAATTTCTGTTAAGATATCTCTCATTGCTTGTTTTGACTCAGCATTGATAACTCTTTTACCTGAAACATAATCACCATACTCAGCTGTATTTGAAATAGAGTATCTCATATCTGCAATACCACCCTCAAACATAAGGTCAACAATAAGCTTAAGCTCATGAAGACATTCGAAGTATGCAAGTTCTGGTGCATAACCTGCTTCTGTAAGTGTTTCAAAACCAGCTTGTACTAGAGACGCTGCTCCACCACAAAGTACTGCTTGCTCACCAAAAAGGTCAGTTTCAGTTTCATCTTTGAAAGTTGTTTCAATAATAGCTGTTCTACCACCACCAATAGCTGACGCATAAGAAAGAGCTAACTCTTTAGTTGTACCACTTGGATTTTGTCCAACAGCAATAAGATCTGGAATACCACCACCTCTTACAAACTCAGAACGTACAGTATGACCTGGCGCTTTAGGAGCAATCATAGTAACATTAATGTCTTTTCTTGGTTTTACTCTTCCGTAGTGGATGTTAAAACCATGTCCAAATGCAATAGTAGCACCCTCTTTAAGATTTGGCTCAATCTCAGCTTCATAAATCTCTTTTTGATTTTCATCTGGAAGAAGAATCATAATTACATCTGCTTTAGCAGACGCTTCAGCTACTGTAAGTGTTTCAAAACCTTTTGCAACTGCTTTGTCCCATGAAGAACCATCTTTTCTAAGACCAACAACAACTTCAACACCAGAATCTCTAAGGTTTTCTGCGTGTGCGTGTCCTTGTGAACCGAAACCGATCATTGCTACTGTTTTTGACTTTATGATGTTAAGATCACAATCTTTGTCATAATATACATTTAAACTTGACATTTATTATCCTTGATAGAGTAAAATTTTCGCGATTATATCCAAATTATGCTTATTACAATAAATTTTAATAGAGAATATAAGTATATTTATAGATAACTTTTAACAAGATAGTAAAAATACCTAAATTTAGTACAAACTTATTATACTACTTTGAAAAGTGCTGATAATCTTTAATGGTTCTCCAGTCACCACCCCATTTCCAGCCATACTTTTCAAATATCTTTGTCGCTTTATCATGTTTAAGTAGTACAGCTTTGTCTGCACTACTTCTATTTTTATGTACTCTTTTTTTATATTTTAATGATGCTTTATGGCTAATACGTCCATTTCTTGATATATATGGGTTCTCTATAGGGTTAATATCTATCGCTTTTCCATAAGAGTGTTTTGACCATTTTTTAGAACCAGTGGCATTGCGACAGTTAAATGCTGATGTATTATCTGCCTCTATAGAGTCCCAGTCACTCCCTTTATAGTCACTCACAAGTCTCATCTTTTTAATAGGATACCCTACTTTGTATAGTGCTTTAAAAATCTCTGTAAGCTCTATAGAGACAGACTTATGAACCACAAGCTCACCCATACGCTCACTACCTTTAAAATCTATATACTTCACACGCAGATAACGTAAATCATTTAAGGAGACAGGACAGCCTCTTCTCCATGAGTTACCTTTTATCATACGTTTTTCAATCTTTGGAGATATGTGTGAAATATCAGATTCAAAATTTGCAAAAAGTGCTGTAAATGAAAAAATACAACTCCATACTAGATATTTTTTCATAAAGCTTTTTCTGCTTCTATAAGTGCTACTACACCATCATACATATCTTGTACTGCTTCTACTTCTGTAATACCTAAACGGCGACGGTTACTGATGTCATAAACACCACCTTCACTCTGGGAATGTTCTCCATGAATACCTCGTATTTGCAGATGATATTTATCTGTAATCGTTTTAAACGCATCCATATCTTTGGCAAGTTTTGGTAAAGCTATATGAACACTCGCTCTCATGGCTGTTCCAAGGTTGGTTGGACAAGATGTGATGTACCCTAAATGGTCATTATAAGCAAAAGTAACTTCTGATTCTATGCTTTTAATAGCCGTAACTAAACGAGTGAAAACCTCTTTTATATCTCCTCCTTGTTGCATAGAGATAATACGCAACTGATCCTCTTCATTTACCCATACTAAAAATGTTTTATCACTATTATGATAAATACCACGCCCCTCTGGCCAATTACGGTTAAGTCCTACAGCATCGAGAAAACGGTCACCCTCTTTAAACAAAAAATGATCTTTAATTAAAGACTCTTGCACCTCTTTTGACATGCCAAGTAGTGGGGTATAACTTCCTGCTAACTCCCCTTTAAGTGTAGAGAGTCCCTCCACTACTCTTGCTTCAACCTCATCTCGTTGCTCTTTTGAAATAGCAGGTCCTAAAGGCATCGCATCGACATTACGTCCTACACGAATACGCGTAGAGACGATGTACTCTCCCTTAGGGTCAGGATTAGGTGCATTTAAGTCATCTGGATTTAGATTACTCTGATGTGTATCTGATGTATCAAAGCCATGATACTCTTTAATAATAGGGTCAAAGAGTGCTGAAAATGTCATATAAGACTCTTCATCTCCTGCATAGACTCCGATACCACTATCTATATTTTTAACACCTGAGTTTATCGTCTGTTCAAGAGTAAAACCATTGCTTGTCTTTTTATCTTTTAGTGCATCAAATACTTGAGGTGTTAAGTATTTACATAGAAGTGAGGTACACTCTTTTGGTAATTTAGGGTAATTCATTATAGGTTTCCTTTAAACTTTATATAGAACTATCATAACATATCTTATCTGTTATCACTCATAACTCAAAGCTTCCAACTACTACTTTAAAACACTAAT
>JAMOTA010000034.1 GCA_027068435.1 Sulfurovum sp.
AAAACTGATGTATATTTCTGATAATGGTTTCATACTTGTAATCATTCAGCACCAAACAAAAAAATGCTATAATATGTTATGAGGAAAGGTATTATGACAGAACAAGAAGCAAGAGCTATCTATCATCAAGGTGAAGAGGCAGTAGTAGCAAAACTTATGGAGTTTGATGCAAGACTCAAAAGATTAGAAGATATAATCAATATGAATAGTCATAATAGTTCCAAACCACCTTCAACAGATAATAAACTCACAAAAACTAAAAAAGTAGATACCCCTAAGTCAAAAAAACAACGAGGTGGACAAAAAGGACATAAAGGGAATAACCTAAAAATAGTAGCAACACCTGATAAGATAGAAACACTCTATCCTACACACTGTAGCTACTGCGATAGTTCTCTAAAAAATATAGATTCATTCAAGTTCGAAAAACGACAACTATTTGATTTACCAAAGATAAAGATGCAAGTTACAGAGTATCAAGCACACTCTATAGAGTGTAAAAAGTGCCATAGAGTCAATAAAGCAGAGTTTCCAGATAATCTAAATGCCACTACACAATATGGAGATAATTTAAAAGCACTTACAGGCTATCTCAATGCTTATCAAATGATACCGTATGAGAGAATCTCTGAAATTATAAAAGATTTAACAGCTCATAGTATGAGTATTGGTAGTATATATAACTTTCTAGTAACTCACTACGATAAACTTGATAACTTTGAAACTATTCTCAAGAGATCAATTCTCAAAGAGGATATTATCAATAGTGATGAGACAGGTGTACATGTTAAAGATAAACTCCATTGGATACATGTAACCTCTTCGTCTACATTGACATACTATATGATTCATAAAAAAAGAGGAAGTATAGCAATGGATGATATGCAGATAATACCAAACTATAGTGGTATATTGGTGCATGACCATTGGAAAGCATATAATAAGTATGATAACTGTAGCCATAGCTACTGTAATGCTCATATACTTAGAGAATTAACTGCTATTAATGAACAAGATAGTGTTCAATGGTCTGAAGATATGCATAAACTCCTAACAAATATGAATATAGCTGTTCACAAAGCAAAAGATAGCAACAAAAAAGAGCTATCTAAAGCCCAAATTCAAAAATTTACTAAAAATTATGAAAAGATCACTAAAAGTGCAGAAAACTATTATCCACCACCAGACAATAGAACAAAAAAGACAAAAGGACGAGCTAAACAAGAAAAAGGTAAAAACCTATTGGATAGATTATCAAATTATCAAAATGAAACTCTAAGATTTTTAAATGATTTTCGAGTACCTTTTACTAATAATTTAGCTGAGAGAGATTTGAGAATGATTAAAGTTAAAGAGAAGATCTCTGGTTCATTTGCTAGTTTTAAAGGTGGAGAAATATTCTGTAGAGTTAGAAGTTATATCTCTACTTTAAAAAAGAACAATATTGCAGTACTTCAAGGACTTAGCGATGCTTTAAATGGTAAAGCTTACTTGCCTATTGGGAGTGGGTGCTGAATGGTTACTCAATATCAATGATAAATTAAA
>JAMOTA010000035.1 GCA_027068435.1 Sulfurovum sp.
TATTAGAAATTGGAGCCTTACAATCTCCCAACTAAATATTCATTTTAAGGAGAGATTGAAAGATGCTTTAGATTTGCTATAATGTCATAGGTCAAGAGGTGCTGACACAGAATTTATTACAGTCCCCACTACCTAAAGTAATAATAGTCTATAACATAAAATTTCTAATGTATCACTCTTACCCTTCCATCTTTCTCTTTAGGTGTTAACTCTTTTTTCTCGTTTATCTCTTCTGACATAATGGAGTAAAATGTAGCGTAAGTGTTTTGGAAATCTGTACCATATTTTTTAAACCAGAAAAAGCCATCACCACCTTTTTGGGCTACGAAAGAGTTTGTAAGTATGCTGTACTCTTTTGTAAGATCTAGCTCTACCCATTTACCATCTTGGAGGATTTTTATATCTTCAACTCTCTCCCCTTTTTGTACGATTTTTTCCTCTTCTATTTTTTGTAGTTGTTTAGGAAGTACGATAGTGTATTTAAGTCCTGATGGGTGCATAAAACCTCCATGACCATAGCTTGAAGCACTTCTCTCAAGTAGCTGTTTGATGTATATACCTTTCATAGTTAAAATAAAAGCGTAGTTACTAAACTCATCTATAGCTTTTAACATCGTATTTGTAATGTCGCCTTTTTCGTATATCTTTTTACCTCTAAATGTACCTGCGTTATTTAGTACTATATCTACCTCATACTTTTCTCTTAACATATCGTTTATCATGTTGGCAACCGTTGACTCGCCTCTACGGTTTAACTTAGAGTCCATAATCCAATCTTTTTTAGTTTGCCCAAGTACTATTGTTTTTGGTAAACTCTTGTTATACGTTTGAAGTCTCTTTTCAACCAACTCATCTGCTTCATATTTGGAATCTACGAGTAGTTTTGTCATCGTTATATTTTTAGATAAAACATTGAGATTTTCATCTAGTGGGATATCTACTTGTATGACTTGAGAGCCTTGTTCTCCACCGTTAACTATGGCTGTTTTACCTATGTGTCCTATCTTCTTAACATACGCGTGTGAATGCCCTCCAAAAATAAGGTCTATCCCTTTCACTTGTTTTGCTAACGCGATGTCATCTTTGTAGCCTATGTGTGAGATAAGCACTATGACGTTAACACCTTTTTCTTTAAGTAGTTTTACCATCTTTTTTGCTGTAGTTACGTTATTAGCGATGAATTTTACTCTATTTTCACTCGTAACAGAGAGTAGCCCTTCAGTCATTAAGGAGAAGAAGCCTACATTTACACCATCTATGTTTTTAATTTCATACGGTTTACACTGCCCTTTGAGTGCAGAGTTTGAGACATCTAAGTCACTACATATCGAGGTAAATTTTGTACCTTTAAGTGCGTCAGCTAAAACATCACTACCTTTGTCAAACTCATGGTTACCAAAAACAAACATATCATACCCAGCATCAGACATTAACCCTAAGATAGCTTTACCCTTAAATATATGGAAATAACGGTTCATTAAGTCATCACCAGCTGAGACAACTACCGTGTTAGGATGCGATTTTTTAAATGTTTTGTATAGTGTAGCAAGGTGTGAGATACCCCCTATCTTAACACTCTCTTTTACACCATCACCATCTATATCTGTTTTTTGAATAGAGGGTTCAAGCACTCCTTGAAGGTCAGCAGTTCCTAATATATGTATCGTTTTTGCATCTAAACAGATACTCATTATCGCTAATAAAATTATTTTTCTCATTTTCATATTAAATCCTTTTCTCAGATTTTGGATCAGGTTCGAAGAGCTTACTGACTCAATTACCTTTGAGTGGGATACTCAATAGTTTTCCCCTTATAACGGTGTACATATTCATACCCTCTGAAGTATCACTAAGAAGCATTGTTATATGGTATTTACCCATCTTACCCTCATAGACACCCTCATGCAAAATCATTGCACTAACAGTTAGTATAACATGAAGATGTGTCAAAAATGTGCCAAAAAACTAAATTTAAATACAAGAGAGAATATCCTAGTTATTTGACTATATTTAAATCATATATTGGTTATAATTTAGAAAATATACTATGAGGAATGAAAATGTCAAAAAAATTAATACTTCTTATTGGGGCTCCAGGTTCTGGAAAAACTACTGATGGTGCGTCTCTTGCTAAAAGTCATGATGAGATAACACACTACTCTACTGGTGATTTACTAAAAGCTGAAGTAGCAAAAGGAACAAAACTAGGCAAGATAAATGAAGGTTTCATCTCTAAAGGTGAGCTTGTACCTACAGATATAGTTATAGATACTCTCGTTTCTGCTATTAAAGATGCACCTACTGACACTGTTTTACTTGATGGTTTTCCAAGAAAAGAGAAGCAGATGAAGATGTTTGCTGATTGTCTTCTTAATGTAGAGGGTATAGAGTTAAACTCAGTAGTAGAGATAAGAGTAAGTGAAGCTGTAGCCAAAGAGCGTGTACTAGGTCACGATGAAGCAGACAACCTTTTTAACACAGAGATGAAAATCTACCAAGATACTATAGCTGAGATAGAAGAGTTTTATAACCATGACAACTTACTTAAAGTGATAGATGGAGAGAGAGACTCTGCTGTTGTTATAGAAGAGATTGATGCTTTTCTCCAAAGTAAATAATACTCACTGCGTTACAAACAGATAAGAAAGTACTGTACTTTCTTATCTTAACTCTTATTAATAAAGGATTTTTATGTCCCAAAATAACATAATAGAGAGTCTTACAGGGAAAACTACTAACAAACACAAAAGTAGAATACCTGCAAAGTTAGACTTTCTTCAAAGTGCTACAGGGCTTATATTGGCTCTTTTTATTGTCTTTCATCTTATTTTTGAATCTTCTATACTTTTAGGTAAAGAGAGTATGTATGCCCTTACCATGATGTTTGAAGGTGAATTCTTCATAGAGGGTGGTTCTCCTATTTTTATCTCTGTTTTGGCTATGGTTATTTTTACTATTTTCATCGCTCATGCATTTTTGGCTATGAGGAAATTTCCTAGCTCTTACAAAGAGTACATGCGATACAGAACCCATGCAAAACTGATGAACCATGAAGATACAAACTTATGGTTCATACAGATAAGTAGTGGTTTTATGCTCTTCTTTTTAGGCTCTATCCACCTCTATACAATGATGACACAACCACAAAACATCGGTCCTTTTGCCTCTTCAGATAGAATATACAGTGACTTAATGTGGCCAATGTACCTAATGCTACTAGTCTCTGTTATACTTCACGCTGCTGTAGGTATCTATCGGCTTATCGTTAAGTGGGGTTGGTTTGATGGAAAAGATGCTAAAGCCAATAGAATACGAAATAAGAAAATCATTAAATTAGCAGTAATTTTTTATCTTGCTATTGGTATTTTTTCTCTTCTTACCTACATGAAAATAGGTTATGATCATCAAGATAATTATGGAGAGAGATACCATCTCCCAAATAAGGTTGAACATGCAAATTAGATATACAGATGCACTTATCATAGGTGGTGGACTTGCAGGACTTCGTTCTGCTATAGCTACAAGTGACAGAGGTTTAGACACTATAGTCTTAAGCCTTGTTCCTGTAAAACGCTCCCACTCTGCTGCTGCTCAAGGGGGTATGCAAGCGAGTCTTGGAAACAGTATTATGGGAGAAGGAGACAACGAAGATGTTCACTTCTCAGATACGGTTAAAGGTAGTGACTGGGGTTGTGACCAAGAGGTAGCAAGAATGTTTGTAAACACTGCACCCAAAGCTATTCGTGAGTTAGCATCATGGGGTGTACCTTGGAACCGTGTTAAAAAAGGCGAAAGATCTGTTGTAATAAACGCTCAAAATACGACTATTACAGAAAGAGATGAAGCCCATGGACTTATCAATGCTAGAGATTTTGGGGGAACAAAGAAGTGGAGAACGTGTTATACCTCAGATGCAACAGGTCACACTATGCTTTACGCAGTGACCAATGAAGCGATGAAACGTGGTGTCATAATAGAAGATAAGAAAGAGGCTATTTCACTTATTATGCAAGAGGGGCAATGTTGTGGTGCTGTCGTAAGAGACCTTAAAAATGGTAGCTTAGTTGCGTATGTAGCCAAAGGAACGATGATTGCTACAGGTGGATATGGACGTATCTATAAACAATCTACCAATGCTACTATCTGTAAAGGTACAGGTCACGCCATTGCTTTAGAAGCGGGTGCATATATGGGGAACATGGAAGCGATACAGTTTCACCCTACACCTATGGTACCATCTGGAATTTTGCTTACAGAAGGGTGTCGTGGAGATGGAGGAGTATTAAGAGATAAAGATGGTTACCGTTTCATGCCTGACTATGAACCAGAGAAGAAAGACTTAGCCAGTCGTGACGTAGTAAGTCGTAGAATGTTAGAGCATATCAAAAAAGGTAAAGGGGTAAAATCTCCTTATGGTGACCACTTATGGCTTGATATCTCTATCTTAGGTAGAGAGCATGTAGAGAAAAACTTAAGAGATGTTCGAGACATTAGTATGACATTCAATGGCATAGACCCCGCAGATGAAGGAAAAAAAGGTTGGATGCCTGTACTACCTATGCAACACTACTCTATGGGTGGTATAAGAACTACCCCTAAGGGGCAGAGTATAAATGTAAAAGGACTCTTCTCTTGTGGTGAAGCAGCGTGTTGGGATATGCATGGATTTAACCGTCTTGGTGGAAACTCTGTGAGTGAAACTGTTGTTTCAGGGATGATAGTAGGTAACTACTTTGCTGACTTTTGTGAAGAGACAGATATTACCATAAATACTAAAGTTATCCATGATGCACTAGAGAAAGAAGAGTCACTCATGACAGAACTTTTAGCACGTGAAGGTGATGAGAAGATTTATGATATTAAAGACCGTATGCGAAATATTATGCAAGAGAAAGTCGGAATCTTTAGAAATGGTAAAGATCTGCATGATGCAGTAGAAGAGCTAAAAGAGCTACTTCAAAAAACCAAACATATTAGTATAGAGAACAAATACCGTCTACTTAACCCTGAACTAGAAGAGGCATACAAAGTACCTATGATGCTTAAAGTTGCTCTGTGTGTAGCTAAAGGTGCTAGAGACAGAACAGAGAGTCGAGGGGCACACTATAGAGAGGACTTTCTTAAAAGAGATGACGCAAACTGGCTCAACCGTACACTAAGTTACTGGGCAAATGAAGAAGATATAGAGCCTACACTCAAGTATGAAGCACTCGACATTATGAAGATGGAGATGCCCCCTGCATTTAGAGGGTATGGAAGAAAAGGGTTTATACTTGAAAACCCATTAAGTAGTAAAAGACAAGAAGAGGTAGATAAGATTATTGCTGAACATAAAGGTGACAGATATGAGCTACAAGAGAAACTTATGCCATACGAGTTACAAGCTACATACAAAAGAAAAAATGAGAGATTAGGAGATAATGATGAGTAGAGAAATAAGCATTACTGCACTAAAATACAACCCCTCTAACCCCAAGTCTAAACCAGAGTTTAAAACCTACACACTAGAAGAGACTCCAGGAATGACCCTCTATATAGCATTGACAAAAATAAAATCAACCATAGACCATGACTTAAGTTCAGACTTTGTCTGTAGAGCAGGTATCTGTGGTGCATGCGGTATGGTGGTTAATGGAAAACCAAGACTTGCTTGTAAAACATTAACTACAGACTTTCCTGAAGGAAAGATAGACCTTCTTCCTCTTCCTACTTTTCCACTTATTAAAGATCTCTCTGTAGATACAGGTTCATGGATGAAAAACATGAGTGTGAGAGTTCAAAGTTGGATTGTAGCCAATGAAGTTACAGATATTAGTAAAATAGAAAAAGTTGTTGAACCTAGTGTTGCAGAAGATGTATTTGAACTAGACCGATGTATAGAGTGTGGTTTGTGTGTTGCTGGTTGTTCAACTGCCATCATGAGAGAAGACTTTGTAGGAGCAGTAGGACTTAACAGAGTAGCACGCTTCTCCATAGACCCACATGACACAAGAACAGATGAGGACTTCTATGAACTCATAGGAGATGATGATGGGATATTTGGTTGTATGAGCCTACTCGCTTGTGAAGACCACTGCCCTAAAAACTTACCCCTTCAAAGTAAAATAGCATATATGCGTCGTAAAATGGTAAAAGTATAATTGATGAAAAAAGTAAAATATGATGTATGTATCATCGGTTCAGGTCCTGCTGGTTATGCAGCTGCTATGCGTTCTTATGACTTTGGTAATCATGTGCTTATCATTGAAGAGGGTGAACTAGGAGGTGCAGGTATTATGCATGGTGCTTTAACTTCTAAAACACTCTGGGAACTCTCTAGCAACTATGCTACTGCTAGAAGAACAGACAGAGGGTACAGAGCTTCTCAAATTCATGTAAACTACGCCAATGTTAAAGACTGTGTCTATCAAGCAGCCAAAGAGAAGCAGTATCAGTTACTCTCACAGATAGAAACCTTTGCTAAAAAACCAGACAGTAACAGAAGTATTACTTTTTTAAAAGGAAGAGCCAAATTTAAAAATAACCATGTAGTAGTGGTTAAAACAAAGAAAACAAAACCCATAGAAATTGAAGCAATAAATTTCATTATTGCAACAGGTTCTACTCCAAAAGAACACCCTCTTTTAAAAGTAGATGAAAAGCGTATTATCAATTCTAATCACATACTTTCCCTAAAAAAATTCCCTAAAAGAATTCTTATTATAGGAGCAGGAATAGTTGGATGCGAATTTGCTACAATATTTGCTAACTATGGACAGACGCAAGTACACCTTTTAGACTCTGAGCAGAGAGTTATCCCTTTTGAAGATGATGATGTTAGTCACTATGTCAATCAAAAACTTTTAGATATAGGTGTTCTTCATCATGAAGCAACATTAAGAGAGATACGTAAAGAGAAAGGCTATAACAACATTATCTTAGACTATAAAGATGGTCATACTGAAGTCATCGCTGTTGATGTAGTACTTATCTCCATAGGAAGAGTACCCAATACTAAAAACCTTGGATTAGAAAATACCAATGTTAAACTAAATGATAGAGGTATTATTTGTGTAGATGATGAGTGTCGTGCCGATAAAAATATCTATGCAGTAGGCGATATATCTGGAAACATGGCACTAGTTAACATAGCAGAGATGGAGGGTCGTTTTGCAGCAAGAGCTATAGAACAAAAAATTAGTTTTCCATTGAACTATCATAACATCTCTACTATTATGTTTTTTAAACCAGAAATATCTGCTATAGGACTTAATGAAAAAGAGTGCCAAAAACAAAATATCTCTTACAAAGTAATTACCTATCAACACTCTATTATTTCAAGAGCCATTGCGATGAGAGAGACAGATGGTTTTTTTAAGATTATAGTGACAAATGAAGAAAACCCTCTTATTTTAGGTATGAGAGCAGCAGGATTGCAATCTGCGGTTTCTATTATATTTATGGCTTCTATCATGAATAACAGCACTCGTCTAAATGACATTATGAAAACTATACACCCTCACCCAAGTATTAGTGAAGGCATTCAAGAGTGCTTACGCATACTCAAAGAAAAGTCTATTATGAAACCTGAAGCATTTCCTAAACAAATAAAATTTAAAGTGTGGAAGAAGAAGTAGTTTTTTGATAAAAAACTACCCTTTAGCAATATAATAATATTTAGAGTGTGAAATTTCCCACTCTATAGGTTACCCATAATAATTAGGACTCTCTTTAGTAATAGTCACATCATGAACATGACTCTCTCTTAAACCTGCACTTGTAATTTCAACAAACTCAGCTTTTTCCCAAAAAACTTTGATACTCTCTGAACCACAGTAACCCATTGAGCTTCTTAGTCCACCTATCATTTGGTGAACTACATCTGATATTTTACCTCTGTAAGGTACACGTCCTTCTATTCCTTCAGGAACAAGCTTATCTGCTGCAGTTCCCTCTTGGAAATAACGGTCAGTACTCCCTTTACTCATAGCTCCAATACTACCCATTCCTCTGTACTCTTTAAACTGTCTACCATTAAAAAGTATCATCTCACCAGGTGCTTCATAAGTTCCTGCAAGTGCAGAACCTAGCATAACTGAACTAGCACCTACTGCTAAGGCTTTAGCTACATCACCAGAGTATTTGATCCCTCCATCTGCGATAACAGGTACACCTAGTGGATTTGCAACAAGTGCCACTTCGTCTATTGCAGAGATTTGAGGTACACCAACACCTGCTACAATACGTGTAGTACAAATAGACCCTGGTCCAATACCTACTTTAACAGCGTCAGCCCCAGCATCTATAAGATCTTTCGCCGCAGCTCCAGAAGCTATATTTCCTGCAATCACATCTACATCTAACTCTTTTTTGATTAGAATAAGTGTATCAATGATACCTTGTGAATGTCCATGTGCAGAATCAAGTACAAGTACATCAGCACCAGCTTCTACTAGTGCAGTTGCACGGTCAAGTTGACCTACCCCAATAGCTGCACCTACTCTTAAACGACCATGTTCATCTTTGTTTGCATTTGGAAATTTCTCTTTCTTCTCAATATCTTTAATAGTTACAAGACCTTGAAGAATATCATTCTCATCTACAATAGGTAGTTTCTCTATTTTATGCTCTTGAAGTACTTTTGCAGCATCTTCAAGTGTAATACCTACATTTGCAGTTACTAGTGGTGCAGGTGTCATTACATCAGAGATTTTTTGTGTCATATCAGTAATAAAACGCATATCACGATTTGTAATAATACCTAACAGTTTCATATCTTCATCGACTACAGGTACACCTGAAATCTTATATTCACCCATAAGTAAATCTGCATCAGAAACTGTTTTATCTGGAGCAATATAAATAGGATCAATAATAATACCACTCTCTGATTTTTTAACTTTAGTAATTTGCTTTGCTTGTGTTTCTATATCCATATTTTTATGGATAATCCCTATACCACCTAAATGTGCCATAGCGATAGCCGCTTTGTACTCAGTTACAGTATCCATAGCAGCAGAAGCGATAGGTATATTAAGAGATACCCTCTTAGTCAATTGACTTTTGATACTAACTTCTTTAGGAAGTACAAGCGAATGTTGTGGTACTAGTAATACGTCTTCAAATGTTAATGCTCTTTTTTTAATTCTCATAATATTTCCTTTGGTTATTTAGTATAATTTACAGCTTTTTCCATGCTAGATGCACCGTCAAAAAGTGTTTTTTCGTTAAATGCTTTAGCGACAAGTTGTAAGCCTATTGGCATACCCTCATCATCTTTTGCAACAGGTAGAGAGATAGCAGGAAGTCCTGCAAGGTTAATAGCTATCGTGTACATATCTGATTTGTACATTTCAAGTGGATCAGTAGATGCACCTATCTCAGGAGCAACAGAAGGAGTAACAGGTGACAAGATAAGATCTGCATCTTCAAAGATAGCATTAAACTCATCTCTTATAAGGTGTCTAACCTTTTGTGCTTTTATATAGTATGCATCATAATAGCCTGAAGAGAGTACAAAGTTACCAAGTAAAATACGTCTCTTTACCTCTTCTCCAAAACCTTCACTTCTTGTATTGTAATATAGCTCTTCTGTATTTTTAGACTCTGCTCTTGTTCCATAACGTACACCATCAAAACGTGCTAAGTTTGTTGCTGCTTCTGCTGTAGCCAAAATGTAGTAAGTTGCAATGTCATATTTAGTATTTTGCATATTTTTATGCACAATAGTATGCCCTGCATCTTTTAATCTTTCAACAGTATCTACATAAGCTTTTTGTATCGCATCATCTGCTTCTAAAATGTAATTATCTATCACAGCGATAGTTAATTTAACATCACTATTAAGGTTATTAGCAATATCTTCTATCTCAAAATCTGCAGAGGTTGAATCTTTATCATCATGCCCTTTAATTGCATCATATAAGATAGCTGCATCTTCTACATTTTGTGTAACAGGTCCTATCTGGTCAAGACTTGAAGCGTATGAAGATAAACCAAAACGGCTCACTCTTCCATACGTTGGTTTCATTCCCACAACACCACAGTAAGCTGCAGGTTGACGGATAGAACCACCTGTATCAGAACCAAGTGCAGCAATAGCAATGCCCCCTGCTACAGCAGCAGCAGAACCACCAGAAGAGCCACCTGGTACTCGGTTGTCTCCATGTGGATTTTTGGTTGCACCATAAAAAGAACTCTCTGTGGTTGAACCCATAGCAAACTCATCCATATTGGCACGTCCAAAAGCCATCATCCCTTTGCTTTTAAGGTTTTTAATAGCTGTTGCTTCATATGGTGCTATGTAACCTTGAAGAATTTTAGAACCTGATGTAACAGACCAATCTTTCACTTGTATATTATCTTTAATGAGAATAGGTACACCCTCACCAGAGCTTTCAAACCCTATATAAGCGTTAAGCCCAGACTCTTTAGCTTTTGCCTCAAGTTCTGCTCTTAATGTTGCCATCTCATCATTAGATTTTTGTAATGCTTCTTTTAGTGTTATCACTGTTGATTCCTAAATAAATATGTAAAATTACGTGATTATATCTAAAAGTTGGTTTAGGGAGTATTATCTAGGGTTTATTTACCCTTCACTCAGAGATAAAACCCTATTTATATCACTATAATCATAGACTTTATACTCTTCTACTTTATCTTTGATAGCTTGAACTGCCATACGGTCAGCTAACTCATTACCCTCTATTCCAGAGTGTGCTTTTACATGTTTAACTGTTGTATGCCCTTTTATACTCTCATAAAGTATATGTGCTTGCTTTATTAGTTCTAGGTTTTTAATCTCTCCACCCTTCTTTTTCCACCCTTTAGCCTTCCATCCATACGCCCAAGTAGTTATACAATCAATACTATATTTAGAGTCAGAATAGATTTCTGCTTTTGGAGCATCTTTAGCCAAAAGTAATGCTTTATAAAGGGCATAAAGTTCTGCTGTATTATTTGTCCCATTTGCAGTATATTTACCATAAAGTAGTGTAGGTTTTTCTGCTCCATGATACAGAGCTAAACCACTTCCAGCTTTTCCAGGGTTTCCTTGACAAGCACCATCACAGTAAATAACTAAAGTATGTGCAGTAGTTTGAAGTTTCGCCTCACGGTCACTACTTTGAGCACTCTTTTTCTTCTTATGAAAGTCTGCAACAAGTTGATAGTTTTTAACAATCTGTTTTTGTACCGTCAAGGGAAACTTACCTCGTAAAAAAAGAAATAAATTACCATCACTTACAGAGAGTTCTCTACCTAAAAGCAAAGACTCCCACCCTACCTGAGGAGGAAACTCCTCTCCTAAAAGTGCCAGTTGCATTTTATTTAACTCACCATTATGTAAACCCAACTCTATAAACTCTTCTGTTATTTTCATTTATGACCTTTTTTTGTATTCTCTTAACGCTTAAAAAACAGTTCCACACGACGATTTTTAGCCCTTTGTTCTTTTGTACTGTTTGGAACTAAAGGTTTCAACTCTCCATACCCTACTGTAGTAATACGCTCTACAGAAAATCCTTCATGCTCTAGTAAGTATCTACGTACAGCATTGGCTCTATTTAGTGATAATTTTTGATTATAAGCTTTTGTACCTATGCTATCGGTATGTCCTTCTATATGAAGTTTCATCTCTTTATAGTCATCTTTTTGTAAAAGGTCATGTATGATTTTATGTGCTTTACTTTTAAGCGTATAACTATTTAAGTCAAACAATACAGCACTAGATAAGGAGAGTTTAATTTGAGAACCTATGGCAGCAACAGCATCTATATCTGCTCCTGCGTAAGGACCTTTACATGCAGATTTAAGGTCTGTTAAACGAACAAAAGAGAAGCTTTCATTTTTGTTGACAAATGCTGAGATATCTACCTCTGCCTTGCCTCCCTCAACTTCACCTATATCTATCCATATTTTTCCATCAGTTGATATAGATAAAAAGGTTTTCTCTACTTTATGACCTCTCTCAAAAACATGTAAATCATTTCCATCTATATCAACTAAAACATTATCATCAAAAGCCAATACCAACACACCACCACAAGTTAAGCTTAAACTCTTTCTATCAGCTACACCCAAAGAACGATTCACTTCATGATTTTTAGTTTGATAAGAGGATTTTTTATCAAAAGAAACTACCCTATCTGCAAAAGAGAGATCCCCATAAGGCAAAATAATTTGACTACCATGCCCATCAGGATATGATTTCTCAGCACTGTGTAAAGAGGAAAAACTTATTATCCATAAAATATAAAATGCTATTTTCATCCTCAACTCACTTAAATACGATGCTTTGTAACATAATCTCAGTCCTATCTATACAGAAAGTAAGTTATATCTTACTACTATTTCTTATATATCAATTTTCTATTTTAACATAGTTTTATAAATCTATTTAGAATTTATGTTATACTTGAAAGATTAATTTTAAACATAAAGGATGTATCAATGTCACTAAATGATATTTATAATCTTCCATCATCTGAAAAACTTCATCTTATAGAAAAATTATGGGATAGACTTGAAGAAAATGATATAGAATCTCCTCATTGGCACAAAGAAGTACTAGATGATAGAAAAAAACGTTATAAAAATGGTGAACTTTCACTTATATCACTAGAAGAGTTTAAAAAACTACGTTAAATGAAAAGTTTTACACTCTTACTTACTGAACTTTCTCAAAAAGATATTTATGCATCACAGGACTTTTACGAAACACAAAGCCAAAATTTAGGTATCTATTTTTATGACAGCATTATCTGTGATTTAGATGCTCTTAAATTTTATGCAGGCATTCATCAAAAATATTTTGGATTTTACAGAATGCTTACTAAGCGTTTCCCTTATGCAATATATTATGATATTGAAGATAGTATGGTTATTGTGCATGCTATTTTACATACGAGGAAAGATTTAAAGTTTATTGAAGAGAGATTATCTTCTTAATTTTTTTCTACCCTAAAATTATTTCTACTTTATTCCCATCTTCTTCTTATAATACGCCACAACACCCAATCCAATAGCAACGAGTCCAAGTATAAAAACTATAGACCCTATAATAACTTCCATCTGTATGGGTTGTGTCATATCAAACATTATGCACCTACTACTTTAATACAACGCTCACAAGCAGACTCTTCAGAACTTGAAGTGTATCTCCAACATCTTGGACATTTGGAGTCACTAGCTTTATGGACAGTAAATGTTTTACCTTCTACTTCAAATGAAGCAACTTGCTTCGTACCTGAAGTTGTTTTCATAGCAGATACAACAAACCAATCTTCAAGATCTTTACTATCATTAATAGCAAATAGACTTATATCTCCCGCTATCTCTACTTCAAGTGTAGATTTCATAAGTTTCTTTTTTTTGAGCTTATCTACAGCTTCAGAGAACTTCACTCTTGCATCTAAGAGTACTTTATCATCAAAAGAGCTTGCTACTTTGGGTACTTCTACATAGACAAGGTCAAATACATTTTTCATACCATCTTTAAAGAGTGCAGGAGCATAATCAAGTATCTCATCTACTGTATAAGTAAGTACTGGTGCTATAAGTCCAAGCATCGCTTTAGCTATATGTGCCATTGCTGATTGTGTTGCACGTCTTACACTGTCATTCTTATCTTCACAGTAGAGTCTATCTTTTGTAATATCCATATAGATACCACTTAGTTCGTTGGTGATGAAGTGATTAAGTGTACCAAATCCACCTAAGAAATCATAAGCATCAAAACTTGCTTTTACCGAAGAAAATACCTCTCTAGCTTTAGTGAGTATCCATCTATCAAGTTCACCATAGGCATCTGCTGACACATAAGCTTCTAAGTCATCTACATTTGCCAGTAAGAATCTAAAAGTATTACGTATCTTTCTATACTGTTCTGCTGTTTGCTTCAATATACCATCAGAGATTTTCAAGTCTGTTTGGTAGTTACTCAAAGCTACCCATAGACGTAATATCTCAGAACCATACTGCTTAATGACTTTATCTGGAGCAACTACATTACCCTTAGATTTTGACATTTTTTCACCCTTATTATCTACAGTAAACCCATGAGTAATAAGTGTTTTATATGGTGATACTTCATTGACTGCTGCTGAGAGAAGTAAAGAAGATTGGAACCAACCTCTATGTTGGTCAGAACCCTCTATGTAAAGAGATGCTGGGTATTCTCCTGCATCATAATTACCTGAACTAAGTACAGAGTTCCATGTAGAACCTGAGTCAAACCATACATCTAAAATATCTGAAATTTTTTCTAAATCATCTGGATTGTATTTTGTATCTGCTGGTAATAACGCTGCATTACTCATAGAGTACCAAGCATCTGCTCCATGAATGTCAAATAGATTTGCTACATGTTCTAAGACATCTTCATCAAAGATAACAGCTTTAGTACTCTTAATCCTAAAGAACGCGATAGGTACACCCCATGAACGCTGACGAGAGATACACCAATCAGGGCGACCTTCTATCATCGGGTTGAGTCTGTTTTTAGAGCTTTTAGGGTAAAAGTCTACATTTTCTATAGCTTCAAGTGCTGTATTACGTAGTGTCTCTTTAGCACCCTCTGCTTTGTCATCTATAGAGATAAACCATTGGTTTGTTGCTCTGTAGATAAGTGGCTTTTTTGTTCTCCAACAGTGTGGGTATGAGTGCCAAAATTTACTCTGTTTAAGTAAGCTATCGCCCAATAATTCAAGTATAGGCTCATTAGCTTTAAAGATGTGTGTACCTACAAACTCTTCAGGGTTAGGAAGTAAGTTTAGTCCTACTACAGACTCATCAAAACATCCTCTTTCATCTACAGGCATTACTACATCAAGACCATATTTAAGCCCTACTTTGTAGTCATCTTCACCATGCCCTGGTGCAGTGTGTACACACCCTGTACCACCATCCATAAGAACATGATCTCCAAGTATTACTTTAGATGGACGACCATTTAAAGGGTTAATAGTAAGTAAATTTTCCATCTCGGTAGAGGCTATCTTACGTGAAGCGTGTCCAGATACTACACCCTCTTCTATCATCGCATCATAACGCATATCTGCAACGATATGTCCATCATCTGTTAAAACATACATCTCTTCAGGATTGAGTGAAATACCAGTATTTGAAGGAAGTGTCCAAGGTGTGGTTGTCCAGATAACAAGCCCTGCTTTCCCCTCAATGCCTAACGTCTCTTTAGCTGCATCACTAAGTTCAAAGTGTACATAGATAGAGTAATCCTCTTTATCTTCATACTCTACTTCAGCATCAGCTAGTGCAGTTCTCGCTGCCCATGACCAAAAAATAGGCTTATGTCTCTCTACAAGAAGTCCTTTTTTAGCTACATCACAAAGTGTACGGTAAATGTTAGCTTCAAATTTAAAATCCATAGTCACATAAGGATTTTCCCAATCAGCTATAATACCAAGCTGTTTAAATCCATCTCTTTGAATATCTACAAATTTCGCAGCATGTGCACGACAAAGTTCTCTAAACTTCTCTGTTGGCATCGCCTCTTTTTTGCTTTTACCAAGTTTCTCTTCAACTTTTTGCTCAATAGGCAAACCATGACAATCCCAACCTGGCGTCATACGTACAGCTTTACCCTGAAAGTAGTTATATTTCAAGATAATATCTTTAAGTGTTTTGTTGAGTGCATGACCGATGTGAATGTCACCATTAGCATAAGGAGGTCCATCATGAAGCGTAAACATTTCAGCACCCTCACGTTTAACTTTCATCTGCTCATAAATATCTGCATCATACCATGCATTATATCTCTTAGGCTCATTAGTTGGAAGATTTCCACGCATTGGGAAGTCAGTTTTGGGAAGAAGAAGTGTGTCTTTAAAATCCATAATTGATATTACCTTAAACTCTATTTATTATCGTGCGATTATAGCAAAAAGCTAATAAGAGTCATCTTTTGCTATAATTATATTATGAATACTATACATAATAGCCTTAAAAAAATCATTTCAACCCTCACCCAGAAGTCTCAGACCATCTCTTTTGCAGAGAGTTGTACAGGAGGACGCATAGCTTCTAAGTTTACTGCTATCTCTGGTGCATCTCAAGTTCTCAATGGTTCATGCATCACTTACTCTAACCAAATCAAACAGCAATGGTTAGGAGTGAAGCACTCTACCTTAGAAAATTTCGGTGCAGTAAGTGAAGCTTGTGTCTTAGAGATGCTCACAGGTATCCAAATTATGGCAAACAGTGACTACACTATTGCTGTTTCAGGTATAGCAGGACCTAGTGGTGGAACAGAATTTAAACCTGTTGGTACAGTTTATATAGGAATTCTTACACCCATTGACAAAGAGGTATATCACTGTCTGTTTGAAGGCACACGGGAAGAAATACAAGATTTAGCCACTATATTTGCCATAAAAAAATTAGAAGAAAAAATAAATTTTTAATTATTTTCATAAAACCCTTGACATTTATTTTTTTATGGGCTATAATTCCGTCCACTTATCCACTAGGTTAAGTGAAAAAGTGTGACCCGTTAGCTCAGTTGGTAGAGCAATTCCCTTTTAAGGAATGGGCCCTTGGTTCGAATCCAAGACGGGTCACCACTCAATGTCTTTAGCAGACAGCTTATGAATTTGTTTCAAAAGTAAAAAGCTTAAATGGTCGCTTAGCTCAGTTGGTAGAGCGCTACCCTTACAAGGTAGATGTCATAAGTTCGAGTCTTATAGCGACCACCATAAACAATGTTAATATGCGGTGGTAGTTCAGTTGGTTAGAATATCTGCCTGTCACGCAGAGGGTCGCGAGTTCGAGTCTCGTCCACCGCGCCATTACATTGTTGACCCGTTAGCTCAGTTGGTAGAGCAATTCCCTTTTAAGGAATGGGCCCTTGGTTCGAATCCAAGACGGGTCACCACTTTTAACAATTTAATGTTTAATTCTTAGACCCTTTCATCTAGTGGCCAAGGATATTACGTTTTCAACGTAAAAACAGAGGTTCAAATCCTTTAGGGGTCGCCATTCTGTTAAAACATATATATGGTCGCTTAGCTCAGTTGGTAGAGCGCTACCCTTACAAGGTAGATGTCATAAGTTCGAGTCTTATAGCGACCACCATATTATAAATTCGATTTATCGAATAAGTATTGCTTTAAGCAATTTTTTTAAACCATTAAATTGGTCTTAGGTGCGGTGGTAGTTCAGTTGGTTAGAATATCTGCCTGTCACGCAGAGGGTCGCGAGTTCGAGTCTCGTCCACCGCGCCATTTCTTTTAAAACAATCATTTTATTTTTTATTATAAGTTAACTTTTATGAGGATATTTCTACCCAATATTTATTTTATAAATTCCATAATAAACTGTAGGTCGGGAAAAGAAGGCCCGACACCAATAAATATTCTACCCTCTTAACCTAATACGTACACTCTCTTCATGTGCAGTTAACCCTTCAGTATTTGCTATTAAAGCACATGCTTCTCCTATCTCTTTCATACCATCTATACTCATAGAGATAATAGATGACTTCTTTAAGAAGTTTTCAACACTAAGTGGTGAGTAGAACCTTGCTGTTCCTCCTGTGGGAAGGGTGTGGTTAGGACCAGCTACATAGTCACCTATAGGCTCTGGAGTATTTTCTCCAAGGAATATAGCTCCTGCATGTTTAATGCTGTCTAATAAGCTCATAGGGTCTTTTGTAATCACTTCTAAATGCTCAGGTGCTATCTCATTCATAAGGTCTATAGCTTCTTGCATGGTAGAGGTAACGATAATGGCTCCTCTCTCCTCTATTGACTTTCTAGCTATCTCTTCTCGTGAAAGTGTGCTAAGTAAAGCTTCTACTTTATCGCTCACTTTGTTAGCTAGTTCACTATCTGTAGTGATGAGAATAGAAGATGCCATTTCATCATGTTCAGCTTGACTTAATAGGTCTATTGCTACAAACTCTTCTCTTGCAGTATCATCTGCTAAAATACCTATCTCTGATGGACCAGCTATCATATCTATATTGACCTCACCATAGACTAACTTTTTAGCAGTTGCTACAAAAATATTACCAGGTCCTGTAATTACATCAACTTTAGGTATAGTCTCTGTTCCATAAGCCATAGCACCTATAGCTGATGCACCCCCGACTTTATATACCTTTGTTACTTTACATAAATGACATGCGGCAAGTAGAAGTTCATTAAGCTCATTATCTGGTGCAGGTGTACAGACAACTATCTCCTCTACCCCTGCTACTTGTGCAGGAATAACATTCATAAGAAGAGAAGATGGATAAGCTGCCTTACCCCCAGGGATATAAAGTCCTGCTCTATCTACAGCAGTCACTTTTTGTCCTAAAATCGTACCATTAGCTTCTGTGTCCATCCATGTTTTAGGCATGAGCTTTTGATGATAAGCTTCAATACGGTCATAAGCAAGGTGCAAAGCATCACGTAATGCAGGATCTATATTTTCATACGCCTTTGCCATATCGTCTGTTGAGACTAATAGTGCATCGTCTGATATAGGTTCCCATCTATCAAATTTAGCTACTTGAGACTTAACTGCTTTGTTACCTTCTGTTTGTATCTCTTTAAGTAACCCAGAAACAATACTAGTTACACCCTCTATATCCATCTTACCACGTTGAAGTAATTCATTAAAGTTTACTTCAAAAGTGTCATCACTACTATAAAATATTTTCACATTTAATCCTTATTTATATCTTTATATTTACGTTCATATCTTGGGAGCATACTTTCATTACCCAATACTCCACCTTGATGTATGTAGAGCAGAGGTTTTGAAAATAGTTCAGAATGTGCGAGTAATACTCTCCATCCTAAAGGGTCATAAAGTAAATCAAACTCCACTCCTATTTGTTGTTGTAATTTTAACCAAATTTTGTAATTTTCAGGGTAAAGTTTTCCAAAATGGTGCTTTTTATCTAAAGTTAAAATCGTGGGATGATAATTTAGATTTTCTTCTAACTCTATAAATTGTTTTTTTAAATAGTGTTCATCCCCTACACATGGGCATGTATAAACGCTACAGTTACTCAAATGTTTTTGTAGATAAAGTGCTGTTGTTCCTGTACCTGAGGGTAAAAAAATATTTAACTCATCTACACTATTTTTAATCTGCCACTCTACTATCTCTTGGGCTAAAACCTTGATACCATATTCTGACTCTTTTTGTCTTCCACCCTCTTCTATAGTCAATATATTATCTTCATTATTAGCAGACTCTATGGAACCAATAGTAAGCTTCATACCATTGGCTAAAGCACCTGCATAATTACCATGAGGGTTCTCTCTTAGATACTCTGCCATATGCTCTACAAAATATTCAAATTTCCAGCCTCTCATTTTTGATAAAACTGAAAGTGAGTACATCGCATTAGATTGGGCTGATCCATAAGAGATAAGTTTAGTAATATGAGGAAATTTATTTTGAAGAAAATAGTGAAATTTACGGGCTTTGTTACCCGAGAAGTCTAAGTGTAATAGGTCATCTCTTTTCAAATAAAAAGAGTGACCTTCAAAAACATACTCTTCTATAGGAGATGAAGGAAACACTAGAAATTAGTTTTTATTTAAACAATTCAAGTCATCGAAAGCTTGTTCAAGTCTTTTAACCATAGAGAGTTCAGAAGCTCGAAGCCATTTACGGGGGTCATAATAACCTTTATTTGGCTTATCAGCACCATCTGGATTACCAATCTGACCTTGAAGATACGCTTCATTTTTAGAAACATACTCTCTTGTACCATCCCAAAATGCCCATTGAGTATCTGTATCAATATTCATTTTAACCACACCATAACCAATTGCTTCACGAATATCTGAAAGTTCAGAACCTGAGCCACCGTGAAATACAAAGTTTACAGGCTGTTTTTCTGTTTTATACTTCTCTTCTATGTAAGATTGAGAATTCTTTAAAATACTAGGTGTAAGTGTTACATTACCTGGTTTATATACCCCATGCACATTTCCAAAAGAAGCTGCTATAGTAAATCTATCAGAAACTTTTGAAAGCTCCTCATACGCATAGGCTACCTCTTCAGGTTGAGTATATAGCAGTGCATTATCTATTTCAGTATTGTCAACACCATCTTCTTCTCCACCAGTTACACCAAGCTCTATCTCCAATGTCATATCCATTTTAGACATACGCTCTAGGTAAGCTTTACATGTTGAGATATTCTCTTCTAAAGGCTCTTCAGAAAGGTCTATCATATGTGAAGAGAAAAGAGGAATACCATGTAGTTTAAAGTGCGCTTCACTTGCATCAAGTAGTGCATCAATCCATGGTAAAAGTTTTCTAGCTGCATGGTCTGTATGAAGCACTACAGGGATACCATACGCTTTTGCAAGCAGATGTACATGCTGTGCTCCAGAGATACTTCCTAAAACAGCTGCTTCATCTGTAGATAATCCTTTACCTGCATAAAAAGCCCCTCCACCATTTGAAAATTGAACAACTATAGGTGAGTTCACACACTTTGCTGATTCAAGTACAGCATTAATTGAACTTGTACTTACTACATTGACAGCAGGAAGGGCAAATCCCTCTTGCTTAGCAATCTCAAATAACTTTTGAAGACTATCACCAGTTACCACACCTGCTTCTACACTATCAAGAACTTTTACTGACATTTATATTTCCTTGGACTTGTGAGATTATTTTAATTTAATTTTAGCTTTTTTCATTAATTTACCAACAACTTCTTCTTGGGCCAATTGCATTTTAATACTTGCTTTAACAACATCAAATGCAGGAACTTTTTTCTTAGATGCTTTTTTTATTTTAGTATATGCTGCTTTTGCTGCTTTATCTGAGATTTTTACTTCAGAAATTTTCTTTTGCATCCAAAAGTTAGAGTATGCTGCTTCTTTCTCTTTTGTTGTTAAAGATTTTTTAGCTGATGCTGCAACTAACTTACTAGGTGACATCATTTTAATAAGTTGTAATTTCTCTTCTTTATTGAGTTTTTTCCAAGTCATTTTACCTTTTGATAATGCATTAATTGCTTTATCTGCCTCTGCTACAGAGATTGAGATACCATTTACTGTACCAGCTGTTACAGCTAATGCACTACTTGTACCGAATGCAAGTACTAACCCTAATGTTACTAAAACTTTTTTCATATTCTATCCTTTTGTTTTATCTAGTGAGTATTTTATCAAATATTTGTTTAATACTCATTAATATTTTTTTACCAAACTTTAATTTTTGAATCCTGCATTAAGTCAGAAATAATCTTTTTCTCAACCATTTGCATCTTTATTCTATCTTTTACTTGTTCAAAAGGTAAAATTTTATCTGATGTACTATTCTCTATTGCTTGTTGCTTAATCTGCTCATATATCTTTTTTATCTCTTCATCATTTACTTTAGCTTTTTGTGACTCTTTTTGCATCCATACACGAGAAAGAATGGCTTCTTTTTCTTCAGCAGATAACTCTTTTTTTGCTCTTTGCAAGACTATAATAGGCAGTGCCATCTCTTTTACAAGTCTTAAACGCTGTTTTTTAGGAAGAAGATCAAAGTTTGAAACTTTACCTTTTGTTCTCATTTTAAGATGCTTATCTGCTGCTCTTTTACGAATATTACGACCATTAACAACAGCAACAACAGCTTTTTTAGATCTAGTTCTTTTTTTAACAGCTTTAGGTTTTCTCTGTGGTTTTGCATCCACACCTAGCCTACTTAAATCTACCATTGATGGTGTCTCTTTTTCATTAAGCATACTTGTCAAGCTATTTTTCAATGCATCTGCATAAGATACCTGACTTAATAGCCCAACTAAAATACTTGAAATAAGTAAATATTTTCTCATAAAATTCCTATCTTAAAACTTGATATCTGTTATTTAGTACTATTTGACTCTTTTGATAAATCTACGATGGTCGCTTTAGTTTTAAGCTCTTTTGCGATTTCAGTTACTTTTTGAGTAAATTGTTTCTGTTTAAGCGACATAATAATTTTCTCCTTTACTTGTACATAAGGTATTACACTCTTAGCACTTTTACCCTCAAGGTAAATCACATGGTAACCAAATTGTGTATGTACAGGTTTTGTAGTAATATCACCAATATTTAAAGCCCATACTGCTGTTGAAAACTCTGGAACCATCTGTCCCTTACTAAAGCTTCCTAGATCTCCACCTTTAGGTGCAGATGGACCTGTTGATTTCTCTTTAGCTAAAGCGATAAACTTCTCTTTAAGTGCTTTATCTTTAAGTGATGAGAGCGCATCAATAATAGCTTGTGCCTCTTTCTCATCTTTAACTAAGATATGTCTTGCATGTACTGATGCTTTTTGAACAAATTTATCTGCATTTTTTTCATAAAACTCTTTGGCTTCACTATCACTTACTATAGCATTATCCATTTGCATTTTCATCCACATGTTAACAAGAAGTTCAGCTTTAATCTTCTCCATATTACGTATAAACTCTGGATTTTTTTCAACATTCTCTTTTTTTGCTAACTCTGTGAAAAGTACTTTTTCAATGAGTCTCTGTTTTATCATTTTCTGTTGAGCTGCATCAAGCTGCGTATAGTGAGTATTAGCTGAAGCTGCATTAACAAACTGTTCTGCATCTTGTTTAGTAATATTTTTACCATTTACAGTAACAAGAATATCTGAAGCTACAATAGAAGTTGCCATTACAGCAACTGCTATAAGTGAAGTTTTTGCGAATTTTAACATTTGAATAATCCTTAGGTATATAAAAGTTTAAGGATAATTATATCTATCTTGGGTAAATCATTCATTAATATGTTACTATTTTGTTATATTAATGTCTAAAAGAGGTTTAAGCGTATGGCTAAAGTAAAAAAAGCAACAAAGAGAGAGATAGAATTAATTAAAGAACTATTTTTAGAACACTATCCTGACTCTGTAACAGAACTTGAGTATAAAAACCTATATGAACTCCTTATCTCTGTCATGCTCTCTGCACAATGTACGGACAAAAGAGTCAATATTATTACTCCTGCTCTATTTAATGCATATCCTGACCCTATTGCACTTGCTAATGCTGACTTAAATGAAGTAAAAAGTTACATAAACACTTGTTCATTTTTTAACAACAAAGCTAAAAACATCATCAAGATGGCTCAGTATGTAGTAGAGAATTATGATAATGAAATACCCTTAGAACGTGATGAACTTATTAAACTCGCAGGTGTAGGACAAAAAACTGCCAATGTTGTTATGATAGAGTACGCAGGTGCAAATCTTATGGCTGTAGATACACATGTTTATAGAGTAGCACATAGACTAGGTTTAAGCGATGCAAAAACTGCTACAAAATGTGAAGAGGAACTCAGTAAAAAGTTTAAAACAGATTTACATCTTCTTCACCAAGCTATGGTACTTTTTGGTCGCTACAAGTGTAAAGCACTCAAACCTGAGTGTGATGAGTGCTTTATGTTACCACACTGTAAAACCTCTCAAAGTTTTAAGGTATAAAGCTTAATGTTCATCGTGTGAGCGTCTATGATAACGCTCAACTATATCAGGGTCATGATGTAAGTTAATCTTCGCATCTTTTTTCCCCTTATATGGAATTTGTGCTAAGATGTACCGAATAGATTCTAATCTAGCTTTTTTCTTATCGTTACTATCTACTATAATCCATGGAGCATAACCAGTATGTGAACGTGAAAACATCTCCTCTTTATAGTAGGTCACTTTATCCCACATCTCTTGGGCTTTTTGATCAACAGGACTTAGTTTCCAATGTTTAAGAGGATTTGACATACGCTCTTTAAACCTCTTTTTTTGATTATCTTTTGTGATAGAAAACCAAAATTTAATAAGAATAATCCCATCATCTATAATAGAGTGTTCTATCTCTGGTACTTGTTTCATAAACTTCTCATACTGTTCAGGTGTACAAAAATCAAATACAGGTTCTACAATAGCACGGTTATACCAGCTTCTGTCAAAAAAAGTGATTTCCCCTGGATTTGGCAAGTGTTGAAAGTAGCGTTGAAAGTAAAACTGTCCTGTCTCTACCTCTGTAGGTTTTTGAAGGGCAACCACTCTAAATTTTCTAGGGTTAAGGTACTGAGTAAAACGTTTAATAGAACCACCCTTCCCAGCAGCGTCACGCCCTTCAAATATAATCATCACACGTTTGTTATTATCGTAGACCCAATTTTGTAGTTTAATAAGCTCAACTTGCAACTCTTTAAGTTCATTTTCATACTCTACATTACGGATTATTTTTGCAAGTTTTTTTTTACCCATAAGTTGAGTAAGCCCACTCTTTGTTTTCAACAGATTAATATTTTTTTCTAACTCTTTAAGAACATTTTTAGATTTTTTATCTTTTATACTCTTGCTAAGATACTCTATATCTTGAAACATTGTTTTCATCGTATTCCTTCATTCTTGGGGGTAACAAAACCCATGGTATATCTTTAGCTTACTCCTATGCGACTTACCATGAAATTAGAAAAATTATTTGTCTAAAATATTTGCAAACATGTAACTAAAATACACATTTACAGCCCTACACTCTCTCTATAATTTTCAAGAGTACTTCATATGTTTTAATTACAGAATCTAACTTCACTTTCTCCCTTGTAGAGTGTGGATAACGGATAGTTGGCCCAATGGAAGCCAGTTTCATATGAGGGTATTTTTCACCTAAAATCCCACACTCTAAACCTGCATGAATTGCCATCATTTTACTTTTACCAAATACTGTTTTCATCTCTTCACTTACCAAATCTGTAAAGTCTGAAATATCTGGTTTCCACGCAGGGTATTTGTCTTCAAGCTCTACACTAAAACCATAAGACTCAAAAAAGGCTACTGTCTCAGTAGATAATATCTCTAAGGCCTTAGCATCCATTGCTCTTGCACTAGTCTCTACTATAATTCCACCCTTTTCATCGCTTGTGATAATAGCTAAATTAATACTCACATCAGGAATACCCAACACCTCATTTTGCTCTCTTACTCCATGTTTAAAAGCGTGTATCATCTCTATGAGTTTTTGCCCTTGATTTAACACTAAAGGGCACTCTTTTAGTTCTCTTACCTCTACATTTCCACAACTGATTAAAGTACTCTCACTAAAAACTATAGCTACAGCATTTGCAGGTATAGAGTTTCGACGTTCACCTGCATAAATGCTTGCTAACTGAGTAATGTTATTTTCATCCAAATACGTAGCTAAAACTTTAATAGCCGAGGGGATACCTTTGTCTATATCTACTCCAGAGTGTCCACCCACAAGCCCCTTAACCGCTACTTCATAACAGCTACCCTTCGCTTCTACATACGTATCTTGTTTTACAGCACTAATATCTACTCCACCTGCACACCCTATATAGACTTCTGCTTCATCTTCACTATCTAGGTTTAACATCACTTTACTCTGCATATCAAATGCCACTTCATTTGCACCTATGAGTCCTATCTCTTCATCTGAAGTCAGAAGAAACTCTAACGCTCTTCCCTCATCCATAAGTTTCATCATCATAGCAATAGCCATACCGTTGTCTGCACCTAATGAGGAGTTCTTAGCCATCAGCCATCCCTCCTCTTCATAGGTTTCTATAACAGGAGCTTTTCCCATACAGACCATATCATAATGGGCTTGAAGAGACAAGCTTGGCTTACCTTTAGAGATAAATATATTTTTTACGCTATCTACCTCTACCTCATAGTTTCTATCTTTAGCAAAGTTTACGATAAAATCTAATAACTTATCGGCTTCTTTACTACAATGAGGTATCTGAGTGAGGGTTTTAAAATGTTCTATTATTGTGGACATGAGGACTCTTTTTTAGAAATTATAGTACAATCACACAAAAACTAGGATTTAATATGTGTCTTATTGTGACTATCGTTATGTTTGCTTTTGCAATACAAAGTTTTATACAAGGTCAGTACTCTACAGGTGCAACTCAACTTATTATTGCGTTAGGATTTCTCTCCCTTCTTGCACGTAACATTTATGTTGCAAATGAGCATAAAAAGAGAAGTAAACAAGAGGGATGTAGTAGTTCAGACTGTGCTACACCTAACTGGCTCAATACACTCTTTAAAAGAAAAGAGAAATAATGGAACACTTCTTCACCTGCCCATACTGTTGGGAAAACATCTCCATGATACTAGACAGCTCCGAGGAGTCTAGTGACTACATCGAAGATTGTGAAGTGTGTTGTCGCCCTATTGAACTACTGTTTAGATTTTCTGGAGAAAACCTCATACATTTTGAAGCAAGAAAAATGGAAGGCATATAAACCTAAAACTTTTTTCCTACATAGAAGTCATAAACCCAAGTAGCGACAGCATTTAACTCAGCTTCGCTAAGCTTTCCTTTTTGTGAAGGCATAAGGTCAAACCGCTCTAATGCTATCGCTTGACACATACTTTTGTCAAGATGAGGATACATCACATAATCTTTTATAAATGCGATAACCACAGCTCTATGTATCTCATCATCTATATCTTCAACTATCTTAATATTCTTTTTAAGTTGTCCTGAAACCTCTACCATCGGTGGGGCTTTCAGTGTTTTAAAAATCTTTTTTGTCTCTTTAGATGTTATCATTTTAACATGACAAGAGGCACATACTTTATCAAATATCTTCTCGCCATCTATTGTTTGCTCTGCTGATACCAGAGAAACTGTAGCCATACAGACCAGTAACCATAATTTTTTCATCTTTATTCCTATAAAATAATTTTATAGTATTTTATCATAAAATTATTATTTTACTTGTTTACATAAGAAATCAACTATTTAGCACACTTTTAACACAATATATAGCTATACTCAAATAGACAATTTATAAAAAGGATAGTTATGAAGAAGATACTACTGTTTTTAACTCTCATCTTTACAACAAGTTATGTAGAAGCTATATCAGGATTTGACGCTGTATTAGAAGATGTAGTCACACGTACCCTACCAGAAGTCACGGTAGAGAGGAGACTTAAACCTATAGAACTTAGAACACTCAACATAGATACAAAAATCACTGCTAACATCGCACAAACTACCTATGAGATGGTGTTTTATAACCCTAATAAACGTATCCTTGAAGGTGAACTAAAACTTCCTCTTTTAGAGGGCCAAAGCTTAGTAGAGTATGCACTAGAAGTAGATGGTCATTATAGACTGAGTTCAGTAGTGGAGAAAGCAAAAGCCAAACAAGCCTTTGAAAATACCATACGGCAAAACATCGACCCAGGGCTGATAGAAAAAACTTTAGGAAACAACTATAGATTAAGACTCTACCCTCTACCAAGCAGAGGTGTTAAAAAAGTTAAAGTCACAGTAGAAGAGATACTCCTCTCTAAAGAGCAAAATTACCGATATACTATCCCTTTTATCTCAAATAAAAAGATAAAAAACTTTTCACTACACATAGCTATAGCCTCTAACAAACCTCGTACAAAGCTATATGGTTTGGTAAAAGATAGCGTGTTTAACAGCATGGAACAAGGGGCTTACTTTAGTTATAAAAAAACCAACATGCGTCTTAGAAAACCTATTGTTCTAGCACTTAAAAAAAGTGAAGATACAAAGGTATTTTTTCAGAAAAACAGTAAAGGTAAAAAAAACTGGTTCATGGCAGTACTTCCTAAGCAAAAACAGTTGAAAAGAAGAGGCTTTGACAATACTCATGTTACAAAGCATATAGAGATTATTTGGGATACTTCTCTTAGTAGTGAACGCAGAGACATTGCAAAAGAGTTAGCCTTCTTAGAGAAATTTTTCAGACACAACAGCAAAACCACTTACATCGTAAAACTTAGCACCTTAGATATAGCTATGCATCACCATGGTACATTTAAAGTTCAAGGCAAAAAGTGGAAAAAATTAAAGGCTAAACTGCAAAGCTTCCACTACCATGGAGCAAAAGACCTCTCTAAAATGTATGTTAGTAAAAAAGTAAAACAGGTACTCTTCTTTAGTAACGGAGTCAACAGCTTTAGTGACAGTGTACATGTAAAAAAAGGTGTACCTATTATTAGTGTTAACTCTGCTGTAGGAGCAGATAGTAACACCATGAGATACATCGCCAATGTATCTCATGGTAAGTATCTTAATCTCTTACAACTAAGTGTGAAAGGTGCTATAGATAAACTTTACCAAAATGACGCATGTCGCATAAAACATAGCTCTTCTAACATCTCTGAAACATATGTTAAAGACGTAGGTGATAGCGTGGTTATCTTAGGGCGTATCAGAGGTAAAAGAGGAAGTATTCAGTACACTTTAGGAACTTTAGATTATCATTTAGATATAAAAAAACCAATGCAAAGTAGTTTACTCTCAAGAGTATGGGCAAGTAGTAAAATCAACCATCTCTCACTTAGATACAAAAAAAACAGAAAAAAGATTATCGCTTTGGCTAAATGGTACAAAATAGTCACTAAAAATACTTCTCTTATAGTCTTAGATCGTGTTGAAGACTATCTACGTTACGAGATACTTCCTCCAAAGTCGCTTCAGAAACGTTACTATGCCTTACGTAAACAACAACAAAAAGAGAAAAGAGGAGAAAGAAAAAGAGCCATAGAGGAGTCTATATCCCTACTTAAAGAGCAAAAGAGATGGTACAGAACTAAGTTTCCTCTACCTAAGAAAAAGAGTAATTATGAAGAGATAAGTGAAAATGGTGGTGACATCGCTCCAGTAGAACCTGTTATGGAAGCTTCTATGGCTACTCCAACCCAAGCAAGAGTGGCAAAAAAGCGTACAAAAAGCAAAAAACACTCCTCTCATAACCCCATGACCATTAAGCTAAAAGAGTGGAACTCAAATGCAAGCTACATAAAAGCACTCAAAGGTGTAGCAAAAAGAAAGCTTCTTAGACACTACTTTAAAGCACAGAAAAAACACAAAAATGAAGCCTCTTTTTATGTAGATATGTCAGACTACTTCTACAAAAAAGGGCTAAAAAAAGAGTCGTTGCTCATTTTATCTAACCTTCTAGAGTTAGATTTTGAAAAATCAGAGTTTATACGTGTATTTGCCTTTAAACTCCTTGAACATAAATGGTACAGTAAGTCCATCTTTTTCTTTAAAAAAGTCAAAGAGTTAAGACCTTTTGAGTTACAATCTACTAGAGATTTGGCATTAGCGTATGAGAGAGTAAGAAAGTACCAAGAAGCCCTAAAATTACACTATGAGATTATTACAAAAGTTTGGGGAAGTCGTTTTAATGGTGCCAAAATAGTCTCCATAAATGAACTCAATCATCTCATCTCAAAACATAAACTAAACCTCTCCAAAATAGACCGTAGGCTCATCGCTTCTATGCCTGTAGATGTGAGGATAGTCATAAACTGGAGTACAGACAACACTGACATGGATCTTTGGGTTATAGACCCTAAAGGAGAGAAAACTTTTTATGGAAACCGAACATCACGCATAGGAGGGAAAATCTCCAATGACATGACAAGAGGATATGGACCAGAAGAGTTCCTCATAAAAAAAGCCATAAGAGGCAAATATATTATCAAAGTAAAATACTATGCTTCATCACAACAAAAACTCACAGGTCCCACAGTCATAAGAACAGAAGTCTATACCAAGTATGGTAAAAAACATGAAAAAAGAGAAGAGATAGTCTTTAGAATAGAAGAGGAAAAAGAGATAATAGATTTAGGTGAGATAGTTTATTAATACGCTAATGCTAACGGTTAACTACGACAATACCTAAGTGTTCATCACTAGGTTTTGTTATGTTCTTTATATCGTATATGAGCTTGTTTATAAACTTTCATATCATCTCTTTTTCCAATTGCAATAATATGAATTAAGATTTCTTTAGCTTTTATTTCATATACAATTCTATATCGTTTATTGTCAAAATAGACTTTTTTTAGCCCTGCAAGTGCTAAGTTATTTTTATTGCCTAAATCTTTACCAATTTCAGGGTTTACAATAATTTGAGTTAATTTTTTAGCAAAAAGTTTTTTCACACTATTGTTTAGTTTTGCTAAATCTTTCTCTGCCTCTTCGTAGAACTTAAAGTTATACATCTAAAGATAATCCATGCTTTTTTAAAACATCATTACCATCAAGAAGCTTTTTATTTGTTTGAAGTCTAGTTTGAATTTCTTCATAAATTACCATATCTTCCAATAAATTCATAGCTTCTGCCATTCTTTCATACTCATCAACAGATAGAATAACTGCATTTAATTTATTATTTTTCAAGACGCCAATTTTTTCAACTAGTCCATTTTTTACTTTAGAAATATATTCTCCAAATTGCTTAGATATTTCAGTTGCAGATGCTAATTCATTTTGTGTATATGCCACCATATTATTATCCTTTTAATTATACGGATAATTATAACACTTTTAATAAGTAAAGTAAATATATTTGAAGAACATATTGGTTATTCTATTTTGTCAATTTTTTAATATTTTGTAGATTGAGGAATTTTTGAAGTTCTATAATTTTATTGTGTAACTTAGTTTTGTATGGCTTAGTGATATTGTAAAGGATATAACGAGAGCGTAGATAAGTACAATTGAATTTAGTTCTTTTTTTAATAGTTAGTTTTAAATATTATTAAGTTGATTAAACCTTTCCTTTATATAAATCATAAATAGGAAATGCTAATTCATAATCATTCCATTCAATTTCACCATAATCAAGGTTGAATTTTTGAAATAATTTTTGATTTTGATACTTTTTTATATCAGGGTGAGCTGATGAAAAAATAAAATTCTCGAAATCAACGGTAGTTTCTATACCATCATTAAATTCAAAATGAATTTTATAGTCGTTAATATAGTCTGCTTTTTCTATATTTATAATTTTATTCATCTATTTTACCTTTCCTTCAATTTTGATACACTCGATTGATTTATGATAAACAAAATAGTCAATCCATTTTTGAACAATATCATCTTTAAATTTATTTACAAAATTTTTAAATTCTTTTAGCTCTTTTTTTGAAAGTGGTTTTTTGCCTTTAACATTACTGATTTTAATTTCAATTATTTTTCCATCCACAATGATAAATTCTGCTTTTGATTCTAAAGCTTGAAATTTTCCGTGAACATGTATTGGCTCATGCTCATTAGAATAAAACATAATAATAATCCCAAGATATTCAAAAATTTTAGGCATAAACACTCCCTTTGCTAATAATATTCACTATTATAACAAATTTTGAATTTTTCTTACTTTCTGCAAGTTTTCAGATAAGATATTATTATTAAGATGGTTTATTTTGATTAAAAATTTTTAGTATTTCTATTGTATTTGCATCTAAATTAACTTCATATACTACTGTATATCTTTTAACTCTTTCGAAAAATCTGGATTATTAATTATTCTCATTTTTGTAATGTTTCAACAAATGTATCTATATCATTCCAAAATTCATCATTTTCTATCATTTCAATATTTCCACTTTTAATATCAGCTCTTATTTGTTTATAATGCTCCCCATAAATCAGACCACTTAATTTAACTTTCTTATTCCAAATGATAGAATATTAAATAAGAAATATGAGGGATCAAAGATGAGTGTAAAAAGAAAGAGTTATAGTGCAGACTTCAAG
>JAMOTA010000036.1 GCA_027068435.1 Sulfurovum sp.
ACTCTTTTGGTAATTTAGGGTAATTCATTATAGGTTTCCTTTAAACTTTATATAGAACTATCATAACATATCTTATCTGTTATCACTCATAACTCAAAGCTTCCAACTACTACTTTAAAACACTAATGCTTAATTAAAATATGGTTATACTTTAGCTATGCAAATAAAAAAATTAATAACATTAACCCTACTCTTAAGTAACCTTCTCATGGCAGAAGCTATTCATGATAACAATACATCACTAAATTTAGATTTTAACAGAGAGGGTGTATGGACTTTTTTACCCTATGCTTTCTCCACAGATACTACAGGTTTAACAGGAGGTGTCGGAGTCATTTCACAAGGGTTACTTCAACCTCATACCACCTTAGTAGCAACAGTATTTATGGGGGAAGAGCAAACCGTTATGATAAATACTGAAGAGAAAAATAGAAACTTTGAAGGTGGTTTATTTGCTTTTACTAACTTAAAAATACCCTATACCCATAGATTTTTCTTCTCTACCTTAGGATATATGACAAAAAACCCTAAAGAAAATGTCTATTTTGATAGCAGACATCACTCCTCTACAGATGATGCATGGCTCACCTCTACAGAGAACACATTTTTTACTGCATCACTTACCTATGTACTTCCGTGGGGAGAGGGGTTAGATAATCCTCAAGGAAGATACCCACTTAAAGATGGTTTTGCTATTGGTCGTGAGACCTATGGGAATGGTACACCTTTTGTCACTGGTCGTACTGAAGTTGGACTTAGCACATTTTATCAAGGTAAAACCATAGACAACACAGAAAATGCCATAGAAGCATCCGATTCACCTAGCGAGTGGAACTCCAATGGCTTAAGACTCTTTTTATCTCATAATAATACAGACTATAAAGATAACCCTTCACGAGGCTATAGTGCATACCTACGTTACTCTAAAGACTTTGGAAAAGATGACTCTTTACAAAGTTGGGATTTTTTAGAATTTAAGTCGAGTAAATACTTCAACTTAGAGACTTTCTCTTTTACACAACAAAATATTTTAGCATTTAACTTTTGGACAGGATACTCTTTTAGTTGGAAAAATAACAAAGAACTTACAGCAGGAATAGACCTACATCGTACACCTCTCTCTGAGGGAGCAAGGCTTGGTGGCTTTACTAGAATGAGAGGGTACCAACAAAATAGATTTGTAGATAAAGCTGCTATTTACGCTTCAATGGAGTACAGAGCTGTTATAAACTATAACCCCATTAAAAATGGTACTTTAGGTACATGGGTTGCAGAAAATTTACCTGTTGATTGGTTTCAAGTTGTTGGTTTTGTTGAAGCAGGAAGGGTTCACGATAGCTACGATGTAGAACTTTTGAGAGAGTTAAAGTATGATGTAGGGGTGAGTCTTCGTGCGATGGTAGCTGAGTTACCTGTACGTTTTGACATCGCTTATGGAGATGAAGGTATGAACATGTGGGTTATGATTAAGCATCCTTTTGATTTTTAATTCAAGGGCTTTTTTTACCCTCACTAATCTGCTATAATATTTTTA
>JAMOTA010000037.1 GCA_027068435.1 Sulfurovum sp.
AATTACAATATGACCCGATTTTAAGGGGATTGAAACAATGCATGACTCCCTATCTCCGTAACGCTGTTTGATTACAATATGACCCGATTTTAAGGGGATTGAAACACTCTAAAGTCCTTATGTACCATAACTTTTTCTTATTACAATATGACCCGATTTTAAGGGGATTGAAACATATGTTTGTCTATCGCTAGTAGAATATCTTTAGTATTACAATATGACCCGATTTTAAGGGGATTGAAACTTATAAAAAGGATCACAATCATCAGTATTCATAAGATTACAATATGACCCGATTTTAAGGGGATTGAAACAACTTTGAAAATTTCCATTATCTCGGCTTTAGTAAGATTACAATATGACCCGATTTTAAGGGGATTGAAACTGGCTGTAGTAGCTTTCTTCCATTTGCATCTTTCATTACAATATGACCCGATTTTAAGGGGATTGAAACCACTCAGCTTTGCTTTGGGGAGAGGCTGGACAAATTACAATATGACCCGATTTTAAGGGGATTGAAACATACACAAATTCCTATCTCTATAACGCTGGTTGATTACAATATGACCCGATTTTAAGGGGATTGAAACTCATAACTTTGTACTCTATGCCTACCATGCAAATTACAATATGACCCGATTTTAAGGGGATTGAAACCCCTCTGGAATTTTCTCTAGAACTAGTTCTTCAAGAATTACAATATGACCCGATTTTAAGGGGATTGAAACAACACGCTCTAACGGTATCGTTGAATCCTTGATTAATTACAATATGACCCGATTTTAAGGGGATTGAAACTCTTTTAATTTTGGATGATCAATAATACTTTTATATTACAATATGACCCGATTTTAAGGGGATTGAAACTTTGGGATAGTAATCTCTGTCAGATTATTGTTATATTACAATATGACCCGATTTTAAGGGGATTGAAACTCATGAGTCGTCTAACATCTACTCCAAATACCAAGATTACAATATGACCCGATTTTAAGGGGATTGAAACATGAGTTAATCTTTTCTGCAATAATTAATCTTATTACAATATGACCCGATTTTAAGGGGATTGAAACTTTCAAACCAAATTATTATTTCCTCTTCCTCAATTTATTACAATATGACCCGATTTTAAGGGGATTGAAACTAGACCTCCACGTCCCTATTCTACCAATCTTTTTATTAGAATATGACCCTACTTTAGGGTTGTGATGAGAGTTAGATTTGGATTTTAATATAGGTATAGTAGAAGATTGAAGAGGTGTTGCCTTGTGGGGGAATGACTAAAAGTCATACCCCATGCCTAAGTAGAAGTAGTCGCTTGTGAGTTCTGAGTCTATGACTGTCATGATGTCTGGCATGTTGACTCCTACAAGGTTTACGTTTATCTCATCTATACTCCAGTGTTTGTAGGTGTATCCTGCGTTGACATAAAAGTTCTTTTGGGTGTGGAGTATTTCATTTAGTCCATACTTTACACCTAGGTCTAATGAGGTGTATGTACCTGAAACGTCAAATGAACTATCTATAAGTTCATTGCTCATCTCTCCTATCTGTGTGGCGAGTATGCCTGTAGTGTAAACAGAGAGTAGGGGGTTAATGTTGTATGCTCCTTGTGCTGTAAGCCCAAACTTGTAGGTAGTAACATCAGTACTGGTGTTTTTTAGTACATCGTTGATAAACTCAATAGTGTCCAGATAGTTATTCATATCCATAAAAGGGGTAGAGATACCTGTCATTATCCCAAATCCTAAATACCCTTTTTCATTTTTGACTACATCATAACCCACACCTATGTCTAAGTCTATGCCACTAAGTTTAAAGGAGCTAGGAAAAGGGGAGATAAAATCAACAGGAGCTAAAGGAAACTGATCCATAAGACTGTCTGCTATGTCGGTAACTTTGTTAAGTGTTTTAGAGTTATGAATATCTAAGTTTCCAAAGTAGTACCATGGAGTGTTAGAGATGTATGCGTGTTGTTCATGTAAAGTGATAACTGTATCGTCTAGTGTTACCGAACCCTTCATAAAGCCTGACATACTTGCCTTCCACTCAAAGTCGCCTTGACCAAAACGTAATTCTAGTGCATATGTACTACTAACGCCTAAAAGTAGTAGTAAAATATAATTTTTCATCTTTAACCTTATATATATAATATTATTTAGTAATAATTATACTGATTAATCTTTAAAAAGAAAGATGTGTTAAAATATGTACGAATTAATTTAATATGGAGAGAATATGAAAAAAATATTTTTATTTTGGGGTATATTATCAATACTTGGTCTAAACGCTTCTGTACCAGAGCTAAAAACAAAAATAGAAGAGTTTCCTGCAAAAGAGATGAAAAAACAAAATGCTGAGATAGTGCGTTTATCTAGTGAAGAGATATCAAAAACTTTACCACAAAAAGTAGATAAATATACAACATTAACGAAGGTTGTAGGAGAAAATGCAACACTCATCTACACCTTTGAGATAAACACAGGTAGTAAGAGTGATGAAGCTGTAAAAAAAGAGGATAAATCACGTATGCAAAAAGCCATCACTACAGGCGTATGCCAATCTGCAAGCAAATTTTTAGATGCTGAGGTTAAGATTCGTTATATTTATCTCTCTGCTAAGAGTAAGGCTGAGTTGTTTTATTTTGACATTGCTCAAGCAGATTGTCCTACAAAAGTAAGATAATCTCTGTAAGATATAAAAATTCCCAAATAAAGAGTACCAATGCTAACTAATTTATTGAAAAATGCTTCACAAAATTTAACCGATACCCTGCGTGATGCTTTTTTGCATGATGATACACATACGGCATTGGTTATTTACGATTTAAACTCGCCTCTTTCTGTTCTTCTGACAGAGGCATATCGTATGGCTTTACCTCATGCGATATTTATAAACTTTCATGAGAGTGATAAAGATGAGATAATGTCACAGATAGAAGCACTAAAAAGTGCTGACCTAGTCGCACTCATCCAATCTACCAATTTTCGTTTATCGGCTTTTCGCATAAGAATAGAACTATTTAAGAAGAAGATAAAAGTGATAGAACATCCACACCTAGCAAGAATGCCCAAAGACGATGAGGTAAAGCTTTACGTAGATGCATTGGCTTATGATAAAGCGTATTATCATCATACAGGACATACACTAAAAGAGATGTTAGCTGTTGCGTCAGGAGCAGTTTTACATTGTGGAGATGAAAAGCTGGTTTACCAAGATGGTTTTGAAGCACCCAAAATCAACATTGGTGACTACACAGAGATGAAAAATACTGGAGGGCAATTCCCTTTAGGTGAAGTATTTACAGAGGTAAAAGAGTTTAAAAACTTAAATGGTAAAACCAAGATAATGGCTTTTGGTGATGTAAACTACAGAGTCAATATCCCACCACAGCCTATTACGGTAACTATCGAAAATAGTCAACTTGTTAAGACAGAAAACACAACAGCAGAGTTTGAAGCGGTGTTAAATCTCATAAGAGAAGAAGAGGGTGTAGTGTGGGTACGAGAGTTAGGACTTGGGCTAAATCGTGCATTTGCTAAAGATAGATTTGTATCAGATATGGGAACGTATGAGCGTATGTGTGGTATTCACCTCTCTTTAGGTGCAAAACATGGCATCTACGTAAAAGAGGGCATGAAACGAAACAGTGGCAAATTTCACATAGATGTGATGCTAGATACCACTTCATTTAGCATAGATGATAGTGTGGTTTTTAAAGATGAGAAGTGGCTACTCTAAAAAAAGTACTTCACTCCACTCAAATATGCTAAATATATGCATAAATAGTGTATAATTTCACAATATTTTTTTAAAGGTTTTACTATGAAACAAGTACCTATATTGGTCTTAGACTTTGGTTCACAATACACGCAACTTATCGCTAGAAAACTTAGAGAGTCTGGTGTTTACACAGAAGTAGTTCCTTATCGTGAAAGTCTTGAAGACATTAAAGCACGTAAACCACAAGGTATCATCCTCTCTGGTGGACCTGCTTCAGTCTATGCAGAAGATGCATACAAACCAGATGAAGGTGTTTGGGAACTTGGCTTACCTATCTTAGGTATCTGTTACGGTATGCAACTCATCACGCAACACTTTGGTGGAGAGGTAGTTTCTGCTGATCATCATGAGTATGGAAAAGCAAAACTCAAAATAGAGAACGACTCTAGCATCTTTAAAGGTGTAACCGATGACTCTATTGTATGGATGAGCCATGGAGATAAAGCAGAGAGACTTCCAGAAGGTTTTGACATCATCGGAACAAGTGAAAACTCTCCTTACGCTGCCATAGCAGATGAGAGCAGAAAAGTATATGCATACCAGTTTCACCCAGAAGTTCACCACTCAGTAGAGGGTACTGCAATGCTTAAAAACTTTGCAAAAGATATCTGTGGTTGTGACAGCACATGGAACATGGGAAGCTTTGCTAAAGAGAAAATAGCAGGTATCAAAGCACAAGTAGGAGAGAAAAAAGTACTTTGTGGTGTAAGTGGTGGGGTTGACTCATCAGTAGTTGCTGCCATGCTTAACGAAGCACTACCAAAAGAGCAACTCATCTGTGTATTTGTTGACCAAGGGCTACTTCGTAAGAATGAAGTAGAAGATGTTCAAGCGATGTTTAAAATGCTAGACATTCCACTCATCACAGTTGATGCTAAAACAGAGTTTATGGCAGTACTTAAAGATGTAAGTGACCCTGAGACTAAACGTAAAGCTATTGGTGAAAAGTTCATTGAAATCTTTGACATTGAAGCAAAAAAACATACCGATGTAGCCTTTTTGGCACAAGGTACACTCTACACAGACGTGATAGAATCTGTTTCAGTTAAAGGTCCTTCAAAAACTATCAAATCACACCACAATGTAGGTGGACTTCCAGATTGGATGACATTTGAACTAGTAGAACCTCTAAGAGAAATCTTCAAAGATGAAGTACGTAAATTAGGACTTGAACTAGGCTTACCAAAAGACATGATAGGACGTCATCCATTCCCTGGACCTGGACTTGCTATACGTACCATGGGAGCAGTAACCGAAGAGGGCTTACACCTCATACGTGAATCTGATGCCATCATGCAAGAAGAGCTAAAAGCTACAGGTTACTACGACAAAGTATGGCAAGCATTTACTGTACTTCTTAACGTACAGTCAGTAGGTGTCATGGGTGACAACCGTACTTACGACAACACAGTATGTATCAGAATGGTAGAGTCAGTAGATGGAATGACAGCCACTTTCGCCCACGTACCACACGACGTACTAGAAGGCATGAGCAGAAGAATCATCAACGAAATAGACGGCATCAACCGTGTAGTCTACGACATCTCCTCTAAGCCTCCTGCGACTATTGAGTGGGAGTAGAGTATTGCCTTAGGGCGATACTTTTATATTTGACACTAAATTAAAATTACTGTATCATTATGTATATACCAAAAGGAAATAGATATGACAGTAGCCATAAAAAAATGGGGTAACTCTTTAGCTTTACGCATACCTAAAGACATAGCCAAAACCTTGCATATAGAAAACAACACTACTTTAGAACTAAGCATTAAAAACGGTGCATTGGTCATAAAACCACAAAATGAAACTCTGCTTGAAAGTTTAGTAGCAGGTATAGATGCTAACAATCTTCATACAGAAGTAAACACGGGTAAGGCTGTGGGCAATGAAGAGTGGTAGTCACATAAAAGCTAACTACGTACCAGACAGAGGCGACATAGTCTGGCTAAACTTCACACCACAAACAGGACACGAACAAAGAGGCAAACGCCCAGCACTTATCCTCTCTCCTAAAATCTACAATGAAAAAACTTCACTATGTATCTGCTTACCCATTACCTCTAAAGTAAAAGGCTACCCTTTTGAAGTGGCACTTCCAAAAGGCTTTAAAATAGAAGGTGTCATACTCTCAGACCAAGTCAAAAACTTAGACTTTGTAGCTAGAGATATAACCTACATATGTAAAGCACCATCTGAAGTATTAGTGAATGTACAGAAGAATGTTTTGGCTTTGGTAGGGTAGGTGTTTTATGTAGGGTGGGTAAGACCCACCATGTAGGGCAATCTTATATACTAGCTCACTTTTGCCGTAAGGGCTAATGATAAGGTAAAACAAATACACCAAATGGAGTATGCTAGTAAAGTATTCTACAAAAAGGCAATATCATGAAAATTCAAACAAGCGTAAGAGTAGAAGATGTTTTCTACAATGAAGCAAAAGAAGTATTTCAAAGATTTGGTTTAACATTTGGTGATGCAGTCAATATTTTTTTGGCAAAAGTAGCTATGGAACAAGGCATTCCTTTTGACTTGACACTACCAAGCAAAGAGCTAGAAAATCGTTTAGAAAATATGGAAACAAATACCAACACACAAACCTACAAAATAACCGATGCTCTCTTTGAGGACTTAGGAATCTAACGTGTTAGAGATAAAAATAGAAAAAGCATTTTAAAAAGATATTGATAGAGACAAAAAATGTTATCATAGTTGTACCCCTTCTTTTTGAGCTATCTCATAGATGGTTTTATGTTTACTTCCATTATCTACAAGCAAATCTACCTTTTGCTCTCCAATGCGAGTTGTTTAATAGCCTCTTATTGGCTTGTTTGGAGTCTTACATTCATAGGTTTATTATACTGAAATTTTTTTGTGTTTGTAAAATATGATAATTTGTATTCTAAACTATATAAGCTTGCCATATTATGGTGGATAAATCCACCCTACGAGTTTTTATACTATACTATGTTTATGGATAAAAAATTAAAAAAATATATAGACCAATATAACCTCATAGAAAACTGTAGAAGCCATGAACTCATGCCCAATGGTGGTATGGTGGTTTTGATGAATCAAGAAACAAGCTGTAAAGTGCAGATAGAAGATAAGGATTACATACTAGAAAGTTTTCAAGCCATACTTCTAAATGCTTATGAAGTGTCTGTGCTTATTGAGTCAGATGAAATGTTAAATCTAATAGCAGTAATATTTAGAGGAGCAGGGGCTTCATTTTTTTATGATGAGGAGATGGAAGCACTTATGCAGACTCCTAAAGACCCTATTTTTATAGGAAGTAGCATTTTAAAAGATGAACTTGATGCCTATTTTAAAAATAGGTTAAAGCCAAGTAAATTGCCTTTTAATATTATGAAAATTATCGATTTGTTAGATGAACAAGGAAGTGACTACAGCATAGATGATGTGTTGGCTATAGCCAATGTACCAAGAAAAACATTAGATAAAATGTTTAACATGAGAACGGGTTTAACTTTTAAAACTTATGCAAATTTAACATCTATTCATGTTAGATAAGTGGGCGTAAGATGCAAAACAGACTTTCTAAAAACCTCTCTCTTTTTATTTTGGTACTTGCTTTTTTGGCTGTTTGTAAATTCTATTTTTTTCATTTAATCCCTCTTTATCTGTAGTCTCTCTCTAGCTATTATCCTACCCAACTCTATCATCTCATACGCTCTGTTGAACTCATAAAAACCACAGGCATCATTGGGAATGCCAATGATAATATCAGGTGAGTATCCTGCCATTCTACACTCTTTGACAGCATTTTGCATGATATCAATTGTGCGTCCCATAATGTCAAACATACCCATCTCATCAAAGGTACTTTTTTTCTCTTTTGCAAATAGTTCTTGGGCTTTTTGTGTCATCTCAAAAAACATCTCTTGCATACCACTCTCTTTTTCACGTTCTCTTTTGGGAATATGCAGTTCATACTCTTTACTAACATTGGCACAGAGATCAACAGCAATTGTACTCTCTGTATCATCAGCTACTGTAGGGGCTATGGGTAGAGGATTTAGCACACCACCGTCTATCAAATAACGCTCTCCTATCTTCTTTGGTGTAAAAACTGTTGGAATAGCAATTGAAGCTCTAATTGCATCTATCAGCTTCCCTTTTTGAATCCAAACCTCTTTTTGTTTGATAAAATCTGTGGCAACAGCAGTAAATGGAATAGGAAGATCTTCAATCATAATATCACCGAGTATCTCTTCAATAACACGAAACACCTTGTCACCCTGAATGATACCCGTTCCAGAAAAAGAGAAGTCTATCAGTTTGGCTACATCAAGCAAATCAAGTCTTAAAACCCACTCTTTAAACATATCAAGTTTACCACATGCATAAAGAGCACCTATGAGTGCACCCATAGATGAGCCAGAAATAGATTTAATCTCATAACCATGCTTCAAAAGTTCTTCAATTACTCCAATATGTGCATACCCTCTTGCTCCACCACTACCAAGTACTAGTGATATGGTTTTTTTATTGAACATTTTCTTTTCCTTTTAAAGTGCTGTATATCATAATATGCCAAAATTTAAATCTGAAGTGCAATTTTTTGAAAATTTGAAAATTTGAAAAATTAATTTTTGTTATTATTTTTAAAAAGAGGAAAAAATATATCTATTCCCTCTTTCTTAATAGTGGATTGTTTAAGAATTTTTAACAAGTGCCTCAATCTGCCCAACAATACTAGGATCTTCAAGTGTAGAAGTGTCTTGCGTGATCTCTTCACCTTTAGCAAGTGCCCTTAAAATCCTTCTCATAATCTTTCCTGATCTTGTTTTTGGAAGGTCTGGAACAAAGATCATATCATCACATAAAGCAATGCTACCAATTTCCTTTTTAATAATCTGATTGATCTCTTTCATCGTCTCAAGTTCATCGGCAATATTATCATTATGTAGTGCTGGTACAGATTTAAGTACAATATATGCGAAGATACCTTCACCTTTAAGTGCGTGAGGTTTACCTACAACGGCAACGGCTGCAACATTATTATGTTTTTTGATAGCTGCTTCAACTTCAGCAGTTCCCATTCTGTGTCCAGATACATTGATAACATCATCAGTACGACCAGTAATCGTGATATAGCCATCTTCATCATATCTTGCACCGTCACCTGTAAAGTAAACTGCTTTACCATCTTTTTTTACATCACCAAAGTATGATTTTTTATATCTCTCTTCATCACCCCATACACCACGAATCTGTGCTGGCCATGGTTTAGTGATACACATGTAACCCGTTTCGCCAACTTCAGCAATCTCTCCAGTAGCAGGATCTAAAATTTCAGCCATTATTCCTGGAAGTGGAAGTGTCGCACACCCTGGTTTGATTGGAGTAGCACCTGGAAGTGGAGAAACTACATGCCCACCAGTCTCAGTTTGCCAGTAAGTATCTACAATAGCACACTTAGAATTACCAACCTCTTCGTAGTACCATTTCCAAGCAGGAGGATCGATAGGTTCACCAACAGTTCCAAGAACTTTAAGACTTGAAAGGTCATATTTTTCAGGTTCATTTTCACCCATCTTATGTAAAACACGAATCGCTGTTGGAGCAGTATAAAACTGATTAATTCTATGGTTTTCAACCATCGCCCAAGGACGACCTGCGTCTGGATAAGTAATAACACCTTCAAACATTACAGTTGTAGCACCCATTGCAAGTGGACCGTAAACTATGTAAGTATGCCCTGTAATCCAACCAACATCGGCAGTACACCAGTAAGTGTCATTCTCTTTAACATCAAATACCCACTCCATAGTCATTTGAGCCCAAAGAATATAACCAGCAGAGTTATGCTGAACGCCTTTTGGTTTACCCGTTGAACCTGATGTGTATAGTAAGAAGAGAGGATCTTCTGAGTCCATAACTTCTGGTTCGCATACTGCAGATTTACTTTTAATAAGTTCATTGTAAGAGTAGTCTCTTCCTGCAAGCCAAGTAATATCTTCATTATTTCTTTCAACTACCAACACTTTCTTAACTGGTGATTTTTCATCAATCGCAGCATCAACTACTGGTTTAAGCATATAAGGTTTAGTTTTTCTGAATGCACCATCAGCAGTAATAACTACTTTTGCTTGGGCATCTTCAATACGGTCTTTAAGTGCTTCAGAAGAGAATCCACCAAATACAATAGAGTGAATAGCACCGATTCTCGCACAAGCAAGCATTGCATAAGCAGCTTCAGGAATCATTGGCATATAGATAACAACTCTATCACCTTTTTTAACTCCAAAGTCTTCTTTTAGAAGGTTTGCAAATCTATTTACATTCTTGTAAAGGTCAAGGTATGTAATAGTCTGAACGTCGCCTCTATCACCCTCAAAGATAATAGCCGCTTTATTTTTACGAGAGTCTAAATGACGGTCAATACATTGAGCAGAAACATTAAGTTTACCACCATCAAACCATTTTACAAAAGGAGCATTTGATTCGTCAAGAACATTTGTAAATGGTTCAATCCAATCTATCTTCTCTTTAGCAAAGTCTCCCCAGAAACCTTCATAATCCTCGGTTGCGTAGTCTTGTAAATCTTGGTATTCACACATGTTCTTGATTCTTGCATTTTTTGCGAACTCTTTGTTTGGGTTAAAAATTTGTTTTGACATTTTGTTCCTTTTAAATATTTACCTAGTTAAAATAATTTAAATTATATCCTATAAAGAATATAATTTAAACCAAATAGTGTTTATTAAATAGAATTACTATTCAAACCTTTTTTCTGTTTGTCATGATAAATTCAAAAAATATTTTGTAGCATCTTATCTCCTCATAATTTCAAACGATTTTATATGTGTTAATTTAAGATACATTATTGCTGTCATAATTGCATCATTCAACGCATCATGAGCTTGAAGTTTAGGTAGTGCCAAATCTTGTAGAATTGTGTCAAATCTTAAATCAATATGTCCTTGCGGAATAGTAGAAATTTTCTTATCGTAATAAATAGCGGAGATTTCTTCTCTTTTGTTAGGTAGAGTAATTCCAAAGGTTGGTTTTATGTATTTATTTATCATTGCTACATCAAACTCCAAATAATAACCGACAAGTTTTCTATTACCAATATAATAAAGAAATTTTTCGATAGCTTCTTCTATATCAATAGCCCCATTCAAGTCACAATGACGTATCTTATGAATGGTAATACTTTCATGTGAAATTTGCTCTTCTTGTTTCACAAAAATATGAATAGCTTCATTGGTTAAAATTCGATTTCCTTTTATTTTTACTGCACCTATAGAGATGATATTATCTACTTTTGGGTTTAAGCCAGTAGTTTCACAGTCAAAAACAACAATTTCATCTTCATCTGTATCATCAAATAAAAAAGAAAACCTTTCATCTTTTAGATGTTTACGATTCCATTTTTTTATTAAACCTTCAAACATCTTAATTTACCATATCCAAATGAAAATGATAACTCACTCTTTTTTTGAATTTTTCTACATATTTTAGAGCTTCTTTAAGTGTATCTCTTTCAAGTTTACCCAATGTATTTGGGTTTATATAGTTATCTATCTCTTTACCTTGTTCTAATTTTTCCAATTGTGCATGTAGTCGTAATGTATTGATGACTTCTAAGGTTTCAAATAATTCCCCTGCATCTTCTTTATTCATATACCCAATATCATTTAAAGCTTTGATACGCTCAGTGGTATTGGTTTTATATATGCCATGTTCAAGTGCCAAAGCTCTTACCCCATGTACAATGGCAAACATTGCACCTTTTTTTATATCAATTTCATCTTTGTGTCCTTTGCCACCTGAGATAAAACGAGAAAATAATCCAAGTGGAGACTCAAAACTTTCTATAGATCTTGCAAAATGTGGTAAAAATGTTTTATGTTGTTTTATCTGTACCATTAAAAAGTCACGTAGTTCTTTAAATATGGATATATTTCCAGCCACAGCAAAGGTATCAAAGAAGATAGCCATGTCCATAAGATCTTCATAGTTAGGTTCTATCATCCATCGACGGATGTCCTCTTTATATTTTGTTGCACTTTTTGCCCATTTAGGATTGATAACCATCACATTTCCCTTACATCTTGGGAAACCTATTTCATCAAGTATTTCTGTAAATTTCATAGTGATTTCAGCTTGGTCTTTTGGTTCAAATCCATCTTCAAAAATCAAACCGTTATCTTGGTCTGTCTTAAGTATCTGTTCACCTCTACCTTCAGAACCCAATAAGATAAGTGTACATTTGTCATGCCATTCACTAGGAAAAACAAGTTTAAAAAGTTTTGCATACATTTTTTTATGCATTTCAGATACGAGTCTCGCAATATATCTTGATTTAACACCTTTTAAATGTAAAGTCTTAATCATAGTATCTATTCTTTTTGATGCAGTAATGACATCTTGAAGGGTATGTGATTTTTCTATCTGTACAGAAATAATACGTGTTTGATTTGCAAAATGACTTAGCAAGTCTATTAATTCAAGGATACCAATAGCTTCTCCTTCTTCATTTAAAACAGGAAGGTGTTTAATGGAACGTCCTGTCATTAAAAGAAGTACATTAAACAGCAACTCTCCTTCCATAATAGTGATAATAGGATACGTTTGTATATCTGAAATAATGGTGAGATTTTTTTCTTCATGATGAAGAATATACTTTCTAATATTTGAATCAGTAACAATACCATATCCAAATTCATTTTTGACAAGTATTGATACTGCATTTTCATCTTCCATTTTCATGAGTGCCACCATAATAGAAGTATTATCATCTACAATGCAGGCAGAGTGTAAAATACTGTCATCAATACGGGTAAGCATCATGTCAGCCATTCTAGCACTATCTTGTCTCTCTTTTAGCATATCTATACGTTCTACTATCGTAGAAAAAAAGAAGTTTTTAAATGCTTTGTTCTCTTCTGTGAGTTGAATGAAGGTTTCAGCGGGTATTTCATAACATATAAGCTCTTCGGTTGTTATATATTGGTATTTAGAAGCTTGTTTTTCAATTAATTCAATACCACCAAAAATATCATCATTGTGGTAAATATCTATAAGTTCATCACCATCTTTTGCTTCAACAAGTCCTTTAATAATAAGATAAAAAATAGAAGTAGATACATCCCTATCAATAAGTATAGTATCTGTAGGGTAGTAAGCAATTTGAGATGTCTCCTTAATCAAGCGTAAAGATTTATTATCCAAGAGTGAAAAAGGAAGATGTGTTTTTATATTGTCAAACAGTGTAATCAAGTCAACTCCTCTAATTGTAAATTATTTGAATAGACCAGAGGGGGTGGAACTGATCTATTCAAATAATTCATACAGAGCCCGAAAAAGCTCTGTAATGATTTTGAAATTTTAGTGCTCAGATGCACCTTCTGCACCAATACCAGTTTGAGAGCGAATATCTTGTGCTTCAAACAGTTCTCTTTCTCTTTTTGCATCTTCACTATTATCAGTGATAGAGAAGAACCAAATACCAATAAATGCCACAGTTACAGAGAACAATGCTGGATATTTATATGGGAAAATTGCTTCTGCATTTCCAAATATTTGTACCCATACAATCGGTCCTAAAATAACAAGCATGATTGCTGTTCCAAGTCCAAGACTACCACCGATGACTGCACCTCTTGTAGTCAATTTACTCCAAAACATAGAGAGGAATAATACTGGGAAGTTAGCTGATGCTGCAATAGCAAATGCTAAACCAACCACGAAGGCAATATTTTGCTGTTCAAAAGCAATACCAAGGAAGATAGCAATAATTCCAAGTGCCACTGTTGCAATTTTAGAAACTCTCATCTCTTTTGCTTCATCCACTTCTCCACCTTTATTGAAAACGTTAGCATACAAGTCATGTGAAATTGCAGATGCACCAGCCAATGTAAGACCAGAAACAACTGCAAGAATAGTTGCAAATGCAACTGCTGAAATAAATCCTAAGAAGAAGTTACCACCCACGGCATGACTTAAATGGATAGCTGCCATGTTCTTACCGCCTAAAATCGGAGAACCACCACTAATTGCTTGTTTCGCAAGGTCAAGATATTCAGGATTGTTAAGAACCATGATAATGGCACCAAAACCGATTATGAAAGTTAAGATGTAGAAGTACCCAATGAAGCCTGTTGCATAAAATACAGACTTTCTAGCTTCTTTTGCATCTGCAACAGTAAAGAATCTCATTAAAATATGTGGAAGACCTGCTGTACCAAACATCAAGGCAATACCTAATGAGATAGCTGAAATAGGGTCAGATACCAGTCCTCCTGGAGCCATAATAGCTTCACCTTTACCATGTACTTCCACTGCTGCTGCAAACATTGCATCAAGAGAGAATCCAAAGTGACTAAGTACTGCTAATGCCATAAATGTAGCACCTGCAAGTAAAAGAATTGCTTTAATAATCTGTACCCAAGTTGTTGCAAGCATACCACCAAATGTCACATAAAGAATCATTAGTGTACCTACAAGTACAACTGCCAATTCATACGGAAGACCGAAAAGAAGTTGAATCAGTTTACCTGCACCAACCATTTGAGCGATTAGGTACAAGATAACCGTTGCAATGGAGCCAAATGCAGCCAGTGTTCTAATAGGTGCTTGTTTAAGTCTGTACGCTGCAACATCTGCAAATGTATATTTACCAAGATTTCTCAATCTCTCAGAGATTAAGAAAAGAATAACTGGCCAACCAACAAGGAAACCGATAGAGTAAATAAGACCATCATAACCAGCAAGGTAAACAAGCCCTGAAATACCAAGAAAAGATGCCGCTGACATATAGTCCCCAGCAATTGCCATACCATTTTGTAGACCTGTAATGCCACCACCTGCTGTGTAGAAATCTTTTGCTGTTTTTGTTCTTTTTGCTGCCCAATATGTGATTACCAATGTACCACCTACAAAAAGAAGGAACATGATGATAGCAGATACATTTAATGGCTGCTTTTCAATCTCACCTTCAATAGTCCCAGAAGCGACTGCGGCAACACTTAATAATAAAGGTAAAACCAATAGTAATAATTTTTTCATTATGCTATATCTCCTAATTCTTCTCTAACTTCTTTAGTAAGTTGATCGAACTCACCATTAGCTCTTCTAACATAAATTCCTGCCAATATAAAAGATATAAATATAATGGCAATCCCTATAGGGATACCAATAGTCATTACCCCTGAACCTATCTTAGTTCCCAATGTTTCTGGTGAAAATGCAATCGTTAAAATAAATGCATAATAAACTACCAACATGATAATAGAAAGTGTCCAAGCAAATTTGCTTCTCTCTTTTACAAGTTTTTGATATTTTGGATTATTTTTAACATGTTCTATCTGTTCTTTTGTCATTTTAGTTCCTTTTAAAAATTATAGTTTGCTATAAGTCTATATTCATCCCAGTCTAAACCAGGTGCAAAGTCTCTTGGGTAGTTAGCTCTAAGTCTTAAATTTAGACCTTTTACTGCTGCTACATCATATTGAATATCAAATCCACTCTCTTTTGCCGTCCATGCTGTATTAGCTTTATATGTATTTGCAGAACCTACATCAAACTCTGCATAGTAAGCAGTTGCCTTAAGACCTAGGTCAGAAAATTTATAACTTGCTGCAACTTTAAAGGTATCTGTATCAGCTAAGAACATATGTCTGGTTACCATACCTTGTGTAAATGCTGGCATACCACCCCAAGGAGTAATTACACCACCATTTGTTACAGTATCAGAATCATCACCTGTAGATGAATATGCCACATATGCACTAAATGCATCAATAGTTGTAGCCAATTTAATACCAAAATAGTTTACATTTACATTTCCCGCAAGAGAGTCACCAATTTCACTCTCATTAATATACTGAGCAGAAGCTTTCATCTTTACAGAATCTGAAAGAAGACAGTTCCATCCAAAATCAGCTTGAAGATATACAGCATTTAAAATATCCCATGCAATGTAATCCCAAGCTTGAAATTTAAGACTTTCATTGCTATAGATTGTAGCTAAAGCAGTTACACCCGCTATTTCATTAGCTTCTCCATCTATACCTGCTTCGCCTAAAGCTATAGTTCCCATATTTTCAAAACTACCACTTGCACTACCTGCCAAACCTAATCCAAGACCATAACCACTCTGTAACGAGAGATTATTTCCTGCCGTACCATATACATTACCAAATGTACCAATAGTCTCTCTAAATATATGAGCTCCTATTAACGTAGTATTTTCAATATCTGTATTACTGATAACAGCTGCTTCAAAGAGGTTTGGTAACATTCTTGCATCATCTGCTCCAGCCATTGGTGTATCAAGTCTCATACGACCAGCTTTAATGTTCGTGTTGCTGAATTTATAGTTAATAAATGCCTGACCTATGAATGCATAATTATCAAAACCTGCACCATAAAGAGATGGGTCATAACTTGCTGAACCAATTACATCTGCATCTTCATCATGAATATCAAAACCATAAGTACCATATGCAGCTACAGTAAATGTTAATCCATTAAAGTCTGGTGACTTATAACCAATGTAACCACCTGTAGCAAGTGAATTACGATTATTATTTAATACTCCAGAATATGTTCTATCTATATAAAAAGTTCGAGACTGACCAAAGATTTCTCCCCAATCTTTATCTACTTCTTCCACCACCACAGGATCTACAGGTGCTATCTCTCCACCTGCCATAATCATTGTTGATGCTATAACTGATAAGAATACAGTTTTTTTCATTTTATTCCTCCAAAATTTATTCTATTATATTATGGAAGATGAAAATAGCAGTAGTATAGCATTGTGATTTTTAGCGAAGATAGCAACAGTTAAAATAGTTGTTTGTAACTTTCTGTTACATAATTATATGCAAATTAATGATTTTTATTAACTCTGTAACCTATACCCTTTAGACTCTCTATGAGATCTTCTTTGAGTACTTGTTTTACTCTATGGACTTCTGCCCTTATGGTAGCATTATCTATTTGCAGATCATCCCAGACATAATGTCTTAACATATCAAAATCAACTATCTTATTAATATTGCATGCAAAAAGATTAATAATTTGTGCCTGTTTTGGAGTGAGTGACTGCTCCTTATTATCAAACAAAAGTCTCTTCTCTTCAAGATTATAAGCATACATTTTAGAGATTTTCACAAAACTTTTAGATTCTATATTTGCCATTTGAAGTAGTCTGTCTATATGTAATGTGAGTTCTTTCAGATGAAATGGCTTTTTTAAGTAGTCATAGCAACCTAATTCATAAGCTTTTGAAATTTGTTCTATTTGTGTAATTGCAGAGATAAAGATAGTAGGTACAAAAATCTTATCTTTTTGTAACTTTTCAAGTAGGGTAAGTCCATCTATGGAAGGGGTGTTAATATCAAATATAAAAAGGTCATAGGTAGCTTCTTTAGCATGCATAAAAACTTCTTCACCATCTTCAAAAGCTTCTACTTCGTAGCCTGTATCTGTTAAGTATTCAACTATTGCACTTTGTAACATCAATTCATCTTCAAGCAATAATACTTTCATTTAACACTCCTTTTTAAATCTATAAATAAATTCTGTTATATTATCATCAGATTGTACTTCTATCTCTACATTTTCTTTTTTGCAAATGGAATAGACTATTTCTAGTCCCAATCCAAATCCACCTTTGACATTGTTTTCACGCTTAAATGCACTAAAAATAGCTTCTGTATTTTTTATTTTAGGAGAAATACTTATAAATTTCAATACAACTTCTTCCTTTTCTTGAATAAGAAATACTTTAACCTCTGTACTTTTATTGGCATATTTAATGGCATTAGATAAGTTATTATCTATGATTCTTTGCAACTCCTCTTCGGAAAAGTAAAGCCAAACATTATCTTGTATTTCAGATATGATATTATGTCTATTACCAAGTGCAATTTCTGAGAAAAAGTCAATCCTATCTTCAAGAAATTTAGAGATACTCAAATTTTTTTTCTCATATATAAAACGATCTTTTTTTATCATGTAACTTAAATCAGAATATATATTACTAATTATCTTACTTGCTGCTTCTATCTTCAATAGGTACCGATTCTCTCCTTCTTTCATTTTAAACAAATCAATATGTGTCATGATCACAGCCAGTGGAGTATTAATCTCATGGATAGAGTGTTTGATAAAACTATCTTGTGCTTTTACCAAAGAGTCACTGTATGCTTTCTCTTTTTCAAGTAACTTATTTTGCTGACTCAGATTTTTTGTTTTTTGTTTTACTCTTTTTTCCAAGTTTAAATTAGCCTCTTTGAGTGTCTCTTTTCGTTTATGGATAGTATCAACCATTTCATTTACATATTTCACCATTTTTCTAAACTCAAAAAGCTGTATTTGATCCATATCTATTGTCGTATGACTTTTTGAAGCCTTTTTAAAAAAACGGCTAAAAGAGTCAATTTCTCTATCTATAAGATGATTTACAACCCCCAGACCAGTCAATCCTATACCAAATAAAACAACAGTTAAAGAGAGTATCTCCATCATGTACTTAATGAGTCTATTTTTTAAGTCTGATTTTTTAGCAGAAATAAGTTTTTCAACTTCATCAAGATAGACACCCGTACCTATCATCCATTCCCAAGGTTTAAATGCTTTTGCATAAGAGATTTTAGGTGTTTCAATCTGCGTAACAGGTTTGATCCACATATACTCAACAAAACCACCTTCCGGCTTTTGAGAAATATCTATAAGATCTTTAATGACCTCTACCCCATTTGAGTCTCTAAAATCATAAAGATTTTTACCTATGTTATGTAAACCAAGTGGATCAGAGAGGTTTGTACCATTGAAGTCATAAATAAAAAAATATCCTGTACCGTCTTGACGTCCATAAAGCTGTTCGATAGCATTTAAAACTTGTGATTTTAAATACTCTTCATCTATTATTTTTCTATTATTTTTATATCTATGAGAGATAAATTTCAATACTCTGTCCGTATCAAAAACTATAGTATTTTTTTGCTCTTGGAGATACTCTTTACGTAATGATTCAGCTTCTCTATCAAAATCATTATACTCATCATTGATAAGCAACACTGCAAACAGCATAACAAACATAAGAATAATAAACATACCCCATATATAAATGGTGGTTATTTTTTTATTCTTAAAAATATTTGGGTACATAAGCATTTTTGATAACTTCTATTTTTTCTATTGAATTTAACAAATTTTATTTCTTTCCTTATAGCATAGGCAAAATTGCCTATACTTTCCATTATTTTCCCCTAAAGTGTTATACTTCTAAATATCCCAAAAGAGTCATTTTATTTTTAAATTATAACCACTTAAAATTTATTTTAAATATCTTTTTGCTAGTAAGATACCCTAAAATCTATTCGTAACAGATCTCTTCAAAAAAGTGTGAAGCCTCTTGCAGTAATAAATCTTTTTTTAATTCATGTATTTTTGTTTTGATGTTCATAGATATTCCATAGTAGATAGATAGTGCGATTATACCTCAATAATATCTTATTGAAAATCATAATAAGTGCCAAATGTTGTGGACTAATAGAGTAGTTTGCTATAGTTTATCTATTCTGCTATACTTCGCGTATTGAAAGATGATTTAGAGTTCATCTTTGGCGTGACTTTTATGAATGACCTTTGTTTGCAGTATTATCCTCCCTAGAACACTCCATTTTATATTTTCAACACTTCAGCAATGATGTGTATAAACAACCAAAGGAATAACAATGGCAACATTAGTAAATGGATCAGTAAAATGGTTTAACAGTGAAAAAGGTTTCGGTTTTATCGAACAAGAAAATGGCGGAAAAGATGTATTTGTACATTACCGTAATATCAATAATAATGGGTATGATCGTGTTTCTCTTAATGACGGTCAAAAGGTAACTTTTGAAGTAACAGAAGGCGAAAAAGGCTTACAAGCTGAAAACGTTACTGGTCTTTAAGACTATCTTCATGGACAGTGTAAGCTGTCCATATTCAATTTAAAATCAAAAAATTTATTTAGCTTTTCAAAGCATTATCTGACGATGTGTTAGACGCATTTTCTTCTTTATTCTCATTATTCTTTTTATCAAGTTTTTTCTGACGTTTCTCTTCTTGTTTTTTCTGTTTTTCGAGTTCTCGACCCCGTTTTTCATAAGAGTAGTTTGTTTTTGCCATAGGTTCTTACCTCCGTAGTATATTGTTTTATCTACATGGTAGCATACTTTTTTTTTGAGACAGTACAGTATTACCTTTAAAATAACCAATAAAGTGCTAAAAAGAGACAACTACATTGAACCTTTTAGCAACAAAAGATGGAGTTGACAGGCTTAATTTACAAACTTTAGTTACTTTGACTAAAGTTTTCTACAATAAAACTTGAAATATTTACTAAAATATATTATAATCCCACCATATTAAAACAGATAGGAAAATTAAAATGGCAAAACATCAATTTCAAACAGAAATAGGACAACTACTTAAGCTTATGACTCACTCACTCTACTCTAATAAAGAGATCTTTATTAGAGAGTTAGTATCAAACTCCAGTGATGCACTTGATAAATTTAACTACCTTTCATTAACAGATGAGCAGTTCAAAAATGACAGCTGGTCTGGTAATATCTTTATTAAGTTAGATAAAGAAGATGGTTCATTGACTATTGGGGACAATGGTATAGGTATGAATGAAGCAGATCTTATGGATCACCTTGGGACTATCGCAAAGTCTGGTACAAAAGCGTTTATGGAAAATCTTACTGGTGATGCTAAAAAAGATTCTAATCTTATAGGACAGTTTGGTGTTGGTTTTTACTCTGTGTTTATGGTGGCTGAACGTGTAGATGTTATCTCTAAAAAAGCGGGTGAAGAGCAAGCATATATGTTCTCTACTGATGGAACAGGTGAGTATGAGTTGAAACCTGTAACAAAAGAGGAGCATGGAACTGTTATCTATATTAAGCTTAAAGATGATGAAAAAGAGTTTTTAGAGAAGTTTAAAATAGAAGAAGTTGTTAAAAAATACTCTAACCACATCGCTTACCCGATAGTACTTAACTATGTAGCTGAAGAGACAGAGGGTGAGGGTGATGATGCAGTCACTAAAACTGTTAACAAATCTGAACAGATTAATGCAGCTACTGCTCTTTGGACACTCTCTAAGTCTGAACTTAAAAAAGAGGACTATATAGAGTTTTACAAAACGATGGCACATGGTGATGATGAGCCACTTACATACTTACACAACAGAGTAGAAGGTTCACAAGAGTTTACAACACTCTTTTACATTCCTAAAACTGCACCAATGGACATGTACAGAGCAGACTACACTCCTGGTGTAAAACTTTATGTTAAACGTGTATTTATTACAGATGATGATAAAGAGTTGTTACCACCTTACTTACGTTTTGTAAAAGGTATTATCGATTCTGAAGATTTACCTTTAAATGTTTCTCGTGAACTTCTACAAGAGAATAGAGTTTTAGCCAATATCAAACAAAATTCTGTAAAAAAGATACTTGGAGCTATTAAAAAACTTAAAGGTGAAGATGCAGATACTTTTACTGCTCAGTACAACAAAGTGATAAAAGAGGGTATCTATATTGACCAGATGAACAAAGAGATACTTCTTGATATAGTTAAATACAAAAGTTCAACAGAAGATGGACTAGTGTCTTTTGCAGACTACATCAGCCGTGGAGACTCTGAGAAAAAAGAGATTTACTACATTACAGGTGAAGATGAAAAAGTGTTAAGAAACTCTCCAATGCTTGAAGCGTATAACAAAGCAAATATCGAAGTGCTTATCATGGATGACAAAGAGGTAGATAGTATCGTATCTCCAATGATAGGAGCTTATAAAGAGTGGACACTTAAAGATATTACGTCTATAGAAGCACCAGACTCTAAGAGTGAAGAGGAGAAAGAAGAAGTTGCAAAAGAGTTTAAATCTTTAACAGATAAAATCAAAGAGGTTTTAGGTGAAGAGGTAAAAGAGGTAAAAACTTCTACAAGACTTACTTCTAGTCCATCATGTGTACTTAAAGACCCTTCTGACCCTATGGCTGGAATGGCTGCTATGTTTGCACAGATGGGTCAAGAGATGCCAGAAACTCCACTTATTTTGGAAATAAACCCTGAGCATGATATGATTAAAAAGCTTGATGGCTTAAGTGATGAAGCACTTTTTGCTGATATTGCTTGGATACTTTTAGATGCTGCAAAACTTTCTGAAGGATTAGAACCTAAAGATAAAGCTGCATTCTCACAAAGAGTAGCAAGTTTAGCTACAAAAGCGATATAACACAAATCGCGTAGGGTGGATTTATCCACCATTGGCTATTTATTAATGGCGGGTAAACCAATCCCTACGCGTGTTTCTTTTAATCTTCTCATGTTATAATCTCCTATTATATTAATCTACAGGATTTTACTTGAAAACATACACATCTCCACAAAAAAAAGCTACTATTGTATCTAGTTCTGTTGCTACAGTACTAGTATTTGTAAAACTTATTATTGGTATTTCTAGTGGTTCAGTAGCAGTTATGGCATCAGCTATAGACTCACTACTTGACATGGCTGTCTCTATCTTTAACTTCTTTGCTATTAAAAAATCTGAAGAAGATGCCGATGCTGACTATCAGTACGGTAAAGGAAAGATACAAGCTATTGCTGCTGTTATAGAGGGTACTATTATTACAATATCTGGTATTTTTATTATCTACCTTGCTATAAATAAATTAGATAAAGGGAGTGTAACTACACTTCTTACTCCCTCTATATTGGCGATGATATTTTCTATTATCGTGACCTATTTTTTAGTAGAGTATTTACTTAAAATAGCCACTGAGACAGACAATATCGTCATAAAAGCAGATGCACTTCACTACAAAACTGACCTCTGGTCAAATGCAGCTGTTTTAGTAGCCTTAGGTTTAGTTTACTTAACAGGGTTAGATATTATAGATGCTGTCTTTGGTTTAGGTATAGGGTTATATATTATCTACTCTGCTTATGAGATTATTGTAGAGGGGATAGAGATGCTTCTTGATAAATCTTTAGATGGTGAAATCGTAGCTAAAATAGGGGAGATTATCTCTCATCATCATGAAGTAACAAGTTATCATTGGCTTAAAACTCGTACTGATGGAAGTACCAATTTTATAGAGTTTCACATGGTTTTACGCCCTAACATGATTCTGTTAGAAGCACACCGTATAGCAGATGAAGTAGAAGATAAAATAATGGCACTAGAGAGTAGAAAACGTTGGATAATCACACCACATTTTGACCCTTATGATGATGAAGATATGAACAATGCACTACTTCATGGTAAACCTTTAGTTGTAAGTAAAGAGTCATAATGTCAAGAGCTGTTTATCTCTTATCTCCTACACCTAAAGATGGTACGATAGCTCTACCGATGATAGACTTTAGTACAACTGCTACGGCTATAGACTTTTCACAAAATGACACACTTATATTTACATCTAAACAAGCAGTAGTGACTGCTGATACAATAGATAAAAGGTGGAAAACTTATCCTTCTATAGCCATAGGTTCAGCTACTAAAAAACAGATAGAAGATTTAGGAGGCAAAGTAATTTACCATCCAAAATCTTTTTATGGAGAAGCTTTAAGTGCAGATATAGCTTCATTTTTTAGAGATAAAAAGTTACTCTACCTTCGTCCTAAAGAGGTCTCTTTTGACTCTAAAGCTTTTTTAGAAAAAGCAGGGGTAACACTTCAAGAGCAAGTCATCTATGAAACCTCATGTATAAGTTACACTACTAAAGAGAAACCTTCCAAAAATGCTATCATCATCTTTACCTCTCCCTCAACCATACACTGCTTCTTAAAAAATTTCAAGTGGGATGAAAGCTACACAGCAGTAGTCATAGGAAAAGCTACAAAAGTACACCTACCAAAGAACGCAGATTATGTTGTGGCTGATACCCCACTTATTGTTTCTTGTATTGAAAAAGCAAATAGTATAAAAAACTTTTATTTTAAATAGTGTATTTAACCTAGTTTAGACCTTTTTTATTTGTCATCAAAGGTCTCATTAACAACTTTCTCTATCTTTTGAATCTCTTCAATTGTAAGTTGCTCATAATATTTTTCTTTTTTCTTTTTTGAGAGTTTTCCTTTATTTTGTAATATATAAGTGATAAGTGTTTTTATCATGTTGTCTGGCATAGTTACTATCTCATTGATATTTTTACAAGCTTTATCGAATGAAGCTAAATAATTTAACTCATTTGGTAAGGTTACGTTTATGGTTCTTTCAACCAAACGATAGATAAACTCACAACTCTTGGTTATGTTAAAAAAACGATACAAGTCAATGGTATTGTTAAGTATTTTAACATTTCCTTTTTCTGTTGCTTCCCATTTTATCATACCCATTAGTGGAGAGGTATGAGATACTAGTATCTCTTGATAGTTTTCAATCTCTTCTAAAATGACACTTGATATAGGAAAAATCATTCCTTTTGGATAGATACCTCTCTCAGCAAGAATATGATGTAGTAAGTATCTATGTATACGTCCATTACCATCTTCTAAAGGATGAATATAGACAAAAGAAAAAGCTATAATCGTTGCGTGAAGTATAGGATCAACTTGGTCTTCTTCAAGTAGCGTATCCAATTCAATCAAACTCTCTATTAAAATAGCTAAGTCTTCACTTTTTGCACCTATAAATTCTGGTATAGGTATATTGTCGCGATCACGATCTCCTAAAAAAACTTCATTTTGTCTTAACCCAATTTTTATAAATCTAGCATCCTCCATAAGTATTGTATGCAATCGTTCTATCTCTGCATGACCTAAGGATACTTTTCCTGCTTCATTAATAATCTTTCCCCAACTCTCTATCCTGTTTCTACTAGCCCTCTCTCCTTCTATCTCAAAAGATGCTTTAGAGTCTGAAAGAAGTAAAAAACTAGCAGCTCTTCGTATAAGTGATTTTGAAATTCCATTGAATATAGTAGAAATATTTGCTGATAAATCAGAAGCTAAATACTCTTTTATCGTTTCATTTCTTTGGATAATAGGACAGAGTTTAGCTGTACCTAATAGATTATTATGTATTTTATGTCGCTGTGACTTTATGGGAAAGTTGCGTGTTATGTACTTTTTAGTATCTATGAGATTGTCATATTTTCCTACGGGTAAATCATCTATAGGTAGTCTTTTATTGAGTAAAAACTCATAATAAAACCATATCTTCTTACTTAGTATCCGTTTTGGATTTTTCTTTATATTTGCAATAATTTCATCAAGCTTAAAATATCTCAATACACTCTTAAGAACCAATAAATCAAGGGTTTCATGTTTTAGTGCAAATTCCAAATGTGAATAAGGGTTCTCTTCTATATTAAATACAGCATCAAATTGAATCCATGTATCTGTTACTATACGTTGTGAAGCAAGTCGTTTTTGACTAATACACGCAAGTTCTCTAAGAGGAACATTTAGATTGAAATGCTCAATAAGCCATGTAAAACCTATGAGATTAGAAGTATTAGGTAAGCGTTTGTTTTGAAAAGTAATTACCATCATAGTATCCATAATTATCGGAATTTAAGTCATTAGTTCGGAATTTTCTTAATAATTAACTTTTATTTCGGATTTTTGTTTAGTATAGCATAGTTTTTATTTAAATATCAAAAAATAGATAGAAGTTTTAAGTGCCAATATAGACTTATCTTTTAGAGATGAAAATATTATCATCATCTTTACCTCTCCCTCAACCATATGCTGCTTCTTAAAAAATTTCGAGTGGGATGAACGCTACACAGTAGTAGTCATAGGAAAAGCTACAAAAGTACACCTACCAAAGAACGCAGATTATGTTGTGGCTGATACCCCACTTATTGTTTCTTGTATTGAAAAAGCAAATAGTATAAAAAATCTTTTATTTTAAATCTATATTACTCTATTCTAACCCCAAATAAGCTATAATAAATTTAACCTGAGTGGTTCGATGACTGTACATAGGGTTCAACATAGATTTACGTGGGACATGTAGTTTTTTGGTGTGTGGACATTTTCGCTTGAGTATGGTTTTCCCTACGAGAAATTGTCTCCTAAAGAGAGACTCTCTCCTACATTTGTTAGCTTTTAGAGCCGACTTTTTAAGCAGAACGGCCACTTGGGGTATGGGGTGATGAATTCTTGCACGTATAGGCTTTTTAAAAAGAGCATTGACGAACTAGAGCGTTCGCAGAAACCCTTTTTAAAAATCCTCTATGTTCAACTTCATTTAACTTATAAAATAAAATCAAATTACTTTTTAGTGATAATAGCGTAAGGAAAAAAATGAACATACTAATTTTAGGTGCAGGTGGTAGAGAATATTCTATTGGTTTGGCATTAAGTAAAGATGAAAATGTAGAGAAAATCTATTTTGCACCAGGTAATGGTGCTACAGATGAGCTGGGTGAAAACTTAACGATAAGTGATTTTACTAAGCTAGCAGATTTTGCTGAGTCCAATGGAGTTGATCTGACTATAGTTGGACCTGAAGGACCTTTAGTTGATGGTGTAGTAGATGTCTTTGAAGAGAGAGGCTTAACTATTTTTGGACCTTCTGCAAAGGCGGCACAGTTAGAGGGTTCTAAAATCTTTATGAAAAACTTTCTTGCACGTCATAATGTACCTACAGCCAAATTTATAGAGACAGATTCATTAGAAGATGCGTATAAATTTATCAACACTTTAGAAGCTCCTATTGTTGTAAAAGCAGATGGACTTTGTGGTGGTAAGGGTGTTATTATTGCTCAGAGTAGAGATGAAGCTAAAAAAGCAACGGGTGAAATGCTTTCAGGAAACTCTTTTGGAGATGCAGGAACAAGCATCGTTGTAGAAGAGTTTTTAGATGGCTATGAACTCTCTGTATTTGCTATTTGTGATGGTGAAGATTATGTGGTTCTTCCTGCTGCACAAGATCATAAAAAACTACTCAATAATGATGAAGGTCCAAATACTGGTGGTATGGGTGCGTATGCTCCAACTCCTTTGGTAAATGATGAAATTTACAGAAAACTAGATGAGCGTGTTATTGTTCCTACACTTGATGGGATGAAGTCTGAAGGTATGCCGTTTAAAGGGGTACTTTTTATTGGAGTGATGGTGGTAAAGGGTGAGCCGATTATTCTTGAATACAATGTTCGTTTTGGTGATCCTGAGTGTGAGGAGCTTATGCCTTTGCTTAAGTCGCCAGCGTCTGAACTTTTTTACAAAGCAGCTACGTGTGACTTAAAAAATATAAAAATAGAGTTTCATGATAAATATGCAGTTGGTGTAGTGATGGCAAGTAAATACTACCCTTATAAGAGTACACCTGAAGCTGAGATAATAGTTGATGATATTTACCATGAAGAGTTAGATGAAAATGCTCATATTTCTTATGCAGGGGTAAGCCGTGGTGAAGATGGAAAGCTTTATGCTTCAGGGGGAAGAGTTCTTGTGTGTGTAGGTATTGGTGACAGTATTGCTCAAGCACAAAAACGTGCCTATATGCTTGTGGGTCAAGTACATTTTGCAGGAAAGCAGTGCCGTACAGATATTGCTTATCAAGCACTTTAGGCGTAGGAATGGTTGAGTTAGATACGTTACCTATTACTAGTAGTAAAAAACGGATAACAGCTTTTGTTATAGATGATCTTATGGTTGCTTTTTTGTTTTTAGTAATATTTTATGACCAACTCGCAGCGATAATATCTCCTGCTATAGAGGGTGTATCTACAGAAGATATGAGTCTTATAGAGAGTCAACTTAATCAGTTTAGCGTAGATAATCTTTTTATTATGCTCTGTATTAAAATACTTTATCATACTGTACCTGTTTGGCAAAATGGAGTGACACTTGGAAAGTATTTTATGAAAATACGTGTTATAAACATAAATGATGGGTATAACCCTTCATTTATACAAGCTTTGTTAAGAGCAGTATTGCGTATTCCTAGTGAAGTATTTTTCTATTTAGGTTTTATAATGGCATTTTTCATGCCTTTAAAACAGACATTTCATGATAAGTTTTCAAGCTGTGTAGTTATAGATGCTTAAAACTCTATGCTTGTTCTTACTCTTTATGGGTACCTATAGTTTAAACGCTATAGAAGCAAAGAACAAAATAGAAGTGACAGCAGAGAATGTAGAATCTACAAAAACAACGGTTTATGCTAAAGGTGAAGTGCTTGTTTATTATGATGGTGCAGTGATAAAATCTTCATCTGTCTCTTATGATAAAGTGACAAAACTCTTACGTTTTGATGGTAATGTTGAGATGATAGGTTACAAAGGTACAAAAGAGCATATGGCTCATTTAGAGATAGATACCAAGAGTAAAGAGGTTACTTTTGAGGAACTATTTTTTGTAACTAAAAATGACGTGTGGCTCTTTACAGACAAGGCACGAAGAAGCGAAGGAAACTATAGTTTTGGAAGAAGTGTACTATCTAGTTGTAATGTAGATGATCCCATATGGAAAATGGTATTTTCTCACTCACTTTATGACAGTAAAGAGAAATACATGAAGATATATGATACGAAAGTTTATTTTGCAGATATTCCTATATTTTATACCCCATACATGGCATTCTCTACCTATAACGAGCGTAGTTCAGGCTTACTTTTCCCTCTTTTTGGTTACTCAGTTGAAGAGGGCTTTGTGTATGAACAGCCTATGTATTGGGCTATATCACCAAGTATGGATATAGAGTTTAATCCTCAGATACGTACCAAAAGAAGTATAGGATTTTACTCAACATTTCGTTTTGCAGATAGTAATCACTCTTCAGGAAAGTTAAGAGTAGGGTACTTTAAAGATAATGATAAATATGTAGCAGATTATAATTTACCTAATAACACCCATCATGGTTTAGAGTTTAATTATGAGTCTTCTCAAATTATTTCTGATAGACTAGCAAAAGGCTACACAGATGGACTCTATATTAATGCAACATTTTTAAATGATATAGATTATCTAAATCTACAAAAAACGCAGTTAAAACATTTCGGATTGGTACCTTTACAAGAGTCACGTCTGAATTATTATCTTTACAATACAAACTATTATGCTGGAGTGAATGCAAAGTATTTTATAGATACTCGTAAAACAGATAATGATGATACCTTACAGATACTCCCATCTGTACAATTCAATAAATATGTAGATCATTTTATCTGGAATAATTTTACTTATAGTGTGAATTTTAATATGAAAAACTTTTATAGAAAAATAGGTACTACACTCAAACAAGCAGAGCTTAAAATTCCTTTGGCATTTACTTCTTCTCTTTTTGATGATTTTCTGAACTTTACTTTTTCTGAAGATTTATATTATAGTAAATTTTATTTTGGAAATGAGGTTTATGTAAATGATAAGTTTGAGTACTACAGTAACACTCATAAGATTAAAATATTTACAGATTTGACAAAAAACTATGGTAAGTTTATTCATGTACTTCAACCATCATTTGAATATGTAAAACCAGGTAAGGAGAGTGAAAGTCCTATTAAATTTGATGACTTAATAGAAGAGCAAAAAGCACTTTTTACTGTGGGTTTACCTGAAGAACACTATACATTTTCTCTTAATCATTATCTTTATGATGAAAATATGAAATTAAAGTTTTATCAGCGTTTCTCTCAAATATATTATGTAGATAGAAGCTATAAGTTTTCAGATTTAAGTAATGAAATGCAGTATAATTGGAAAAATTGGAGATTTTATAATGATATTGTTTATGCTCCAGAGTATAAAAGGATACGTACATCCTCTACCCATATCTCATGGGATCATAATATTTATAAATTTAGTTTAGGACATACCTATAAGAAAATCTTGGTAGATCAGCCCAATATTTTACCTGCAAATGATGTAAGTTTAACTTTTTCATATATTTACAATGAAAAAATAAATTTCAATGGAGGATTTACTTATAATATAGATGACTCCTCAAGTAAGCAATGGAGATTTGGTGGAAGTTATAAAGAGGATTGTTGGAGTGTATCAGCATCTATTAGACAAGATATTACTCCTAGACCTACAGGATATACTACGGACAATACTTTTTATGTACAGTTTAATTTTATCCCTTTTGTTAGTCTAGGAACTGGAGAAGTAAAGTAGTGCATACGCCAATAGAAGAGATAGACAAGGCTTTAGATGTACTTGCTTTACCAAAGTTAATCACCAAAGCAGATATTAAAAAACAGTATCGCTTTTTTGCTAGGAAATATCACCCTGATAGAGGGGGAAATACTCAAGATATGGAACAAATCAACTATGCCTATGCCTTTTTGATGAACTATATAGAAGAGTTTCGTTATACTTTTGATGAACATGAAGTCAATAAACAATTTCCAGGAATAGATTATGCTAAGCAATTCAACCCCTAATATATACTTTAAAGATAAAGAGGATGCTGTCTCTAAGTTAATAGAAACATTGCCACTTAGTTTACTTGAAGATAATGAAACCGTCATTATTGGAGTAAGTGAAGAGGGTGTCTATTTTTCAAATCAAATTGCAAAGGTAGTAGAATCCCAAATGGATATTTTACTTACTGCAGCGATTGTAGCTCCTAATAATCAAGAATTGGCTATTGCTATGGTCTCTGAGACGGAGGAAGTGGTAATGCATAAAGCCCTTATAGATTCTTTTGAGATTAATGAAGACTATATTTATAGTGAAGCTCACCGTAAATATGAAGAAGAGGTCTTAACCTATGTTTACAAATATCGTCAAGGTAAAGATTTGGTATCTTTAAAAGGAAAATATGTAGTTTTAGTTGATGAGTGTATTGAAACAGGGCTTACCATGATGGTGGCTTTAAAGTCGGTAATAGCAAGAGATGCAAAAAATATTTACATAGCAACACCTATCTTAGATAAGAATGTTTATGAAAATTTTCTCTCTGTTTGTGATGGTGTTTTCTGCCCTCATAAGATACAAGACTATATTTCGATAGAATACTACTATGAAAACTATGAAAAATTAGATTTTGATGATATATCGGAAATTGTAAAATCTCAAGAGAATAAAAATAAATTAGAAAATAAAAAGGATTAATATTAATATGCAAGAACAGATAAGAGAAGAACAGACAATCGAGATAAATGTAAATGGTTTAAATGAGATATTTGAATGTAACAAAATAGCTAAACAAGCAAGTGGTGCTGTGATGTATAGACAAGGTAACGCTGTACTTATTGCGGCAGTTGCTATAGATGAAAAATCTGTTGAGGAGGATTTTCTTCCTTTAACTGTTCAGTATATGGAGAAGTCTTATGCCGCAGCTAAGATACCAGGTGGATTTATAAAAAGAGAGACAAAACCAGGTGACTTTGAGACATTAACATCACGTATTGTTGACCGTTCTTTAAGACCACTTTTTCCAAAAGGTTTTCATTTTCCTGTGACTATTAGTATTATGGTAGTAAGTTCAGATGCTGAAGTAGATATGCAAGTTGCAGCTCTTCACGCAGCTAACGCAGCACTTTACATCTCAGACATTCCTTTTTCTACAAGTATAGCAGCGGTACGTATGGGAACAGTTGGAGATGATATCGTAGTAAACCCTACACTCTCTCAGCAAGCTAAAAGTGAACTTGACCTACTTGTTGTAGGTTCAGGTAAAGATATTGTAATGATAGAGATGCGTACCTTAGCCTCAGAACAAGATGAAGTACAACGTGCTAACGAATTTAATGAGTCAGCACTTATTGAAGTTATATCAATGGCAGCAGAGGCTATCGAGAAAGCTACACAAGCTTATGAAGAGGCGTTTACTCCATTAGTAAGAGAGCCATTGACTCTTGTTCTAGCAGAAGAGAAAGTAGATAAAACACTGTATGCTTATATAGAGAGTAATTATGCTGAAGATGTAGAAAAAGCTATCTCACACATGGCTAAAAGTGAACGCTCTTCAGAACTTAAAAAAGTACGTATTCGTGTTATGGAAGCCTTAGAAACAGAAGGAAAAGAAGCAGATAAAGAGTTAGTCTCTAAAGTACTTGAGCGTTACAAAAAAACTGTAGTAAGAGCGATGATACTAGAGAAAAATGTTAGAGCTGATGGAAGAGCATTAGATGAAGTAAGACCTATTAGCATTGAGACTAATCTCCTACCTTCTGTTCATGGTTCATGTCTCTTTACACGTGGACAGACACAAGCACTTGTAACGGTAACTCTTGGAGATAAAAAAGATGCACAGATGTATGAGCTGATTACCGAGAAAAATTCTCAGTCAGAGAAGTTTATGGTACATTACAACTTCCCTGGGTACTCTGTAGGTGAAGCAAAATACATAGGAGCTCCGGGAAGAAGAGAGTTAGGACATGGTAACCTCGGTAAAAGAGCTATTGAGCCTGTATTAGATATTAACTATGATGGTAGTATCCGTATGGTATCTGAGATTTTAGAGAGTAACGGTTCATCTTCTATGGCTACTATCTGTGGTGGCTCTTTAGCACTTCGTGGTGCAGAGGTAAACATGGTTGATCTTGTAGCAGGTATCGCAATGGGGCTAGTTACAGATGGTGAGAAATACGCTGTACTTACTGATATTATGGGACTTGAAGATCATGATGGTGATATGGACTTTAAAGTAGCAGGTACAAAACATGGTATTACTGCGTTACAAATGGATATTAAGTTAGGTGGTATTGATCTGTCTGTCTTAAAAGATGCACTTGAAAAAGCGAGTAAAGGTAAAAACCATATCTTAGAGCTTATGGAAGAGGCTGAAAAAAGCATAGAGACGAGTGAAGCACTACCAAGTACAGAATACTTCAATGTACACCCAAGTAAAATAGGTGACATCATCGGTAAAGCAGGGGCTACTATTCGTGAAATCATAGAGAAGTTTGAAGTAAGTATCGACCTTGACCGTGATGTAGGTGGTGTTAAAGTTGCAGGTGGAGATAAAGAGAAAGTGGAAGCAGCAAAAGCTCACATAGAGAGCATCGCCTCTGCACCTCTAAAAAAACAGATGGTTTACAAAGTAGGCGAAGAGTATAAAGGTAAAGTAAAAAGAATCGTAGATTTTGGTCTTTTTGTTGAGATGCCAGATGGTTTTGATGCACTACTCCATATCTCAAAAGTAGCAAAAGAGAGAGTAAACAACCTTACTGAGCGTTACAATGAAGGTGACGAGATAACTGTAGTGGTTATGGAACAAAAAGGTAAAAAAGTTGAGTTGGCTACATTGGATTTTTTAGCTTAAGTTAAATTTATTTTAGTTATAATTTCGGCGTTTAAAAGTATTTAGTAGGGAAATGTAGGCATTTATGTTTATGTTGGTAATGGAGACATTATTTACGCTATCCGAACAGACTTTGTAATCAGTCAACGGGGACTTAAAGCCCATTAATTTAAAGGATATAAAATGAAAAAGTTTTTCTTACTTTTCTTAGCACTTGGTGCTGTTGCATTTGCTGGTGAAGCAGATGGTGAATCTATGATTAAAGCATACTCAGTAGTTGCTGCTGGTGTTGGTCTTGGTCTTGCTGCTCTTGGTGGAGCTGTTGGTATGGGTCACACAGCTGCTGCGACTATTGCTGGTACTGCTAGAAACCCAGGTCTTGGTGCTAAACTAATGACTACTATGTTTATTGCTCTTGCGATGATTGAAGCACAAGTTATCTATACATTGGTAATTGCACTTATCGCTCTTTACGCTAACCCATTTCTTTAATAGTTAGCCAAAAGTTTAAGGTTGTAGCGGTATAATTCGCTACAACTTTATGTTATCCTCAGTTTAAGTTTTGTAGTACTTTAACTACGTTTAGATGCACCAGTGGTGGAACGGTAGACACGCGGGCTTGAGGGGCTCGTGCTTCGCGGCGTGGAGGTTCAAATCCTCTCTGGTGCACCACCTTTTTATTTACACTCCAAACACATTTAACTTAATCAAAAACTACTTTTTAAAACTTTCTATATCTGTATCAAATTTTTCATAACAGTAACTATAAACTTTATCGTAAATAGCTATGAGGTCACCACTTTTTACATAGATGAACTCTATGTTTTCTACTATCTCTTCTTCGTTGTAGCTATATTCGTGAGTTATCTCGTTTCTGTTGGCTCTTAGGCTTACCCACTCGCTTTTATCTAGTATCTTTAACTCTTCAAGTCTGTTAAGTCTGTCTATAAAACTCATCTTTTTTACAGGTTCTTTTGCTAACTCTAAGATGAGAGGGAAAACTTTTTCCCCTAAAGTGTCTTGAAGCTTGGTAAATCTAAATAACATTTGGTCAAGTATGGAGACAAAAATATCATCAAGGTCATTATATTTTTCTACATCTAATGGCATAATAAACTTTATTTTATGTAAAGCACTTTCCAATCTTTTTTTATGTAATGAAGACTCAAAAAGTCTCTCTTTTAGTATTTTCTTACTGTTCATAACTCTACTCCATGTTTAAGTGCTTCTTGTTCTATGAGTCTTGTTTTGTCTTTTGAGAGTACTACATCTATTTTTTGTTCACCTATTTTATCTTTTAGGGTGATTAAAAATTTTATTTTGTTTTCAAGGGTGGCTTGGGTTTTGGATGTTTGAATGTAGAGGTCTATGTCGCCCCCTTTTTTGCTGTCATCTACGCGACTACCAAAAAGAGAGATGCTCCCCTCACTAAACACCTCTAAAAAACACTCTTTTATACTCTGCTGTTCATACTTACTTAGTCTCATGGTTTTTTACCTTTATTGTAGTGTTTATTGTACCTCTACAGCACTTAAAGCTTTTAAACATTATGAAAATATATTTTTCAAACCATTCACTAAACTCTCTAAAGGTGTACTACTTGCATCTCTTTGTGTCTTAGCTCCACACTTAGGGCAAGAGGCATACTCTAGCCCCCAACTCATGTCAAATGCGTCACCTTTGGGTTTGATGCGTTTTGACCAGTGGCACTTTGGGCATTTTAGGGTAAAGGGTTGAGGTGCTATCATTTTTCTTCCTTAATTATCAATTTCTATTTTAATTATATTTTTTACATTATTTTCTGTACCTACACCATACTCAAAAACAGTAGGTGAGATAAATCTTATATAAACATTTTTATCTTCATCAATCTCTTTGATTTTAAGTCGTTTTCTTAAGATAGAACTATCATTTATAGTCAGAGTATTGGTTGTAGCTAGAGCTGATGATGTGTAGTAAATTTCAAAAAATTCCTCTCCTGCATCTATAAACTCTACCCATTCATTATAGGTAACTTCTCTTGACACAATTACTTTGAGTTTTTTTCGCTTATTTATACCTAGATAGTATTTAAACTTAATGTCACTCTCACCTACATTTTTATCTATAACCAAAACTCTTCCACCTGCTCGTGTTTCTATAAGTCCATAGGCTACACCTGTTTTACCATTTGGTTTTTCAAAGTCATCTTTGTTGTCAAGTGGTGCAAAAAGTTTAAAAGTTGCCTTATAGTTATCTTTGTCCATCATCTCTTGTTCTTGTTTTATTCGTGCATCAAAAAGCTCTTTTACAAGTGGGGATTTTGAGGAGTTTCCTGCTAGAAATATATTGACCTCATTTGCCGATAAGTCTATCTCATCAGAGTGGTTTACAAAGACTTCTCTTAGTGATTCAAAAAAGCCATCTACACCTTTTTTGATTCTTGTTTTTAAAAGTGCTACAAGTTCTTTTTCATTTACTTTTAATGGTGCTTGAGATATAAGAGTTCCCTCATTATTATACAAATCTACAGCTATTTTACCCTTAAATATCTCCTCATTAAAATCCTCTCTTTCCCAAAATTTTCTAAGCTCTCCTATAAGATTTACCATATTTAGCTTAGCCTCTCTTGAGTCGTTTAAAAGCACTTCTGAACCTAAGAACTCATCACATTCAGGTGGTAAAACAAAACTAATCTTCTGTTTTAAAAGTTCCTCTTTGTTGGTTTTAAAAACATAAAATGCTAAAAGTTCAAGTATGTTTTCTCCACCTAAGAACTTGTCACCACCTGCTCCAAAATGCTCTATAACATAGTCGTATCTTTTTTCGAGATGATTTTCGTCATTACTCCATCGAAATATACCATAGTCAAAGTCTGTTGTTCCTCCACCAAAGTCAAAAATACCATAAAAGCTTTTTTCTTTTTCGTCAAATCCGTAGTTCTGTAGGGCTATAGCTGCATAAGCTGCTGGTTCACTAACCCCACTTGTTACATTCAATTCATTTAGCTTTTCAGCACTTAGTGTTGGGAGAGACTTTTTAAGACCTTTTGTAAAACTCTCTAGTAACTTTTTACGTACAGCTTGCTCATAAGTTACAGGAAATGAGAGTATGTAGTTTAAGTAGATGCCATTTACTTGGTTGTTGATGTACAGACCTAAGTAGTAAGCATAGATCTCTATGGGGTTGATGTCATTCTCTTTGAGTTCTAAAAATGGCTTAAGTTCATAAACATTTTTATGCTCTTTGTCTCTTAGCTTTAGTTTTCTCTTTTTATCTCCTGCCCACTGTTTTAGCTCTGTAAGGTAGGCATTAAAATCATCAGATTTACTACTTTTTAGGCTGTCGTAGGCAGTATGAGAGATGGTTAAGTCTCTCCACTTTGTGAGAGGTCTTGATGGTTCTGCTTTGTAAGTGTTTAAAAAACTCTTTAAGTTGTTAAATTCCATTACCGTTGGATTTTCATAATGTCTTGTTTCATGGTTTTTTGACCAGTCACCCATACCTACTCTCATCGGTAAGACTTTTTCTTTATTTTTAGTATACACTACAACTGTACTCTTTGTACCAAAGTCTATACCTATGATACCATCTACTATGTCAGACTCAGGGTTTCTAGCACAGAGTTTAGAGGAGAGTTTTACAGGTATAAGAGTAGTTCTTTCTTTAGCATAAATATTTTCATAAAGTTCCCAACTTCCTTTATTAACATCGTAAAATATCTTTTTTTCATACTTAAGAATATTTGCTCTTTGATAATCTTTTATTCTTAAAGATTCTATTATCTCTTCTATATTATCTGTATCTTTTTTTAGATAAACTGTATTTACCATTCTTGTCATCTGTTCCCTCTCTTCCTTATTTTTTCTTACAATCTTCAATATTTCGTCATCTAATTTTTTCTTTTTTTCTTTTTTTGCTACTACAACTACTAATCCAAAGGAGAGTATACTAACTACTAAAATAAAAGATGATATAAGAGGAAAATAGATAAAAGCATTGATTACTAAAAATAAAACCCAGATAATCTTCAGTACCATCTTTCTATCATATTTACAAAAAAACCATACATATCCACTTGACATAAATATTATAAAAAGAAAAGTATAATTTATGAAAAATGGAATCATTAAATAATATATTATTAATACACCAGATATTAGTGCTATTATTTCAATAATATACTTGACTACGTATTCAAATAAATTTATTACAATGCCAATAATAATTAGAAAAAAAATTAATTCAGCCATTATCTCATCTCCATCTTAGTTTAACTCTACTTGCACAACTTCTTGTACACTCTTTTCATCTACTCCTACACCATACTCAAATCGAGTAGGTGATACCAGCTTTATGTAGACGCTTTTACTCTCATCTATTTTTGTTATTTTTAGTTTTTTTCTTTTGACAGAACTATCGTCTATGGGTAGTGTGTTTGTTGTGGCTATGGAAGATGATGTGTAGTACACTTCAAACTCTTTAACCCTTGCATCTATAAACCTTTTCCATTGGTTATAGGGTGTCTCTCTTGAGAGAATAGTTTTAAACTTTTTGCGTTTGTTCCCACCTAGGTAGTACTTGAACTTTATCTCTTTTTGTTTTAAGTTTTTATCTACTACGAGTATCTTTCCTGTTGGTCTAGTCTCTATGAGTCCAAAGGCTACACCTGTTTTACCATTGGGTTTTTCAAAGTTGTCTTTGTTTTCAAGTGGAGCGAAGAGTTTAAATGAAGCTTTGTAGTTACTTTGCTCCATACTCTCTTGCTCTTGTTTTATGCGTGCATCAAATAGCTCTTTTACTAGAGGCGACTTAGAGGAGTTTCCTGCTAGAAAGATGTTCACTTCATTGGCTGTAAGGTCTATCTCGTCTGCATGGTTGACAAATACCTCTCTTAGTGATTCAAAAAAGCCATCCACACCTCTTTTGATACGCCCTTTGAGTATGGTAGTAAGCTCTTCTTCTTTTATCTGTAACTTGCATTGAGAAATTCTTTCACCATTTGTGCTGTAGAGGTCTACACTAATATCTTGTTTAAATATACTCTCTTTAAAACTTTCACGCTCCCAAAACTTTCTTAGTACCCCTATAAGATTAACCATGTTTATTTTAGCCTCTTTGGAGTCGCTTAAAAGAAGTTCACTCCCTATAAATGCTTTACACTCAGGAGGAAGTACAAAACTTATTTGCTCTTTTAAAAGTAACTCTTTGTTCTTCTTAAACACTTCAAAGGCTAGAAGCTCTAGTAGGTTCTCTCCTCCTAGGTATTTTTCTCCACCTGCTCCAAAATGTTCTATAACATAGTCGTATCTCTCCTCTTTAGAATCTTCTTCATCAGCGTAGCGAAATATACCAAAGTCAAAGTCAGTTGTCCCTCCACCAAAGTCGAAAATAGTATAAAAAGATTTTTCTTTCTCATCAAAACCGTAGTTTTGTAGTGCTATGGCTGCATAGGCTGCTGGTTCACTTACACCACTTTTTACTTGTAAATCTTTTATCTTGTTGCCTATATCTGGTAGAGATTTGCTTAGCCCTTTTCTAAAGCTTTTAAGAATAGCTTCTCTTACTTTCATCTCGTAAGTTACTGGAAAAGAGAGTATATAATCTAAGTAGATGCCATTAAACTGGTTGTTTATGTAAAGCCCTAAGTAGTAAGCATAAAGCTCTATGGGATTAAAGTCATCCTCTTTTAGTTCCAAAAATGGTTTGAGTTCATAACTTTTTGCATTTTTTTTATCAGTCACTTTGAGTTTTCTTTTTTTATCTCCTGCCCACTGTTTGAGTTCTGTTAGGTAGGCGTTAAAAACATCTGCGTTACTATCTTTGAGGCTATCGTAAGCGGTATGAGATATAGTTAAATCTCTCCATTTTGTGTAGGGTCTAAATGCTGTACTCTTATAGGCTTTTAAAAACTCACTTAAGTTGATAAACTCCATAACAGTAGGGTTTTCAAAGTGGTGAGATTGCTCTTTTTTACTCAAGTCTCCTACACCAACTCTCATAGGAAGAATTGTTTCACTCTCTTTAGAGTGAACAACAACCGTACTTTTAGTACCAAAATCTATGCCTATGATGCCATCAACTATATCTGCTTGAGGGTTTCTTGCTACAAGTGGCGTATCAAGTGTGATTTTTATATCGTCTTTATTTCTTGATTTACTTCTAGCATAAACTTCCCAGCTTCCTTTGTTTACATCTATAAACATCTTTTGGTTATACTCTGTAAGGTTTGCTCTTACCTTGTCTTGTTTTTTAAAGTTTTCTATAAATGGATCTATATCTATGAATTTATCTAGTTTATGAATGTTTGATGAGAGTTTATCTATGCTTAGGTTGTCTAACTCTAAGAGAAGTGTGTAGAGTTCATTTTTAAAATCTATTGGTGTGAGTTTGTGAGAGACAAACATTTTAAATATTTCTTTGTTTGTTGCCTCTTTGGAGTTTTCTTTTGATAAGCGGTAGATTGGATGAATATGTCCTTTTCCAATGTCAATATCACTAACATTATTCAATCTTGTTGCTTTAATTTTCCATTGATTATCAAATGCATATTTATATAAAATAGAACTACTAGGGTATTGAGGATTATTGCCTAAATCTAAGTTAAATGGTGTATTTGAAAGATTAGTTAATGTTTTTAATTCTTCTTTTGTAGGTATATCTACATGATCATTAATATAAAGTTCTTTTAATCCAATTAAGATATTTTCCAATTTCTCACTACTTTCAAAGGTAATATAATGCTTATTATTTATAAAATCAAGCTCCCCCTTAGTAACCATGGCTTCTACATTATCATCTACAACATCGTCGCTTTTACAAAGTCCAATCCAACAAGCAGAGATAGTTTTATCAAAACAGTAGTCCTTGTTCATCTTTATAAATCTATCTTTTAAAAATGGCTCTAACTTTTGAAATGTTTTACTAAGTGCTTTTGTATAAAGCCCCTCATCTTTGTCTGCTAAAAAGTTATCTATGGATTTTTGAAACTCTTTTACCTTTAAGTTTGTAAACTCTTGTTTGTTAAAATATATCTCATGTATGCTTTTTGTCACAGTTTTGTCCTATCTTTTTATCAAATTTAATACGTATTGGTTTTAGCTATGCTACACTTACTACAGTTTTTTTTATTACTTCACCATCTCTACAAAACCCTTTAAGTTGTATGGTTTGTATGGTACCTGCTGGTTCACTGTTTGCGTCTCTTATGTGTATGTGGCTGTCAAACTCTTCTTCTAGTAAAACGTTTTGGTATTCCAAATCTTCTACATTTTTATAGGATTCAAAAAGCATATAAAAGATCTCTCTTAGTGTTACAAAGTCTTCTGTTTTTCCTTCTAATAAAAGGTACTTTGCATACTCCCAAAGAGGCTCTATATGTAAGATACCACTTGCATATAGTGTCAAGGGGTCATCGGAGTGAAGAGAGTTTTTAATGCCAGACTGTGTTGTAGAACTTAGTGTGCTGTAGAGTGATTGAAGTTTGTTGAGTGGTGTCTCTTTGGCTTTGTGTAACTCTTGTTGAAGTGTTTGGTTCTCTTGTGTTAAAGTTGCATAGTTTGTTTGTAACTTCTTGTTTTCATTTATCTGTTGTTTGTGTTCTTGTTGCAAGTTTACAACCATAGATTTTGAATTTTTTACCTCTTGTGACAATTGTTTGTTTTTTGACTTTAACTCATTGATTTTACTTTTATTAGTATCTTCATCATTTTGAAAAAACTTTTTAAAAATTGCTAACATTTCCATCTCCTTTTTAAGTGTTTCTAACTCCTCTTTTAAAGTATCTATCTCTAAAGTTTCGGCTATCTGCTCACGGTTCTCTTCTACAAAAGATACAAACTCTTTATTTTTCATGTTTATACCTCTCTGTACGATTTGGTTTTGTTAATATAGTATTGGGTTAAACTCTCTTTCATCACTTTTTTAGATATTTTCTTTTTTGATACTTTAGGAGGTAGGGTATAGTCAAAATGGGGTATCATAGAAAGGGTGGTATGCTCTTCTACTTCTTCTAAAAGCTCTTTTACTATAGAAGCTTTTTGTGTAGCATGATGAGCTTTGCATAAAAGTAGAGTAGGGTCTATGGTAAAGGTAGGTACATCACTGACTATGGCAAAACTTAATGTTTCTTTGTCATAGTCTATCTTTTTTTTAAACCATTGCCAAAATGTTTTCTCTTCAAATGCTTGCCATGCTTCACCATTTTTATGTATCTGTACAAATGTGTTATTTAAGGGGTCATACTCTAAAAGTGAAACCTTTTGATTAATCAGCTTAATGAGGTATAGCATCTATTCACCTATCTTTGAACTGAGTACTTTGTCGTTTATGGCTTCAGTAGAGAGTTCTGGTTCTAGTTTTTTATATGCTTCAGATAATGCTCCTGCTACCTCTACACCTTTAGCACCTTTTATCTCTTTGTTTACATAACCATTTAAATCTTCTTGATTATCTTTAAATTCATCTATAAATGTATGTATGTTCTCTTTATTTAAAACACCTTTATCGTATAACTTAGCCATACTTGTCCAAGTATCTAAAGATACATCAAAGCCTTTTGTTTCATTAATAGCTTTCATGGAGATAGCCGTTCCTATTGCACTTCTTGCTAGTTTATCTTCATCGCTTAGTTTGTCAAACTCCTCTTTGTCAAAATCTACCTCTTCTCTTAAGTGTACAATATACTCTTGTGTTGTGTCAAAATCTTCTGGTGTTTTATCTGATCTCATGGCTTTGTCACCCAACTCCTCGGGAGTCTCATTTGGGTTTAAAATACCTAAGATTTTTGATACCACATTTACAATAGTCATCAATGCACTCAAATAAGGTGTAGCTACTTTAAGTAAAGCCCCTGCTACTCCTGCCATGGCACTACCTATACTACTTACCGCACTACTTACTACACTTATTGCTCCACTGATAAAACTACCTATAGCTCCCCAAAATCCCATTATATATCCTTTTTTATTTTGTCTAATTTTAACTTTAAAGTTTTAAATCTTTTTTGTTTTAAAACTAATTGAATACTCTCTTTTTTTTGATTGAGTAACTTTTGAGTTTTAGTGTACTCATTATTATACTTATCAAAATTATTTGTTTTTTCAGCTTTTGTGTTTGATGAAAAATTATTTATACTATTCCAAAAACTCATCATAACATCCTAAAGCTCAAAATAGTTCTGTTCATCAGCACTATGAAACTTATTTTTATCATCTTCTATTACCTCTTTTAAAAATTTAACAAGATTCTTTTCTAGCCACGCTTTTGTACTTGCTTCACTCTTTTTATAAAAAGTTTTTATGAGAAACTTTTTAATGAACACTAACTCTTTCTCTAACCCTTTGTTGAGTAAAAAATCTTTGAGATTAAATGCAAACTTTTTTTCACTATTTTTACAAATCTTTTCCCAACCATTACTGAGTGCTTCTAAGTTGTACTTTAAAAGCGTGTCAATATCTTTTAGAGTTGGGTTTTCTTGGTAGAGTTCAAGCCCTAGTATCATCCCTTTTTTAGAGTTTTTTAGGTAGTAAAGAAGAACATTTTCTCTTATGGTTTTTTCATCTATAACCTCTGATGTAGTTGTACTTATGTTTTCTAGTTGTTTTATCTGTACTTGTATAGGTTTTACAAAGTCTTGGTTAGAGATGATGACTCTTCCTATCTCTAAAGAGGAGAGAAACTCTTTTTGCTCTTTGTCTAGTGCCATAGTGTTTCCTATGGCATCTTTGTCATCACTCGCAAAAAGTTTGTGTACTATTTTGGTATTGGTATTTTTTAGTACCTCAGGTGTAAGTTTATTTGGGATTTGGTCAACGATGATAAGACTCTCTCCGTATTTTCTTACCTCTGCTAACATGTCCGTAAATGTCTCAACACCTAGTTTTTTACTGGGGTTGTCTCCAGCACTAAACTTAGATAGAAGTCTATGTGCCTCTTCTATGAGTGTAATATGTTGGAATACTTTATTATTTTTCTTATATTCATAATGTTTACGTCTAATAGCTTCATTTAGGTTGATAAGTATAAACCCCATGATAAGAGATTTCTCAGCCCCATTTTTAACATCTTCAAGCTCTATGATGACATTTCTCTCTACAAGCTCACTAAAATCTACACTGCGTTTTGCGTTGAGCATAAACCCTTTTGCTCCTACAAGTAAGCCTTGAAGCCGTGCTTTTATAGAACCTATGTAGTCATTTTTTAGTCTGTCATCAAACCCTTGCTCTTTGACTATTACCTCTGTTTGTATTACCAAGTCACTAAGCGTAGGAAATGAAAATACACCCTCAGCAAAAGGGTCTTTAAAGGTGTAGTTTGTGTTGGTTGCTATGTCCCACCCATACTCTTCATAACATCTATAAAGAGCTGTTTCTATTATCTGAGGAATAGCAGCTTCCATGTCAAAGGCTGCTTCTATGTTGGCTTTTATCATGTCAACACGAGAGGTAATGCTTTCACCCTTAAAAAGTTCAAAAGGGTTGAGCCTAAATGGTGCTACTGTTTCATTATTTAATGTAAAAATAAGCAAATCATCATAGGCTTGAGATAAAATTCTATACTCTGTTTTTGCAGGTTCTATGACCATAAAAGGCATTTTTGCAGATTGTAAGAGTCTTTGACACGTGGTTGTTTTTCCAGAACCTGTTACTCCTGCTATAAAGATATGTTTGTTAATACTCTCTTTTTCTATGCTTATATCTATATCTAAAACCGTACCACTTTTTACTAAGTTACCTAGTAAGATGGTCTCTTTGGATGCTTTTACTTTGGTGTTTAAACCAAACTCTACTTCCTCTTTTAGCACTAAACCTACTACCTCTTTTTTAGGTAATCCTGTAATAACACTTAACTCTTTTGTTGAGAACCAACTTGCTATTTTGTTACCATATTTTGAAAAGAGAAGTTTTGCTTGTGTGATATTGGTATTTTCAAATGTAGTGGTAGGAAGTTGAAAGTTCTTAATGGCATCTATCTCTTTACTATTTTCTATAAAAGAGGTTTTAAGGGGTGCTTTATTTTCTTCTGAACCTGAGAAAAGTGAAGCTATGGTATTGCCTAGTTTAAACAAGTTTCCTTTCTCTTGAGCAAATATGTAGATACCTGTATGAAAGATACCTTTGTTTCTTCCGTAGTCTACCCTTTTTAAAAGTATTTCATCTATGTAGTTCATCCATTCACTTACTACTTTGTCTGCAAATTCTCTACTCTTTGTCTCCCCTTTATTTGTTGCTGTTGATTCATTGGTACCACTATTTTCCCCTTCAGTTTTTGAAGTGTTAGTGCCTGTAGAGAGAGTAAGAGAGTATGTATCATTTGCTCCTACATTTTCAGTTTTACTAGAGTTTTTATTGTCGCTTGAAGATCCAGATGTTTCTCCTTTAGAAGCAGAAGTTCCTGTTGATGTACCTTTACTGGTATTTTCTGAAAGATTTTCATTGTCACCTGTTGTTGAAGAGTTATTATTTCCCTTATTGCTTCCTTTTGTTTTTGTTTTTCCCTCACTCTCTTGTATAGACTCTTTAGCTAGAGGTGAGAGTTTGTTATAAACATCATAAAGGGTATTTTCTATCTCTTGTATCTCTTCTATGGTTAAGGGGTCAGAGATAACCATAAGACCGAACTCATCACCTGCCATAATATCTACAAGTCTATCTACTCCTTGAAAGTCTTCACTCTCTTCATTGACGCTTGGAACGCCATCTATACGAGCAAAACGTTTCATGGAAGAGATTTTGGAGAGTATCTCTCTTTTATTTTCAACTTCTATGATGGAACTTCCTCTAAAGTTACCCTCTATGGTTGGCTTTAATATGAGTGAACCTATATCATCAACATCTAAATCTAACGCTTGTGTATAGGTGTTATCTTTTGCTACACCAAAGTAAAAAGAGACACCTTGTTTGTCCCCTAATAAAAGGTAGATAAAACTTACTCCATCAAATCTTAAACTACTCAAAATATTTTCTAAAGCCTCTTTGCGTGGTGACTCATCTTCAAATGTCAATTCACTAATATGAAAAAGTGCAATATCTTGTGGTCGAATAGGTACACATGGTTTAATTTTATGTTGATTTTTGTTTATTTCAATACGTAGTTCATCTTTTTTTTTCAGTATTTCAATGAGTGATTGTGACTCTTCCTCGTTGTTTAACATTTTCTTCTCCCTTTTTTCTATATTTTATCAAAAGTTGTAATCTTTTTTAAAAATAAATAGATTACAACTATAGCATATATAACTAAATTTCTATTCTAAATAGACACAATTAGTTAAAGCTCAAAATTCTATTCATTTATAGTAACGGTATCTAGCTCTTTTCTCAATGTTTTTAATGGAGCGATAGCCTCTACGTTTAGAGAGTCATCGTCTAGTAGTTGTAGTGTGAGCATCTCAGAACTAAGGTTAAAAAGTTTGTAACCATTTTTAAGTAACTGTTTTTCTTCTTTAGTAAAACTTTTGTAGGGTTTGTTCTTCTCTTTTAGCCGTACCAATAACTCTAAACAGAAGTTAACTTTTTGTGATGTCTCTTCAAGAAGAGCTACATACTGTTTAGCATAAAGCGTTACATCTTCAGGTATGTTACTTTGAGAAAGTGTCTCGTAGCTCACAGTAGTAGACTCTTGAAGCTTCCACTTTTTTTTATGCTCTATGGCTAATAGGTGTTGTTTAAAGTGAAGCTGTAGCTCTTCATGTAGCTTCTTTTTCTCTCTTTCTATCTTTGTAAAAGTGTTTTCTAAAGGTTTAGAAGCTTTTGCCTCTTGTGCTTCATCCCAAGGACACCCCTCAGTTTCACAATACTCTTTTACTCCATACCCCACTGCTGCGAGGGCAATGCTTCCCAATACTAACGGTAACATGTTGACTCCTTATAGTTAATAAGAGAGTATAACAGTAGTAAACGACAGGGTATGTCGTAAAGTTAAAGATTTAGGTAATTTTTTAAATTTTTTTCTAGTTTTTGTTGTAAGCTTAAGGGTGAGATGATTTTAATATGTGGTATCCAGTAGCGTACGACTTTGAGTATCTCATCTTCATAGGCTACTTGAGTAGAGAGTATAAGCTTTTCATCAGTATGCTCAACTAGCTTTTGATGTGGAAGTAAATCTCTGCGTAAAAAGTACTCTGCTACAGAAGTGTCAATCTCCAGTACGACATCAAGATGCTTTTGGGTAAACCATACACCTTGATGTTCTTTTAGTGTTTGTATAATCTTTTTGTCTTGTTTAAAATGCTCTTTTAAATATACTAAATTAGTTATTTTGGAAAAAGAGAAGTTTTTAAGTACTCCCTCTTCGGTACCTACAAGATACCAAATACCATTTGTGTTGTTAAGTTTATAGGGGTTGAGTATGCGTATTTTGTTTTTGTAGGTAAATTGGATTTGTGAATAGACAATAATTGCAGAGGCAATAGTGTTAAAGTCATCTACTTTATCATTGAGATTTTCGTATTTGTGTCCATGCACTTCCATAGTTTTGTTTGTACGTTCATTTAAAATATCGACAATAAGTGCATCACTAAGCTCAGGATATAGCTCTTGTACTCCAGAAAAAGTTGCAAATTGTTTAATATCTTTAAAACTTAGTTTACCAAGACAGTACGCTTCTAAAACATAATAACCATCTTTTTTTACAATAGGTAAATAGGAAAATCTACTGAGATCTCTTTGGATAGTTCTTTCTGCAACGCAAAATTCTAATGCTAATTCTTCTACAGATAAACGTTTCCCCTCATTGAACATCGTCAACATTAGAGAGAGTCTTGTAGCTAATTTATCATGTTCCTTTTTATTTGTCATCTTATTTTCTGCCCTTAGGATTTTATGAATGTATTGTATCTTAACTATGTGTAACCTCTAGTAATGAGTATTTCCGTAATAAAACACCTTAGAGTCGCTAGGCTGTGGTATAAGTTTAAGTTTTTATATAGTTTTGTTATCAAATTGTGATATAATATTTCATCTAAAAAAAGGAAGAAAAATGACAAAAGCAGATTTTATAGATTTAGTACAAAAGAACGGTGAGTTTGAAAGTAAAGCTTCAGCAGAAAAAGCAGTTAAAGCATTTATCTCTTCGGTAACAGAAGCATTAGTAAACAAAGAGACAGTTTCTTTAGTAGGTTTTGGAACATTTTCTACAGTTGATGTAGCAGAAAAAAGTGGTAAAGTACCAGGAACTGACAAAACATATACAAAAGCAGCACATACAGCACCTAAGTTCAAAATAGGTAAAACACTTAAAGACGCAGTTGCTGAAGGTAACTAAAACTATATTTAGGAGGAGTGTAAACTTCTCTTAGCTATATATGTATAGAACTTACACTATGCATTTTACAAAACTCTACTCAGAGTAAAATTTAATTTCTTATATTATCTATTTTCTTTATTGGTAAAATGTGTTAATATTAAGATATAAGTATAAACTTCTAATTTAATGATCTATTTTGAAAGAGAGAAATATCAATGGAAATATCTGCGTTAAAAAGTAAACTTGAAAATATTACAGAAATAATAAATAACTCTACAGATAATATAGAAATTAATAAAATTTTAGAAAATATCATTGTAGATATTACAGGTAGTGAATATGCCTCTGTATGGATTTATAATTCATTGGTACTGACAAGAAAAAGAGAAAATAGTACTATCAATATCTCAATGGAGAAAAAAGAGGGTTTACTCTATAAATGTTTTGCTACTAAGAAATCTGAAATTTATAACTATCTTACCAGTGCAAAGGGCTACATAGATACTATTGATAACCCCGATAAGATTAAGATGAAATCTAAGATTATGGTACCCTTGATTTTACGTGAAAAATTTATTGGTATTGTGACAGCATACTCTTCTATACAAAAAAGTAAAAACTTTTCAAATGATGATTTAGAAGTTTTTGAAGCTATTAAGCCTTTTATTGTTGATGCGGTGATTAAAATACAGAGCAATAATTCTATCGAGTTAATAGCAGATAGAAGAGTAAACAGTAGCAGTGATAACGGCTTAAGAAGACGAAAAGGTGATGCGATAGATAATCTTGAAACCATAGAAATTTCAAGGTCTGATACGATGAATGCTCAAGAGATTTTGGATTATACATCAAATATAGTCCATGATATTCGCACCCCTGCCAATGGACTTTTAGGGTTTTTAGAGATACTTGAAGAGCAAGTCAAAGATGTAAGACTTAAAGAATATATAGGAAATGCAAAAAATAGTGCATTGTTTATCAATGATTTAACGACATCTATCTTAGATAATGCCTCTGCTAGAAAAGGGTTAACGCTAAAGAGTCTTGAAGTGATAAATACAGTAAAATATTTCTCAGATATAGGAGAAATATTCTCTGCAAATATGTATAAAAAAGAGATTAATTATAATATTTTTATAGACCCTTCGTTACCTAAAGAGATAGAGATAGATACCACACAGATAAAAAGAGTGGTAATGAACCTTATTAGTAATGCAAGTAAATTTACCCCCGAATATGGCAGTATAGAATTTTCTGTTCGCTACAAAGAGAAAGAGAAAAAACTGCATATCTTTGTTAAAGATACAGGTATTGGTATCGCTTCTGAGAAGCAAGAAGAGATATTTGAAGCATTTAAACAAGCTGAAGATAATACAAAAGAGCTTTTTGGTGGTACTGGACTAGGACTCTCTATAAGTGCTGCGTATGTAAAAGAGATGGGTGGTAAACTCTCTTTAGATAGTGAGCTTGATAAAGGGAGTACTTTTTATTTTGATATACCTGTTAAAGTAAAAAATGATACGGTGTATTTGGAACCGATAAATAATACATCGGTTAATATGGCTATTTTGTTAGATAAAAAGAATAAATTTGTTGCCAATCACATAGCAAGATACTTTATGAAGATAGGTTTGAGTTTTGACAATATCAAAGCAACGGTTAATTTTTCTGAGCTAGATAGAAGTTTAACGCATCTTATCGTATTTGAAAATAAATTAAATGATGATATTTTTGCGTATGTTAAAGAGCATAAAATAAAACTTCTTATTATTGAAGAGAACTTTTTAGCATTAAATATAGAGTCACTTGAAAATGCTACTTTAGTTTCTCAATATAGTTACTTTGGTGAGTCACTTTACGCTTTTGTTAGTGCAGATAAAATACCTAAAATACTGATAGTAGAAGATGATAAAATAAGTAGATTTCTTCTTAAAAATATGTTGGAGTATGAGTATTGTCTCATAGATACAGCAGAAGATGGAGAAGATGGATTAAGAGCTTTAACTACAGCGTTAAATGATAATGCACCATATGATTTAGTCTATACTGACCATAACATGCCTCTGTTAAGTGGAAGCGAGATGTTAAAAAGATATGAGGTTTTAGCGAAGAAAGCCTCACGAAATAAGATAACTACAGTCTGTATATCTGGTGATCATGGTATTAAAGATAGTTATTATGATTTTGATTTATTTGCTACGAAACCTTTTAAGAAGAAAGAGATTATCTCAATCTATCTTAATTTAAAAAACTAATGTTAAAAGGAAGAAGATGAATGTTGAAAATATTATAGGCTTAGGTGTTGCAGGAAATTTTGCACGCCATTTAGAACAAGCAGGGGAGCTAAAAGATTTTGAAAATGTACTGACTGCTGAGCCAGATGCACCTAAAGGGGTATTTCCTTTTTATCTACCTTGTTCAGACTCTTTTTTAGGGCTTTACTCTATTGGTACAGATATATTAAATCTGCCAGAGTATGAAGCCAATGCACAAGTAGAACCAGAAATCGCTGTTATGTTTGATGTTATTTATGATGATAATAAAAAAGTTATAGATCTTGTTGCACAAAAGTTTACTACTTTTAATGACTGTACTATTCGTAAAGAGGGTGCAAAGAAGATTTCTGAAAAGAAGTCATGGGGTGTAAACTCTAAAGGCATAGGTGACAAATGGATAGCCATAGATAAGTTTGAAGAGGGCGGGGTGATGGATAACTATCACCTCTGTTCTTTTATAAAACGTGAGGGTGTATTGTACCCTTATGGTGTTGATGCTCCATTACTTGGCTACTCATATTTTTATACGAAGTTAAAGTTATGGCTTATTGAGAAGATGAATGAACAAAAAGATTTTGGTCCTTTAGAAGATATTGCTATGCATCTTAAAGCGTGTAGTTACCCTAAACAAGCACTTATCTCTATTGGTGCGACTGCGTATGCTGAGTTTGGTGAAAATAATTATCTGAAGTCTGGAGATGATGTTTATGTGGTAGCTTATGATGCACGTACGCAAAGTGCTGACTTTACGCCAGATGATACAAAAGTACTACTACACCAAAAGGTGCAGTAGTTTAACACATCAAGGTTAGTTAAACCAGCTTTTAACTCTGCTAAATGCTGAGTCAAAAGTACTCTTATGTGGGCTACTCTCTACCCCGTAGCTCTCTTGAAGTTTTTCAAGAAGTTCTCTCTGCTCTTCGTTGATTTTCTTCGGTAAAATCATACGTATTTGTGCAACTAAACGACCTTTTCTACCACCATGAACATCTGCTACACCTTCACCTTCAAAGACATACTGCTCTTTATCTTTAGTGCTTTGTTTAAGTTCAAGATCAAGTTCACCTTCTAGTGCAGGAATGGAGAGAGTCTCTCCTAAAATAGCTTGCGTAAAGAATACAGGTACTTCTACGTAAATGTCTTTTCCATTACGTATAAAGTTTTCATCTTCTTCTACATGGAAAGTGAGGTAAAGGTCACCACGGTTTCCACCTTTAGCTTCATTACCATACCCTTGCGCACGAAGACGGTTCCCTGTATCAACACCTGCAGGAATATTTACTGTAACTACATCTTCCTCTTCATGATACCCTTTACCATGACAACTATGACAGTTCTCTGCAACACTTTTTCCTTGACCTTGACACTTAGGACAAGTCTGTGCAAACTGCATAGGTCCTTGTCTCATGAGTACTTGACCTTGACCTTGACAGTAGTCACAAGTCTCTAGTTTTGCATCTTTTGCACCAGTACCTTTACAGTCATTACATGCAGTTTTGTATGTGATGTCTATCTTCTTTTCACAGCCAAATACAGCTTCATGAAAGGCTAAAGAGAGTTCTATTTCAAAATCTAAAGCATACTTTTGGCTTGGGTCTCTTCGTGTACGTCCAAAGCCCCCTCCAAAACCACCACCTGCACCACCAAACATAGAGTTAAACATATCCATAACATCGTCCATGTTTCCTCCACCAAAGCCACCACCCATGCCACCTTGACCTTCTAGTCCAGCTTTACCATAACGGTCATAAATATTTCTTTTTTTCTCATCACTTAAGACTTGATAGGCTTCATTGACTATTTTGAAAGTCTCTTCAGCTTCTTTATCATCTGGGTTTCTATCTGGATGGTACTTCATCGCTAATTTTCTATAAGATTTTTTAAGTTCTGCACTTGAACATGTTTTTGTTACTTCAAGTACTTCATAATAACACATTTCTGTCATGATTCACTCCAATAATTTGAGGGATATTTGGGCGAATTCTACCATAATTTTGCTATAATGGCGAATAAAATATAGGTAGGTAATCATGTTAGTTCATATTGTAATGTTTAAGTTTAAAGAAAAAAATAAAAAAGCCAATATTATTCAGGCAAAACAGATGCTAGAAAACCTTATGGGTGCTGTACCCACATTACGAAGTATGGATGTAGGTGTTAACTTTGTAGAAGCAGATAGAGCTATGGATTTAAGTATTATTACTGTTTTTGAGAGTAAAGAGGGGCTTGATGCGTATGATGTACACCCTGAACATCAAAAAGTTGTTAGCTTTATCAAATCAGTAGTGGAGTACTCTAAAGCTTCAGACTACTTAAGAGACTAAATGAAACATTATAAAATAGAAGCATTTGAAAATCTAGTCTCTGCTTTTAGTTCACTTCCATCTATCGGAAAAAAAACTGCTATTCGTTTAGCCTATCACTCTGTAATGGAAGATGGGTTTGCAGGTATGAAGTTAGCTCACGCTTTAGAAACAGGTATTAGCACTATTCAAAGATGTAGTAAATGTCATAACATGAGTGAAGATGAACTCTGTAGTATCTGCTCTGACCCTTACCGTGACAGTACAAAACTTTGTATTGTTCAGAGTGCAAAAGATATCTTGACCATAGAAGAGAGTAAGCAGTTTGATGGTGTCTATTATGTAGTCTCAGAGGTAAGAGATATGGATGAGTCACATCTCTTTTACGCTGTAGGTGGAGTCAATGAGATTATCTTTGCTTTTCCACCAAGTATCGCAACGGATACTATGATACTCTACATAGAAGATAAACTTTTAGGGCTAAATATTAAGTTTACCAAAATAGCCCAAGGTGTTCCAACAGGTGTAGAGTTAGAGAACATTGATGTTGTCTCACTCTCTCGTGCTTTAGAGGCTAGAGTGAGGATTTAGTCTTCACACTTTTTATCTATATATTCTTGTACAAACTTTCGTACATTAGCATAGACAAATGAGTCTTTATAACTCTCTATTTTACCCCCACTAGCATTGGGGTGTCCTCCGCCATTTCCGATGTGTTCTGCCATTTTGGAAACGTCTAGTTTATTGTTACTTCTTAGTGAGAAGTTACCTCTAAAGTTTACATCCATATAGAAGTCATAATCTGGATTATTTAACATACAAGTATTACCTATAATGGAAGCATTTCCTACGTTATAACCCAATATACCTTTGTAGCCTTTGTAGTTAATAGTAAGACGCTGTTTATCTGTAGTTAAGAGGTCTGTTACATAAAATGCTACAAGATTATCTTTGGTATTGTTCTGCTCTTGCTTGAAGAAGCTCTTTTTTATTTGATGTAAGTCATCATCAAGTTGAATAGGAGCATTTTCATCATCTACTCTTTTCATAGCTGCATCTATAAGTGAAAGTTTAAACGCACGGTCTTGTGAAGGAAAAAGAATACGGTTTACTTCTCTTGCCCCAGAAATCATACCAAGCATCACTTTTCCATACTCGAAAAGTTCATCATCACTTACCCAAATATCTATGGCATTAATAGCTTTAACAATAGTAGATAAGTTGTTCTCTTTGTCAAAGGCGTAGTGCTGTTGTAACCAATCATAAGTGATAAGTGTTGCACAACGTGAAGTGTCAAGTTTGTACCATGCAAAACGTTCAGCTGCTTTGGCACCTGTGGCATGATGGTCAAGAAGCTGTATTTTAGCCCCTATGCGAATGGACTCTTTTTCTATCCAATTTCCCTCTTTTGTGGTGAGGTTAAGGTCGGTAATAAGTATAAGTGCTTCAAATGTGTCACCATGTAAAAACTTATCTTGTTCTATTTTATTGACTATCTCTTCAAGACGTGCAGTTACTTCTGGACCATAGTTGGCATTGTAACACTCTATAGTAGAGAAACATTGTGTTGAGAGGTATTGACATCCATAACCGTCTAGGTCTATGTGAGAGAGGTGGTAAACGTGCTGTTTCATTAAAGTATATCTCCTAAAGTAAGGTCTTGTAAAAAGTCATCTATCTTTGTTTGAAAATTTGCTAAAAATGGAGAGATAGCACAAGTACCAATAGCCCCATTTGGACAAGTATGACTATAACTGCTACAGTCAAATACTGAGGGTGGTTTCCCCTCGGCAGCAAAGATAATGCTATTGATAGTGATTTCATTCATATCTTTAGCAAGTACAAAACCACCATGAGCACCTTTTCTTGACTCTAAAATACCATTTTTAGCAAGGCTTTGTAAAATCTTGGCTAAAAAGCTTTTAGGGATACTGAGTTCATTTGCAAGTTGTTCTGCACCAATGGGTTTATCTGATTTACGGATAGTATCTAAAGAGAGTAGAGCATACTCACTTGCACGAGTTAATAACATTAATAACCTTCATAACTTAATTAGGAGTATTTTACTCTAATTTATATTATAGCTTGGTATAGGGCTTTTACTAAGTCACAAGAAAGGTTATTATGCTATGATTGCGAACTCATTTATGAGAATTAAATACCAATCAGGAGGCTATTATGGCTTTAGATCAGGCGAAAAAAGCAGAAATTATTGCTAAATATTCAAGAGGCGAGAACGATACAGGTTCAACAGAAATACAAGTAGCTCTTATTACAGAGAGAATTACATACCTTACTGAGCACCTTCAAACAAATAAAAAAGACCATTCATCAAGACTTGGACTACTTAAATTAGTTGGACAAAGAAGAAGACTTATGAGATACTTGAAAAAAGTAGATCTAGCTAGATGGAATATCATCAAAACAGATATGGGAATCAGAAACTAAGTTTCTACTCTCATCTAAAGTGTTGTCTTATGGCAACACTTTTTAAATATTTACCTCATTATCCACCTTTAGTCCCCCCTCCTTTTTTTAGTTTGTATAAACAAAATAAAACTTCTTTATGAGAACTTCAACTAAATAAATATCTAATTCCTCTACTAACCCAAAACATGCTATAATCATCCAAAAAGGAGCGAACTCTATGAGATTTCTCAATATGAAAACAGACTACGCATTCAAGAAGGTATTTGGGTCTGAAAACTCAAAAGATATACTTCTAAGCTTTCTTAATGCTACACTAGAACTACGCTACCCTATAGAAGACCTTACCATAGAAGACCCCTATAATGTACCTAAACTCCAAGGTATGAAAGAGACAGCAGTAGATGTAAAAGCTACTCTAAGTGATGGCTCAAAAGTAATTATAGAGATGCAGATACTTAACCATGATGGCTTTGAGAGTAGAATACTCTACAATACAGCTAAAAATTACGCTAACCAACTAGATAAAGGAGATAAATATACACTCCTAAACCCTGTTATAGCCTTAACGATAGTAAACTTCACTATGTTTGAAACAGATAAATATAAATCTATATATCAACTACTAGAAAAAGAGAACTTCTCTAAATACAAAGACGATATACAACTAGTGTTTATAGAGTTACCCAAATTTAATAAAGAGTTTGAAGCGTGTGAGACCATAGAAGAGAAATGGATATATTTCATCAAAAACGCAAGAGATATAAAAGTACTACCTAAACTAACAGATCCAAACCTCAAAAAAGCTTTTGAAGTAGCTAATACAGCTTCACTATCTAAAGAAGAATTAGAATTACAAGAGAAAAGAGAAGAGTTCATTTGGATGCAAAAGAGTAGTGTAGAGAAAGCTAAAAGAGAGGGCAGAGAGGAAGGCAAATTAGAAGGTAAACTTGAAGGTAAACTTGAAGGTATAAAAGAAGGTAAGCTAGAAGAGAAACTAAGCATAGCCAAAAACCTACTAGATATACTAGACAATGAGACTATAGCTTTAAAAATTGGGTTAGATGTAGAGATGGTAGATGGGTTAAGATAGAGGTCTTATAGTTTTTACAAAAGTCTAGCTTATTTTGTTAGAATTGGTATTTAAATATCATACTTTAGTCAAATTGACTCAACTATGACTTGACAAACTGACGCTCAATGTTGTATAATCCTTTTAAGCATTCGTTACTGGTGCAATACTATATGAATTAAGGAGGTCTGACTATGAGTAAAGATGAAACTCTTGAAGAGTCTAAGGCTGAAGAGATTGTTGCTGAGACAGAACTTGTAGAGGAAGAGACAGTTGAAGTTGATCCTCTCGAGGCAGCACAAGCAGAAGCCGCAGAGTGGAAAGATAAATTTTTAAGAGCCCATGCAGATTTTGAAAACTCTAAAAGACGTTTAGAGAAAGATAAAATGAATGCCGTAGCTTATGCAAACGAAAGTTTTGCTACAGATATATTGGCAGTTATGGACTCTTTTGAAAATGCATTAACTTCAATAGAGAGTGCGAACGATACAGAAGAGAACTCTGAAGTACTAAAGAACATGAAAGAGGGTGTAAATCTTACTTTTGAACAACTCAAAAAGATACTTGCTAAAAACAGTATTAAAGAGGTAAGTAGTGAGGGTGAGTTTGACCCAGAAGTACACCAAGCTATTATGCAAGTAGAGAGTGATAATCATGAAGTTGGTGATGTCGTTCAAGTGATGCAAAAAGGGTACACCATTAAGGACAGAGTTTTACGTCCAGCAATGGTTAGTACCTGTAAATAAATAAAATTTAATTTTTAAAGGAAATAATATGGCAAAAGTATTAGGAATAGATTTAGGAACAACAAACTCTGCAATGGCAGTGTTTGAAGGTGGTGAGGCTAAGATTATTGCAAATAAAGAGGGTAAAAATACAACTCCTTCTATTGTTGCATTTACAGATAAAGGTGAGATTTTAGTAGGTGAATCAGCTAAACGTCAAGCGATTACAAACCCTGAGAAAACTATCTACTCTATTAAGAGAATTATGGGTCTTATGATGAATGAAGATAAGGCTAAAGAAGCTCAATCTAAACTTCCATACCATATAGTAGATAGAAGTGGTGCTTGTGCTATTGAAGTTGCTGGTAAAACATATACACCTCAAGAGATATCTGCAAAAGTACTTATGAAGATGAAAGAAGATGCAGAAGCATACCTTGGTGAGACTATTACTGACGCTGTTGTAACTGTACCAGCTTACTTTAATGATGCTCAAAGAAAAGCAACAAAAGAAGCAGGAACTATTGCAGGTCTTAATATTCTTCGTATTATCAATGAGCCAACGTCTGCTGCACTTGCATATGGTCTTGACAAAAAAGAATCAGAACAAATTGTAGTTTACGATCTTGGTGGTGGTACATTTGATGTTACTGCACTTGAGACTGGTGATGGCGTTGTTGAAGTTATGGCTACTGGTGGGGATGCATTCCTTGGTGGTGATGACTTTGATAATAAAATTATTGACTATGTAGCAGAAGAGTTTAAAAACGAAACAGGTATAGATGTTAAAGCAGATGTTATGGCACTTCAACGTGTTAAAGATGCAGCTGAGACAGCTAAAAAAGAGCTTTCTAGTTCTACAGAAACTGAGATAAACCTTCCGTTTATTACAGCAGATGCAACAGGACCAAAACACTTAGTAACTAAAATTACTAGAGCTAAATTTGAATCACTTATCGGTGATTTAGTAGCATCTACTATTAAAACAGTTCAAGGTGTACTTAAAGATGCAGATCTTAGTACTTCTGAGATAAATGAGATTGTTATGGTTGGTGGATCAACTCGTATTCCTTTGGTTCAAGAAGAGATGAAAAAATTCTTTGGTAAAGATCTTAACAAATCTGTAAACCCAGATGAAGTGGTTGCATTAGGTGCTGCTATTCAAGGTGGGGTACTGGCAGGTGATGTAAAAGATGTTCTTCTTCTTGATGTTACACCATTGAGTCTTGGTATTGAAACTCTAGGTGGAGTGACAACTAAAGTTATAGAGAAAGGTACAACGATTCCTGCTAAGAAATCACAAACTTTCTCAACAGCTGAAGATAACCAACCCGCAGTAAGTATTCATGTACTTCAAGGTGAAAGAGAGTTCTCTAAAGATAACAAGTCACTAGGTATGTTTGAACTTAGAGATATTCCAGCAGCTCCACGTGGTGTACCACAAATTGAAGTAACATTTGATATTGATGCAAATGGTATCTTGACTGTATCTGCGTCTGATAAAGGTACAGGTAAATCTCAAGAGATTAAAATCACTGGTTCGAGCGGACTTTCTGATGAAGAGATTGAGAAAATGGTTCAAGATGCGGAAGCTAACAAAGCTGAAGATGAGAAGAGAAAAGAAGTAGTAGAAGCTAGAAACCAAGCAGATGCATTGGTACACCAAACACGTAAGTCATTAACTGACCTTGGTGAAAACTTTGACGCTACAGAAAAAGAAGCGATTGAAGCTGCTATCACTGATTTGGAAGAGACATTAAAAGATGACTCTGCAACTAAAGAGCAGATAGAAGAGAAAGTAAAAACACTTACTGAAAAGTCTCATAAACTAGCAGAAGCAATGTATGCTAAAGAACAAGGTGGAGCAGACCCAAAAGCAAAAAAAGCAGACGATGACGATGTTATCGATGCTGAAGTAGAGTAATCCTCTACCTCCTATCTACAAGGACTGCCTTGTAGATATTTTATTTTACTTACAAAAAACAACTATCAAAAATTATTTTATTAGAGTACATACATTATTAGGTTATAATGATATATATTTATACTATTTAAGGATAAAAAATGGAAATAACAAAATGCACTACATTAGAAGAAGCAAGAGAGAAGATAGATAGTGTAGATGAAAAAATTGTGGCACTTATTGCAGAGCGTAATGATTATATTAAAGAGATAGCACACTTTAAAACATGCATAGAAGAGGTGAAAGAAGAAGAGAGAATCAATGCAGTTATCTCTAAAGTAAGAGAACAAGCTATCTCATTAGACCTTTCACCAAATCTTATTAATGATCTGTATGTACGAATGATAGATGCAATGGTAGAGAGTGAAATAGCAGAGTTTAATAACGCTAAATCACATTAAGAAGAGGAGGTATTACTCCTCCTCTTCATCACTAGACCCAGCCACTGCACCTACTGCTGCTCCTGTAACATCTATGGTAGCACTAACAGCAGATCCTGCTATGGAAATAGGAGTTGTTATAATTTGTGTACATCCAGAAAGTACGTTAGCCAATATAAATATATATAAAGTTATTTTTTTCATATTCATTACTCCACACTATCCATAAGAATACCGATTATATCTGTCATAGTTAAAATCCCATAAAGTTCATTATTGTCAATAACAAGTAAACGTTTAATACTACTTCTAACCATCATCTTTGCTGCGTACTTTATATTGAGTTCATTAGATACAGATACTGCTGGTGTTGATGCAATATCATAAACATTAAGAAGGTCAATATCTCCATCTTCTGCAACAATGCTTTGTAAAATATTTTTAAAGGTTACCAGTCCATATGCACCATCTTGGCTTGATTTTTCTACGATAATAGAACGTACTTTATTGAGCTTCATTATTTTTAATGCATCTCTAACGGTTGCCATAGGGGAAATACTTATGAGTTTATCCTTAGGTGTCATTACTTCTTTAACTAACATTTATTCTCCTTTTATATCATTGTCTTAATGTCATCTTCAAATTTATGAAGTTCATTTATATCTAGTCCTGCAACATGGCTAAGAGGCATGGTAAATGCAAAGCCATTGTTTTCAGGATTGTCTAGGTCAAAATTTTCTCTTAGAGTCTTCATGACTTTCATAGAGAGTCTTCTTGGCAATATAAAAAGTAGTGCAGAGACATTCTCTTCAAGTGTCAATCCAAAAAAGACTTTCTTCTCTTCTAAACCGATATTTTTCCCATGTAAAATAGTGACAGAACCAGCACCTGCTTCTTTAGCTACTTTGATAGCAGCTTCTTCATCTTGATCTTGAATAACTGCAACTAATGCGGTAAATTTCATACTATTGACTCCTTTTTAGATTGTTTATATTGTGCATATATACCATAACCCATGACAGTAAGCATAGGAAAGAGTGAGGCAAAAGCGATAAGCCCAAATCCATCTATAAGTGGATTACGCCCCTCAATGTTCTCTGCTAATCCTAACCCCAATGCAGCTACAAGTGGAACGGTTACAGTGGAGGTAGTGACCCCACCACTGTCATAGGAGATAGGTATAATATACTTAGGTGCAAAATAGGTAAAGACAATAACCAACATATATCCTGCTATAATATAGTAGTGGATAGGATCACCTGCTACAATACGATATGAACCTAGTCCAATACCAATAGCTACACCAAATGCTACTACAATTCTTAATACATTTTGTTTAATATTTCCTTCACTTATCTCTTCAGCTTTAATAGCAATAGCTAAAAGAGCAGGTTCTGCCATAGTGGTAGAGAAACCTATGAGAAATGCAAAAAGATAGATAAGCATGTTATTGCCCATATCTGTAAGTTGATAGGCTATAGTCTCACCTATAGGGAAGAGTCCCATCTCTAATCCAACGATGAAAGCATAAAGACCTAAAACAACCATAATAATACCTGTAATGCTTTTTTGTAAATGCGCAACAGGTTTTTTGATAATAACATACTGAAAAAAGAATATAGCTATAAGTATAGGTGCTACATCCTTAATCACGCCTACTAAGTCCATAAATGTATGATAAGCAGAAAATGTATAGGCAGTTGCAACAGCTTTTGTCGTCTCTACAGCTTCAGTTAACACTGGGGCTACTGTAGTTGCATCTGCTAGGTTATAGACGATGATTCCATAGATTTGTACAAATATCATAGGAGTAAGTGAAGCAAAAGCTATAAGTCCAAAACCATCAATAGCAGGATTACGACCCTTAATACTAGAAGCAAGACCGATACCTAACGCAGCAACAAGTGGAACAGTTACAGTAGATGTAGTAACTCCACCACTATCATAAGCAAGACCGATAATCTCAACAGGTGCAAAAAAAGTAACGATTACTACAAGAATGTACCCAGAGATAATGTAATATGCTATAGGATGTCCTAGCAAAATACGAAGTACACCTAAAGCGATGGCAAAACCAACAGAGAGAGCAACAGTCATACGTAACCAAAATGCATCTATGAGTCCGTTAGAAATAAGTGCAGCTTTGTCAGCTATGGCTATAAGTGCGGGTTCTGCTACTGTGGTGGAGAAGCCTATGGTAAATGCAAAGGTTAGTAACCAAAAGACTGAACCTTTTTTTGCAAAGTCAATGGCAAGTCCTTCCCCGATTGGGAAAATACCTAGTTCAAGACCACGAATAAAGAGTGCAAGTCCTACAGCAACTATAGTAAGCCCTACAACAATAGAGGATAAGTTCTCAGGAACAGACTGAATAATTAAGCCTTGAAATAGGGTAACAACGATGATAATAGGGAGAAGATCTTTAAATGAATTTTTTAAATCTCCTGCAAAAATATGTAAGCTTTCTTTCATAAAATGATTATATCTATTGTAGCTTTGAAGTAGATAGTTATTTTCTATGCATTAATGAACTCTTTTTGCTAAAATCTCTAAAATTCCTTTAAACTCTTTTTCATGACCAAAACAGCTGTTCGAGTTACAGAGCATAAATCCATCATTTGTGTCATTTTTCATGAGTGAGAATGGGTAGTTAATCGTATCTATTTCTTTTATATGAGCAGTAAGTTTTTTCTCGTTAGCTTTAATGATAATATCATCTTTTAAATAACGAATAATCATAAGTGTCATTTTAGGGCTAGTGATAGGTTGACGCATAACATCATAAGAGTAAATCTCCAAGGTTTTAAAGACGAATTTTTTGTAAACCACATCGACTAAAGATGAGAGGCTTAAAAGAAGTGAGAGCATAGTTGAAACAGAAGAGGGGTAAGAGCTGTCATAAATATCTGCTTTGGTTTCAAATTCGCCACGTGAGAATTTCCATTTTCCATGTTCATAGTATTTTTCTATGGCACTGTTTGCCAACTGTGTAGCCGTGATAAGATAAGTCTCATCTAGTGTAGTTTTATAGGCTTCTACAAGTGCTTCACCTAAAAATGCATAATCTTCTAAAAAGGCTTCTATTTTAGCTGTTTTGCCTATGAGTGTAGAGTGAAAAAGTTTACCTTGAATGTACATCGTATCTAAGAGTTTTGCCAATGATTTAGTGGCAGGTTTTAAATATCTTTTCTCTGTTCTTGCAGCTATGAAGAGAGATTTTATCATCATAGCATTCCAACTTACAATGACTTTTGTATCGATAAACGGATAGGTACGTTTTTCTCTTTTGTCCTTTAATGCTTCTATGGCTTCTTGAAAGTAGGGTAAGGTTACTGAGTTGTGGTCATCTATACGGATAATATTTTTACCTTCAAAGTTACCCTCTTTGCTAATACTTAATGCTTCTAATAACAGGGCTTGTGCTTTTTTAGGTATGTTAGCTTTATCAAAGGCTTTGAGTGCTTTGTCATAACTGTAAACAAAATACTTCCCCTCTTCTCCCTCTAAGTCTGCATCTGAAGCAGAGTAAAAGAGTCTGTCTTGACTCATTTTTTCAAGCATAAAGTCTAAAGTTTCAAAAGCAATCTCTTTATAAAACTCCTCTTTTGTCGCATGGTAAGCTTTGAGGTAGACTTCTGAGAGTAAAGCGTTGTCATATGTCATCTTCTCAAAGTGAGGAATACGCCATTCATTGTCTGTACTGTAACGACAAAAACCACCCTCTATAATATCTCTTAACCCACCTTTTGCCATAGATTTTAGCGACAAGGTACTCATGTTTAATGTTTTAGAGTCTTGGGTAAGTTGGTAAAGGTTTAAGAGTAAATCAAGCGTAGAAGCTTGTGGAAACTTGGGTGCTTTGTTAAATCCTCCATCTTTACTGTCAAAGAGTTGCTCTGCTTGGTCAATGACTCTAGCTATAATACTTTCATCAAGTTTTGTAGCTTGTATCTTGTCCTCTTTTGGGCGAAGGTGTTGGAGTACTCTGTTGGCTTCTATTACGAGTGTCTCTTTCTCGTTTTTATATTTGCTATCTATGACATCAAGTAACGCTTTGAAGCTCATCATACCGTACTTTGGTTCATCTGGTATGTAAGTAGCAGAGTAAAAAGGTTTTAAATCTTCAGTTAAAAAGATAGAAGTAGGCCAACCCCCTGAACTACCATTCATGAGACGATAAACATCTTGAAAATGTTTGTCTATATCTGGACGCTCTTCACGATCAACCTTAATACAGACAAATTTGTCGTTTAACACTTTTGCAGTTTTCTCATCTACAAAAGACTCTTTTTCCATAATATGACACCAGTGACATGAGCTATAACCAATAGAGAGAAAAATAGCTTTATGCTCTTTTTGTGCTTTTTTAAACGCTTTGTCACCCCAAGGGTACCAATCTACAGGATTATCTGCGTGTTGTTGTAAATAAGGAGAGTGTTCATTTTTAAGATGATTTGCCATTTTTTCATACCTTCTATTCCAATAGGTTAATATTTGATTGACTATTATGCGTTAACATTACACACATCATAATACAATAGTATAAAATTTTAATACCAAGAAGAGAGAAAATGAAAAATATTTTTAAAATGTTACTTTTAGCAAGTCTGCTCTTAAGTACATTCGTATTTGCCAATTTTGGAACTGCATTAAAAAAACAGAAGTTTTTAACACCAGAAGAGGCTTTTCAAGTAACTGCTGTAAAAAGTGACGATACTATAGAGATAAAACTCGTCATAGCAGAGGCTATTCATGTGTATGAAGACTCACTAAAATATGCGATTACTTTACCTAAAGAACTTCCTTTAACTCCCAAAAAACCTTTAGCACATGACTTTGATGGAGATATGGTATATGAAAAAGAGGTATTAGTCTCTATCCCTCTAAGTAGTATTACTTCCAAAGTAGCTGGTGATTATACTTTAAGTGTAGCATTTGAAGGGTGTTCTGACAAAGGTATCTGTTATCAGCCTATCAGTAGAACTTTTAGTTTTAAAGGGGCAGAGTTAGGGCTATTTGATAAGATTGCATCGCTTACAAAAGAGGGTAACACGGCTAAAATAGCCGATGTTTTAGGGAGTGAGAGTTCATTTTTTATTATCTTACTTTTCTTTATCTTTGGACTTCTTTTAGCGTTGACACCGTGTATCTTTCCTATGATTCCTATTTTGTCTTCTATAATCGTCTCTCAGTCAGGTGAGGGGAAACCTAGTGTGGCAAAAGCCTTCTTTACTTCACTTGTGTATGTAGTCTCTATGGCGTTGACTTACACTGTTGTAGGCGTTGTTGCAGGACTCTTGGGTGCAGACATACAGACAGCTATGCAAAACCCATGGGTACTTACAGTGTTTGCGGGGATGTTTGTGGCACTTGCATTTTCACTTTTTGGTTACTACGAGATAGGGTTACCCTCTTCATGGCAGACAAAACTCTCTGCAGCGAGTGATGAAGCGGGACAAAAAGGTGGCATAGCAGGAACAGCTGTTATGGGTCTGCTTTCAGCTCTTATCGTAGGTCCTTGTGTTGCACCGCCTTTAGGTGGAGCAGTACTTTTTATCTCTCATACAGGTGATGCACTTTTAGGTGGTGTTGCCCTTTTTGTCATGAGCATGGGAATGGGTTTACCGCTTCTACTTGTAGGTATAGGAGCAGGGAAGTTTATGCCTAAGCCTGGTGGTTGGATGACACGTGTTTCACAAGTATTTGGTGTAATGATGCTTGGGTTAGCAGTCTTTATGTTAGCACGTATCTTACCAGATAGCATTACACTACTATTATGGTCATTACTCTTTATGGGTTCTGCACTCTACATGGGTGTGTTTAACTCAAGTACACAGAGTATGGGCATGATGAAACTATCACAACTTTTAGCTATGGTCTTTATGCTGTATGGTGCTTCACTTTTTGTAGGTCTTTTAAGTGGTGCAACATCGATGTTACACCCGTATGAAAAGTTTACCTCAAGTGTAAAAGGTAGCACGGTTACTAAAGAAGATAAAAGTGAACATTTAGGCTACTCAGTAGCAAGGCTTATGGAAGAGGTAAAAGCTTCAAGTAAACCTGTAGTGGTTGACTTTGGTAAAGACTCATGTACTGCGTGTGCAGAGTTAGAACATATCACTTTTCCACACCCTAAAGTACAAGAGCAACTTAAAAACTTTACCTTTATCAAGATAGACCTCACGGCAAATAGTGATGACGATAAAGCTTTACTTAAAAAGTTTGAACTTTTTGGTACACCCAATATTATCTTTTTTGGAAAAGATAACCAATACCTACAAGAGAAAAGTTTAACAGGCTTTATAGAACCAGAAGTATTTGCAAAACATTTAGAGAGTGTAAAGTAGATTATATATTTTATTTAAATAGATAATAATGTCACATTTTTAACACAAATTTCTGCTATGATGGGAGTAATATACCTCTATCATAAAAGGATTTCTATGTTAAAAATAGTACTTTTCTTCCTCTTTACACTTCTGAGTTTTTCTGAAACTTTAACTGTGACTAACAAAACTATAGTAAATAACAAGAGTATACTAGTTAGCTCTTCGAGTCACCTTTTTGATACACATACGCTCTACACCCATAAAGCTCTAATAGAGTGTTCTCCTAGTATAGATGTGGTCTATAAAATACGCTCTTCTAAAAAGTTAGAACTGATACCCCAAGAGCCTTGGATGAGTGGTGTAAAGTATGAATGTAAACTAAATACTCAGTACTTTAACACGCAAAAAAGTTATACCTTCTCTTTTGAGACAGCACCGTTTGGTTTGAATGATTATCACTATTTTGAGAAAGAGAAGTTACTAAGGTTAGAGTTTAATGATAAAGTAAAACTATCTACTTTTAAAGAGAATGTAAAACTATATAAACTTTATAATCTTGCAAAAACTGAATTGAAATATAGTATAAGTACATTAGATACTAAAGTGATACTTTTAAAGGTAAATGAACCCGTAGAGAGTAAGGTAGAGCTTCATTTAACCTTAGGACTTAAGAGTGCCTCAGGAAAATCACTTCGTAAGCCTCTGCTAAAACAGTTAGGAGATGGCCGTAAAACAGAGGTAAAACTCAATGCAAAACGTAAAGCTATGGAGTTTGAAGATGCACCTATAATAGTTGCTAAAGATGATGGAAGTTTTGCAATACGTATCTTTTTTGATGACACCTTTTACAACAAACCTGTTAAAGAGTTTATGAGCATAGAGGGGTTAGAGTACTTTAGTATAAAAAAAGATATTTACTTAGATAGTGTAGATCGTAAGAGATATAATATTTCAGATAGTTACTATTATGTAGAGATAGTAAGTAAAGATTTTAAGCCTAACAGTGAATATAAAGTAATACTTCATAAAGGCTTGTCCCACTATAAAGAGTTAAAAGAAGATAAAGTCTTTACTTTTCAAACAGGCGATAGAAAGAGAAATATCTCTTTTAATGAGACTAAACCGTATATCTCTAATTTAGGTGAAATAGGATTTTCAAGTATCAATATAGATAGAGCAACAGTACTTGTTGAGAAGATAACAGACGATAATTATCGTTATTTTATTAACTATAATGAAGGGGTATTAAAAAATGCCCAGAAGTTTACAAAAGAGGTATTTTCTAAAGATATTAGCTTAGATAACCCCAAAAATGTGTTACAAAAACAGAAAATCTTACTCAAAGATTTAGATTATGCAAAATATGGTGTCTATAAAATAACGATAAAATATGAAGATAAAGATTTTAATGGAGAAGTGATAGATAAGTCTGCTTCTAAGGTGATATTTGTAAGTGATATAGGTATGTCTGTAAATCTTAGTGACAATCAAGCCTTTGTTTCACTCTTAAAGCTAAGTAATGGTCAACCTATAGCCAATGCAAAGGTTGATCTTTACTCTAAAAATAATACCTTTATCACTTCTGCTATATCTTCTAAAGATGGGGTTGCTATATTAGATAAAAGAGCCTTAATCAATAAAGAGCCTAAAGCTATTATTGTTTCTACTACAAATGATAAGAGCTTTTTGCTACTTAAAGAGTCTCTTAATGATGTGAATTATGCATCACGTAAAGAGTTAGAAGAGCGTTATCAAGCGTTTGTCTATTTCCAAAGTAATATACTACGTCCTTTAGGGAAGATACATGCACTCATTAGTGTGAAAGATAGAGATTTTATCTCTGCAAATAAGATACCTGTAAAAGTGACACTATCTAAACTTCATGAGGAGACGATATATGAGAAAGTATATACTACTGATGCCTTTGGTTTGATAGACTTCTCTTTTAAAATGGAGGATTACCATAAAACAGGTGCATATCTGCTCAATGTAACACTAGGTAATATGAGTATCGGCAAAAAGATTATAGACATAGAAGCGTTTATGCCTCCTAAGATAGAAAATAGTATAAAAACAGATAAAACAACCTATACTACCAATGAGTATGTAGAGACGCGTATTGCTTCAGAGTACCTTTTTGGTGCACCTTCAAGCTTTCTTTCTGGTAAGGTAAACTACACTGCAACTGCGTTTGATTATAGTAATGATGACTATAAAGGATATACGTTTACTAATACCAATTTAGACAAAGAGAATGAGTTACTCTACATTAACATTATTCAAGATATTATGTTAGATGCAAAGGGAGAAGCTTCTGTAGTTTTACCGTGTAAGACGCAACAGAAAGTACCCTCTATTTTAAAAGCTATGATAGGTGTGACTATCATGGATGATACCCAACCAGTTTCTACATACAAAGAGGTTGTTATCTACCCGTATAAATCTCTTGTAGGGCTTAAAGTAGAGCAGTTAAGTGTTACTTCTGGTGAGTCATTGGTAGCAAAAACAGTACTACTTGATCCACTCCATAATAGAAAAATCCAAAGAGATTTAACGGTTATAGTTAAAAAAATAGACTGGTACTATAATTACTCAAATGGACACTACAACTGGGAGAAAGAGATACGTGTTGTTGATACCTTTGTTGTCCCATCAAATGAAGAGTTTAGTAGAGAGATGCTAGAAAATGGAAACTTTATCTTAGAGGTACATGATAGACTTGAAAGACACAGTGCTAGCATGGACTTTGAAGTAACAGGGTGGGGCTACACCAACATATCACCTAAAGACAATTTAAAAAAAGTGGAGATTCACTTTGAAGATAGACTCTATAAAAAAGGCGATACGATAGATGTCTCTTTAAAATCTCCTATAGTAGAGGGAAGAGTACTACTTACACTTGAAGGAGAGAAAGTACTTTGGCATAAAAGTATCTCCCTCCACAAAGGTGTAGCACAGGTAAAAGTACCTTTAGTTCAAAACTTTGCTAGAGGACTTTATCTGCATGCTACAGCCATACGAAATACAGATACCCAAGCGAGTCTTATCCCTTTTAGAGCCATGGGGTATGCTTTTGTTAAAGCAGATAGAATGTCACAAAATATAGCCATAGAGATGGAGTATGCTAAAGTAACGCCATCTAAAAAGCGTGTAGCACTTAAAGTAAAAACAGACAGAGAGACAGCACTACTTATCTCTGTAGTTGATAGCGGGATTTTAGGTATAACAGAACAAAAACCACCTAAAATGTTTGATTATTTTAACCCACAAATAGATAAAAAACTTCTCTATTTTGATCTTTATGATGAGGTGATGCAGTATTTAACTGAGGGTAATGTAGTGGCTTTTGGTTCAGGAGCTATGGAAGTACTGCAAAGAAGAAAGAAACACTTAGCCCCACAAAATACAAAGAGGGTAAAACCTTTTATGTTGTGGTCACATATTATTTATACACAAAACAAAGAAGCAACGCTAGAGCTAGAGATACCAGACTTCAATGGAAAAGCGACGATAGTAGTAGTAGCAGTAAATGAAAACGCCATAGGTGTGAAGGCAGATGATATAGTCGTTAAAGATGACATTATGATAAAACCCTCTTATCCAAGATTTCTTCTTAAAGGAGATAGTATAGAAGTACCTATATGTATCTTCAATACCACTAATAAGCCATGTAAGGTTAGTTTACAGAGTGACTTCTCTTTTAACTTTAATTTAGAGTTTAACCAAGAACCAGTAACGATACCAGCTAATGCTTCTAAAGTTGTAACGGCTAAACTTAAAGCTCTAAAAGTGGGTAATGGAAGTATAGAACTTAGTACTACTATGAATGGGAGTAGGTTTAGTAAGTCTGTTGAGTTGGCTGTTATGACTCCATATACACTAGAAACACTACTCTTTCAAGATACAACAAGTAGTAAAAGAAGCATTAGCATACCTAAAAAGTTTGATAAAGCAAAGGTATTGGTAAGCCTTTCAAACAACTTGCTAGGACAGTTACGTGGAGACTTAAAGTACTTAGTGAGTTACCCTTATGGATGTGTAGAACAGACAAGCTCTAAGATAGCTTCACTCTACTACAGTCAACCTTTTATGAAAGATGACAGTCTATTGGGTGATGCAGATAACTTTATAAGACAAGGAGTAAAAAAGCTCTCAAGTATGCAAAACTGGCAAGGTGAGTTTTCGTATTGGGAAGAGGGAGGATATGTAGAACCTTATGCTTCACTTTATGCTACAGAAGTACTGTTAGAGCTTGATGGGGTAGGATATACTTTAGAAAGTAGTGTCAAAGAGAGAGCGATTAAAGCACTTAAAAGTATTGTAAATGGTAAATCATTGAGTGTATCGTATGGAAATAATAACAGACTATATGCTGCTTATATACTCTCACTTTATAATGAACTTGATATGAGTATGGCAAATATGCTTTACGATAAAAAATATTATAAACAATACTATTTCTCATGGTTTTACATGGCAATAATCTTTAAAAACTTACACCAAGATGAACTAGCAAATAGACTCTATGAGGGAGTTGCTAAGATAAGTTTAGCTCAGATAAAAGAGCTAGATTATAGTAAAATGCAAAACGATAGTTTCACTTCAAAAAGTAGAGATATGTTTTTGTTTCTTTACTTAAATGCAAAATATTTTACAAAGAATAAAGAAGATTATAATTTAGCAAAAAAACAGTTTTCAAAATTATATTCAACTCATGAAAAAGCGATGGTATTTAAAGCTATAAGTACTTACCTTGGTAATGCAGTGCATCAAAAAATGCGTGTGGCATTAACACTTAACAGCAAAACAAAAGAGTACCAAAAGACGGTTGTTTTTACAGAAAATCTTGAAGATAACAACATAATCATAACAGCAAACTCAGGTGTAGTAAACTATAGTATAGAGGTTTATAAACCTCTTCCTAAAGTAGTTAAAAACAAGCTCTCTACACAAAAAGATTTAAGTTTAAAAAGAGAGTTTATAGATGTAGATGGTAAAAAAGTTGATTTAAAAGATTTAGAACAAGGAAGTAAAATCTACAGCAAAGTAACCATAGCCAACTACCCTAAAATGAAAAATGTAGTACTCTCACAACGTATTCCTGCTTGTATGGATATTGTGAACACTAGAGTATTCAAATCAGAAAATATACCATTTCAAGATGAAAATCTTCTCTTAGACTATAAAGACATTAGAGATGATAGAGTTTTATACTTTATACATTTAAGTAAACAAAAAAGTAAAGATATGCCCAATAAAACAGTTATCTATACACCACTTATTGTTACAACAGTGGGTGAGTGTAAGCTTCCTGCTGTAACTATTGAGATGATGTATAACAGTAGGGTGAGTAATTATGCTAAAGAGATGCAGAATATTGTAGTAAAGCCTAAAAAATAGTTTAGAAAGTTTAAGTAAAAAAAAGGTCTTTACTTGATATTATTTGATATTACTTTTATAAAGGGAATAAAATGTTCTTAAAATTTTTTTCAATAATATTACTGACTCTATTGGTCACTGTTACTATTTCATTAGCAGGTAATACAAAACAGTTAAATAGTTTAGCAGGAGAGCAACAGATGCTTTCAAAAAAGATTGCTAATGAATATAGTAAAAAGAGTAAAAATCTTAATATTCTAAATACAGTTAAAGCACTAGAGATAGGACAAAATAGATTGAAAAAGGTTGCTGTTCACAATGCTGAGATTAACAATTTATTTCACTTTTTAACTATCTGTATTGATGAGATGAAAGTACTTGTTAAAAAACCATATTCAACTAAAAATGCTAAAAAGATAGTAGAACTTGCTGTCTCTATCTCTGAGGGAAGTCGTTATATTGCAAAAGCATAAAGGTATAAAATATGGCAACTAAAGCAACCATTTGTAAAGCACTACTAAACATTGCAAATATGGATAGTCACTACTATGCAGAACATAATTTAACTATGGCAAAACACCCCTCTGAAACTGACCTTCGTCTTATGATAAGACTCATAGCTTTTATACTCAATGCCGATGAAGATTTGGTTTTTACTAAAGGTATCTCACAAGACGATGAACCCGATTTGTGGAAAAAGTCTTTAGGTGGAGAGATAGAATTATGGATAGACTTAGGACAACCCGATACAAAGCGTATTAAAAAAGCGTGTGGTCGTTCAGAACAAGTTATTATCTACACTTATCAAGAGGGGATGGCAAATGCATGGTGGAAAAGCATTGAGACTTCACTCACACGCTTTTCAAATCTTAAAGTTGTTTATATTGAGAGTGAAGATGATTTGGAGAAACTTTTTAAACGTGCTATGAATTTACAAGCAAATATTTGTGATGGTGAACTTACACTGATGGAAGATGAGCTAAGTGTGCTTATAAAAGAAAATATTTGGATGCAAAGTTAAACAAAGTAGTTGCTATAATAATTAAAGTGAGAATAGATGCCTAAAATATATGATACTGTTATTATCGGGTCAGGTATAGCAGGGTGTTGTTCTGCTTATGCTCTGCAACAAAAAGGACAAAACGTTCTAGTACTAGATAGAAGTGCAGTAGCTGCTTCTGGTGGTTCTGGTGCTGCGGGGGCTTTTGTCTCTCCTAAAATAGGAAAAGGCTCTGTTCTTCAAACCTTAACCAATGAAGCTTTTGAATATGCTAAAAGTTTTTACCTTCAATACTTTCCTAAAGACTTTTACCAAACAGGAGTTATACGCATACCTAAAGATGCAGATGATACTGAAAAATTCCCACTCTACGAAGCATTTAATAACACAACTTATAGAAAAATAACACAACAAGCATTAACTAAACTAGGCATAAACAATAGTGATGAGAGTTTCATGTTCGATGAAGCAGGTGTCTGTGATGCTCCTCAAATGTGTAGGGCTATTTTAGAAAAAGTACCTTTTATGCAGATAGATGTAGAGCGTTTAGCATGGGATGGTGAGTACTGGCAGATAGAAAGTAGTTTAAACGATAGCTTAACCATACGTGCCAAAAACATCGTACTCTCTACTGGGTACCAAAATGAACTTTTTGATATGCGTTACATGGGTGTAAAAGGTACTTGGGGGTCTCGTGGAGACTATGTAAGTAGTTTAGACTTAAATGTGAGTATGCATAAAAGCATTTCAGTCTCTGCCAATATAGAGGGGATAGTAAAGTTAGGTGCAACACATGTTAAGTCTAAAGAGCCATGTAAAATATGTAATGGTCAGCCACTAAGTAGCCTTTTTGAGAAAGCCTCGGAGATGGTAGATACTAGCGATTTTGTACTCAAAGAGACTTTTTGTGGAATGCGTTCAGGCTCTAAAGACTACTTTCCACTGGTAGGAAAAGTGATAGATGTACCTTTCATGTTGGAGAATTATCCTAAGATACTAAGAGGTGCAAAACCAGAGATTGAACATATACCAAATCTTTATATCTGTAATGGACTTGGAGGACGTGGATTTGTTTTTGCTCCCCTAATGGCAGAGCAGCTCTCCAAGCTAATAGTAGAGAAACAAGAGATAGACAAACGCATAAACCCTGATAGATTGTTTTTAAAATGGTGTAGAAAGCTGTAGTGTAGTCAACATATTAAACTACTAAGAGCGTGATGTTTCTGATGATTGCCAATGAGGTTCTTTAGATACATGTGGGAAGCCATCTAGCATCTCTTGGGGTTGGAAATTTGGTTTGTAGGCAAAGGCTTTACAGCCATCTACCCAATAGCCCAAGTATATCCATGGAAGTTCAAGTATAGTGGCTAACTGTATTTGGTAGAGTAGTGAGTAGGTTCCTAGTGAGAGAGATGCATAATCTGGGTCATAAAAAAAGTAGATAGAAGAGATACCATCGTCTAAAATGTCTATAAGATCAACACCTACAAGTTTTCCATCTATGATGTAAAGTACCTCTTTCCCAAAGTCACTTGCTCCATCTACAAAGTTTTCATGGTACTCTCTTTGAGATATGTTGCGGTGTGTCCATCCATCTTTTTGATGTTTAAAATTGTGATATTTATTATATAAATCTAAATGTGCAGTGGTAAGTGTAGGTGTTTGCACGATAATTTCTGTGTTTTTATTCCGTTTAATAGATTTCTTTTGGGATTTAGTATAATGATAGTCGTTAACATTGATACGAATACTTTTACAAGCATTACATCCTTGACAAATAGGATGAAAAAAGTACTTTCCAAAACGTCTCCATCCTCTATCAATAACAGCAGTAGCAAATGTTTTAGAGGCATTGTTAACATACTTATAGTTCATGCGTACCATTTTATCTGGTAAATACGCACACTCATAATCGAGCATAGAAAAATCTGTTGATAGTGGGTTTAATATATCTTGTTTTTTGTTCATAATCGCGATTATACTCAAATTATTGTAAAATTCATTAAAAATAGAGGGTATATATGTTTCTTTATCAACCAATATCAGGGTATTGCTACAATAGTGACTCTATTTTTCTTTATGATTTCATATCTTCTTTTAATCCCAAGGGGTCTTTGCTTGATGTAGGGTGTGGTGTAGGTATTATCTCACTTTTACTAAACCATGACTTCAACATAGAAACAAGTATTATAGACAAGCAAGAGGTAATGCTTAATTATGCTATACATAATTATAGACTTAATCAATATGATATTAAAAGTCATTTAGGTGATTTTACACAGTTTTCTACACAAGAGAAGTTTGATTATATCGTCTCAAATCCACCTTTTTATGACCCTCGTGTACAGCAGAGTGAAAACACTCATCTTAATATTGCACGTTATTCTCATCATTTACCTATAGAAGATTTTGTTAAAAAAGTAAAAAAACTTCTAAAACCAAGAGGTTATTTTATTTTTTGTTATGATGCAAAGCAAGTAGATTTACTTTTGCATTTTTTACAAAAACATGGTATAACACCTGAAAAGATGCAATTTGTTCATGCAAAACTAGACAAAGAGTCTAAGCTTGTAATGATCTCTGCACGTATGGGTTCTAAGGCTATGATGAAAATATTACCGCCGTTGGTAGTATTTGATGATACAAATAAGTATAGAAAAAATGTACAAGATCTATTTGATAGAGTAAATATATATAGTATAAAAGGTGATTTTTAACCATGGAATTAATGAAGCATGAACAATACAATTTTAGATTTAACCCTTTAGAGTGTGAAGCTTGTGGTGGTCACTGTTGCACAGGTGAGAGTGGTTATATTTGGGTAAAATATGAAGAGATTAAAAATATAGCAGCCTATTTGGAGTTAAGTGTTGAAGATTTTGCTACAATGTACTTGAAAAAAGTAAAACATCGTTACTCCTTAAAAGAGAAAAAACTTGCACCTGATAATTTTGCGTGTGTTTTTTTCGATGAGAGTATAAAGAGATGTTCTATCTATTCTGTACGTCCATCTCAGTGTCGTACATTCCCTTTTTGGGAGCAGTTTAAAAATAATGAAGAGGAGGTAAGAAAAGAGTGTCCTGGAATCGTATAATAATATCTTTTACAATAATTTTTTATCTCTTTACTATCATGATTTATGCAAAACCTCAAAATATTATAAGCGATGATGAGCTTATTATTCAAGGACTTCTGTATGAGGAGTATCAAGCCTTTGACCAAAGTAGAGCAGTCTTTGGTAAACTCTACGACAATACAGGAGATAAAATCTATTTATTTAAAGAGATGACAGCCTCTTTAATGAGTAAAACTAATATCTTAGAGAGTATTAAACGTTTACAAAATTGGGATAATTTGCACCCAGATACCTTAGAGGTTAAACGCTTGCTTATCCCGCTCTATCTTACGGCAAATTATGTTGCTAAAGCTAAAGTAGAAGCTGAGTATCTTCTTGAACGCTCAAATGCTGTATTAGATCTGGAACTGGCTTCTAATCCTTTTTTATATGCTGGTGAATTTAAAAGGGCTTTAGACCTTTTAGCAATGGTGTATGAACAGACATCAAATGAGTCTGTGCTTCTTAAAATGGCTATAATTATGGATGAGTATACAGGTGAGCGTAAGAAAGCTATACAACTTCTTGAGACACATAGACATATGAATATTGTAGATGATTCATTCTATTTTAAACTTTTAGCACTTTATATGAAAGAGAATGATATTGATGGACTTTTAAGTATCTATAAAGTGCTTTATGAAGATGATAAAGAGGATGAATATTTATATAAGATTATTGATGTGTATGCTTACAAAAGAGACCCCTATGGTGCGATAGCATTTTTAGAAGAGAGTGGGGATGGTAAGGATATACTCTATGAACTTTATAAAAGAGAAAAACTTTTTACAAAAGCTTTAAAGCTTACAGATATACTTTACGAAGAGCAAAAAGATGCAAAATGGATAGCTGAAAAAGCTGTCTTAACTTTTGAAAAATCTGAAGATAAAAATAATAAAAAAATGATAGATGAAGTGATATCACATTTTGAAAAAGCAATCAAAATGGGGATAGACGATAGTATGTATTTGAACTATTATGGGTACACGCTTATTGATAAAAATATTGATATTCCAAGAGGAATAGAGGTAATAAAAAGTGCATTATTACAACAACCAGATAATACTTACTATTTAGACTCCTTAGCATGGGGTTACTATAAAGAACACCAATGTGATAAAGCATATAACACGATGGCTATAGTAGTTAAAGAAGAGGGACTTAGTGAGAGTGAGATTATAGAGCATTGGAATAAGATACAAAATTGTAAATAAATCTCTATTTTGAGATAAATAGAGAGATACTTTTAGCTATAATGCAAAAAAATTATGAGAAATTAAGGTAAATAGATGGCTCAAATATTAGATGAGATTATAAAAAAAACAAAAGCAGATTTAGAAAAAAGAAAAATTGAATATCCTGTTGAGTGGTTAGGACGCTCTTTAGCATTTAATCCTTTTGTACCTAAAGATGTACAATCAGCACTTAGATCAACTAAAGAAAATCCTTACCGTATTATTGCAGAAGTAAAAAAAGCAAGTCCTAGTAAAGGGGTTATACGTGAAGATTTTGACCCTGTTGTTATTGCTCAAGCGTATGAAAAGGGTGGTGCAGATTCACTATCAATTTTAACTGAACCACACTTCTTCCAAGGAGATAAAGAGTATTTGGGTACTGTGCGTCGTTATGTAAGTTTACCACTGCTAAGAAAAGATTTCATAGTCGATAAATACCAGTTAGTAGAGGCTTTGGCATTTGGTGCAGACTATGTATTACTTATCGCTATGGCATTGAGTCGTAAAGAGCTTAAAGAGTTACATGATTATGCACTTCATTTAGGTTTAGAGGTACTTGTAGAGGTACACAATAAAACTGATTTAGTCAAAGCAATCTTTGCTGGAGCTAGTATTATAGGTATTAACCATCGTAACTTAGAGACATTTGAAATGGATATGCGTTTAACAGAAAAACTCATCCCCCTGATTCCAAATAGTAAAATAATTGTTGCAGAATCTGGTATTAATGACCATGAAACAGTAGTAGAGATTGCTAAAATGGGTGCAGATGCATTTTTAGTAGGTGAGCATTTTATGAGACAAGATGACATTACATCAGCGATAAAAAAAGTAAAATACGGTAACGCATAGATATAAAAGAAGAATCATCTAAAGGTGGAATTATCCACCTTAGTGACTTTATGAGAGTAGTTTTTTAACCATTTGGTTGATACGTCCACCATCAGCACGACTTCCTATAGCAGTTTTAGCTCCACCCATAACTTTACCCATATCTTTCATGCTTTCAGCATTTACAGAAGCAATAACCTCTTTAACAACAGACTCTAACTCTATATCGTCCATAGGCTCTGGTAAATAGGCTTTAACAATAGCAATCTCTGCATTTTCTTTCTCTACTAAATCTTCACGACCTGCATCAGCAAATTGAGTTTTAGCATCTTCTCTTTGTTTAAGATACTTCATCATAATATTTTCTAAATCACTATCTGTAACATCTCTACGCTCATCTACCTCTATCTGTTTTACGGCAGCTTGAATATTTCTTAATGTATCTCTTTTAACGGTATCTTTCGCACGCATTGCATCTTTTATATCAGATTTTATCTGTTGGTTTAAACTCATGTAATTCTCCTGTGAATATTTAAAAGGATTATACTATAATCCCTTTATGATTATTACTATAGAAGATAAACAATTTGACACAACAAAGATAACACAACTTTATCCAGCAGCCATAGTAAAGACTGGGCATGAAGATGAGACAACACAAGTAAGCCTTGAGTGGTTAGACATAGAGGCTAAGGGTAAGGTAGAAGTTGTGGGGTATGGACTTTTTATTAACTTAGCAGATGAAGAGAAATATAGCTTTATATTTACCACTAGAGAAGAGATGGATGAAGCCGCAGGACGTATTGCTTCACAGCTTCAAAAATAACATCGTTAATTTCTTTGGATTTAAGTTAGTTTACTCTATGATGTCATATAAACTTTTGGAGAAACTATGTCAACATTTCAACTCTTACTTCTTATCGCTGCTGGAGGGGTATTTTATCTCTTTTTTAAACAACTTTTTTCAGGGAGTCATCCTAAAAGGGGTGTAGATTTTGAAGCGAAAGTTTCAAACGAACAGTTAGGTGGTATTAACCGTCCAGATAAAACTTTTTCAAGACCTAAAGTGCAAGTTTCACGTATGGAACAACTCTTCTCAATGACAGATGATGCTGTAGAGAGAGAAGACTATGATGAAGCAAAAAAAGCATTAGGTTCAGCACTTATTATAGATGAAAACAATACAGAAGCTTTACATAAAATGGGTTATGTTTGCATGCAAACTAAAGAGTACAGTGAAGCAAAAGAGAGTTATGAAAAGCTTCTTGCATTAGAAGAAGATAATGACATGGCTCATGCCTCTTTAGCCAATGTACTACATAAACTAGAAGATGAAGCAGGGGCTATCAGACATCATCAACGTGCTATAGAGCTTGATGAAACGTATGCACCACACCACTTTAATTATGCAAATACACTTTATGATTTAGAACGTAAAGATGAAGCACTTGATGCGTATAAAAGAGCATTTGAATTAGACAGTTCTCTTGAAGTTGCTCAAAAAATGATAGCAAAGCTCTCGGAGTAATAGATGGGAAGTAGATGTTTTTTAACTCAAGTAGCTACGGAAGATATACTTAAGAGAGTGACCAATATGTGTGGAGAGTGCTATTGTGATCTTATTGAAGGTGATACGATACATTACGATATGCAAAACTATCGTTACTTGTGTCACACTTGTCAAGAACAGCTTTGTGAGAAGATGAATGATGCATGTGAAGTTGTTGAAGAAGAGGGAACACTCTTTTAATTTTCAACAATATACTTTATGGCATTGATATAACTTAAATTGTTTAATTTTAAACCTTTATAGGCTCTGTCAAAAGCTGTTCCATGATCTACAGAAGTTCTTAATATAGGTAGATTTAACGATACATTAATCCCCTCATCAAAATAGAGTGCTTTTAGGGGTGCTAGCCCTTGGTCATGATACATGGCTATAAAGTGTGTGTAGTTGGCTCTTACAGATGGGGTAAATGCTACATCTGGAACTAAAGGGTTACTGTAGATTGGGGTCACGTCTTCCTGATAATAATGTGGATTAATAATCGTATTTACATTATCTATCGCCTTTTGTATTATAAGCTCTTCATCTCCTAATACACCATCATCTCCAGCATGAGGGTTTAGTCCTAAAACTGCAACTTGTTGCTTGGGTTTAGCTGTATGGTAAAAGTCTAGTAAAAATCTTGTTAATGATTTTTCATGAATACTTGTAGCTACCTCTCTAAGAGGAATATGCTCAGTAAAAAGCGCAACATACATTTTTGAACAACCAAGCATCATAATAGCTTCAGCATTAAAAAAGTCTCTTAATGCATCAGTATGACCTTTGTACTTAACCCCTGCTAACTCCCATGCTTTCTTGTGAATGGGTAGAGTACAGATAGCATCTACTTTTTTCTCTTTAGTAAGTGTCACTGCCTTTGTAAAAGAAGCATACGCATAAGCACCACTCTCTTTAGCAACAGTCCCTGCATTTATTTCAAAGTAAGGTGCTACCTCTTGAGTGGTTTGAAAATCACTAGGTATATCAAGTTTAAGTTTTTTTGCTGCTTGTTCAAGCATAGCTTTATCTATGCAATAGAGAGGTTTTACAATCGTTGAAATGGTTTTATGATTTTCCAAAGCAAGTTGTATGCCTATGCCGTTTAAATCACCTATTGAGATAGCTATAGTTTTCATATTATCGTATCAATTTTGCTTTCATATCTAAAATAGCTTGTTCTAGTCCTGTAAAAACAGAACGTGCAATAATGCTTTGCCCAATATTCAACTCTTCAATAGTCTCTATCTCTACAATATCTTGAACATTTTGCATATTAAGTCCATGCCCAGCAGCTACACGTAACCCTCTCTCCATAGCATCACAACTTAGTAGTCGTAGATTACGAAGCTCATCATCTAACATCTGTTTAAGAATCTTTCTTGAGAGTTCAAGTTCAGGTATCGAATGGTGTGTTTTAGAGAGATTAGTATAAAGCATTGCATAGATATTTGCATATTTACCTGTATGGAACTCTATCCATTCTACCCCTAAATTTTCTGAACATTTTACAGCTTCTAGGGTAGGGTCTATAAAAAGTGAAACTTCTATTTCAGCTTTTTGTAGTCTTCTAATAGCATCTTTTAGTTTGGGTTGTTCACCTGAGACAGCAAGGCCACCCTCTGTGGTAACCTCTTCACGTTTTTCTGGTACAAGAGTCACACGGTGGGGTTTTAACTTACAAGCTATATCTATCATCTCAGAAGCAATAGCACATTCAAGGTTTACAGGTAAAGAGGAGAGTTCTATGATATTGATGGCATCTGCATCTTGTATATGTCGTCTATCTTCACGTAAATGGATGGTAATTTGGTCTGCACCAGCACGTTTACAAATACCCAATGCATCCAATGGGTCAGGGTCTGCTACTTTACGTGCTTCTCTTAAAACTGTAATATGGTCAATATTTACACCTAATAACATCCATACTCCTTTAATGTATATTTGGATAAATTATAGCTAACAAAAGATTAGGAGAGATAGATGAAGCATAAAAAAGTTTTAAATGTTGTTCAATATAGTCAGATTAAAGAGAATATAGGTAACGGTAAACCCACTATCTTAGCTTTTGGCATGTCACACTGTTACTCATGTTTGGCTATGTCTAACGTATTTGCTCAAGTACTTGAAATTAATCCTGAGTTTCAAATTTACTCTATAGATTCTCAAAAAGAACGCTTGGTAAGTCGTGATATTTACAAACTAAAAGAGATGCCTACACAAATCTTCTTCAATGCTAAAGGCGAAGAGGTATTTCGCCATACAGGAGCATACAAGAAAGCAGTGCTTGATATTATTTTGAAGAAATATGAGTTTTTGTAGCTCTTAACCTACTTTATGCTAAAATCGCGAGAATATTATTATAAAAGGCTTATAGCATGGCAAAAAGAAAGATTAAAAAAGCAGTATTAGCTTATTCTGGTGGACTTGATACAAGTATTATCCTTAAATGGTTACAAGATGAGTATGAGTGTGAGGTAGTAACATTTACAGCAGACCTTGGACAAGGTGAAGAGGTAGAACCAGCACGTAAAAAAGCACTCGATATGGGGATAAAACCTGAAAATGTTTTCATTTTAGACCTTAGAGAAGAGTTTGTAAAAGATTTTGTTTTCCCTATGTTTAGAGCCAATGCTATTTATGAAGGAGAGTACCTACTTGGAACTTCTATCGCTCGTCCACTTATCTCTAAAAAGCAGATAGAGATAGCACACCAAACTGGTGCCGATGCAGTAAGTCATGGTGCAACAGGTAAAGGGAATGACCAAGTACGTTTTGAGCTTGGCTACCTTGCACTTGACCCAGATATTGCGGTTATTGCTCCATGGAGAGAGTGGGACTTAAACTCACGTACAAAACTGTTAAAGTATGCCGAAGAGCATGGTATTGACATCGATGGAAAAGGTCAAGCTAAACCATACTCAATGGATGCTAACTTACTTCATATCTCTTATGAAGGTGAGCATTTAGAGAACCCTTATAATGAGCCAGAAGAAAATATGTGGTTATGGTCTGTAAGTCCAGAAAAAGCACCTGATGAAGCAGAATACATTACTATAGACTACAAGTATGGTGACCCAATTGCTATTAACCGTGTAGAGATGACTCCTGCTGAGATATTGACTAAACTTAATGCCTACGGTAACAAACATGGTATCGGTCGTATCGATATCGTAGAGAACCGTATGGTAGGTATGAAAGCACGTGGTTGTTATGAGACACCAGGTGGGACTATTATGCTAAAAGCACACCGTGCTATAGAGTCTATCACGCTTGACAGAGAAGAGGCTCACATGAAAGATGAGCTTATGCCAAAGTATGCAAAACTCATCTACAACGGTTTATGGTGGTCACCAGAGCGTAAGATGCTACAAGCTGCTATAGATGCAACACAAGACCATGTAGAGGGTACAGTAAAGCTAAAACTTTACAAAGGTAATGTAACAGTAGTAGGTAGAAAATCTGATGTAACACTTTACTCAGAAGAGCATTCTACTTTTGAAGCAGATGATGTTTATGACCAAACAGATGCAGAAGGGTTTATTAGACTTAATGCACTTCGTTTTATGATTGAAGGTAAAAAACAGCCTGAACGTATTAAGGCACTTATCGGTTCTTATGATGAAGTTGAAGTGTGTCGTATCGAGACGGGTTCTGTGACTATCTGTCAGCGTATTAAACGTTTCTTTGGATTTGGAAAAAAAGAAGAAAATTAGTAGTTTAGTGTGTTACAACATTTTGTTGTAACACCTTTTATTTAATCTATCTCATAAAGTTTAATAAGACTTTTAACCTCTGCTTTACGTCCAAGCCACTCTTGGTAAAGTTCACTCATCTCTTTAGAACCACCATTTGCTAAAATATACTCTTTGTACCCTTTTGCTTTCTCTTTATCAAATCCATACTCATCATCTAAGCAAGAGAAAAATGCATCTGCACTTAATACTTCTGCCCATTTGTAAGAGTAGTACCCCGCTGCATACCCTCCTGCAAAGATGTGAGCAAAACCGTGTTGAAACTTATTATAACTTGCAGGTTTGAGTAAAGAAGTTTTCTCTTTTATAGTGTCAATAAGTTTTTGTACCTCGTCACCTTGGTAAAGCTTTTGATGTAGTTTAAAGTCAAAGAGTGAAAACTCCACTTGTCTCAAAATACCTAGTGCAGCTTGAAAGTTTTTTGTCTCTTTTATTTTAGACATAAGCTCATCGGAGATAGACTCTCCTGTCTCATAATGAAATCCAAAACGTTTTAAAATAGCACTCTCATAGGCAAAGTTTTCTAAAAACTGTGAAGGAAACTCTACAACATCCCATGCCACACCGTTAATACCAGATACTGAACGCTCTTTAGATGTACCAAAAAGGTGATGTATTGCGTGTCCCATTTCATGAAAGAGTGTGACTACGTCATCATGTCTTAGTAGAGATGGAGTGGTTTTAGTAGTAGGTGAGAAGTTACATACTACAAACGCTGAAGCTAAATGTTTTTTACCCTCTACATCTACATAATGTGTTTCCCAGTCGTTCATCCATGCTCCACCACGCTTCTCTTTTCTTGCCTCTAAGTCAAAGTAAATACGACCTGAAAGTGTGTCATTATCGAAAATGTCAAATGCCTTTACACAACTGTGCCATGTAGGAACATCGGCAGGTTTAAAGCTTACAGAAAAAAGTTCTGAGACAATGTCAAGCATACCTTGAAGTACTTTGCTTTGTTCAAAGTATGGCTTTGTCATCGTGTCATCAAAGTTAAATTTTTCTTTTTTGAGCTTCTCTGAGTAGTACCCTACATCATAGCCTTCAAGGTCTTCTATGTTATCTACTCTCTTTGCAAAGCCTCTTAACTCTTCTAACTCATTTCGAGCTTGAGGCAGAGCAGCATGAGCTAAGTCTTCTAAGAAATTTATCACATCATCTTGAGTACTTGCATCTCTTGTCTCTAGTGCATAGTGGGCATAGTTATCAAAGTGTAGAAGTTTTGATTTTTCTTGTTTAAGGGCAAGTATTTGGTCTATCACTTCAGCATTTTGAGGAGCTCTTGTACTGTATGCTTTAGAGATGGCTTTACGGTGTTCTCTGTTTGGTCCGTAAGTCATGTAAGCTAAGTAACTAGGGATTTGAAGAGTAAACTTATAGATAGTTTTACCCTCTAACTTCTCTTTAGCTGCATCAATGTCAGACTGAGGCATACCCTCTACATCTTTAGCATCTGTCATTATAAGCTCATAGTCATTGGTAGCATCAAGTAGGTTTTGTGAAAAGTTATTGGAGAGTTCAGAGAGTTTTAAAGAGATCTCTTCCATTCTTTTTTTCTCTTCTTTAGGGAGCTTAGCACCTGAGAGTACAAAGTCTCTTACTTCATGAGAGACAACTGTTTTTGCCTCTTTGGAAGTGGTAGTAATCTGTTCTATTTTCTTAAAAAGTGCTTCATTTTGTGCAATCTCAGAAGAGAACTTTGAAAGCAATGGCAGTGAAGCTTCATACGCTTTTTGTGACTCATCAGAGTTCATCACAGAGTTAAGGTGAGACAGAGGCGTAAAAAAAAGCCCCAGCTCTTCATCTAAGTCTTGAAGAGGTTTTAACACCTTCTCATAACTCACATCATCACTATGTGTAATCGCCTCTACTGTAGCACGTTGCTGATTTAAAAGTCTATCCAACTCTTGTGGAAATTGCTCTAAATTATCTATCTTAAATTCTTGAAACATAAGTAATATCCGTTATTTTGATTTTTATGATTGTAGCATGTTAAGCTGTTGAGGGGCTGTAGTTTAGTTTAAGTTATAGGGTTCACTATTGTCCATAATGATACGCTATTAGATAAAAGATATGGATATTTATAAATAACGCTTTCTCTAAGTATGTAAGCTATATAATTTAGTGAAGGATTAAAATATGCATACAATTAATTTAACAATAGAAGATAAAATTTATGAACATATAGTTAAAAGTGGAATAAATGTTCAAGAGGAGTTAAAAAAGTCTCTTTACAAAATGCTATATAATAAAGAAAATCAAATTGCCGATGATATAAATCAAGCACTTTTAGATGTTGAAAAAAGAAATACAAAACCTTTAAATAAGTTATTAGATGAACTTTGAAACAACAAGTTTATTTGATAAACAGTTTAAAAAACTTTATAAAAAATACAATCTTTTAAAAAAAGATATCTCTTATTTTGTTAGTGATTTTGATGATTTACATAAACAATCAACAAAAATACAACAGAATTTATTTAAAATCAGACTAGCTAATAGCAATAAAAACAAAGGCAAAAGTGCTGGATATAGAATTTATTATTATATTAAATTAGAAGAGAATATTTATCTATTAACTATTTATGACAAATCTGCAATATCAATGATAGATGAAAAAATATTAATAAATTTAATTAGAGAATTAAATTGAATAGGGTCTAGTATATTTCAAACAAATAAAGTATAGGGTTTAATAAAAGTTAAGATATTTTTATGATTGTAATATGTTAATCTGTTGAGGGGCTAAGTGTTCAAATCATTTAGAGTACAATAATGCATCACTTAGTTAAGGGATTTACTTTATGTATGATTATCAGAATAGACTTGAACGCTTAGACTACCTTCTTACGGCACTCTCAAAAGGTGATAGACTCTCTACACCTCTGTTGGTAGAGCAGTTAGGTGTCACAAAAAAGATTATACAAACAGACTTTAAAGAGTATGTTTTACCTTATGTAGAAGAGGTCTATTATGACTACAGTGCCAAATGTTACATAGCAAAGAGTAATTTTTTACAAAAAATGTTACTAGAGAGTAGGGCATTGGCTACGATGCTACTTTTAAAAGCAAAGAGTAGAGATAAATACAGTCCAAAAGGTTTTACCGAAAGTGTAGATGGCTTCTTTTTAGAATATGGAAACTTACTTAAAGAACGTATCTACAATAAGTCTATGGTAGAAAAACTTGATGCTTCAAACTATGTACATATCTTTATAGAAAATGCCATAAAATCAAAAAATATCATTACTTGTAGTTACAATAAAAAGCAACGAGAACTCTATCCTCTTCAAATCATAAACCTTGAGGGTTTTTGGTATTTGGTCAATTGGGATACTGAGTATGATGATATAAGACGCTACCATCTTAAAAGCATTACGGATGTAGAAGTTTTTGTTGATACATTTGAAATCTCTTCTGCTGTGCATACTATACTAGAGCGATTTGACTATGCTATCAATGCTTTTTTTGAACCTTTTATAGAACCATTTGCAGTAGAGCTTTTCTTAGATGCTAAAGTAGCCAAATACTTTTTAAGAATGCCCATCTCAAAGCATCAAAGAGTCATGAAAACCTACAAAGATGGAAGCATAGACCTAGAACTTTATATAACAGACTATATGGAAATTATTCCTACCATTCAGAGGTATATGCCTTATATCGGAGTGATAGAGCCTGAGGGGTTGAGGGATGAGATTGAGGAGAATATGGGAGTGTATAGAGAGAGGTTTTTGTGAGTTACTTGGGTTGGTGATTTAATTTAGGTATACTTGGTTTAAATAAATTATGGGAGAGTGAAAAATGAATTATTGGCAATTTAAGCTACCAATAAATATATGGGTTAAGGAAGATAGTGAATTTGATAGTCTAAAAGAAAATGATATATATTCACAAACAGTTCAAGATAAGAGTAATGAACCTAGAGATAATATAGGTGATATAGTTTTTATTCATAATACAGTTAAAGGAAGTAATAAAAAATATCCTAATGGTATTTATTTTATTTGTGAAATTATTTCAAAATTAGATTATGATTCAATTAATTTAAAAGTAATAAAAAGTTTTAAAAATAACCCTATACAATTAGAGAATGTTGGATTTAAAGAGTTAAAAGTTTTTGTAGATAAAAAAGGAATGAATGGTAGAGTATATAAATTTACAGAGAAAGATAATGGAAAAAAATTGTATGAATCTCTACTGCTTCAACAAGATATCGTAGATGTTTTATTAAAAGATGTAAAAGATATAGAAAAAAGCAGTATTAAAGAAACAGAGAAAGAAAATCTTATTAAATCACGTTTAGGACAAGGTTCTTTTCGTAGAGATTTAGTTAATTATTGGAATGGTTGTAGTGTTACAGGTTCTAAACAAATTGATATTTTAATAGCTTCACATATTAAGCCGTGGAAAGATGCTAATAATGATGAAAGGCTTAATAGTTTCAATGGATTGCTTTTGATACCCACAATAGATAAACTATTTGATAAAGGTTATATTTCATTTAATGATAATGGAGAAATTATTATTTCTGAAAAGTTAAACAACTATAAAGTTTTAGGTATAAATAAAAAAATGAAAATTAAAATATCATCTAGACATAAAAAATACTTAAAATATCATAGGAAAAATGTTCTTAAATCCCTAAACTAAGTAACTCACTTCTATTATAATATACTTATAACAAACTCAAAACAATGTGTCGTGAGATGGTTAGAAGAAAAGGACAATAGAATGAAACTACACAATAAAATAAAACAACAATACACTACAAACACGCTAGATACCTTAGTCGTCATGATAGGATACAGAAGCATTAAAAAAGGAAGAAAAACACTTCAAAGTTTTTTAGATAGTAAGAGTATTTATGGATGGATAAAATCTGGTTATTTTGATATGAAGTATGATAGTCACTCCTTTGTAGAAGGATTAGCTCATGTACTTCATGTAGATATAAGTAAAGAGTTAAAAGAAGCTTGTCATAGGTTAGAACTTGTTTCATCTATGAAGTCACCATACATATTTGTAGATACAAACTTTAAAAGAAGAACAGAGCCTATACATATACTAGGAGCTACAGTAGGACATAGAATAATAGTAGTTAAAAAAGAAGATTTACTTTTTAAAAATGAATATGAAGTGTTGGAAATTATTGGAAATATAATTAAAAAACATTTTTTGCATAAAAAAGGCTATTTAACAGTTTGGGGTCAAATAAAGCAGTATGTTTACCATCATCATGATGGAAAAACATATTTGTTTGATAGTAATGGTGTAGTTAAAAAAGAAGGTATATAAAAATGAATAATTATGAACTTTTACTAAAAGAGAAAAACTTTACTAAAGCAGAGCAAAATTTTTTAATACAAATAGCTGATTTAAAAAATGTAATGCCATTAGATATGGTGGAATTAAGAGAGATAATAGAACTACTAGATAAAAGTATATCATATACTATAGGAGAAGTATAGACTCAAAAGATGATAGAAGAACAATGCATAGGTTTTAAAGATGCAATAGCTGTGTATGTATTGGAAGAGTCACTTCTGTTGGATGTGCAAAGGATAACTGAACGTATGTATGCTATAGAACAGCAGGTAGATGAAAATACTATAATTCGTGTGAGTCATAAACAAAATTTAAGTATGAATAAATCTGAACAAAAGATTATTTGGCTTGTTATAAAATAATACAGATATAAAATTGGTTTTCATATGGCTTTAAAAGGTTGATATTTGCAGAATAATTATTATTGAAATTATGTTTGATTAGATACATCATATATTAACAAAATTTCGATAAAATAGATGAATTATAAATCCAAGAAGGAGACAGAATGAAAGTATTATTAATAAAAGATGTAAAAGCATTAGGTAAAGCAGGAGAAATTAAAGAGGTAAAAGATGGTTATGGTCAAAACTTTCTTATAGGTAAGGGGTTAGCTAAGTTGGCAACACCTGATGTTGTTGAAAACTGGAAAGCAGAGCAAGCAAGAGTAGCTAAAGAGTTAGCAGATGACCTTGCACGTTTGGCTGAGGAGAAAATTGCACTTGAAGCTGCTGTTATTGTGATAGAAAAACAGTCAGCACCAGTAGGGATAAAAGGTTCTGTAGGAAATGCAGATATCTCTAAAGCTATAGAAGAGCAACTAAAGATTATTTTAGATAAAAAACATATCGGTTTGAAAAAAGCACTTAAATCAACAGGAGTTCATGAAGTTGATGCCAAACTAGGACATGGTATTCATGCATCTCTTAAAGTTGAAATAGTTGGTGTTTAATGTTTCACGCTACAACTATACTTGGGTACAAAGCTGAGGGTAAAGCTGTTATAGGTGGAGATGGGCAAGTCTCTTTTGGTGATACCATACTCAAAGGTAATGCTACGAAGATACGAACTCTAGGTGAGGGTAAAGTACTTGCTGGTTTTGCTGGAAGTACGGCAGATGCTTTTAACCTTTTTGATATGTTTGAAACTATCTTAGCAGAGAAGAAAGGTGACCTTTTTAAGTCGGTCATAGGCTTTTCTAAAATGTGGAGAAAAGATAAACATTTACGTCAACTCGAAGCGATGATGATAGTACTCAATAGAGAGCATATTTATATCTTAACAGGTACTGGAGATGTGGTTGAACCTGAAGATGGTAAGATAGCAGCCATAGGTTCTGGTGGAAACTATGCTATATCTGCTGCAAGAGCTTTAGATAAACACTCAAGCCTTGAGCCTAAAGAGTTGGTAAAAGAGTCGCTTAGTGTTGCAGGTGATCTTTGTATCTATACAAATAAAAATATTAAAATATTAGAGTTGTAAAAGGAAAAATATATTGGATAATTTAACGCCTAAAGAGATAGTCTCTTACCTTGATAAGTATGTTATTGGACAAAATGATGCGAAAAAAACGATTGCTGTTGCATTAAGAAATCGCTATAGACGTATGCAACTTGCTCCTGAAATGCAACAAGATGTAACACCTAAAAATATTTTGATGATAGGTAGTACAGGTGTTGGTAAAACAGAGATAGCAAGACGCCTAGCAAAGATGATGAATTTACCATTTATCAAAGTTGAAGCTAGTAAATACACTGAGGTAGGTTTTGTTGGTCGTGATGTAGAGTCTATGATACGCGATTTGGCAGCTATATCAATGGGGATAGTACGTGAATCTGAAAATGAGAAAAACCAAGAAAAAATAGCAAACTATATAGAAAATAAGATAATAGAAAAACTCTTACCTCCTCTTCCTGTAGGTGCTACTGAACAGAAACAAGCAGAGTATAATGCCTCTTTTTTAAGAATGCAAGAGAAGTTTGCTAAAGGTGAACTTGACCATCTTAAAATCAAAGTTACGATGCCAAATAACCCTACGATGCCAGAAGAGGGACTACCACCTCAAATGATACAAGTACAAGAGTCTATTGTAAAAGTACTAGGTGGTATGGGTAAAAAAGGTCAGGAGAAAGAAGTGTCAGTTGCAGATGCTAAGAAGATTTTGGCACAAGAGGCTAGTGAAGAGCTACTTGATGAAGAGCAACTTAAAGAACTTGCACTTGAAAAAGTAGAGAAGGGTGGTATCGTTTTCTTAGATGAGATAGATAAGGTAGCCGTCTCTTCAAACTCTCAAGGTCGTCAAGACCCTAGTAAAGAGGGTGTTCAAAGAGATTTACTACCCATAGTAGAAGGTTCTACGGTGCATACAAAGTTGGGTATGGTTAAGACAGACCATATACTCTTTATAGCTGCGGGTGCTTTTCATACCTCTAAGCCTAGTGACCTTATGCCAGAGCTTCAAGGGCGTTTCCCTTTACGTGTGGAGTTAGATAGTTTAGATGAAGAGACACTTTACAGAATATTAACTGAACCAAATAACTCATTGGTAAAACAGTACAAAGCTTTAATGCAAGTAGAGGAGTTAGATTTAGTCTTTGAAGAAGAAGCTTTAAGAGCTATTGCTCACTACTCGTTGCTTGCAAATGAGAAAACAGAAGATATTGGGGCAAGACGTTTGCATACAGTAATGGAAAAAATCTTAGAAGAGATAAGTTTTAGTGCAGATGAATATGCAGGGCAAAAGATAACCATAGATGAACCTCTTATAAAAGAGAAAATAGGAAAAGTAGTAGAAGATGAAGATACAACAAGGTATATATTATGATGTTTAATCACGAAAAAGAGACAATAGATACAAAGGCTGGTTTTGTAGCAGTTGTAGGACGCCCAAATGCAGGGAAAAGTACATTACTTAACCATGTAGTTGGGGAAAAACTTGCGATGGTTTCTAAGAAGGCACAGGCTACAAGAAAACGTATGAATATTATTGTGATGCATGAAGACCTTAATGGTAATGAATCACAAATAATTTTTGTAGATACTCCAGGGATACATGAAAAAGAGAGACTACTCAATAAGTTTATGATGGATGAAGCACTTAAAGCCATAGGAGATGCAGATCTTATTGTCTTTTTAGCACCTATTACTGATAAACTTGTTGAGTATGAGAAATTTTTGAAGCTTATAGAGAAGAAAAATACAAAGCATATTGTACTTCTTACAAAGATGGATCATGTAAAACAAGGTGATATTCTTAAAAAACTAGGTCAGTATCAGAAGCATCAAGATAAGTTTGAAGCGATTATCCCTTTCTCCGTCAATAAAAAAGTTGGAAAAGCCCAGCTGCTTCAAGAGATTAGCAAACATCTTCCTCAGTCACCATTTCTTTATGATACAGAGATATTGACTACAGATAATATACGAGATATCTATAAAGAGCTTATACGTGAGTCTATTTTTGAAAATTTGAGTGATGAGATACCTTATGAGAGTGATGTAACCATAGAAAAGATAGATGAAACTGATACCCTAGATACAGTTTATGCAACGATTGTAGTAGAAAAAGATACACAAAAAGGTATGATAGTAGGTCAAAAAGGTGAAGGTATAAAAAGAGTAGGTAAATTTGCACGTCAACAGATGGAGATTTTTTCAGGTAAAAGAATATTTTTGGATTTACATGTTTCAGTTAAAAAAGGTTGGAGTAAAAATAGAGAAGGATTAGAGGAGTTTGGATATATTGTTTAAGAAATTTTAAATATTTATATATAATTTTATGATTGTAAGATGATTTTAATATTATAACATATATAATCATTCAATAAACAAGGAAAATCAGAATGTTTTTTAAAAAAAGTTCATCAGTAAAATCAAAATCTATTATGAAAAATGTGATTGTTCATGATTCATATATTGATAAAAGTTATATTTATAAGAATGACTCTTTTAATGCTTTAAAAAAACTTACCTTTAATACTTCAAACTTTGTAACATCATATATCAATAATAAAGATATGATTATTACGACTATAAAATTGAGTCGTAGTATTCCTGATGAAGATATTGAAGATATTATTGAAATTAAAGCTTATGAAGAGTTGGGTTTAGATCAAGCAATTAACTATTTTATCTCTTCTTATGAAGTTGAAACAGAGGCTGAAGAGAGAGAATTTCATCTTTTTGTAGTTACTTCTGAACATTTAGATGAACTTTATCTACCTGTAAAAAAGGAGACAAAATATTTAGATTTAATTGTACCCGCACCACTTCTTTATAGAGCTCTATATAAAAAAGAAATTTTAGATGTAAATGGCATACATTGTTTTGTATATTTTACAGATAATGATGCCTTTATTACATTTTATAAAAATGGTGACTATCTCTATTCTAAATCTATAGATTACTCTATAGATCAAATTTATGATAAATATTGTGAATTTTTAGGAGAGCCTGTAGATAAAAAAGAGTTTTTAACCATACTTGAGACTGAAGGTCTTAAAGCTACAGATGAGATCTATCAACAAAATTTTATGAAAATATTCTCTGAAGTTTTTATTACAATTAATGATATTGCTATCTATGCAAAAAGAGCTTTTGAACTAGATACCATAGATCATATGTTTATAGGTAGTTCAAGGGGTCCTATTATTGGTTTAGATGATTATAGTCAAAACTATCTTGGACTTCAGTCTTCAGAGTTGAACTTTAATTTTGACATTAAAAATGATGAATGGTATACTGACCAATTTCAATACCTCATGTTACTTAGTTCACTCAATCATATTGAAGAGGGTTCAAGTATTGTAAATCTTACAATATTCCCAAGACCACCATCATTTATGAACCGTACAAGTGGACAATTTATTATTTCTACTTTTGCAGCTATCTCAGCTGGTCTTGCTTATCCTTTGGTCTATCTTTTAGGTTCATATACTAATGATGCTAAAATTTACGCATTAGGGCTACATAATATAGAATTAAAGGCAGAAGTAGTTAAGTATAAGAAAATACTTAGTGATAAAAAGTTAAAGATCTCTGGTCTTGATAAAAATATCGAGGGACTACTTAGTAAATATAAGGCTAAGACAAGTACACTTGAAGCAATTTATGAAAAGAAAGTAAATTATAATCTAAAATCAGGAAGACTTCATGTAATTGCAGATGAATTAAATAAATTTGATGTATATGTTGATTTAATATATACCAATAATGATATTGCTTGGATGTCACTTGTAAGCTCTGATGATAGAAAATTTACTGAGCTTATTAAATATATTTCAGATACTCATTTTGAACAAATAAATCAGATTGATATTGAGAGAATGAAAAAAGACAGTAATAATAATTACTATCGTGGTATTTTAAAGGTTGATTTAAAATGAAATTTGTAGAAGATAAATTAGAAGAATTAGATGCATATTTTGCACCTAAAAAAGAGAGTGAAAAATGGATGTTTATTTTTGCAATAGCTCTTTTTATTGGTTATATAGCTTACATGTATCTTTTGCCTTATACGGAGAAGATGTTTAAGAAAAGTGAGTCTACTAAAAAAACTATTCAAAAAAGTATTGCAGATAATAATATTTATCTCAATTCAATTACTGTAAATGGTAATCGACAATATTATGTGAATAAATTTAATAGAGATATTGTTAATAAAGAGAAAAAAATTATTCATATAAATGAAAAAATAGTATTTATAGATACTAATTTAGAAAAACTATCAGATATGCTTTTCAATCAAAAGAGTTGGTCAAAGTTTTTAAATTCTATTACAACAAAAGCAGAAATACAAAATGTAGAGATAGAATATATTGAAAATAAATATGTAGATAATAATGGTAGTTTTGGTCACGTACTTGAAATTGAAGTAGGGTGTAAAGGTGAATATAAAGGAATTGTTAAGTTTATTAATGAGATAGAACAAAATGTCTTAGTTACAGATGTGTTTGGTACAAGAATTTCGCTTGATCCAAATTCATCACAAGTTCTAGCAGATATAAATATTTCAGTTTGGGGGATAAATTACTAATGAAAAATATTCTATTAATATTACCATTTATAGCAGTTTTGTTAAATGCAGATCTTTCTGTTAACCAAATAGAAAAAATGATTAGCACTATACATTTAAAGAGAGAGGGTGTTAAGCTAACTAAATTAGAAACTACAAAAGAACCTTTTGTTCGTTTAGAAAAAGAGAATAATGTTACAAAGTTTGTAACACCAAATAAAACAGTAAACCTTAAATTACATGCTATTGTAAATGGTAAAGCTTATATTAATAGAGAATGGTATGATATCAATAGTTCTGTTATGGGTTATGAATTAAAATATATAGGAAAAAGAGGCGTTGTATTAAGAAATGGAAATAATATTAAAAAATTATTTCTTAAGAAAAAAAGAGATAATCTTATTTTATGGGAAGAAAGGTAATTGATGAAAAATATGCAAAAATTAATGCTCTTATTTATACTAATAGTTGGTTTGAATAATACTGTATTTGCAGGTAGCTGTTCAAGTAAGTTATTTAGTGTTACTATAGATAGTAAATTGACTATTAGTGATGTTATTGAAAATTTAGCAGAAACATGTGATTTAACTGTTGTGGTTAGAGATGAAGCTGCCAAGAAGAGAATGAATAAAAAGCTTTACTATGTAAAGTTGAAAAATTCAACATTAAAAGGTTTTTTAGGAGTTATTCTTAAAGATAATGATTTACACTATGAACTTAACGGTAATAAGTTAAAGGTTTCATATCTTATAACAAGAACATTTAGAGTACATTATATTTCTGGGCAAAGAGTAGGGAAAAGTAATGCTAATGTTACTATTGCTAACTCCTCAAGCTCTGGTTCGGGTGATGATAGTGGTACAATGTCAAAAACAGGTATTGCTATAGAGAGTAATCAAGAATTTACTTTTTGGAAAACTGTTGAGAAAGAGATTCAACGTATTCTTATTGGTGCAGGCGATGGTAGTACGCATTATGCGAAAACTGGTGGTGGATGGACTGGACCTGATGGTCAAGTGTGGGAATACAATCCTTTAGCTCCAATTGTAAATCCTGAGGCAGGTATGGTAACAGTAACTGGTACAGATAGACAAATTAGCAGAGTTTCAAAATATATTTATGCTTTAACGAAACAGATTAAGCAACAAGTACTTATAGATGTTCGTATTCTAACTGTCAATTTTGATGATAGTACCACTACGGGGGTAGATTGGTCACAACTCTACTCTTTACAGAATATGACTATCAATTCATTGGCAATGGCGCAAAGAGATGTAGCTTCTTATACTTTTGATAGTGTAACTGGTATTACTGATGCTCCATATACTAATACAGGACAAAGTTCTAGTGCAAGTGTTGTCAACATGACAGGTAATGCTAAAGTCTCAGAAATTGTTAAATTTTTATCAACACAAGGTGATGTTAAAGCTATATCTAGTCCACGTGTTATGACATTAAATAATCAGCCAGCACTTATCTCTGTAGGTAAAGAGCTTTTTTATAAATTGAAATCTACTAGTGCTTTAGGTGGTGGTGAAAGTTCTAACACAGCTGAGGGGGAAACAGTTGATTCAGTCTTTGCAGGTATATTATTAGATATTACACCAGAAGTTAGTGCTGATGGTACAGTAATATTAAAGATTAACCCATCAATTTCTGATACAATTAATGATGTTAGTGTAGGAGATACAACAAGAAGTATTCCACCAGATTTAATTAGAAGACAGATTTCATCAGTAATTAGAGTTAAAGATGGTGAACATGCTATTTTAGGTGGATTAATATTCTCAAGAGAAGGAATGAAAGTTAACAAGGTACCTATATTAGGTGATATACCCCTATTGGAGTATGCATTTAAACGTGAAGAGAAAATTCGTACTGTAGAAGAGTTAGTATTTATTATTACTCCTCATGTTGTTAAAACATCTAAATCTGTTACACTAAAAGACCTAGGATACACAAAGCTTAATGAAAAGTAGATATGAAAATGCCAAAGCAGCTTTTATTGATTCTGTAGATGTAGAGGACTATATTGAGTTAGATACATCTATTAAAGTCTATAAACAGTTAGAACATAGTATAGATAAACCATTAAAAATGATTTTGCTTTTTGGTAAACCAGGTACAGGAAAAAGTATACTTTTAAATCGTATTCAAAGTAAATTAAAACATCAAAAAGAGATTCATTATTTTGATATTCCTCCTGTTAATGAGAAGGAATTTTTTCATAAATTATTTAAAATTTTGACTAAGCAGGATTTACCACCTAATACAGTGGTAAACTTTTCTGCATTGGTTGACTTTTGTAAAAATTTAAAAGATAAACGTGAAATAATCATTTTACTAGATGAAGCGCAAATGTACAATAGTGAGATGATGGAAAAAATTAGACTCTTATCTGATAGTAGATCAGTAAAGTTTGTTATCTCATTACATAAAACAGATAATGAAGATTTGATTGCAAAAGAGCATTTTAAATCACGTATTTGGGAAGTGATTGAGCTGAAAAATGTAACAAAAGAGGATCAATTTACTTATATTCATAAAAAACTATTAAAGAAAAATCTCTTTGAAGTTGCCAATAGTATTAAAGAAAAACATATGAAATTAATTCATGCTTTTACTGATGGTAATTATAGAGAGTGTAATAAACTACTTTTTACAATATTTGAAATCTGTGAATATTATGATGAAAATGACCCAAGTAATATTGATTATGATAATATACCTCAAAAGATTATAGAGATGGCAGCATTAAAATTAGGATATATACATGTATGATATAAAACCTTTAGAAGAGGAGTGGAGTAAATACAATAGTAAAAGAAAAAGACCTATGCGTATATTTTTTATTATATTGTTTTTTTTACTCGTATCTTTTTCTTTTTTAAAATATAATAATATTGATATATTTGCTATTATAAATAAAGTCGAATCAGAAAAATTAAAAGATTCTACTCCATCTCTAGTAGATATAAACCATACAAATCCTAAAGAAAAGAAGAAACAGACGCTTATAGTTGTTTCAGAAGCAGGAGTTGTTGATAATACTTTAGGGACAGATGAAGATATAAATATTATTAAAAAACCTAGAGTGCATTTAAATATTATTGAAAGTTCAAATGAAGAGGCTTTTGATGATGTTGCAAAGCGTTTTATGCAAACACACAATATTGATGATTCACTATTTTTAGCTAAAAGCTACTATAATAAAAATGATTATAAAAAAGCAATTTATTGGGCGTTTGAGACAAATAAAATTAATGCTGAAATTGATGAAAGTTGGTTTATTTTAGTGACGTCTAAAGTAAAATTAGGTCATAAAAATGAAGCAATTGCTATATTAGAAAAATATATTAAAAGAAGTAATTCAACTGATGCAAGTAATTTATTGTATAAGATAAAGAAGGGTACTTTATAATTATTGGTACAAAAGAATAGGAGCGATACATGGTAAAACTTATTGAAATGATGCTTGAGGAAAAGCTAATAACTAAGGATGCTATTTCAGCTTTAGTAAGAAGTAGACCTCCTAAAAAGATCTCTTTTGCAAACTTAGTTGCAGAAAAAATGATAGACTTACATTCTGTAGAGATATACCTTGCCAAAAAAATAAGACAAGGTGTTATTACCCTAAGACACTTAGAGAAAATTGAAGGAATTGATATTACTCCAATTCTTGAAGAAGTTGCTAAAGCCTTACATATGGAGTATGTTGATTTAGATGAAATCGAAATTGACATGAAACTTTTTTCACAAGTTCCTTATAAACAATTGATTAAATATAATATTATTCCAGTAGAAGAGAATGATTTAAGTGTACTTATTGTTTTTGATGATCCTTTAGATATGAAGGCTCAAGATACAGTACAGAGACTTTTCCCTAGAAAACCTATAAAAATTGCTATTGCAAGACCTAAGCAGATAAGTCAACATTTACAAAGACTTGAAATTAATGAAAGTATTAAAGGACTTGTAACGGATATACGTAGAGACTTAACTATTGATGGTAGTGAAAATAGTAAGAATGATGATGAATCTCCAGCTGTCTTAAAACTTATTGAAATTATTATTAAATCTGCTATTTATGCAGGGGCTAGTGATATTCACATTGAGGCTACAGAGAAAAGTTGTGTAATTCGTATTCGTGTAGATGGTATGTTAAGACAGAGTTTTATTTTTGATAAAGATATTTTTGGTCCCTTATCATCACGTATGAAGTTACTGTCTAGTTTAGATATTGCAGAAAAAAGAAAACCACAAGATGGTAGATTTTCTACTGTTGTAGGGAAAAATCCATTTGACTTTAGGGTTTCAACACTACCTACTATATTTGGTGAATCTATTGTTCTTAGAATTCTCGATAAATCTAAAGCAATGATTAAACTTGTAGATGCAGGTATGAGTCAATTTTGTTTGGATAGATTTACAGAGGCTATTGCAGTACCTTATGGTATTGTTTTAGTTACTGGACCTACGGGTTCAGGTAAAACAACTACACTTTATGGAGCATTAAATGCAATTAAAGATGTTAAAGATAAAATCATTACTGTTGAAGATCCAGTTGAGTACCAAATGGGTGGATTACAACAAGTTCAAGTTAAAGCTAGTATAGGGTTAAGTTTTGCAGATGCACTGAAGTCTATACTAAGACAAGATCCAGATAAAATTATGATTGGGGAAATTAGAGATAAGGAGACATTGCGTATTGCGATACAAGCAGCATTAACGGGTCACCTTGTTCTCTCTACTCTTCACACCAATGATGCTATTTCTGCTGTAACAAGAATTTTAGATATGGGAATTGAAGAGTACCTAGTAAGTGGTGCCTTAGTAGCGATTCAAGCACAAAGATTGGTACGTAAAATATGTGTTTATTGTAAGAAGAGTACACAACTCCCAGATAGCCTTTTGGTTGATGTACGAAAGTATCTTCCTGAGAATCCTACTTTCTTTGTGGGTGAAGGTTGTAAGGAGTGTGACCATTCAGGTTACTCTGGAAGAGAGATGATATCAGAAGTTTTAACTATAACGGAAACTTTATCAAGAATGATTGCCAATAACGCCTCTAAAGAGGAGATGACAAAGCAAGCACTTGAAGAGGGTTTTATAAATATGTTTGAAGATGGTGTAAATAAATCCTTAGAGGGTAAAACAACAATTGATGAAATTTATAGGGTAGCTAGATTATAATGAAGTATTTTAATGTAACCGTAATGGATAAAGGTAAAAAGAGATTAGAAGTTATTCAAGCTGATAATAAAATAGCTGCTATATCTTTAACAAAACAGAAATTTCCATCTTCTATGGTAGTTAGAGCTGTAGAGACAGCTGCTCCATTAGAAGACACTTTAGATAATTTACTAAAGGGCATAAAGAAGTCATTTAAATCTAAAATACCTTTTGAAGATAAGATATCTACTATTAAACAAATTGCAGTTATGGTTGATGCTGGAATCTCTATTAGTGATACACTGCGTGATGTAGGTGAAAATACTGAAAATAAAGAGTTGAAAACTATTTATGCAAAAATAGATAGTGATATTAATGCTGGTAATAGTATGTCAGATGCAATGGAGCCCTACATAGATGAATTTGGGCAAGTTACTTTAGCTATGACTAATTTAGGGGAGAGGACAGGTAACCTCTCTGAATCTTATCATAAACTTTCAGATATTTTAGAAAATATTAGAGATAATAATGCAAAGTTTAAGAAAGCAATTAGAGGTCCTCTGATTACATTAGGAGCTATGGGTATAGCTTTTACTGTTCTAATTATGGTTGTTGTTCCAAAATTTAAAGATATTTTTGCTAAATTTAAAACAGAATTACCTTTACCTACAAGAATACTTTTAGATTTAGAGTGGGCTTTTAGTAATTACGGTATCTTAATTGTAGGAGGACTATTTTTGGGAATTTCAACAATAAAATATTTTTATAAGAATAATAGGGATTTTAGATTAAAGATGGATACATTAATGCTTCATCCTAAGTTTTATCTTATTAATAAAGCTATTTTTCTCTCAACAATGCATAAATATAATTTAGTTTTTGGTGAGCTAGTAAAAGCGGGTATTCCTGTTGCAGAAGCTTTAGATACAGCTATTGGTATGGTTGATAATTTGGCTATTAAAGAAAAACTACTTGGTGTAAATGCTAATATTGGTAGAGGTATGAACCTTGCAGAAGCTTTAGACATTACTGGACTTTATAAAAATATGCTTTTACAGATGATAAAAGCTGGTGAAGCAGGGGGGCAACTTGATGCTATGCTAGATAAGGTAACTAACTATTATCATATGGAATTTCAAGATTTGATTGATAACTTGTCATCTTATATTGAACCTATTATGATGTTCTTTATTGCTATATTGGTAACATTAATGGCACTTGGAATTTTCATGCCTATGTGGGATTTAGGAAAAGCGGTAGGTTAAAGAGTAGCTAACACTTCTCTTTGTATATAGTTTTAAGGATTACAATGAAACATGCACTGTTACTTCTAAATATGGGTGGACCCAATAATATTGATGAAGTAGAACTCTTTTTACGTAATATGTTTGCAGATAAAAATATATTGACTATGAATGTGTATCTACGTAAATTTATCGCTTATATTATTATCTCAAAGCGTTTGGAAGATGTAAAAAAGAATTATCAGCTTTTAGGTGGTAAGTCACCACTTCCTCTACTTACAGAAGAGCTTATTGGTAAATTAAAAAGTTATCTGGATATGCCTATTTATCCTGCTATGCGTTATGTACCTCCATTTGCAGATGAAGCTCTTATAAAATGTAAAAAAGATGGGGTAGAGGAGCTTATACTTTTTCCTATGTATCCTCAATACTCAACAACTACCACACTCTCTTCTCTTGAAGATATAGAGCAAAGATGTAAAGCGTTAGGGTATGCACCTAAGATTACACTTATAAATCCTTATTATGATGACTATGACTATATCGTGGCTAGTTGTGAAAAAATTATAGAGGCTATAGATGGTAAAGATAGCAAAGAGTATGATTTACTACTCTCTGCTCATGGGCTTCCTTTAAGTATTATAAAATCAGGTGACCCTTATCAAAACCAAGTTGAAGCCAACGTATCAGCTATAAAAATATACCTACATGAACGTGATATAAAATTTCATGATATTAAGCTTGTCTATCAGTCTAAAGTAGGAAGTTCTGCTTGGCTTGACCCAAATCTTGTAGATGTACTACGTAACCCTACACATCGTAAAGTATTAATCTACCCTTTGGCATTTACCCTAGATAACTCTGAAACTCTCTTTGAATTAGATATAGAACACAGAGAGATAGCAGATAAAATAAAATATGATGATTATATTGTTGCTTCCTGTATGAATAGTAGTGAAAAATTTGTCAATCTTATTGTAAATAAAGTAAATAAAATAGTATGAGAACAGTAAGTAAATCTTTTCAATATACAACAGAAGTTAATCGTTCAAAATTTATTACACATCTTGTGACTATAGACGAGCATACTTCAGATAAGTATATTTCTTTGAAAAACAAATTAAAGATTGAACATCCCAAAGCTAATCATGTAGTTTATGCTGTAAGGTACCTTAATGAGTTTGACCAGATAGTTGAAAACAGTTCAGATGATGCTGAACCAAAAGGGTGTGCAGGTGTTCCTAGCTTAAATGTACTTCGTGGTGAAGAGTTGGTTAACTGTGCAGTGCTTATAGTACGCTATTTTGGTGGTATTAAACTTGGTACAGGGGGTATGGCTAGGGCATATGCTTTATCTGTTAAAAATGTACTCAAAGAGGCTACACTTGAAATGTATGAAAAAGAGTTAGATTACTCTTTTGAAACTTCTTATAGCAATGTAGATAAAATGCTATATAAACTTAGACAGTTAGAAATTAAAAATTATGAGCGTGATTTTGGCATAGGGTCAGTTCAATGGAAAATATGTGCTAGCAAAGAGAAGATAGAAAAATTTAAAAATATGTAAGGTGTATTGAGTAATACACCTCACACATTATAGATACATTTTGTATCTATAATGCCTCCTCGTCTTCTTCATCAGTTCTGATACGGATAGTTTTTGAAATATCTGATACAAAGATTTTACCATCACCAATTTTACCTGTTTTTGCAGCTTGGCTAATAGCTTCTATGGCTTTATCAACGTATTCTTGATTACTTACAACGATTTCTATTTTAACTTTAGGTATAAACTCTACTACATACTCAGCCCCTCTGTAAAGCTCTGAGTGTCCTTGTTGTCTTCCATACCCTTTTACTTCAGAGATAGTCATCCCCTCAATACCTGCTTCTACTAATGCCTCTTTTACATCATCTAATTTAAATGGTTTAATGATTGCTTCTATTTTTTTCATATTATTTCCTTATTTCAGTTAATTATATACTACGCTTAAATTCTGGATAAGCTTCAATACCACACTCTGTAGCATCTATACCCTCTAGTTGTTCATCATCTTCTGCACGAAGTACAAATATTTTATTGATAGAATATATCGTAATCCAAGAGAGAGGAAAAACAATAACTCCTACAACAATTATACCCTTTAATTGTGTCCATATACTTACATCTGCTACAAAAATACCAACGGCTAGTGTTCCCCAAATACCATTGACTAAGTGAACAGATAAAGCACCTACTGGATCATCCATTTTTAATTTATCAAATATAGGAACAAAAAGTACTACCAATGCTCCACCAATAGCACCAATAAGTATAGGTGTATATATATCATACTGGTCTGGTCCTGCTGTTACGGCGACAAGTCCACCTAATGCACCATTGAGTATCATAGTAATATCAAACTTTTTATAACGGAAGTATGTGAGTAACCACCCCACAATAGCACCTGAAAGTCCAGCTGTGTTTGTATTCATAATAGTTAGTGCCACTGCATCAGCATTCTCTTTTGAGGAGATAGCTCCTACAGAACCACCATTAAACCCAAACCAACCTATCCATAAAAGTAATGCACCAAGTGTTACTAATGGTATGTTAGAAGCAGGAATAACACGTATTTTTTTGTTTTTAAATCTTCCATATCTGGGACCCATTATAAGAATCGCAGCTAACAATGCCCATCCACCTGTTGAGTGTATAACTGTTGAACCTGCAAGGTCAGAGAGTCCAGAGATATCTAATGCTGTACCAGATAAAAAGTTTGCTCCCCAAGTAAGGTTTACAATAGTAGGGTAGATAAATGCACCTACTACTACGGTAAATATAGCTAAAGGCAAGATACGAGAACGTTCACTCACCCCACCACTCATAATGTTAACCACTTTACTTACAAATGCCATTTGAAACATAAAAAATGCATATTGACTTATACTATTTTGATGATCCCAACTTCCAAAAGCATACTCATACCCTATAAGCATAAATGACATAGATGCTATAGCATATATCATTACATTTACAGTAAGGACTGCAGTTACATTTTTTGTACGTACAAGTCCTGCTTCTAGCATTGCAAAACCTGGTACCATAAAGATGATGAGGGTCATAGCAAAGATAGCAAAGAATGTATCTATAACGTAATTCATTTCCATAATTTACTCCTAATAATTTAATATACTAAGTGTATCTATTATAAGAGAGTATTGAAAGGGATTTTTGATGTAAATTTAAGCAGATATTATCTATGGTGTATGAAGTATGTAAAAAAGTTGATTAAAATTTAATCAACTTACTTTTGCAGCAAGGAAAAACCTTGTGCAAATATGTTTAGAGTGCGTCAGTATCTGTCTCATCGGTTCTAATACGAAGTACTGAATCAATGTTGCTTACAAATATTTTACCATCACCAATTTTACCAGTTTTAGCTGCTTCATTAATGGCTTTAATAGCAATATCTGCATATTCATCTGAACTTACTACTATTTCTATTTTTATTTTAGGTATAAACTCTACCACATACTCTGCACCTCTGTAAAGCTCAGAGTGACCTTGTTGTCTTCCGTAACCTTTTACTTCATATACAGTTATTCCTTCTATTCCAGCCTCTACAAGTGCATCTTTTACATCTTCTAGTTTAAATGGCTTAATGATTGCTTCTATTTTTTTCATATTTAATCCTTATCGTTATTATTACTTATGCGTAAGCAGATATGCTTACGCTATGGTGCTTATAGATTGAAACCTTTTTCACCATGTGTCTCTTCATCAAGACCTTTAAATTCAGTCTCTTCATCTACTCTTCCTCCACCTGTAAGGGCAGCAGATATAAAGTAAACAATGGCTGTCATGATAGCACTATAAACAACAGTTAAGCCTATTGCTTTTAGTTGAGAAAGAAGTTGAGCTCCCATATTGTAATCGTCAGCCATAAGGTATGGAGCGATAAATATAGCAGTAGCAATACTACCCCAAATACCTACAAGACCATGTATCCAAAATGCATCAAGAGAGTCATCTACATTGACTAACTTTTTAAGTTTAGCTACGGCTAAGAATCCTAAGATACCACCAACAAGACCGATGATTAAAGCACCACCTATACCAGCAGAACCAGAAGCAGGAGTAATAGCAACTAGACCAGCAACTGCACCTGATGCACCACCAATAAGTGTTGCTTTTTTGTATACAATTTGTTCAGCAATTAACCAACCAATAACACCAAGAGCAGCAGCAACGTTTGTAATAAGGAATGCATTACCTGCAACACCATCAGCAGCTACTTCAGAACCTGCATTAAATCCAAACCAACCAAACCATAGTAGTGTTGCACCAAGTACAGAAAGAACAGGAGAGAAAGGTTTCATAGCAGTTGTACCATACCCTTTTCTTTTACCAAGAAGCATTGCAACTACAAAACCAGCTACACCAGCATTGATGTGTACTACTGTACCACCAGCAAAGTCCATCTCACCAAAGTTAAGTGTTTCACCACCACCCCATGCCCAGTGTGTTACAGGTGCATAAACAGCTAAAATCCAAAGTCCAACAAAGATAGTAAATGTTGAAAATTTCACTCTCTCAATCATAGAACCAGAAGCAATAGCAACTGCAATCGCTGCAAATGTACCTTGGAAAGCTACAAATAGTAGTTCAGGAATCGTTCCTGTAAGAGATTTATCAGTAATACCATCTAGCATGATTTTACCTGTACCAAAAAAGTCACCTGCACCAAATGCGATAGAGTATCCAGCGATTACCCATACCAATGTTCCAACTGCAAATGCAATAAGACTCATTCCCATTGTATTAAGTACATTTTTAGATCTTGTCATACCACCATAAAATAGTGCTAAACCTGCAGGTGTCATAAGCATTACGAATGCTGTAGCTACAAGCATCCATGCCGTATCACCTGTATTGAGTGTGTCTTCCGCCATTACGGCTACTGGCAAGAGCATTGCCATGAGAGCTAAAAGTTTTAACTTCATTTATATTCCTTTAAAATAGTTTATCAAAGGAATAGTAACATGTATTGGTATTTTTTATAGTAAATGATTGATTAATTTTTAATCAATCATTCGTTTATTTAATATTATTGTATAAGGGGTATCTCTAGCTTGATAGAATGCTCTTTAAGAATACAGCTAATGTGACCTTGACTAGCTAGTATCTCTATCTCATTGTCTGTATCGTGGTATCTACTATTTGCACTAACTAAAAGTTGAACAATAGACTCTTTTTTATTTGCTATGAGTATATGCTCACCGATAAGTAGTTTTAGAGTAATACTCGTAGAGTCTGAAGCCATAAATGTATCTAATATTTTACGTAAGAGTTTTGAAAAACTATTTTGGTCTATCTTAAAAGGTGGTAAGTCTTGGTCGGTAAGAAGCTTAAGAGGGTTGCTATTTTTTGTTTGAAAAAGGGCTATATTTGCTTCAAGAAGGATATTAATATCGGTAATCATCAGTTTATCTGTCTCAAGTGGCATAGGATATTTTACACGTGGTGCATTGTAAAAACGTATAGAGATTTGATCTTCATTTTCATAACCTACTGTAAGAGCATAAAAATGAAACGCATCATAGCTTAAAGAGAGAGAGGTTGTTTTATATCCAAATGTCTGTGGGGCATAAGCTAAAGCTATGTCATAAAGCTCTTGTTTTGTGACATAACCAAATAAAATCTCTGCTACGTTGTTAAGGTAGAGTATCTTACCCTCTGCACTAAAGAGTATAAATGGGCTGTTATCCCACTCAACAAAAGCTTCAAAGTTAATCGATGTTGTGTTCATGTATTTTCTTCCTCAGTGTATTTCTGTTTATGCCTAACACTTGCGAGAGTTGTAGTTGCGAACCATACTTTTTAAGCCCCGCCTTGATAAGAGGCTTTTCATAAATACCCAAATACTCTTTGTAGGCATTGTTTCCATCTAAATGTTTTAAAAGGTAGTTATATATCGCTTGTTCTATATTGTATTCATCCATAGAGTGCTTGATTAAGTGTTCATAGACAGACTTTTTAATGGTTTTGTTATTCTCTTGTAGGTTTATATGTATATCATGTACATTTACGACTTGGTCTTCTAAGATAAGATTTAACTTTGCCTCTTTTAGAAAAATGTTTATCATATGTAGTACATCTTGTGGACGCTCTTTTAGTAGAGGCATCGTATAGATAAAAGCAAAGATATTATCTATAATCTGTCTGTTACCGACGTAGTTTGCTGTAGCTATAATACGTTTATTATCTAACTCAAGTGACTCTTGGTTTGTAAGCTTTTCAAAATCAGTGATGATTATCTCATCACACTCTTTTAATGTCTCTACTACGGCTTCTTGGTCGTTACCTGAGACTATGGGTGCATGAGGAAATAAAGAACGTGCCAAGGTCTTCTTCCCTGTATGAGGTTCTCCTATAATGATAGAGGAGACAAAAAGGGTTTTAGTAAGGTTAAACCCTTTAATGATACTCTGGACTGCTTCTGAGGTGGTGAAAAATGATTCCATAATTTTCTTTTCATTTGATTAATATTTAATCATAACATACTTTTCTAAAATTTACAGATAAACAATAGTTATTTCATTGTAGAATAACTTTATACATATTATGAATATAAATTCTAATACTGTTACGAACTAATAAATTAAATCAAAGAGTAAATATGACCCTAGAAGAATTACAAACAATAGTAAAAACAGAAGTAGGAGTACTCCTATATTTCTCTGGTGAAAACTGCAATGTATGCCATGCATTAAGACCTAAATTTAAAGAAGTGTTCGACAAGGAGTTCCCACAACTAAAGCAGATATATTTGAACGCACACGAAAATGCAGAAATCTCTGCACACTACCAAGTATTCTCTGTACCTACCATGATAGTATTTATGGATGGAAGAGAGTTTGCTAGAGAGGGACGTTCTGTAAGTTTATACCAATTAACCGAAAAATTAAAACGTCCTTATGAGATGATGGTAGAGTAGGGTATAATTTTAATAGTAAAAATAGATTTATACTTTTAAAGGAGAGTCAAATGAGATATACAAAAATACTCTATATAGTTGTAGCTATGCTAATAGCAGGTTGTGGTGGTGGGGCAGATACATCTACAGATACTAACAGAGATACACCTACAGATACACCTACAGACTAAAATGTAAATGCTCCTACTGATATAGCAAGTCTATTGGTGGCTACAGAAACAGCTATAGACAAGCTAGAAAACTACACACCATCAGGTACTTACAGCTATGGCAAAGAGTTTTTTGTGAGTCCTACAGGAGATGATAGTGCCTCAGGAACGATAGATTCTCCACTAGCTTCACTAAAAGGTGCTAGAGATGCAGTAAGAACTTACAAAACGGCTAATGGACTTCCAAGTGGTGGGATTGTTGTATGGTTTAGAGCTGGAGAATATTCATCATTAGAGAGTCTAGATTTTGAGCTTGAAGACTCAGGAGCGAGTGGTAAACCTATAGCCTACCGTGGGTACAAAGATGAGAAAGTAAGAATTATGGGAGCGGTATCTATAGACTCTAGTTGGTTTACTCATGTAAATAGTAGTGATGCTCTCTGGAGCCGATTGGATACTACGGCTAGAGATCACATCATGGTAGTAAACCTCAAAGATCACGGTATTACAAATTTAGGTGAGCTTGGAGAATATCACTATGCATCCAATACACCTCTAGAGCTATTTGATGATACAGAGGCAATGACTATCGCTAGATGGCCAAACAAAGATGAGACTACCAAAATACCATACTATACTGATGATAAAGTGATAATATATGGAGAGAATCTCAGCCCAAATGTAAGTGGAAGCTATACTAAAGTGACAGGAGTAGGTGAAGATGAGGAGTACTATAGCTATGCATCATTTAAAAAAGATGCTTTAGTAGATGGTAAACAGTACTATATAAGACATTACAAAGCTCAGAGTGATGGAGTCAGACGTACATGGGCTATTACAGATACAGACTATCAGCATGCAGCATTTGAATACTCAGGTACAGGATACAGTATTCCTAGGGATTTTACAAGCCACTCTAGTACTGCTAGTGGTATTCCTATGACTGTAGAGTTTACAGATAAGCAGTTTGGATTTGCCTTTATGCGAAGAGGACTTAGTAATAAAAGGTTTGAGTATGTAGGCGATAGACCTAGTAGGTGGCTAAATACAGGAGATATATGGATTAATAGTATGTTTTACTATGCATGGAGGAATGGGCACTATCCTTTAGAATCTATAGACACTGCAAATAGCACTATTACAATGAAATATGATGATGATTTAGCCATACAACAAAAAGAGATTAAAAGACCTTACTTTGTCTATAATGTCTTAGAGGAGCTTAATCAAGCAGGAGAGTATTATGTAGATAAAGATAGTTTCAAGCTCTACTACTATCCACAGAGAGATTTGGCTAGTAGCAAGCTTTATGCATCTATGACAGACGACTACCTTATTAAATTTGATGGTGCATCATATGTAGAGTTCCATGATATGGCACTAGAGATGAGCAGGCAAGATATTGTACGGTTTGTCTCTGGTAGTTATAATACCCTACACCATATGAGATTGAGACTAAGTGGACGAAATTTGGTCTATTTTGAAGAAAAAGCATCACATAGTGGTGTAGAGTACTCTATTCTTACTAGCTCAGGAGAGAGAGGTGTAAGTCTGGATGGTGGTGACCTATATACACTAACAGCAGGTGAGAACTTCATCAGCAATAACCATATCATAGGTGACAATAGGTGGAGTTGGGCATCACATAGTGCAGCTATTAGCATTAATGGTGTGGGTAATATTGTAGAGCATAATGATATTCATGGATACAAATATCAAGCTATCTATTTCAATGGAAATAACTGTTCTATCTCTTATAATAATATTTATGATGTACTCAAATATACAGAGGATGCTGGTGCTATTTATGGTGGTAGAAATTGGCATCATAGAGGCAATAAGATAAACTATAACTTTATCCATGATATCAAAAATAACTATAGCCAACAGATACTAACAGGTATCTATTTTGATGCTACCCTTAGTGGTGAGGAGATAAGAGGAAATATCTTTTACAATATAGATGGCAAAGGAATGTTACAATCAGGAGGTAGAGATAATACTATCGAGAATAATCTATTTGTACGTGTGGCTACACCATTCATGAGTATGAACTATGGTATTATCGCATATAGTGAAACTCCAGGAGACTCATTCAATATGCTAGAGAGGGCTTTGAAGTATGACTATACACATGGCATATATGCTACCACATATCCCAAGCTAGCAGCGATACCACCACTATGGGATAGTATCATAGGTACACATTGGCAACTTCCAGAAGGGAATAGCTTCAGATTTAACGCAGGAGAAGATAATCTACGATGGGCACTCAATGGTAGAATAAGATCAGGAACAATAGATATGGAGGTGTATGAGCATGCTCAAATGGAACCAATATCCCAAGAGAGTAGCGACTTTAAACCTCTCCCTTACCCAGAGATAGGAATACAAATACCATAAAATATAAATAGTGGTCATTATAGATACTGAAAAAAGTATACTTTTTGGCTACTCCTAATTTACCACCATATCTAAATTAACCTAATCACTTCTTCGTAACAATAGAGATATTTTCAAACCCTTTTGTTTTTAAAATGTCTATGATGTTGACAAAGTACTGAAACTCTGAGCTGTTGTCCATGCGTAGTGAGATGTGGTCTTCTTTGGGGTTTAGCTCTTGAAGTCTTGCTTCTATGAGTTCAAGTGAAAGTGTCTCTTTGCCATAGGAGTACACTCCCTCTTTCGTAATAGCTATCTGAATGTTCTTTTTGTCTTCTTTCTTTTTACTCTTTGCTGTTGGTAGGTTAACCTGTATAGTTTGGTTTGTTACAAACGTAGCAGTAGCTAAGACGATAACTAGAAGTACAAGAACTATATCGATGAATGGTACGACATTCATCTTGTCAAAGCGTTCACGTCTCATGAAGTTTTTTCATCCTGTGCTATTTCCCATTTAGCTAGCATGACATCTACCTTTACTAAAAGAGCATTGTAGATAACCGTTGCAGGTATAGCTACAAAGAGTCCAGCAGCTGTGGCTTTCAGTGCTAGTGCTAAGTGTTTCATCACTTCACCAGGGTTGATAGTATCTTGCTGATCTCCTATAATGTAAAAGGTAATGATAATAGCTAGTACTGTTCCAAGTAATCCAATGTAGGGTGCATTAGAACCTATGGATGCGATGGTGGCTAAGCGTTTGGAGATGTCTAGCTCTAGGGCAGTTTTGTTGGTGTAGTCTGAAAGTTTTAACCCTCTGTAAAAAAGCATTCTCTCTATGCTAAATGCAAAAGTTATGAAACTGAGAAATACCAGTAACCCAATAATTCCATAATCAATGAGGTCTTTTATCTGTTCTATCGGCACTTTATAGTCCTTATTTTTTTCTTTTTGCATTATATTAAAAGTAAGTTAAGAGGGGGTTAAGTGCTAAAAAGCCAAATAAGCCATTTTAAACTAAATATTATGTTAATCATTTTAGTTAAAAAGTAGTAAAAACCTATTTTAAGATACCTAGCAGGGCTTTTAAGACGTTTTAAGGTGCTTTATTTAAAATGCTTTAGATATAATAAAGCAATTTTACAATAGGGAGTCTTAATGAGCGATTTGTTTGAAGAGAGTCAAAATATCAGTGAGGTATTAATAGAAGATAGCATGAAAGCTAGCTATCTTGACTATTCTATGTCTGTTATCGTGGGTAGGGCGTTGCCTGATGCACGTGATGGGTTAAAACCTGTACATAGAAGAATCCTCTATGCGATGAATGATTTACATCTTTCACATAGAAGTCCATATAAAAAATCTGCACGTATCGTCGGTGATGTTATCGGTAAGTATCACCCACATGGTGACAACTCGGTTTACGATGCGTTGGTACGTATGGCACAAGATTTTTCACTAAGAGCACCACTTATAGATGGTCAAGGAAACTTCGGTTCAGTCGATGGTGATAACGCAGCTGCGATGAGATATACCGAAGCACGTATGACTAAAATAGCTGAAGAGCTTTTAAATGACTTAGATAAAGATACTGTAGATTTTACACCAAACTACGATGACTCTATGACAGAACCCGATGTACTTCCTTCACGTGTTCCAAACTTACTACTTAATGGTTCAAGTGGAATTGCTGTTGGTATGGCAACGAACATCCCTCCTCATAGACTTGATGAGCTTATAGAAGCACTTATCTTACGTATAGATAATCCGCTCTCTACTATTGAAGATGTGATGAAAATTGTTCATGGACCTGACTTTCCAACAGGTGGTATTATCTTTGGTCGTAAAGGTATTACCGATGCTTACACTACAGGGCGTGGGCGTATCAAGGTACGTGCAAAAACGCACATAGAAGAGACGAAGAACAAAGAGATTATTATTATCGATGAGCTTCCTTTTCAAGTCAATAAAGCAAGACTTATAGAAAATATCGCACATCTTGTACGTGACAAACAAGTAGAAGGTATCTCTGAGATACGTGATGAGTCTGACCGTGATGGTATGCGTGTGGTTATAGAGCTTAAGCGTGACGCGATGAGTGAGATAGTACTTAACAACCTTTTTAAGAGTACACAGATGCAAGTGACTTTTGGTATTATCATGCTTGCTATTGTTAACAAAGAGCCAAAGGTGTTTAAGCTTCTTGAACTCTTTGACCTCTTCCTTAACCACAGAAAAACAGTTGTAATTAGAAGAACTATTTTTGACCTTGAGAAAGCAAGAGCTAGAGCCCATATTTTAGAGGGGCTTAAAATTGCCATAGACAACATAGATGAAGTGATAAAAATCGTCCGTGCTTCTTCAGATGACTCTGAAGCTAGAGAAGGGTTAATAAGCCGTTTTAAACTATCTGAAATCCAAGCAAAAGCTATTTTGGAGATGAGACTAGGTCGTCTTACAGGTCTTCAAATAGAGAAAATCGAAAGCGAATTAGCTGAACTTCTTGCACTTATAGCAGAACTAGAAGCTATCTTGAAGAGTGAAGAGAAGATAAATGAAATCATCAGAGAAGAGTTAGTAGAGATTGGTGATAAATATACTACCCCTCGTCTTACTGAAATCATAGATGACTATGATGATATAGATATAGAAGACCTTATCCCTAATGAGCCGATGGTTGTAACGATTACACACCGTGGTTACATTAAACGTGTTCCAGTGAAACAGTATGAAAAACAGCATCGTGGTGGTAAGGGTAAAACAGCAGTAACTACTTATGATGATGACTTTATAGAGAGTTTCTTTACCTCTAATACACATGATACCTTAATGTTTGTAACCGACCGTGGACAGCTCTACTGGCTCAAAGTGTATCGTATCCCTGAGGGTTCTCGTACAGCTAAAGGTAAAGCAGTAGTAAATCTTATCAATCTTCAAAAAGATGAAAAGATAATGGCTATTATCCCAACTACAGACTTTAATGACGATAAAGGATTAGTATTCTTTACTAGAAAAGGTATAGTAAAACGTACAAACCTTTCAGAATACTCAAACATCAGAAGCAATGGTGTAAGAGCGATAAACTTAGATGAAACAGATGAGATAGTAGAAGCTAAAATAGTACTACCAGATACAAAATGGCTCTTCTTAGCGACGAAAAAAGGTATCTGTATTAGGTTTAAAGTAGAAGATGCAAGAGAGATAGGACGTGTAGCACGTGGTGTTACAGCTATTAAGTTCAAGATAGAAGATGACTATGTTTGTGGTGCTATTACTATTCAAGATGAAGATGATGAAATCTTGATGCTCTCTGAAAAAGGTCTTGGTAAACGTACAACAGCATCTGAGTACCGTGAACAAAACCGTGCAGGTAAAGGGGTTATCTCTATGAAGCTTACACCTAAAACAGGCGATGTGATAGGTGTAGTGATGGTAGAAGAAGATAAAGACTTGATGTGTTTAACCTCAGTGGGTAAAATGATACGCGTTGACATGGAAACCATTCGTAAAGCAGGGCGTAACACCTCTGGAGTTAAAGTAGTAACTGTAGAGAAAAAAGATATTGTTGTGAGTATGGCAAAATGTCAAAAAGAAGAGAATCCAGAAGAAGAGACAGATACAACAAATAATGATAATAAAGAATTAGGATTAGAATAACGTGAAAAAATTTAACATAGCAGTAGTGGGTGCATCAGGTGCCGTAGGTGAAGAGCTTTTTAGAGTCTTAGAAGAGGTAAAGTTTCCTATAGGAGAACTTCTTCCTTTAGCAAGTGCTAAGAGTGTA
>JAMOTA010000038.1 GCA_027068435.1 Sulfurovum sp.
TCTTCGTATCTGTAGGCTAATTTGTAGCCTAGTTTTTCTAAAATACTGTGAACGATGTAGAGTCCTAAGCCAAAGCCACTGCTTCTTTTTTCGCCTTGGGAAAAGGGTTCGGTGTAGTAACTTAGAGGGTGTTCTAAGACTTCTCCTTCAGATAGTATCTCTATAGCGTAGCTATTTGTACGAATAATAACACATTTCTTTTTCCCATACTTTAGACCATTGTCTAGCAGGTTTTTTATGGCTAGAGACATTAGTTTTACATCGGTGATAATGATTTTATCTTTTATCTCTGCGGTGATACAGCTACTCTCTACCATAAGAAGCTCTTGGCTTTTTTCTATAATGGTATTGAGGTTTATTTGCTCAAAACTTGGTTCAAAACTTTGGGTTGTGACCCTCTCTATCTCGGCTAGTTCTGAGATGAGTTCATTCATACGTTCAAAAGCACGTATTAGTATCTTTTTTACCGTTTCATCTTCTAACATCTCTACTACGATTCGACCTTTCGTAATAGGGGTCTTAAGCTCATGCATTAAGTTACGCATAAAAAGGTTTTTTGATGCACCCAATTCGTTGATATGTAAAATAGCTTCATCGAAGTTTTTTGCTATTCTTCCTATCTCGTCATCATGCCTATAGGTAATACGAGTATTCATGTCACCTTGTGCAAAACGTTCTATCTCTGTGTGGAGTTTCTTTAGAGGGTAGAGCTTTTTTAAGACAGCTAAGTAGAGTAGAAGTAGAAGGGCTAACAGAAATATACCTAGGGTTAACGCTATCTCAAAGTAGTAGTTTTTAGGTCTGTTATCTTCAAGCATGAGGTTATGTCCTAGACGTTGTCCATAGATGTACTGAGTGTCATTAGTTTTAAACACACGTACACGTCCCATGGCTGAACCACCAGAAAAGATGGTCTCTCCTTTTTCTTGAATCTCCTTTTTTATCTGCTCTATACGGTTTTTAGAAATAGGTTTTACCATTAAATCACGATATAGTTTTTCAAGATCTTCATCAGTTGAATTAAATTGTAAATTTGAAAGAAAAGTGATTGAGATGAGTTGATAGTGCTTAAACTCTTCTATCTTGTGGCGATCTTCATTCCAAGAGAGAAAGAGTAAAAATGTAGCAACCAAAATAATGATTGCTACAGAAAAAAGAATGTGTATAAAGGTATTTACAGATAGGTTTCTCATACGCGGTCTGTTAGAAGGTACCCTACACCACGAATAGGCTTGATATATACATGGTCTGGATCAATTTTTGCTATTTTTTGTCTGACTCTTGAGATGATTACATCAATATTTTTAATAGAGCTATCATCATCTATATGTTCACTCTCGTAAAGCAGTTGCTCTCTTGAGACAGAACCATTTTTATGTTGGATGAGCATTCCTAAGATGTCGTACTCTGCCGCAGTTAAATCTAAAAACTCACCTTTAAAACTGATGGAGTGTGCTTTAGTATCTCTGATAAAAAGCTCTACTTTTTTCTCTACTTTTTCTTCTATGCTATGCGTACGTCTTAAAATGGTTTTAATACGTGTTACAAGCTCACGAGGGTCATAAGGTTTAGGCATATAGTCATCTGCACCACGCTCCATACCTATGACTTTATCGGTAATGTCATCACGTGCCGAGGAGATAATAATAGGAATATTACTTACCTCTCTAATTTTAGGAATGACTTCAAGACCATCCATCCCTGGAAGTGTTAAATCTAAAATAATTAAATCAAATTTATGTTGGGTAAGTAATGAGAGACCTATGTATGGGTCTTCGGCACCTATGACTTCCATATCAAACTTTGTAAGATAGTTTGTTAAAATCAGTGCTAACTCTGGGTCATCTTCTATAATTAATATTTTAATAATAACTTTTTCCTTTTGAATATTTTATTAAACATCATAACATCTACTCTATGAAAAGAGGCTAAGAGAAGAGGTTAAGTTTTACCTATGGCTTGTTCTTTATAGTTGTAGTCAATATAGATTTTTGTAATAGCAATCAAAAATGAGGTAATTGCAGGTCCTAAAATCATACCCCAAAACCCATAAGTACTCATCCCTGCTAAGATAGAGAAAAATATGACTATCTCGTTAATCTCAATAGTGCTTTTAAGTAAATCTTCTTTAATCACTTTAATAATCACAGGCTTTACAAAAGTATCTGCAATAATAGAGATAATAATAACAGAATACCCTGCAATAACCATAGCCGTATTTGCATCTATTTTTGTCCAGCTATATAGTGATACAGGTATCCAGACAACTGCACCACCGATGATAGGTACTAGTGAAGCAAAGCCATAGATAACTCCAAAGAGAAGACCATCAAAGCCAAATTGACCTACCATAATACCAAAAAGAAAGCCTTCAAAAATAGCAGTTACGATAATAGAGTAAAAAACCACTTCCATAGTAGAAGAGATTTCATGAATCATCTTCGCACTTTTCATTTTACTCACAGGCATTAACGCACGTATGAGTTCAAAGAAACGCTCACCATAATAGTTGATAAGAAAGTAAAATATGAGAACCAATAGCATATTCTTAATAAAACCAACACCCATACTCCCTGCTGTTGTTACATAAGAGGTAGAGTCTTGGATATACTCTCTAATTTGTATATCACTAAAACTTGCATCTATCCACTCTTGTATGTAAGGTATATCTTTTGCAAAATTCTTTACTATAGTGGTTACTTCTTGAACGGTACTAATATCCATGTTGGCAGCATGAGAGACACCAATAGTTGCAATATAGACAATAGGAGCAAAAATGACTAAGGTTAAAAGAAGTGTAGCTACTGCTGCAGAGATTTTTCTTGATTTGAAAAATTTTATCATCTTTTTTGTTAAGTTGTAGGTTGCCATTGTTAAGAGCATAGCTACAATTACAGAGAGTAAAAAAGGTTTATAGATACTATATGCCCCCAAAATAGAGAGCATAAAAAGTATCGTAATCATAAGGCTTTTGTTACTAATCATTTAAAAGTCCTTCATCACTCATGCTAGCTAACTTAAAGTGTGCATAGCTCTTTTGTGTTGCAATACGACCACGAGCGGTTCTTTCAATATATCCATTGGCTATAAGGTAGGGTTCAAGTACATCTTCTATGGTTCCCTCATCCTCACTCAATGCTGCACCTATGGTACTTAATCCCATGGGCTTATTTTTAGCAGAGACTAAAAGTTCTAAGAGTTGTATATCTTGTTCATCAAAACCAAGGTTGTTTACCCCTAGTTCATCTAAAGCATATTTTGCACGTTCTAAGGTTACTTCGTTTTCATTGGCAACTTCTGAAAAATCTCTGACTCTTTTGAGTAAACGTAAGGCTATACGTGGTGTTCCTCTACTTCTTCTAGCTATCTCGTGAGAGGCTTTCTCATGAGAAGGTTTTTCTAACTTATGAGATGCTTGTGCTACGATTTTGGCTAACTCATTGGCAGTATAAAACTGCATTCTAAAGTGCATACCAAAACGCTCTCTAAGAGGGTTGGAGAGCATACCTGCTCTAGTTGTTGCACCTATGAGTGTAAAGCGTGGTAAGTCTATCTTGACTGTTTGTGCAGCAGGACCAGAACCGATAATAATGTCTAAACGAAAGTCCTCCATAGCAGGGTAGAGTATCTCCTCTATGGCAGGACTCATACGGTGTATCTCATCTATAAATAAAATATCACCTTCTTCAATGTTGGTTAAAAGTGCTGCTAAATCGCCAGCTTTTTCTATCATCGGTGCAGCAGTAGTTTTAATGTTTGCATTCATCTCAAAAGCGATGATATTGGCAATGGTAGTCTTTCCCAAACCAGGAGGTCCAAAAAAGAGTATATGGTCTAGGGCTTCACCTCTTCTTTTACTCGCTTCTATAAAGACTTTTAGATTTTTTTTCATCTTCTCTTGCCCAATGTACTCATCCCAAGAGCTAGGGCGAAGGGTCATCTCATAGCTAACCTCTTCCTCAAAACGTTCTATCTCAACCATACGTTCCATTAGTAGATATACTCTTGACTAGGAAATTCTCTTGATTTTACTTCATCTCTGTAGCTCTCTAAACCTTCACGTATCTGTTTTGCTCCATCAACGTACTGTTTTACAAATTTTGGTTTAAATGCTTCAAAGAACCCAAACATATCTGACCATACTAACACTTGTCCATCTGTACTGTTTCCTGCACCGATGCCTATGGTTGGTACGGAGACAGCATGGGTAATAGCTTCTGCTGCTTCACTCTTTACACCTTCTATGACTATGGCAAATACACCAGCTTTTTCTAGTGCTATAGCATCTTCTACGAGTCTATCTATGTCTGCTTGGTCTTTACCTCGTATTTTATAGCCACCATCACTACGTAAAAATTGTGGCATAAGCCCTATGTGTCCAAGTACAGCTATAGAGTTTTGTGTTAAGGCTTCTACGATGTATGCTCTCTCTTTGCCACCCTCTATCTTTACCGCTTGTGCGTTGGTCTCTTGGTACGCTCTTGTTGCATTTTTTACAGCCACTTTAGCAGAAGTGTAACTTCCAAAAGGCATATCGAGTACGATAAGTGGTAACTTTGCACCATTACATACTGCTTGTGTATGATATATCATTTGATCCATCGTTGCAGAGAGGGTGTCCTCTTTACCTAAAAAACTCATGTTCAAGCTATCACCCACAAGAATCATCTCTACTTCACCATCAAAAAGTTTGGCAAAAAGTGCATCATAAGCGGTTACCATTGTAATAGGTTCAACACCTTTCATCTTAGCAAGAGTCGTTATCGTTACTTTTTTCTCTATTTTGGGGGTATGAATACTCATTATTTTTCCATCTATTTCTAGGGTGACCCTATTTTTTACTCATTTTATCATATAATGTTGAAACTATAATACTATATCAGATAAAAAGAGTCCCAATTGAAAAAATTAGTCGCATATATTACCACAGGTTTTCCATCATTAGAGTTTACAGTTGACGCCGCTTTGGCTTTAAGTGAAGCAGGCGTAGATACCTTAGAGCTTGGAATGCCATTTTCTGACCCCGTTGCAGATGGACCAGTGATAGAAAAAGCAAACCTTAAAGCCCTACAAAATGGCTTTAAATTACAACACCTTTTTGAAGCTTCAGCACAGATAGCACCACACATAGATACTTTATGGATGGGATACTTTAACCCTTTTTACCACAAAGGGATGGAGAGCTTCATAGCAGAAGCACAAAAAGTAGGGGTTAATGGGTTTATCATTCCTGATTTACCTTTTGAAGAGGCAAAACCTTACCAAAAAAGCATTAAAGAAGCGGGGCTTAGTCTCATAGACTTTATCGCTCCTACCGACACAGAAGAACGTATCAAACAGATAGTCACTGATGCACAAAAGTTCATCTACCTAGTAGCATACGCAGGGATTACAGGAAGTGGAAAGAGTGAAGATTTGCAACCTATTATTACAAATATTAAAAAATACTCTCAAACCCCTGTCTATGTAGGTTTTGGAGTAGATACCCACACAGCAAAAGAGAAAGCTGTTGGGGTAGATGGTGTCATCGTAGGTTCAGCTTTTGTAAAAGTACTGTTAGATGAGAGTTTAAATAGCACACAAAAGATTAATAAAATTTCAGCGATTGTAAAAGAGATAAAAGAGAAGATAAACGAGTAATCAATGTAAATTTGGGTTTAGTCCTAAGATGGACTAAACCCGATCTGTTTATGAACAGTCTCCACCACCACAGCATCCTGTATGTGCTTTCACTGTATCACTCATGGCTATTTGAAAATTTTGTCCATCTTCACTAAATAAAAATTCATGTTTTTGACAAAACTCATTATTCATATGGTTAACCATATGTAGTGCTTCTACAAGTGCATCATCTTTAGTTTCAAAACTTTGATTATTTTCGAAATCACTTTTCTTGAAACATCCACACTCTTTATCTATATTAATTGTAAACATTGTAAATCCTTTTGATATAATTTCTCTAAATATAACAAGAGTTACTTAAATAATCTTGATTTTAAGTCTAATTAGGATAAATTTACTCCTAATTAGTATGTAAGGGTACAAAATGACAAAAGAGATAGAGAGTGAGACTAAGGAAATTGAGAGTGTATGTACGTATTGTGGTGTTGGATGTGATATTACCGCAGTAGTAAAAGAGAACAAAATATTGAAAATATATGCACAAAAAGATGGGGTAGTATCTGAGGGTAAACTCTGTATTAAGGGTAAGTATGGGTATGATTTTGTAGATGCAAAAGACCGTATAAGAGAACCTCGCATTAGAAAATCATTTTTAGATAAAAACGCGCATATTAAAGAGCAGTTTGAAGCTAAACTCACACACTTTGATAGTGACTTTATGACTTGTGATGTAGATACAGCTACAAGTATAGCAAGTATGAAGCTAGATGAGATTAAGAAGCAGTATGGTGGAGATAGTTTTTGTGCCATAGGAGGAGCTAGAACTTCTTGTGAGAGTGCATATGCGTTTCAAAAGTTTTGTAGAGAGACGATGGATTCTCCTCATGTTGATAACTGTGCTAGAGTCTGTCACTCTCCTTCACTTAAAGGGATGAAAACAACCATTGGTGAGGGTGCGGCTACTAACCCTTATAATGACATTTATGAAACTGAATTTATGGTTGTCATAGGCTCTAACACTATGGAGGCTCACCCTATTATCGCCAATCGTATGGTAGATATGGCAAAGAAACATAATAACCTTGCCGTCATAGATGTACGTGAAACAAAGATGGCTAAACTTGCTAAATACAATTGTGTTATCCCTTATGAAGCAAACTTATTGACGCTCAATATGATGGCGTATGTGATTATAAATGAAGAGCTATATGATGAGAGCTTTATTGAGAACAGAACCAAAGGTTTTGATGCATTTAAAGAGTGTATTTTAAATGACCCTTATGCAAATCCAGCTTTTATGAAAGAGCTAGAAGGGTATGAATACTTAGCTAAAATGATACCTAATATTGCTAGAGAGTATGCACTTAAAAAGTCTATGATATTTTGGGGCTTGGGGATTACCGAGCATCTTGATGGTTCTTATGCCGTAATGGCGATAACTCACTTAGCATTAATGACAGGAAACATTGGTAAATCAGGAGCAGGGCTTATGCCTCTTCGTGGGCAGAACAACGTCCAAGGTGCTTGTGACATGGGTTGTCTTCCTTATTATCTCCCTGACTATCAAGATGCACCTATCGTAGGTCTTATGACCCCACAACTTATGGATGCTATGTTTGAGGGACGTATTAAAGCACTACTTAATATGGGAGAAGATATTATGCATATTCATCCCAACATAAACAAGCTAGATAAAGCTATGGATAACTTAGAGTTTGTGATGGTGCAAGAGCTGTTTATGACAGATGTGACTAAAAAAGCAGATATTATCATAGGTGTAAAATCTGCTTATGAAAAGACAGGGGTTTATGTTAATGCCATGAGAAGACTACACCTCTCTCAACCTTTGGTAAAAACAGATTTACCAGATGACTGGGAAGTGTTAACTCAAGTTGCACAAAAGTTAGGCGATGGTGAAAACTTCAACTTTAAAACTTCTGAAGATGTATGGAATGAAGTACGTAGAGTAGCTCCAAGAAGATTTTCAGGTGCAGACTATTACAGACTAGAGCGTCACCGTAAACGTGGTATGCAGTGGCCTATCTATCATGAAGATACCCCTATTTTGCATCTACTAGATTTTCGTACAGATGATGGACTTGGAAAATATGTCTATAAGCAGTACGAGCCTAGAGGGATGATACAAGAGATACTAGAGAAGAAGTTCTATAATGACTCTTTGCAAGGGTACTACCTTACAACAGGACGTACCCTAGCACACTACAACAACGCAGCACAAACCAAAAGAAGTGCAAAGCTAGATAGCAAATATGATGAAGATATCCTCTTAGCACCACTTAAAGATGAAGCAAAATTAGGAGATAGAGTTATCTTACGTAGCCCTTATGGTGAAAGTGAAGCATTAAGTGTTAAATACACAGACAAAGTAAAAGCAAAAACCCTCTTCTGTACCTTCCACCACGCTAAAAGCCGTATCAATGCACTTTTTGGAGATGAGAGCGATGAGCTTATCATGACTGCAAGATTTAAGTCAGTGAAGGTTGAAGTGATTCCTGTAGGTGATGAGATAGGGTGTGGATAGTTTGGACTAAGATAGTCATTATAGCTATAATGACTATTAAAAAGGATTAGATATGCAATCAATTACAGCTTCAGAAATAAAACTTAATAGTACACTCTTACAAAATGCATTGAAAGAGGATATGCTTGTAACCAAAAGAGATAAACCTTTTGTGGTTGTAGTAGATTATGACAGATATATTGAACTCACTGCTAAACAGGTACGTTCAAATAACTGGATAGAAAAATCATTTGGAATTATGTCTAATAATGATGCTGATAATCTTATGGAAGATATTGTTGAAAGTAGAGTTAACAAAGAGATAGATTTATGGTCTTAGATACAGATACTATTTAAAAAATTGTATTAATAAACGGTATTTTACGATATAATTTTAATGCATGTTATGATGATATTCGTAAGAGGAGATATTTTCTATCTTTGGATGGGTGGGGCTTGGGCTAGCCCTTGAGAAAGGATAACGCATGCGTATTCTTATTATCATCATACTGTTGCTGATTATCTTCACCATTAGGTGTTGGTAGCCCAATAGGGAGTATAGAGAGATTACGACTCTCTATGCTCCATGCAAATATTATAACATAAAACTTTTTATATCCAAAATTAATCATTGAAATATGGAGTGTAGGTTGGGGTGTCTCTGTCCCGATATTTGTTAAACTCTTCTTTATATAAGTTCCTAATTACTTCCCCGTATTTACTACTACATATTTAAATATTATTTGTCATAATATATATACCATTTAAGCAAGAAAATTTTTTAGAATATGCTCAAGCATTGGGATATACTAAATATTGGGTAAACCATCCAAATAATAAAGTTGAAGAGGTTATCTCTTAATTTTTAGGATGAAACTTGCATAAGGAGACTATATATGAAAAAAAACCAACTAATCACCATAAACTCCACAGCTCTCACTTTAAGAAAGTCTCTTATTAAAAATATAACAATTTGACATATTTTTACCTCTTTCTCTTTTTTTATTCTATACTTCTTATTATATGAACTAAGGTCGCAAATTGCGACCTTAAAGAAAATAGGAGTACTAATGAAAGCATTAACCATATCCACCTATTTAGCAACACTTGTAAATGAAACAAAAAAGACCGATGTAAAAGTGATGGGGTTTTTGTGTAATGCGTGAGAATCCTAAACTTTTTGGTGATGAGAGTGAGTCTTTGGCTATACTTTTTTTAGAGCAAGAGGGTTTTTTGATTTTGGAACGTAACTACTTTGCACGTAAGTTAGGTGAGATAGATATTATTGCTAAAAGAGATGATGTATGGCATTTTATAGAGGTTAAAAGTGGGCGTGCAGATTTTGATCCTATCTATAACCTTACTCCTTCTAAACTACGTAAAGTGGTTAACTCAGCACACTATTATATGAAAACAAAAGGGTTAAATGTGATTTTTAGTATAGATGCTCTTATTATCCGTTATGATGAGGTAGAGTTTATAGAAAATGTTACGCTATAATCTTTTAACAATATGTCAAAGGTAAACGCATGAGACTCTCAACTGTACAACTTCAACAATTTCATCAAGATGGTTTTTTAATATTAAGAGATTTTGCAGATAAAATAGCATGTGAAGCTATTTTAGAAGTAGCTAAGGTACATTTAAAGTATCAGATAGAACCTATAGAGACAGAAGTAGGGTATGATGAGAAATCAAAAGAGTATCGTACAGAGGAGACAAACTACTGGGCAAAAGAGCGTGGCAGTGTAGTACGAAGGTTACGACAAGTTTACCATCGTGATATTCTTTTTAAGGGGTGGATGGAAGATGAAAAAATCCGTCCTATTTTAGAGCAAATATTAGAAGACCAAGTTGTGATAACTACTTCTCATCATAACTCTATCATGACAAAGATGCCATATAAGAGTACACAGACAAGGTGGCACCAAGATAGACGTTACTGGTCTTACTCCAATGATAACCTTGTAAGTGTTTGGTTAGCCCTAGATGATGAAGATAGTCAAAATGGTGTATTAGAGTTTATAGCAGGTAGTCACAAAATGAAGTTTGAGAGTGAACAGTTTGATGAAAAAGAGTACTTTAAAGAAGATATTGAACCCAATAGAATCTTGATTGAGAAAAAAGTATATACAACCCTTCAGAGAGGAGATGTTGTACTTTTTCACTCTTTGCTTCTTCATCGTGCTAATAAAAATAGTACTCAATCACCTAAAATTTCTTTTGTTTATACGGTAAAAGGTCTTGCGACGGTAGTAGAAGAGGGAACACGCTCTGCAAAATATCCAGAGATAATTTTAGAAAGGTTATCTAAATAGGAGATTTTTACTCTTATTTACTTATTTTTTATGAATTATGAAAAATAAAAGTTACATAAATGTTTAATTAACGAAATTATTGTATAATTTTTAAATAAAAATCTAAAGGAATTAACATGGCAAAATATGTAGAATTAACAAATGACAACTTTGAAGCAACAGTAAAAGAAGGCGTAACAATGGTAGATTTCTGGGCTCCATGGTGTGGACCTTGTAGAATGATTGCTCCAGTAGTTGAAGAGTTAGCTGAAGACTTTGATGGAAAAGCAACTATAGCTAAAGTAAACACAGATGAGCAACAAGAGCTAGCTACTAAATATGGTATTAGATCAATCCCAGCAATTCTTTTCTTCAAAGATGGTGAAGTAGTAGATCAAATGGTAGGTGCAGCTTCTAAAGATGCATTTGCAGAAAAAATCAACGCACACCTATAAGTTGTAAATGGTGAGAACTTTTCTTCTCACCAACTCTCTATTAAAACCCTCATAAAATTATTAACCAAGTATTTAAACTGTATAATTCAAAATAATTATTTAGTTAAAAATTTTAACACTTTTAAGGATTCAAAATGCTAGATTGTGCAATCATAGGTGGAGGACCAGCAGGACTTACTGCAGGACTATATACTACTCGCGGGGGACTTAAGAATGTAACAATGTTCGAGATGGGTATGCCAGGTGGGCAGATTACTCAGAGTTCTGAGATAGAAAATTATCCAGGATTTTTTGAACACGGTAAAACAGGTATGGATTTCATGGATACATGGCAAAAACAGTGTTTTAATTTTGGACTCAAACATGAGATGAAAAAAGTAGAACGTGTGGCTAAGATAGGAAAATATTTTACTATTACATTTGAGGGTGGAGAGAGTGTAGAGGCTATGACTGTCATTGTCTGTACAGGTTCTACACCTAAAAGAGCAGGCTTCCCTGGAGAAGATGAGTATTTTGGTAAAGGTGTAAGTACTTGTGCTACTTGTGATGGTTTCTTTTATAAAAATAAACCAGTTACCGTTTTAGGTGGTGGTGATACAGCACTTGAAGAGGCATTTTATCTCTCCAATATCGCTTCTGAAGTCTATGTAGTACATAGAAGAGATACATTTAGAGCAGCTCCTCCTACTTTAGATAGAGTGAAAAGAAAAGAGAATATTCATCTTATAACGGACTCAGTTATAGAAGAGGTTCTTGGTGATGCCATGGGTGTTTCAGGAGTAAAATTGAAAAATAAGCAGGGGGAAGTTACACAGTTAGATAACCCTGGTCTTTTTGTTTTTGTAGGTCATGATGTAAATAATATGGTACTTAAAGATGAAAATGGAACATTTATCTGTGAGGTAAATGATAGAGGGCAAGTAATAGTTGATTTAAATATGAAGACATCAGTCTCTGGGCTATTTTCAGCGGGTGATATGCGTATTGAAGCACCTAAACAAGTAATCTCAGCAGCAGGTGATGGCTCTATAGCAGGGTTACAAGTAATTTCATATATTCAAGAACAAGCATAAGGAAGCAAAATGACAAAAGTTGGTATTGTAGGTAGTACGGGTAGAATGGGTGAACATCTTATCAAGAATGTATTAGAAAATGAAGCATTGGTGTTAAGTGCTTTACATGTATTTGATGAGTTAAAAGTAGATGTTCCTTCAGATGTTCTAGTAACAAATAGTATGAAGGCACTGCTTGAAGTTTGTGATGTGGTTATAGATTTTTCTGCACCTATTGCAACACAAGAACTTTGTGAAGAGGCGTTAAAAAATCCTACACCGTTGGTTATTGCAACTACAGGATTTACTGAACATCAGCAAAACTTGTTGACTGAAGCTTCTGTTGACATGCCTGTTTTATATGCTTCAAATATGTCAGCAGGTATTGCACTTTTAAAACAGTTAGTAGAAAAAGTAGCTGCGACATTGACTGATTTTGATATTGAAATTGTAGAACAGCACCATCGTCATAAAGTAGATGCTCCAAGTGGAACAGCACTTACGTTAGGTGAATTTGCAGCTAAGGGTCGAGGTTTAGACTTAGATGCAGTACGTGTAAGTGGAAGAGATGGGCAAGTAGGAGCAAGAAGTAAAGATGAGATAGCTGTTATGGCACTGCGTGGTGGTGATATTGTAGGTCGTCACACGGTTGGTTTTTACAATGATGGTGAGTTTATAGAACTTAACCATACAGCAACAAGTAGAGAGACATTTTCCAAAGGTGCAATACGTGCAGCTGCATGGATAGTAAAACAAGAGAGTGGTCTTTACTCAATCAATGACTGTTTAGGAATATAATATGTGTGCAATCGTAGGTGTATTTGGTGCAAAAAAAGCTTCAACTATAGCGTATTATTCGCTTTTTGCTATGCAACATCGTGGGCAAGAAGCAACAGGTATATCTGTTTCCAATGGTGAGTGTATCTCTATCTATAAAAAACGTGGTATGGTAGCAGATGTATTTTCTCAAACTACCCTTGATACTCTTGAGGGTGGATGTGCAGTAGGTCATAACCGTTACTCTACAGCAGGTTCAGAGTCTGCTGGAGATGCACAACCCGTATTCGCAAAGTATAAACTAGGTGAAATTTCGGTTGTTCATAATGGTAATCTTATCAATAAACATGAAGTAAGAAATGAGCTTATTAATAATGGAGCTATTTTTCAAACAGATATGGATACAGAGAATATTATTCATCTTATTGCTAAGTCTCAACAAGACTCTTTAGTAGATCGTATTAAAGATATGCTAACTAAGATTGAAGGTGCTTATTGTTTAGCCATTCAAAGTCGTAAAAAGATGTTTGTGATACGTGACCGTTTTGGCATACGTCCATTAAGCCTTGGAAAACTTAAAGATGGTGGCTACATTGTATCCTCAGAGACATGTTCTTTTGACCTTGTTGGTGCAGAGTTTATTCGTGATGTAAAAGCGGGTGAGATGCTTACTTTTGAAGATGGTAAAGAGCCAACCTCAGAGATGGTTTTTGAAAATATAGACTTTAGACCTTGTGCTTTTGAATATATCTATTTTGCAAGACCAGACTCTATTATAGATGGTAAAAATGTCTATCAAACACGTCTTCAGATGGGTAGAAAGCTAGCAGAAGAGACACCTTGTGAAGTTGATTTAGTTCTACCTGTACCTGACTCTGGTGTAGCTGCTGCACGTGGTTATGCAGAGGGACTAGGTGTACCATTTGAGATGGGTATTGTACGTAATCACTACGTAGGGCGTACCTTTATTGAACCAACTCAAGAGATACGTGATTTAAAAGTAAAACTTAAACTTTCTCCTGTGAAACATTTAATAGCAGGTAAAAGAGTTGCTATTATAGATGACTCTTTAGTCCGTGGTACAACATCTAAACAGATAGTACGTATGTTACTTGAGGCAGGTGCTAAAGAGGTTCATATGCGTATTGCTTCACCTGAAATAAAATACCCTTGTCGTTATGGTATAGATACACCTACAACTCAAGAGCTTATCTCTGCAAATTTTAGTGTAGATGAGATAGCGAAGAAGATAGGGGCAACTAGTTTAGGTTTTCTCTCTGTAGAGGGGCTTAAAGCGTCACTTGGAGCAGATAAAAATTACTCTCTTGTGAGTTTTGATGGTAAATATTTTGCAGGTGGTGATATAAACAGTACAGGATGTTCAGATATGTAATCTATAAAGGATAGGGTATCCTATCCTTTATATTACTTTGAACGACTCTCTTTCTCTTCTATTCCACTCATGCCAAATCTTCTTCCTAACTCTTGTTTAACTCTATCTGGTGAGATATCGCGGTATCCTAAACCAACTAAAGTATGGTAGAGTAAGTCAGCTGATTCATAGATGACTTGTTCATCACTCTCTTCATCAATAGCAACGCAAACTTCATCTGCCTCTTCACGTATTTTACTGAGCATAAGAGTTTTATTATCTAAAAGTTTTTTAGTCCATGATTTACTCTCTTTTGAAGCATTTTTACGTTCTAAAATAGTATGGTAAAGCGTATCAACTACACCATAAATAGCATCAGTATTTACCTCTTGTTCTAAGATAACTTTATCTTGCATTACAGAAGTAAAGAAACAACTTTTTGTTCCTGTATGACAAGCTACACCATTTTGCTTTATCTTCAATATAACAGTATCTGCGTCACAATCAAGTAGTATATCTTTTACCTCTTGAGTATGATTTGAACTCTCCCCTTTCTTCCAAATACGTTGTTTACTTCGGCTAAAGTAGTGAGCATAGCCAGTATTTAGTGTAAGATTATAAGCTTCTTCATTCATATAAGCTAACATAAGTACTTCAGAAGTTTCATAATCTTGAGCTATGGCAGGGATAAGGGGATTTTTGTTCCAATCTATATTCATTATAATCATTTCTCCATTCGTAAAGTGCGTGTTCTAACGCACTTTTGGTTTAGCCTTTAAGGGGCTTATTTATTGTTGTCCCATCATGCGTTGTTGTTTACCTTTTGCATCAACCCAGATATTTGGTACCGCTCCACCAGGAGTAAGAAAGATTTGAGCATCTTTATTTACCTTGAGTGCTTCATTAAATTTACCTTGTGTTTTTATCTGTTCTAGTTGTAGAAGTTCGGGTGTAAGTGATTGAGAGATAAGTATATTCGCTTTAGCTTGCTCCTCTGCTTCAATACGAATTTTGTCAGCCTCACCTTGTGCTTCAATACGATTTTTTTCTGCAACACCACGTGCAACTTCTGCTGCTTTTTGTGCTTGTTGTTTAGCTTTCTCTTTCTCTTGCTCAGCAATAGTTACATCTTGTTTTGCTGCTTGAACTTCTTCTATTTTCTCTTTAATCTTTGGAGGTAAAACTATATTTCTAAGCTCTACAGATGAAAGTATTACTGGGTTGTTTGTTAAAGATTCTACTTTTTGTCTTACTTTTGTTTGGATAGCGGCAGCAATCTCATTTCTCATCTCTGGAAGTTGTTCTGCTGTATATTGACCTACAACATCACGTACAACCTCTCTTACTTTAGAATTAATAATTTTCTCTTCCCAACTTGCTCCCCATTTTGCAATAGTCGCTGGTGCAGATGATGCTTTAAGACTATATTGTACAGCAAGGTCAATGTTAACCGTAAGACCTCTTTTATCAAGAACAGGAATAGCTCTGTTTCTCTTCAGCCCACCCTCAAGACCACGGTAACGGTCACCTAACTCTGCTGCCATGTCATTAGAGTATGTGATAAGTCTTATACGTGTATTTACAGGAATAATTTTCTGAAATACAGGAATGAAAAAGTGAAATCCTGGATGAAGTGGTTCATCTTGAAATTTACCTGTAGTAACTTTGATACCTACTTCTCCAGAGTTGATAATAGTATAAGGTTTAAAAGTGAAAATAAGAAAAATAATTCCTGCTACTATAATGAGCCATGTAGGCATACCTTTTCCCATATTATTGAAAGGGTTTTCAAAGTTGTTTCCTCCTCCGCCATTATTTCCATTACCACCATTTCCAGAACTGTTTTTCTGCATTGTTGGTTTCTTCTTTTTAAAATAATCGTTCATATCTGCTGGCATATTTATTCCTTAGTTAATGTATGTTAAATGTTGAATATAATCAGGATTTTTGCCCGCAACTACATCAAAATATGCTGTTTGAAGTTTTTCTGTTATATCACCACGTGAACCATTACCAATAATACGTGCATCTACTTCACGGATAGGTGTTACTTCTGCAGCAGTACCTGTTAAAAATGCTTCATCTGCGATGTAAATCTCTTCACGTGTAATTCGTCTTCTTATCACTTCAATACCCATATCAGTAGCTAAATCTATAATAGTTTGTTGAGTAATAGACTCTAAAGTATTGTCGCTAGGAGGAGAGATAAGTTTTCCATCTCTTACCATAAAGAAACAAGCACCTGATGCTTCTGCAATATAGCCTTGGTCATCTCTTAAAAGAGCTTCATCATAACCAGCTTCCACTGCTTCATATTTTGCCATTTGAGAGTTAAGATAATTAGCTACAGCTTTTGCTTTACCCATGCCAGAAGTATTAGGTGTTCTTGTCATAGAAGAGACTTTTAAACGAATCCCTTTTCTAAGTCCCTCTTCACCAAGATATGCTCCCCACTCCCATGCAGAGATAGAGACATGTACAGGACACTCTTTATGGTAAAGACCCATTACTCCATAACCTAAGTAAACGAGAGGTCTAATGTATGCACCATCAAAAAGTTCATTCTCTTGTAGGAGTTTTACTTGTGCAGCGTTAAGTTCTTCTACTGTATATGAAACATTCATTAAAGTCATTTTTGACGAATTAAGAAGTCTTTGCGTATGCTCTTTTAACTTAAAAATTGCACATCTTCCATCAACTGTTTTGTAAGCTTTTGTACCCTCTATCGCACCATTACCATAATGTAAAGTATGTGTTAAAACGTGTACCTTAGCTTCATCCCAAGGTGTAAGTTCACCATCCATCCAAATATATTTTGCTTTGTTCATTTTTATTTGCTCCAAGACATACCCATAGGTAGCCAAAATTAATAGATTATTCTAGCTAAATTGTTGTTAATAGTTGGTTATGCAAAGCGAAGGAAAATTCCTATAAATAATGATAGAAATATGATATGGTTTCCCGTATCATACATATTGTAAAGGAGAATAGAAATGTTAATTTCACCAATGACAGATGCAGTACCAAGTATTTTTGCTACATTAAATCAGGGGCCATTGACTCTAACCATCTTTTTACATACGGTAATTATTTTACCTATCTTTTGGATTTATAAGCAAGAAAAAAAGAGATTAGAGGCAGAACTATAATAATTATAAGTTAAGATTGATTTTAATCAATCTTGCTTTTATTGATTAATGATATACTTATCTGGTATTTTGAGAAAATTACAAGCTTAAGTTGTCTTTCTATAGTGAAGAGAGACTCATGATTTTATCGAAAATATTTAGGAAATAGCATTTGCTTTTTTATATACTAAATATTTATTACGATAACAAAAAGGAGAATAAATGAAATTAAATAAACTTTTAGGTTTAGCAGTAGCATCAAGTTTTGCAGCTACTATGGCTATTGCTGGTACGTCAAACATGGATTTTGCTAAGAAATTTGAGAAAGAGTGTCAAGGGTGTCATGGACCTATCCACCAGGGTGGTGTTGGATCAGATCTTAGACCTAAAGCACTTAAAAAACAAGAGGCTCATGTACTTGTAGAAAAAATCTTAAATGGTGTAGATAATACTGCAATGCCAGCATGGAATACAACTTTTTCTAAAGATGATGCTGCAGGAATGATTGATTGGTTGATGGATTGGAAAAATACTGTTGAACTTACACTTAATCTTGATGAAGTTAAAAAATCTTGGACTAAATTAGCTGATAGAGAAGCTTTAGCTAAAAAATATCCAAAACCAACAGAAGTAAAATCTGTATTAGATATTACTTTTGCAACAGAGAGAGATGCATCTTTAGTTGACTTTATTGATTCAACTACAGGTAAAGTACTTTCACGTCACAAAGCTGGATTTGCAGTTCACGTAACAGTAACAAACAAAAAGAACCCAAGATATGCTTACTCTATCTCTCGTTCAGGTAAGTTAACTATGTTTGATATTGCTGCTCCAGGACAACCTGCATTGGCAACAGTACAAGTTGGTCAAGAGTCAAGAGGACTTGCAGTTTCTCCAGATGGTAAATATGTAATCGCTGGTAACTATAACCCAGGTGGTGCAGTACTATGTGATGCAATGACACTTGAGCCACTAAAAGCATATGACACAAGTCGTGTTATCGATCCTGATGGACAAATTGGTCCTTCACGTGTTGCATCTTTAGCTGATACTCCTTATGGACCATACTTTGCAATGGCTCTTAAAGATGCTGGTCATACTTATATTATTGATTACTCTAAGCCTAATTTTCCAATTGTTGGAGATATTCCAAATATTGGTAAAATCCTCCATGATGCATTCTTAAATGAAGATGAAGGTGAAGATTTTGGTAGATACTTTATGATTGCTTCTCAAGGTTCTGATGTAGTTGGTATTGTTGACTTTAAAGAGAAAAATCTTGCTGCAAAAGTACATACAGGTAAGAAATCTAAGCCACATCCAGGTCAAGGTTCTTCATGGTACTCAAAAGGACAAGGAAAACAACTTCACGCTACAGTTAGTATGAATATTGGTTCTGTTGTAATTTGGGATTCATCTTGGAAAGTAGTTAAAAAAGTTAAAACTGCTGGTGGTGGACTATTTATCGGTACGGCACATGATACTCCATACCTATGGGCTGACTGTGTACTTGGTAAACCAGCTAAATATAATGAAGTTCACTTAATTAATAAAGATACTTTAGAGACTGACAGAATTATTAAAGTTGGTAAGAAAAAAGGTCAATTAATTGATGCTAAGACTAAAAAAGTACTTCAAGAGTGGGATACTACACAACATGCAAAAATTGCTGTTAATGAAAAAGTATTTGGTAAAGAGAAAATTATGCCTATGCCAACTAAGCTTGGTGCTGTAGTGAAAAACCCTGTTCAACCAAGACTTCTTCACGCAGAGCCTGCTAATCATGGTGAGTGGACAATGATTTCTGAGTGGACAACTGGTAGAATTGGTATCTACGAGTCTAAAACAGGTAAGTTTGTTAAATATATCAATAACTTAACAACTCCTACATTTACATACTCAGTTGAGCACAGACAACATATCCCTGGAGCTTAATTACCACTTTACTCTCTCCTCTTTGGAGGGGGTAATTAAAATCAATAACTTTCCCTTTTTTCAATCTAAACATATTAAAATAATTTAAGTAAAAAGACTAAGAAGATAAATCTGACATTTTTGGACTTTTTTTAGGTATAATTTTTTGTCTTAGTGACAAACACCTAGTGTTAAAGGGGAGACCTATCATTATAGAGCATAATGATAGTTTAATTAAAAAGCTTATCTTTAAGCTTTTGGTTCAGATAAAAAAGATAATGTAAGTGTATCTATATTATCAATCAATTTTTGACTCACATAAAGTTTTACACTATGGAAAAGACATAACTCACCACAATAGTTAATACCTAAAATAAAAGTATAATCTCCAAATGAGTATCTTTTTAACCCTACTGGTGTAGGTTTATTTGAAGATGACTCAATTTTAAAACAGATTTCATTAGGAAAGTTTTGTTCATGCTTCTCTGTATCTTTAATATGTACTTTACCTAAGTTTGACGTGATTTGAACAGATAATTTGTTATCTAGTTCATGAATTCGGATATTATAAGGTCCGTAATTAACTTGCATTGTAATTCCTTGTATAGTTTTATTTTTGCGTTAGTATAGCAAAATTATTGTTATCTAGTCGTATTTTTTAAATTGTTCTAACCACTCTTTGTCCTCTTGACTTAACTTACCCACTCTTTCTAAAAGTTTTGTTTTAGTGTTTATAAGGTCATCTATAGACAAGTAAGTTAGTAGGGTAGGGTTAATGGTTGGTTCATCTCTCCCATACGCAATAAGCTTTTCTATATCAATAAGTAATTCTTCTTTGGTTTGTTTAGTTTGTATATTCATTCTGTTATACTATCAAAAAAATTATAAGGACTTACTATGTTAGAAGATGGATTAGAAATTGGTGTAACTGCACCAGAGTTTTGCGTGCCAAATCAAGATGAAGAGGAGATATGCTTAAGAGATATAAAAGGTTCATGGATTATTCTATACTTTTATCCTAAAGACAATACTCCAGGGTGTACAACTCAAGCATGTGGTTTTACAGAAGCACTTCCAAATTTTGAAGCACTTGATGCTATGATTTTGGGTGTAAGTCCAGATAGTCCAAAAAAACATAGAAATTTTATAGAAAAAAAATCACTTAAAATCACTTTACTTTCAGATGAAGAGAAAGAGTTATGTGGTGCGTATGGTGTATGGCAATTGAAAAAGTTCATGGGGAAAGAGTATATGGGAGTGGTACGTAGTACATTTATTATTAATCCTGAAGGTGTAATCGCTGCTCAATGGTCTAAAGTAAAAGTAAAAGGACATGTAGAAGAGGTGGAATCAACGCTTAAAAGTTTACAAGAAGCATAAGTATGTTAATATTCTGTTAACTAAACTGTAAAAAGGTAGAAAATGAATAAAATAGTATTATCAGTAGCAACTATGGCTATGATGGCAACAGCAGCAAATGCTGGAAAAAATACAGCACCAGCAGATACAGTAATTATAGAGATTCCTGAGCAAATTATAATAGAGGAATCATCACTCTATACAGCAGGATTTAAAGTAGGTACACTAGGTCTAGGAGCAGAGTTCTCTGTTCCTCTAAATGATTCTTTTAGCGTACGTGCTAGTGTAAGTGGATTTAGTTACAGTAAAGATGATACCTATGAAGAAGATGATACAGAATTAGCTTATGATGCAACTATTGATTTGTTAACGGCAGGTTTATTATTAGACTATTATCCTATGCAGAGCAGTCAATTCCGTATCACAGCAGGTGCATACTACAATGGAAATGGTTTTGACGGAATCGTAGAGCCTACAGGTAGTACATATACAATCAATAATATTGAATATCAAGCAGATTTAGTAGAAACAATTTCTGCCGAGACAGTTTTTGATGATGTCGCACCATACATCGGTATTGGTTGGGGAAATAAAGGAACAGAATCAGGGTGGAGTTTCTCTATAGATGTGGGTGCAATGTATCATGGAGAAGCTGAACTTAATGTAGTTCCAGAAAAAGGTGTTAATACTCCTTCTAGTGGTATGACTGACGATCAGTTTGATATAGAGTATGCAAATTTTGAAACAGCACTTGAAGATGAAACAAAAGATGCTCAAGATGATATAAATGATTTTCAGTGGTACCCTGTTATTATGGTTGGTGTAACTTATACATTTTAACCTCTCTTACCTACAGTTTATACTGTAGGTAGATTCAATCTTCCTCCTTCCCTTTTTTCATCTTTTTTTAAACATAATTTCGATATAATTTTGCTCCTTATTCTCTCGTGGGTAATGGAAATACACATGTAGTTATTCCTTGCACGGTTGTGTCATTCTTTTTTAGGGTGAACATTGAGGACTACAGCGGATTAAACCTAGTGATGAAGCAAAATGTGCTTTTAACGAAATTTTTATACAAAATGTATTGAAAATTTTATTATGATTATATGTCAAGGAGACAAAATGGTAACAATGAAAGACTTACTCGAATGTGGTGTACACTTCGGACACCAAACTAGAAGATGGAATCCAAAAATGAAAAAATTTATTTTCGGTGCTAGAAAAAACATCTATATTATCGATCTTCAAAAAACACTTAGATACTTTAAATATACTTACAATGTGGTAAGAGATGCAGCAGCTGAAGGACAAACAGTTCTTTTCGTAGGTACTAAAAAACAAGCACGTTCAGCAGTAAAAGAGCATGCAGAGAGATGTGGTATGCCTTACGTTGCTACAAGATGGTTAGGTGGAATGTTAACAAACTACCCAACAATGAAAAAATCTATCAGAAAACTTGAAATTATCGAGCAGATGCAAGAGAATGGTCAACTTGATATGTTGACAAAAAAAGAAGCATTAATGCTTTTAAGAAAAAAAGAAAAATTAACTTCATACCTAGAAGGTTTCAGACACATGAAAAAACTTCCAGATATGATGTTTGTTGTAGATGCTGTTAAAGAGCATATTGCGGTTAAAGAAGCAAAAAGAATGGGAATGAAAGTAATTGCACCACTAGATACTAACTGTGATCCAGATGTAATTGATTACCCAATTCCAGGAAATGATGATGCTATTCGTTCAATCAACCTTTTCTGTAGAGAGATGGCTGAAGCTATCATCGAAGGTAAAGCAGCATACGCTGAAGCTAATGGTGTAGATGCTGAAGAGGTATCTGCAAATGATGAAATGGTAGCAGAGATGACTGCTGAAGTTAAAGAAGAAGCAGCTGCTGCAACAGATGCAGACGTAGCTAAACTTGTAGAAGAGAAAGCAACAACAGTAGTAGAAGAAACAACTGAAACTGAAGCACCAGCTAAAGAAGAGGCGGGAGCGTAGTTATGGCAAATTTCGGACCAAAAGATATTAAAAAACTTAGAGAGATGACTGATGCAGGAATGATGGACTGTAAAAAAGCACTTTCTGCGTCTGATGGAGATATGGACAAAGCTGTTGCATGGCTTAGAGATCAAGGTATGGGTGCTGCAGCTAAAAAAGCTGGTAAAGTAGCTGCTGAAGGTTCTATTGCCGTTAAAGTTGATGGTAAAAAAGCAGCAATTGTTGAAGTTAACTCTCAAACAGACTTTGTCGCACAAAATGATAAGTTTTTAGCAGTAATGTCAGATGTTATTAACCATGCATTTGATAACAGTATTGCTGATGCTGATGCTATTAATGCTTCTACTATCAATGGTGAGTCATTTGCAGAGTATCTTTCTCAGCAAATTGCAACTATTGGTGAAAAGCTTGTAGTAAGAAGATCAGCACTTATCGATGCAGATGAGAATACAGCTGTAAATGGATATGTTCACTCTAACAAGCAAAATGGTGTTATTATCGAAGCTAAATGTGATTCTGCTGCAACAGCAGAAGCGATGACTCCAGTACTTAAAGAGATTGCTATGCATGCGGCTGCTATGAGTCCATCTACACTATCTTATAAAGACTTTGATGCTACATTTGTAGCAGAAGAGACTAAAGGTAGAATTGTTGCTATTGAAAAAGAGAATGAAGAACTTTTACGTTTAGGTAAAACACTTAAAAATGTTCCTACTTACATCTCTATGAGCCAATTGACTGAAGATGTTATGGCAGAGGCCGAAGCTACACTTAAAGCAGAACTTGCCGCAGAGGGTAAACCAGAAAAAATCTGGGACAGAATTCTTCCAGGTAAAATAGCAAGATTTATCGCAGACAATACAACACTTGACCAAGAGCAATGTCTTCTTGATCAAAACTTTGTAATGGATGACAGTAAAACTGTTGCTCAATACATTGAAGAAAAAGCAAAAGCTGCTGGTGGTACAGCAGAAATCACAAGCTTCACAAGACTTGAAGTAGGTGAAGGCATTGAAGTAGTAGAAGAAGATTTTGCTGCAGAAGTTGCTGCACAAATGGGTAAATAATCTACTGATTATACCTTTCGACCTAGGGTTTTCCTAGGTCTCTCTTTTCTCTCTCATTAATTTTTCTACAATCTACACTAATCATACTTTTTATGTTAAAATAACAACAATTAATTTAAAGGTATCTATTTATGTCACAACCTCTTTTAGAAGCTAATAATATCTCTCATAGTTTTGATACACTTCTGTTTTCAGAGGTTAATTTTTCTCTAAACCCTTCGCAAAGTATTGCTATTATAGGACGTAGTGGTTCTGGTAAGTCAACACTTATGCATATTTTTTCAACATTTATAAAACCTAAATGTGGAGTAGTTAAACTTTTTAATAAAGAGTTATATACACAAGATGATGAATCTATAGAGTTACTTCGTCGTTATGATATAGGGATTATTTTTCAGTTTCATTACCTTTTTAAAGGGATGACAGCTATGCAAAATGTTGAAGTAGCAACCATGCTTTCTGGAGGAGATATAAAAGAGAGTCTTTTAGAAAAACTAGAGATAAAAGAGTTGATGCATCAAAAGATTAGTGAACTCTCAGGTGGAGAGCAACAGCGTATCTCTATAGCAAGGGTATTAAGTAAATCCCCGCGTATTATATTTGCTGATGAACCTACAGGTAACTTAGATAACGATACAGCAAAACTTGTGATGGATGTTCTCCTTGATTATATAGAAGAGACAGGTGCAGGACTTTTACTTGTAACTCATGATGAAACCATGGCAAAGCTATGCTCACAAATTTATAAACTTGAAGGGAATACTTTAATAAATCAAAGTTAATGACTACTTCAAAATAAACTTCTTTAGTTATTAGCACTTTTTTGACACATTTTATATGTATAATAATAATATATAACTTTATCTAAAGTATAAAAAATTATTTATTAAGGGGTTAATGATGAATAGACAATGGTATTTAGAGTATGATAATGGGAAAAAGTATGGTCCTATATCTACAAGTGATGCAGTAGAATTTGTAAGTCAAGATAGACATGGGTATGCATGGAGAGATGGTTTTGCAGATTGGAAAGCCATATCAGAAGTAGCAGAACTTAACAGTGAAGCAGGTGTTATGGCACCACCATCACGTATGACACTTGGTAAACTCAATCAGACAGATGAGATTGATTATGAAATCTTTGGTGAAGATATACAGTATGTAGAGATAGAGCTTGACCCTCAAGAGAGTGTAGTCTCAGAAGCTGGGGCTATGATGTTTAAAGATAGTCATATTGTTATGGATACAGTATTTGGTGATGGCTCCTCTTCCAAAGAGAATACAGGTTCTTTAATGGATAAGCTTATGGGAGCAGGTAAACGACTTATTACGGGTGAGAGTCTTTTTACTACAGTATTTACTCATCAAGGACAAGGTAAAGCAGTAGTTGCATTTGGAGCTCCTTATCCAGGTAGGATTATCCCAGTAGATTTAAAAGAGCTTGGTGGTACTCTTATTTGTCAAAAAGATTGTTTTTTATGTGCAGCAAAGGGTGTCTCTATAGGGATACATTTTCAAAAGAAAATTTTAACAGGACTCTTTGGTGGAGAGGGTTTCATTATGCAGAAGCTTGAGGGTGATGGTATGGCATTTATTCATGCAGGAGGGATGCTTAAAGAGATTAACTTAAAAGAGGGTGAGATTTTACATCTTGATACAGGATGTCTGGTTGCTATGGAACCACATGTTCAGTTTGACATAGAACAAGCTGGAGGTATTAAAACAGGTTTGTTTGGTGGGGAAGGGTTCTTCTTTGCAAAGCTTAGAGGACCAGGAAAGATATGGATACAGTCATTACCATTCTCAAGACTTGCAGGACGTATGTTAGCAGCAGCTCCTCAAGGTGGTGGTTCAGACAAAGGTGAAGGTTCTGCTTTAGGTATGTTAGGTGACTTAGCAATGGGTGATAGATTTAATTAAGGAGTAAGAGATGGATCAGTTTACCGAGACAACACGAACAAGTTATGGGCAAAATATAGGTAACTCTTTTAAGGGTATATTAGTTGGCATAGTATTTATCATCGGTTCTATCGTTTTATTATGGTGGAATGAAGGAAGAAGTGTAGAACAAGCAACAGCACTAGCAGAGATGCAAGAGAATATTATTACTCTTCCTGATACAAAGTATGATATTAAAAATGAAAATAAAGCAGTTTTACTACAAGGAATGGTAAAGCCTCTAAGTGAAGTGATTGACCCAGAATTTGGAGTAATATCAGAGGGGTTAGTTTTACGAAAACATGTAGAGATGTATCAATGGAAAGAGAACAGTAGTAGTAAAACTGAAGAGAAGTTAGGTGGTTCTACAGAGACAGTGACTACTTATAGTTATGTAAAAGAGTGGTCATCATGGCAGATAGATTCTTCTTCTTTTAAGCACCCTTCAGATCATCAAAATCCAATGATGACACATAAAAGTGAAACATTTGTAACTGATGCACAGTTAGGTGATTACCATTTAGATACAAATATAGTAAGCCGTATAGGTGCATCTGAGATATATCATGGTTTAGCAACAATGCCAGATAAAATAGGTATAGCTACAAATTATAAAAGTTATCTATATATAGGGTTTAGTCCACAAAATCCAACTATTGGTGATATTAAGATTAGTTATACGTATTCTCCTGCAGCAGAATATACTTTTGCAGCAAAATCTTTTAATAAAACCCTTGTACCGTATGTAACACAAAATGGTAAATCTTTTGTATTTGTACGTAGTGGAAGAGTTACAGCAGTAACTATTTTTCAAGAGGAGTTAGATGCAAATAGTGTTTTAACATGGATACTTAGAGGTGTTGGACTGCTTATTATGTTTATAGGTTTTACAATGATAATGGGACCATTAGCGACTATTGCAAAAGTTGTACCAATGTTTGGTTCTTTAGTAGGAGGAGTAACGGGTATTATCGCTGGGGTACTTACGCTTATTTTAGGTTCAGTTGTTATAGCATTGGCTTGGTTTGGTTCAAGACCACTACTCTCTTTGGGCATTTTAGCAGTAGGTGTAGGTATAGCTGTAGTCATGGCAAAACTTGGGAAGAGAAAAGGTGAAGAACCTGTACATGCGAGTACAGCTTCAACACCACCGCCAAGAGAAAATGATGCAACACCACCTCCACGTAGTGATGCAACTCCTCCACCAAGAACTTAGAGTAATGAAAAAATTTATAAGCGTAGGATGTATATTCATGTTGTCATGGAGTCTTTTAACGGCTCGTGACTTTAGTACCAAAGTTTTATTGGGTAAAAATGCTACACATGGTGATGGCTCAGGAGACTTAGTCTATGCACTTGAAATAGACTATATAAAAGAGGGAAAAAGAAAAACATAAGTGTTAACTATCATACAACAAGCAGATGCAAAAGGGTATGATGCCGGGGCTATTAAACTTGCAAATTAAGGAATGTAAATAATGAAAAAACTACTATTAGTATTTATACTACTCACTTTGTCAATTGTAGGAGATGAGGCTAAATGTTGGGGCTATAACTCGAGTAAATTTATGGTAACTGACAGTAAGGCTAAAGAGTTAAAGCCAGTGGAGTGGGTTTATCTTATGAGTTTAGGAGAGATAGCAGAAAGAAAAGATATTGTATTAGTTACTAAAGTATCAGGGCGTATTTTTCGTCATAACTATATTGATTGTCATAAAAAAGTAGATGGTTTTACATGTGGTGGGGAGTGTGATTCAGGACACTTTATGTTAAACAATCAAATGCATTTAAAGTTAGATAGCATTAGTTTTACAGATGATAGTAGTAGTGAAGGGGTAGTGTTAACTGCTATGATACTCCCTAAAGATAAAAAATCATGGCTCAAAGCTAATGCAATGAGTTGTCCTAAAGATGTCATTGAAGATTTAGAGATTGAAAAGTAGGAGTTATTATCTCCTACTTACATCAATATAATTTAATGATATATTAATTTAAGTATTAATGATTTATCTAAGATAATTTTACTCTGATTTTAATTATTCTCATCTCTTCTAAATTTAACAATTTTCTCTCTTTATTGATACAAATCATCTTTATTTTATTGTTATTTATGATAAAATTGATTTGATTGTCTTATAGAGTTCCCTGAAGAACAGCTAGAGTTCTTCTGAGAACTTTTATGCAATCAAAAAACAATTTTCAAAAGGAAGTAATATGGCTTTAAATAGAAGAGAATTTCTTAAAAGTGCAGCAGCAGCAACAGCAGCTAGTGCAGTAGGAATTGCTGTTCCCTCTAACTTAAGTGCAGCAGCAACTGATGCACAAAAAGAGTGGAGATGGGATAAAGCAGCATGTAGATTCTGTGGTACTGGTTGTGGGATTATGCTTGCAACAAAAGGTGGTAAAATTGTAGCGGTTAAGGGTGATCCTGCCGCTCCTGTAAATAGAGGTCTTAACTGTATCAAGGGTTACTTTAATGCAAAAATCATGTATGGTGCAGATAGACTTAAAACTCCATTACTTCGTATGAATGACAAAGGTGAGTTTGATAAGCATGGTAAATTTAAACCTGTTTCTTGGAAGCGTGCCTTTGATGAAATGGAAACACATGCAAAAAAAGCACTTAAAGCAAGTGGACCAGAAGGTGTAGCAGTATTTGCATCAGGTCAATACACTGTTATGGAAGGGTATGCAGCTCAAAAAGTAATGAAAGCTGGATTCCGTTCAAATGCTATTGATCCAAATGCACGTCACTGTATGGCATCAGCTGTTGTTGGTTTCTACCAAACATTTGGTGTAGATGAGCCATCAGGTTGTTATGATGATATCGAGATTACAGATACTATCGTTACTTGGGGTTCAAACATGGCAGAGATGCACCCAATTCTTTGGTCAAGAGTATCAGATAGAAAACTCTCTAATCCAGATAAAGTAAAAATTGTTAACATCCAAACATATACACATAGAACATGTGATATTGGTGATATCAATATTATCTTCTCTCCAAATACTGACCTTGCATTATGGAACTATATTGCACGTGAAATCGTAATGAGAGATGAAGCAGAAAAAATTATTGATTGGGATTTCGTTAAGAAAAACATCGTCTTTACAGCAGGACCAGTAAATATTGGTTATGGTTTAAGAAGATCAGGCGAAAAATCAATTACTCCTGTGAATAAAGATGGATCAGCTGGTAAATATACTGCTCTTGAAATGGAAATCATTGATAAAGAGATGAAAACAACTGTTTCTGAAAAAGAGGGACCTTCACTTGAGCCATTTGGTTACAAAGCAGGTGATGAAATGAACCACACTTCAGGTACATTGAAGCACTGGCATATCTCTTTTGATGAGTACAAAAAATCGTTAGAGCCATATACATTAGAATATACAGCTAAAATCACTAAAGGTGATCCAAATGAAGATATTGAAGAGTTTAAGAAAAAACTTCAAGGTCTTGCTGACTTATACATTGAAAAAGGAAGAAAAGTAGTTTCATTCTGGACAATGGGTATGAACCAACATACACGTGGGACATGGGTAAATACGCTTTCTTACAATGTTCACTTCTTACTTAACAAACAAGCATTACCAGGAAATGGCGCGTTCTCACTTACAGGACAACCTTCAGCATGTGGTACAGCTAGAGAAGTTGGTACATTCTGTCACAGACTTCCAGCAGATATGATGGTTAAAAACCCTAAACACAGAGCAAAAGCTGAAAAAATTTGGGGAATCCCAGCGGGTACATTGAACCCAGTAGGTAACCAACACATTATGAAAATCCATAGAGATATTGAAGATGGTGTTGTGAAATTTGCATGGGTAAATGTTTGTAACCCTTACCAAGATTCAGCATCAGCATCTCACTGGATTAAAGCAGCTCGTGAAATGGATAACTTTATCGTTACTTCAGATGGATACCCTGGTATTTCAGCAAAAGTTTCTGACCTTGTTTTACCATCAGCGATGATTTATGAAAAATGGGGAGCATATGGAAATGCTGAAAGACGTACACAACACTGGAGACAACAAGTTCTTCCTGTAGGTGATGCGATGTCAGATACATGGCAGTGGATGGAATTTGCTAAAAGATTTACAGTTAAAGATCTTTGGGGTGAGCAACCTCTTCGTGGTAAAAACAAAGATGGTTCTCCTAAGAAACTTCCAAATGTTATTGCAGATGCTATTAAAATGGGATATAAAGAAGATACAACTATGTATGATATTCTTTTTGCCAACGAAAAAGGTAAATCATATAAAATTGATATGACTAAATTCCCTCAAAAAGGTTATGATAACTCTGATTGTAATGGAGATAGCCGTAAAGTTATAGGTGGAGATGATAAAGAGGCTAAAGGTTGTGGATTTATGGTTCATGAGTACCTCTTTGAAGAGTATGCATCATTTGGTAGAGGGCATGGACACGATCTTGCTCCATTTGAAGTGTATCACAAAGTACGTGGACTTAAATGGCCAGTTGTTGATGGTAAAGAGACACAGTGGAGATTTAATGCTAAATATGACCCATATGCTGCAAAAGCTGTTAAAGAGTCTGGAAACGGTTCAACACATGCATTCTATGGTACATTGGCGAAAAACCTTTTACAAGGTAGCTTAAAAGGTCCAGATGCAAAACTTGGTAAGAAGAAATTGAAAGATAAAGCAAAAATCTTTGCTAGACCTTACATGGATCCTCCAGAAATGCCAGATAAAAATTACGATACTTGGTTATGTACAGGTAGAGTTCTTGAACACTGGCATTCAGGTACAATGACAATGAGAGTTCCTGAGCTTTTCAGAGCGGTACCAGAAGCACTTTGTTATATTCACCCAGCTGATGCAAAAGAGAAAGGTCTTAAACGTGGCGAGCTTGCATGGGTTGAGTCAAGAAGAGGTAAAGTAAAAGCTAGAGTTGAGACAAGAGGACGTAATAGACCTGCTCAAGGATTAGTATTTGTACCTTGGTTTGATGAAAAAGTATTTATCAATAAAGTATGTCTTGATGCTACTTGTCCGATGTCTAAACAGACTGACTACAAGAAGTGTGCAGTTAAAATCTACAAGGCGTAATTAAATGGCAAACTCTAACAACAACAGACGAAAGTTTTTTGCGACGACTCTTCAAAGCGTAGGTTTAACGGCTCTTGGTGGATTGTTGTGGAGTGGTTATAGTGATGAAGTAAAAGCTTCACCACTAGTGCTTAGACCCCCTGGAGCATTGCCTGAAGAGGATTTTCTTAAGGCGTGTATTAAGTGTGGACTTTGTGCTGAAGCGTGTGTAAACCGTGATAGCAATAAAAATAGAGATGGTAGTAACAGACCAGGGACACTTCAAATGGCAAAAGGTGGAGACCATCGTATGATTGGTACACCATTTTTTGTACCAACTGAAGTTCCATGTTATATGTGTGATGACATTCCTTGTGTGCCAGTTTGTCCATCAGGTGCTTTAGATATGCCAAGCCTTTTAAATAAAGAGGAAGAACTTGATATTAATAAAGCCAAAATGGGTCTAGCTGTGGTACATAAAGAGTCTTGTATCGCCTTTTGGGGCATACAATGTGATGCATGTTACAGAGCTTGTCCTCTTTTAGATGAAGCTATCACTTTAGAGTATCATAAAAATGAGCGGACAGGAAAACATGCATTTTTGCTTCCTATTGTTCATTCTGATGTCTGTACGGGTTGTGGACTCTGTGAGAAAGCATGTGTAACAGAGAAACCAGCTATTTTTGTACTGCCTATAGAACACTCTACAGGAAGAGCAGGTTCTCACTATGTTAAAGGTTGGGATAAAAAAGATCAAGAACGTGTAAAAGATGCAAAAGAGATACATACCAAAAATGAGCGAAGTGAAAAAGAGGCTTCTGATTATCTTAATATGGAGGTAGAGTACTAATGAGTAATATAAAGTATTTACTTTTAAGACGGATAACGCAGATAGGACTTTTAGTGCTTTATTTTGCTGCAAATGCTTACGGATGGCATATTTTAGAGGGTACTTTTGGTGCTTCTATTATTTTTGGAATTATTCCATTAGCTGATCCATATACAACATTGCAGGTTCTTGCTACAGGGTTTGTTTTAGGCGCAGATGTACTTTTGGGTGCATTGCTTATTGTACTATTTTACATGATAGTAGGTGGTAGAGCTTTTTGTTCTTGGGTATGTCCTATTAACATGGTGACAGACTTAGCTAACTGGTTAAGACGTAAACTTAAGTTAGATAAAGAAGAGGTAAATTACCGTTTTCTTAAAAGAAACACACGTTACTGGATAATGATTTTAGGTGTTATTGTCTCTGCAGTAGTAGGTGTTGCAGCATTTGAAATTTTAAGTCCAATCACGATTATGCAAAGAGGTATTATTTTTGGATTTGGTGCAGGGGTTTCTGTAATCTTTGCTATTTTCCTTTTTGACCTCTTTGGTGTTAAAAATGGTTGGTGTGGGCATTTATGTCCTCTAGGTGCTGCATACTCAATTATTGGTCAAAGTAGTATTATCAGAGTGAAGCATGACCATGAAGCGTGTACAGCATGTATGAAATGTAAAGTAGTATGTCCTGAAAATCAGGTTTTACACATGATAGATAAAGAGAGTATTTCCGTTACAGATGGAGAGTGTACCAATTGTGGTCGCTGTATAGATGTCTGTGATGATGATGCTTTAGAGTTTAGTATTCGTTCTTTTGCTAAGAGATAAATTTTAAGCAAAAAATGAAACTTTAATTAAATAGAAGATAGACAAGATTAAAGGAGAAGAAATGACAAAAGTTATAAAAGTAATTGCGTTAGGTTCACTACTTGCTTCATCAGCAGTATATGCTGCAAGTACAGCAGGATGTGTAGGGTGCCATGGTGCAAGCTTTGAAAAAGCAGCAATGGGTAAGTCAAAAATTGTTAAAGATATGAATAAAGCAGATATTGTAACAGCACTTAAAGGGTATAAAGATGGCTCTTACGGTGGAGCAATGAAAGGCTTAATGAAAGGTCAAGTTGCAAAATTATCTGATGCAGATATCGCAGCAATTGCAGCATCTATTAAAGGTGGTGGAACAGCAGTAACAGCAGCACCAGTTGCAAAAAAAGAAATTATTGATATCAATGCTAAAATGAGAGATGCAAAAAGATTAGATAAAGAAGATTTAGGAAACAAAAAAGTAGTTTCTGAATTGACTTTAGGTCTTAGACAAACAGATCTTTACAGTGAAGAATCAGAAACTGAAGGTACAAAAGCAGATTATAGTAGACCAGCACCAGGGCAGTCAACAAAGTTTGAAAGAGCATTTGTTAATGCACCACCTATGATTCCTCACTCAGTAGAAGGACTACTTCCTATTAAACAGAACAATAACCAGTGTATTGGTTGTCATATGCCAGAAGCTGCAAAAGCAATGGGTGCAACACCAATCCCAACTTCACACTTTACAAACTATAGACCAACAACGGTTCTTAAAGATGGGGAGTTAGTAAAAGAGGGGAAAACTGTAGGTATGAACGGGCAATTAGGTAATGTAGGTGATATTAAAATTGCAAAAGCAAAAAAGACAGATCATCTTTACCAAGGTAGATTTAACTGTTCACAATGTCATGCACCACAAGCTAAGATAGATACTCTAGTAGGAAATACTTTCCAATCAGATGGTCTTACAGATGAACTAAAATCTAGTTCAAATCTTATTGATGTAATTAATGAGGGTGTAAAATAGTGGCAAGTAGAAGAGATTTTTTTAAATCTTTTACTCAACCATTAAGTCGTACTAAAGAGGAGTCTCTCCTCTTAGTAAGACCACCTTATGGTGAGTCAGAATCTCTTTTTCAGAGTAAGTGTCCCTCTTGTGAAAGTAAGAGTTGTGTCACTTCTTGTGATGAAAAGATTATATTTATCTCAGATGATGGTACCCCCACACTCTCTTTTAAGGTAAATGGGTGTACTTTCTGTGATGAGTGTGCAAACGCTTGTAATGAAGGGGTTCTTTCACTTGAAAATAGCGAAACAAGTGAGACATTAAATACTATATTTCGTATCTCTTTAGAGAGTTGTGTGGCACACCATGGTGTGATATGCTCTTCATGTAAAGAACCATGTATAGATAATGCTATACTTTTTAATGGTATGTTTGCTCCAGTGATAGACGATGATAAATGCACAGGGTGTGGTTTTTGTATGGCACGTTGTCCAACACAAGCCATAAGTTACCACGCCTTTAAAATAGAAAATGATGAAAAAGAGGAGAGTTAATGACCTTAGCACAAGAATACCCAAAACTTTTTGCTAACTTTGAAGATAAAGAGTTAGAGTTAAGACATCTGTTAAGTATAGATGAAAATTATGAAGATTTTGATTCTGAAGAGTATGAGTTTGATTTTGAAGAGTACAACTACGTAATCTACATTGCAGAGAGTATTCAAAATGTTATAGGAAGAGATAATATGGAAGAGTTGATGGTCAAGCTTCATGATAATGATGCTTTTGAAAATTTTTTAGCAACAGATATAGATATTTATGGAGTTAAATCTAACTTAACTAAAGAAGAGATTTCTACACTTATCATTAGTCAAGTTGAGGATATAGTATGAGAAAATATTTAATGTGGTTACTTTTAAGTTCTCTAAGTTTTGCACTTACTACCTTAACGCCTATTGAGACTATAGAGGTTAACGGAACAGCAAAAGATATGGTATTAGATAGTAACAGATTAGTAGTTGCTACAGACATGGGACATATAGAGATACATGATATTGTGACAAAAAAGAAGATAAAAGAGATATATCTTCCAGATATTACAGATTTTATGGGTGATGTTATACCTGCTAGAATTATGAGTACAGATGTTATAGGAGATATGTTTTTACTTCTTAGTGACAGTGGAAAAGGGGGGTATATAAACCTTTTTCTTTACGAGAATAATAGTACAAAACTGTTAATAAGTTATAAAGATAAAAAAACACTTGTTAAGGCACGTTTTATTGACAGTAAACATATCTTACTAGGATACTTGAGTAATGAAGTTTCACTTTTTAATATAGAGACAAAAAAAGAACGTTATAGAGTTCAGTTAAATGAGTCTAAGTTTTCAGATTTTGCATTAAATGAGAGTAAAAGTCAAGTAGTCTTCTCTTGTGAAAGTGGCATACTAAATATAGTTGATGTGCAGAGTGGGAAACTAGTAAAAGAACTTGCTGGAAAAAATGTAGATAATGTATATAGAGTAGATTTTAAAAATGGTACAGTATCAGCAGCAGGACAAGACAGACGAGGTGTCTTGTATGATGCAAAAAGTGGAAAAGGTAGTTATGTAGAAGGAGATTTTCTCATTTACTCAACAGCACTTAGCCCCTCTGCATCTAAAGTAGCTTTTTCAATGGATGAGAAAAATGATATCTCTATCTACGCTACTAACAGTCATAGTAAAAAGTTTTTACTAAAAGGACAAAAAAGTACTCTAAATGTTATCATCTTTAAAGATGAAAATATACTTTTTTCAGCTAGTGATGATAATAGCATTTTAGTATGGGATTTAGCAAAAAAATAAAGGAATAATAGATGAATATATCTAGTATAGTTGTACAAGTTTTACCAAAGTTTATGGATGAGTTGGTTGAAGAGTTTAAGAGTTCAGAGCTTTGTGATTATCATTTACATGATAAAGAGACAGGAAAAGTTATTGTGACTATTGAAGGTGAAAATGTAGGTATCGAGATAGAAAAATTGGTTAAGATACAAGAGATGCCTCATGTTATTGCTGCAGATATGATGATGACTTATCAAGAAGATCAGTTAGATGAAGAGATTAAGATATTGAATGAACAAGATTTAGTACCCAAAATTCTAAATGATGATGATGTCAATGTAAGAGATATAGTGTATAATGGAGATCTTAAAAATAAAGATTTAGGATTTTAAAATGGCAGGTGTAATCGAATCAACAATAAAAACAAGTCCTCTAGGTAGATGGTATATAGAACTTAGTGATACTATGAAAGATGAGGAACCTCAAATCTGTATGGATGTTTATGAGTATGCAGACAAACTAGAGGAGATGGGAAAAGAGTATGATGGTATGGTAGAAGCTATATGGTCAAGTGATGACAATGTAACGCCTGAGCAGATCAATGAAGTGCGTATGCAGATGAATGCATATGAAGCGGAGCAAGAGGCGAAAAAAGATGCTTCAAATAATATGCCCGATGGAACGCCAAACTTTTCAGCATAATGAAAGTACTTAAAGAAATCTACGGAGTAGGAATACTTTTTTTCTACTACATGAAGTATATCGTCCTCATAGGATGGCCTATACTTCTTTTCGGACTAGAATACAAGCCTAACTTTATTATGGATATATTATGGGTCTATTGTTTTGCATTAGCAACAAAAGACTTTATTATGAGAGTAGTATTGAAAAAGAAATATTGCAATATTGACTCATGTTCTCCCTCTTCAAAGAAATAGTTAAATCTCTTTATCTTTAATTGGCTATAATCAAGTAATTTTATAAGATTAGGATAATTAATGTTTGGAATATTTGATAGTAAAGATGAAGTGGCAGAGGCAAAGATTTTTTTCGGTTCAACTGAAGAGAGTAAAGCACAAAAGCAAGAGAGAAAGAGTCCATTTGATGGTACAGTTGTAAGTACTGCACCTCTTTGTAGTGTTGATGACACGAATAAAGCACTTTATATAGCAAAAGATGCTGTTAAACTTGCAAAAAAAGTCACACTATCCCAACGTATATTATGGCTAGAAGATGTAGCAAAAAGGTTGACACAAGAGAGAGAAGCTTTTGCTATGATACTTGCAAAAGAGGTGGCAAAACCTATAGCATTTTCTCGTATTGAAGTTGACAGATGTGTGGAGACTATTAAACTTACTATTCTTGAACTCTCTAACCTCTCAGGAGAGACTATCCCTACAGATATTATGCCAAGTGGAAAGAGAACTTTGGCGTATTATAGACGTGAACCTGTAGGTGTGGTTGTCTGTATTACCCCATTTAACTTTCCTCTTAACCTTGTAGCACACAAAATAGCACCTGCTTTAGGTGCGGGGAATACCGTGGTACTTAAACCTACACCAGAAGCACCCATGACTGCGTATATGCTAGCAAAGCTTTTTATCACTTCTGAGTTTGCAACTAAAGATGCACTCTCTGTTGTCTATGGTGATGCAGAGGTAGGTTCTACTTTAGTAAAAAGTTTTATCCCTAGAGTAATCAGCTTTACAGGTTCTGTACCTGTAGGAAATATTATCATGTCCCAAGCAGGGATAAAAAAAGTAAGTTTAGAACTTGGAGGAAATGCAGCAACATTTATAGATAAAAGTGCAGACTTGGCTACGACTGCTACACGTTGTGCCTTTGGAGCTTTCTATAACTCTGGACAAGTCTGTATCTCTTTACAGCGTATTTATGTGCATGAAGAGGTGTATGAAGCATTTGCAGAACTTATGGCTATAGAGACTAAAAAACTAAAAGTAGGTTCGCCTTATGATGAAGAAACTTTTATGGGACCACTTATAGATGATGACGCAAAGCATCGTACAAAAAGCTGGATAGCTTCAGCTAAAAATGAAGGGGCAAGAGTTGTTGCAGGTGGAGAAGAGGTAGAGGGTATCTTCCCTCCTACTGTCATGGCAGATGTAACAGATGATATGAAACTCATATGTGAAGAGGTATTTGCTCCTATAGTCTCTTTGGTCTCTGTACCTGACTATGAAACAGCCATAGAGAAGATGAATGATTCTCCTTTTGGTTTGCAGTTTTCTATCTTTAGTAATGACCTTAAAATGGCACAGAACTTTATAGAAGATGCAGAGTGTGGAGGTGTGGTGATTAACGATATTCCTACACTGCGTTTTGATGTTCAGCCTTATGGTGGTTCTAAGCTTTCAGGAGTTGGACGAGAAGGACCAAAGTGGGCATTGGAAGAGTTTACTGAGATTAAATCTATCATCATGTGTTAAGTATGAGTAGTATGTTTGTTACAGGATTTTTAGGAACAAAAGCACCACTGTTTATGGATATTGTGACGCTTATTGTGGCTTTTTTACCACTACTTATTGGTTTGGCTATCTCTTTTGCACGACAAAAGAACTATAGATTACATCATGTAACACATACGGTGCTTTTTATTGTTTCATTACTTGTTATAGGGTATTTTGAGTATGGTGTACGTTTAGGTGGAGGGTATGAAGCTTTTGTTCAACATACACAAGTTTCACATGACTATCTATTTATTGTCCTTATGATACATATATTTATCTCTGTAGTGACTATGGGCGTGTGGGCAAGTACACTACTTAATGCGTATAAGAGCTACCAAAGAGGGGGCATACTTCCTGGTGTTGACTCCTCCATACACAAAAAAGCAGGGTTACGTGCCTTTATAGGTATAACGCTTACCTCATTGACAGGTATTTGGGTATATCTGCTTCTCTTTGTGTTTTAATAGTATTTCAATAGTTAGGATATTTTATGAAAAAAGTTGCTATCTCTGCTTGTCTTACAGGTAAAGAGTGTCGTTATGATGCTACCGATAACTTTAATGCAAAACTAATGGCACGTTTAGATGGGTATGAACTTATACCTTTTTGTCCAGAAGATTATGCTTTTGGTTCACCTCGTCCTACTATGGATTTGGTAGAAGTAGAGGATGAAGTTAAAGCCATATCTAACAAAACTGGAGCAGATTTATCTGTAGCAGTAGAGGGGTATGCAAAACAGTTTTTCAATACCCATACAGATATAGAACTCTTTATAGGTAAAGATAGAAGTCCTAGTTGTGGTGTTTGTAGTGCAAAAGTGTACGATACAGAGAAAAAGCTTCTAACAGAACAAGCTGTAGGACTTATGGCTAAAGAGGCGATAGCTAGAGGGATTACCTCTGTGGATGCAGAAGAGTTTAGAGGTTAATGATGAAAATTTTATGGAGTGTAATACTAAGCACTATGTTTCTCTTTGGAAGCCTACAACAAGATGATGTCACTAAGCAAGCCATAGTCAAGATTTACACAACAGCAAAAATACCTAGCTATATTGTGCCATGGAGTAGTGCTATAAGAAGTAGTACAGGTTCAGGTGCCATTATAGAGGGTGGGTATATCTTAACTAATGCCCATGTGGTTGCTAACCAAGCGTTTATAGAAGTAGAGCGTTATGGAGAGCGTAAACGCTACATAGCCAAAGTCTATGCAGTTTCACATCAAGTAGATTTGGCACTGCTTAAAGTAGAAGATGAAGTATTTTTTGAGGGTATAACACCACTCACTTTTGGGTCACTACCTTATGTGGAACAAAAAATAGTAGTCTATGGTTATCCTATGGGAGGAAATACTTTAAGTGCAACCATAGGTGTAGTTTCTCGTGTAGAACATCATACCTATGCACATAGTGGTGAGTCATTTTTAGCAGTACAAGTAGATGCTGCTGTGAACCCTGGAAACTCAGGAGGGCCAGCCCTCTCAGATGGCAAAATTGTTGGGGTAGTGATGCAAGTGATTACCAAGTCTCAAAATATTGGCTATTTAGTACCTATAAGTATTGTAAAACACTTTATATCAGATATGAAAGATGGTACGCATGATGGTTTTGCAGACTTAGGGATAGGTACACAAAAGTTAGAAAATCCTGCAATTAGACGTTACTATGGTCTTGATGAAAATGTGAGTGGAAAACTCATTAATAAAGTTTTAGAAAAAAGTATTTTTCATACGCCTTTAAAAGAGGGAGATATCTTAACCACTGTTGATGGACATACCATAGAAAATGACGGTACAGTAGAGTTTAGAAAACATGAATTTACTTACTACCATCACTTTATAGACAAGTATCAAATGGGTGAACATGTAGGTTTAGATATTATAAGAGATACAAAGCCTATGCATTTAGATGTAATATTAGAACATACAGCAGATGATATTTATTTAGTTAAAACAACACGCTATGATGTAATGCCTAGTTACTTTATTTATGGTGGGTATGTATTTTCACCTCTTACTCGTAACCTTATACGTTCTACAAATAGTAACCGACTAAAGTTAAGTTCTCTCGCTTCACAGTGGCAAACCGATACTAAAAGTGAAGCGGTGGTACTTTTAAAAGTATTAGCCTCAGATATAAGTAGAGGAGATAATAACTTTGGTATGTGGGCTATAGATAAAGTTAATGGAGATAGCTTTAAAGACTTTAAATCGTTTTATAAAAAGGTAAATGCAGTTAAAGAGCCATATATCATCTTAGAAGATAACGATGGTATTAAAGTAGTTATAGAGAGAAAAGAGGCACTCCTAAGACAAGAGGAGATACTTAAAAAATACAATATACAGTTCGATAAATCTATAGATTTAAGAGATAAAAAGTAAAAACTAGTGATTTTGTTGATGTTAATTAATTTTTATGGACTTTTTTTTGCTATACTAAGGTATGTCTTTGACAAACTAATTTTAATAAAGGAAAGAAATGAAGAATAAAATTATTTTAAGTAGTATAGCAGCAGTAGCGCTTTTATCATTATCAGGATGTGGAGGTGGTGGTTCAACACCAGATTAACCTGCAAAAAAATCAACTATCTCAGGTGTAGCAGTAGATGACCTGATTTTGAATGGTATTGTAACAGCAAAAAAAGTCAATGGTGATGTTTTAGTTACAGGAAGAACTAGCACAACAGATGGAAGTTATGCGTTAAATGTTGACTATGCAGGTGTGGTTTTATTAAATGTAACTTGTGATGCAGACTCTACAATGTTGAATCCAGAGACACATGAGACAATAACATGTGGAAGTGACGTAGCGTTAAATTCACTAGCAGAAGTAGCAGCAGGTGTAGATATGACAGTAAATATTTCTCCTCTAACAGAGATAGTCTATCAGCGTGCAACAGAGCAAGCTGGAGGAGAAATAGCAGATATTACTGCTGATGACTTAGCAGTCTCAAGAGGGGAAATAGGAGAGATGTTTGGGGTTGACCCACTAGTAGCTGACCCTACAGAAGGTAATAGTGCAATTATTATTGGAGCTATTCATACTCTTGCTGAGGCAGATGATAGTACCTCTGTTATAGATGTAACCAATGCTTTGGCAGAAGAACTCTCTGATGGAGAGGCTAATGGAGCAACAGATGTAACAGTTGTAGCGTTAACAGGTACTATGGAGGAAGAAGATCTTACTAATCCACTTACTGAAGCTGATGGTGACTATACTCCAACGGGTGATTATGGTAGTGTTGATGACAGCGATGATGACAGCGATGATGACAGCGATGATGGAGCTGGAACTGGTGACGACAGTGATGATGGAGCTGGAACTGGTGATGACAGTGATGATGGAGCTGGAACTGGTGATGATACAGATGCAGGTGGTACGAGTGATATAGATGGAGCAAAAGCACTTTTTGCTGAGTTACGTACACAAGCTATGAGTGTAACAGACTACCAAGAAGCTGGTACTCCAGGATTCTTAGATACAGAAGCACTATCTATGGAAGAGGCTGTAAACAATGTAGTGATAAATACAGAGTTCATAGGTGAAATACTTGGTCGTTTTGCAGATGCTATAGAGTATGCTGAAGAGAATGAGCAAACTTCTCTTTCAGGTCTTGAGCTTAGTGAAACAAGAAGTGCAACTATTAGTAAAAATGACGAAGGTTCATGGAGTTATACTATATCTCAATCAGATAGTGCAGATACATGGACAGGTACAGTAACGTACCCAGAGATAGATGATAGCTTTAATCCTTATGATTTTACTTCACTTAATGCAACACTCGTTGGAACTTTACCTCTTGATTATGACCCTGTAGATGGTGTAGAAGATAGACAAAGTTTCAATGGTACATTTGGTATTGATAAAACTTCAACGGGTGCAAACCTAACACTCAATGCAGAAGTGTCAAGTAATGGAACAACGATTACTCTTTCAGATACAACAGCTACATTAGGGTATGAAGCAGGTGAAGAGGTAGCTGGTGAAACAGAACCACAATTTAACTTTATTAAACTAAACACAGTAACTATACAAGGTGTAGTGGGTGCATATACTGTAGATGGTAAAATAGACGTAAACTCTTATGTACAAAATGCTGGTATGTCAGCACAAGGTGGATTTACGGAAGTATATACAACTGATTTTGGTGGACAAGTGTATTGTGGAGATGGTAGCAATTATGAAAATGGATATGTAGAAATTACACTTGATGATGTAACACATAGAGCCTATACAAATGAAAATGGATATTTCAATACTGAAATTAATGGTCAATACGATTGGGATGACTTTGATACCGCAGCATCTACTTTATCATTTGAAAATACATGTCCTATGGGAGTAACACCACAAGTTAACTTAGATTATGTAGATTCTAATAATGATGGTGACCTTGCAAACAGTGGTTGGGTTCCAAATGATCTTACTTATGTAGGGGCTATCTCAAAAACAGGTGCATCTATAGAGGGTACATTAAATGTACTATGGACAAATGCAGAAACTATGAACTTAGAGAGTGAAACTGAAGATGAAAAGTTAAATGTTCGTATTAATGGTAAACTTCAAATGCCAGAGCGTCCAGAGATATTGTTAACATTAACTTATGAAAATACAGATACAAATGTGACTGTTGGTGCTTCATATAGTTATGATGCAATAGTTATCAATGTAACTGGTGATTTTGATGCAGAGATGGAAAATGGTGATGTTGTTGTAACAACACATACAGGTCTTCGTGCAGAACTTACAGTAGCAAATGGTGACTTAGTTGTAGATGGTACAGGTACTGTAACTAAAGATGGTGTAATAGTTGGAACAGTTGAAGAGCGTTCTGATGTACCTGTGATAGCATATGTAGATGGTTCTTTTGAATCTCTTCCATAGTAAACAAAGAAAAATACAAAAAGGCATCCTAAGTATAGGTGTGCTTTTTTTTGGTGAGTTGGCTATTGCTGACTCACTCTCATTTTTAAACCCTTTTCAACTTCCAAATACTCCACAAACCTTTTATGTCAATACCCAAACACTTTTAATGAATGATGCCTTCTCTATAGATGGACTTTTTCATGATTTCAAAGGGCGTTTTTATAGTCAAAAATTTGACTACCTTGCAGTAGAAGATAGAAGATATGACATAGGTACTTACATAAGTGGTTTAGGTTATCTTGGTTTAACATACCGTCAAGAAGCAGTGATGAAAACATCAGCAGATACCATGCTTCTTGTAAATCAATCATCAAATGACCTAGATATGACGTTAGATAAAAATTATAATATCGCTTTAACGATAGAGGGTTTTGAAGTTTATGGTATTACACTTGCAAATACATTAAATCTTTATAAAGATAAAGAGTATAGTGTTAAACTTGGATTTGCAGTAGAATTACTACATGGAACACAAACACAACATGGAAATGTTTATGGAAATGCTACTGCATTAAGTGAAAAAGATTATGACTTTATGTTTAGCTCTACTTATAGATATACAGAAAATCATCTCTATGACTTAGAGGTAAACTCTGCTACGTCTTATGGGTTTAGTACACACCTTTCACTTTTAGCACAGTACCGTAAGTTTTCACTTTTAGTAGTAGGAAATGATATTTTTGCTAAGCTTTATTGGAAAAATTTACCTTATAGTTATGTCACTATGTCATCAGACAATAAAAGTTATGATGAAAATGGCTATGTAGAGTACTCACCTGTTATTTCAGGACTTGAAAAAGAGGTGACATTTACACAAACACTTATAGATAAATGGAAAGTAGAAGGATCATACGCATTAGATGAAAATACTATGCATCTTGGAGTAGAGTATATCTACGATACGTATCTACCCTATGTAAAATATACTTATGCATATAATGAAAATCTAGTAGGAAGTTTAAGTTATGAAACATATTTTGGTATGTTTGGGGTAGATATTCACTATAAGGAGTATCGTTTTGCTCTATATGCCAATGGTTTTAGTGACACCTCTGCCCTAAAATTCGACATCGGATGGAATTATTAACTATTTGTTAACTTTTCATTCATTTACTTGACATTTATAAATGAACTGTGTTATAATGCTATTTATATAACAAAACACAAGGAATTTACAATGAAAAAAACTTTATTACTTTCAGTAGTAGCGTCAACAATGATTATGGCAGGTGGAGACATCGCACCAGTAGAGCCAGTAATAGAAACTCCAGTAGTAGAAGCATCTGGTTGGGATTTTTCAGGTCAAGCAGTACTTTACTACCAAACAAGAGATTTAACTGCAGCAAGAGATCTTTTTGATCCAGAAAGTTCAGCAGCAAACTCAGGTATTCAATTAAGAGCAGTAAACAGTGACCTTGCTTATGGTATTGGTGCTGGTGTTGAAGTATCTGGTCTTGGTACTCTTGGTCTTCAAGATGAGTCAATTGATTTAGTAGATAACACTATGCAAGGTACTGGTGGTTGGATTTCTCAAGCTTACTTAACTTACGGGTTTGGTAATACTGCAGTTAAACTTGGTCGTCAAGAACTTCCAAAATCACTTTCTCCATTTGCTTTCTCTGAAAACTGGAACGTATTCAAAAATACATTTGATGCAGCTTTAGTTGTAAATACAGATATCTCTGATACTACTTTAGTTGGTGCATGGGTTGCTAAAGCTAACAGCTCTGTAAATGTAAAGAAATTTAATGGTGTGAATAATGCTGGAATTCCAAGTAATTCTAATGCTAAAAATGGTACAGATCAAGGTATCTTTATGGCAACAGTTCAAAACAAATCAATTGAAGGATTAACTTTAACTGGTACATGGTATTATGCTTCTGAGTGGCCAGACGTTTATTCAAGTTCAGGAAAAAATATTTCTACAGAAGATGCAAATATCTTATGGGTAGATGCTAAATTTAATGTTTCTAACTTCAATGTAGCACTTCAGGGTGGTACTATCATGAGTGATGCATTAGCTGACGATTCTGTTGCATTTGGTGGAAAAGTTGGTGCTGATTATGGTATGTTTAGTGCATCAGTTGCTTACTCTAGCACAGATGAAAATGCTAATGCAATAGATGGATTTAAAAATGTTGGTGGTGTAAAAACTCCACTTTATACACAAATGATTCTTAACCAAGGTGTAATTAGATCTGATGCTGATTACGTAAAAGTTGCAGCTTCTGCTAACCTATATGGTGGTACTTTTGGTGTAGCTTATGGTTATGCTATTGCTAATGAAGATGATCTTACTGGTGGAAAAGATAATAATCCTTACGAATTAGATGTAACATACAAAACTAAAGTATTTAATGATTCTACAACAGTATTTGCTGGTTACGTACTTGAAAACAGAGATGTTCAACCTAACGAAGATAGCAACAACATGCTTCGTTTCTGGGCAAGATACAACTTCTAAGAATTACTCTTAAAGTTTTATCTCTTAGAGTTCAGGCTTCTGCCTGACTCTAACTTCTTTTTTTATTTTTACCCTCTTTATTTCCCATCATTTATATTAATACTATCTCAAAATTTTACTACAGTAACTTATGTTATAATGCTACAAAAGTAGATAAAGGATAATTTATGCAACTTACCATAGATGTAGATAAACATTTTATAGAAAATCTTAAAGAAGAGTTTCAAACAACCAATATTAAAGATGCTTTAGTGCAACTGTTTGATTTTTATAAACAATCAAATAAAATAGAAGAAATTTCTATAGAAGATAGAGATTATGCTTTTATAAAAGATGCTAAAATTAGACGTGAAAATGGTGAGCAAACATATAGTATAGATAGTATTATACGTGAGTATGAATGATTATTAGAATTCAAGAATCTGCAAAAAAAGATTTAAAAAATATAGATAAAAAACAAGCTCTAAAGATTTTAATACAAATTAAAAAGCTAGAAGAGTACCCAAATATTACAAATATAAAAAAATTAAAAAATCATTACCCACCTATCAGATACAGAATAGGTAACTATAGAGTACTTTTTGACATAGAAAATGGATTTATAGTTGTAGTAAATATAAAACATCGTAAAGAAGCATATAAATGAATAAAAAACTACACCTAGTAAGCCTAGGATGCACGAAAAACCTTGTAGACAGTGAAGTGATGCTTGGTCGTCTTAAAGAGTATGAGATTACCGATGACAGTACTGAAGCAGATGTGATTATTGTCAATACTTGTGGCTTTATTGAGGCGGCAAAAGAGGAGAGTATTAACACGGTTCTTAGCTTACATGATGAACGTAAAAAAGAGTCTATACTTGTAATGAGTGGCTGTCTCTCTGAGCGTTATAAAGAGGAGTTACAAGCCAATATGCCTGAGATAGACATCTTTACGGGAGTTGGGGATTATGAGAAGATAGATGAGCTTATCGCCTCTAAACAGAGTACATTTACTCCAGAGGTTTATCTCGCTACAGAGACGTCAGGTAGGGTGATAACAGGTTCATCTTCTCACGCATACATTAAGATAGCAGAGGGGTGTAACCAAGCGTGTTCTTTTTGTGCTATCCCTAGTTTTAAAGGAAAGTTACACTCCCGTTCACTCTCTTCCATCGTAAAAGAGGTAGAGATGCTTGTAGAAAAAGGGTACTATGACTTCTCTTTTATCTCTCAAGATAGTTCAAGCTATGGACGTGATATGGAGTTAAAAGATGGGCTTATAGATCTTATTGAAGCTGTTGAAAAAGTAGAAAATATAGTTTCTGCACGTATTTTGTATCTTTACCCTAGTACGACTACGTTTGCACTTATCGATGCTATCTCAGATTCTGTGATTTTTCAAACCTATTATGATATGCCTATACAGCATATAGATGATGGGGTACTTAAAGTGATGAAACGTGGTTTTGGGGAAGAGAAAACTGTGGAACTACTAAAACATATGAAGAGTAAACCCAACGCTTTTATCCGTACTTCGGTTATAGCAGGACACCCTGGTGAGAGTGAAGAGAGTTTTAAAAGTTTGTGTCAGTTTATGGAGAGTTTTGCTTTTGATAGATTTAATACCTTTCACTACTCCAATGAAGAGACAACAAGTGCGTATGAGATGGAGCAAATCTCACAAGACACTATAGATGAAAGAGCCAATACTCTAGGAGAAATAGCAGAGTTATCTACTCAAGCTTCTTTAGAAAGTATGGTAGGTCAAACACTTAGTGTTATAGTAGAGGGTGAGAGTGATGAACATGAGTATTTACTTAGTGCTAGACCTCTTGCTTGGGCAGTAGATATAGATGGCGAGATACTCATAAATGATACTTCTGATTTGGCAATACACTACGGAAAAAGATATAAAGCAAAAATAACACAACGAGCAGGAGAACAACTGTTAGCTACCTTGATAGAAATAGTTTAACTCTTCATGCCTACCTTTGATGTTTCAGCTTTAAAAGAGAAAAAGAACTTATTGGCTTTTTCTGCGGGGGTTGACTCCTCTGCACTGTTTTTTCTTCTTCTTGAGAACCATGTTGTTTTTGACATTGCGTTAGTCAATTATGGAACAAGAGAAGAGAGCCACGAAGAAGAGACGTACGCCTATGCTTTAGCAGACAAATACCATCTCAAATGCTACACGATAAAAGCCCCTACCTTTACCACACACTTTGAGAAAAATGCAAGAGAATTTCGCTATAACTTCTTTGAAAGACTCATAGAAGAGCATCAGTATGATAATCTACTAACTGCACATCAACTCAATGACCAACTAGAATGGTTACTTATGCGTTTGGTTAGAGGTGCAGGAACTTCTGAACTCATAGGGCTTGAACCTAAAAGTCAACGTAAAAACTACATCTTAGTACGTCCACTACTTGAGTGGAGTAAAGCAGAGTTACTTGAGTACTTAACTAAGCATAGTCATCACTATTTTATAGATAAGAGTAACACTGATGAGAAGTATGAACGTAATAGATTTCGTAAAGAGTTTTCAGACAAACTAATAGAGCACCACAAAGAGGGGATAAAACGTAGTTTTGACTATTTGCGTAAAGATAAAGAGAGCTTAGAAGAGGGCTTTATTCAAATCTATGAAGAGGATGAGTTAAGGATTATAAAACTAAAGAACCCCTCTATAAAAGTAAAAGCTACAGACTTAACACTTAAGAGATTAGGTTATTTACTCTCTGCATCTCAACGTAAAGAGATAGAAAAAGAAATTTCTTTGGTTATAGGTGGAGAGTGGGCAGTAGAATTTGTCTTAGACACACTATACATCGCTCCTTTTCTTACTACAAATATGCCTAAAAAGTTTAAAGAGAAGTGTCGCGTTTTAAAAATACCCCATAAAATAAGAGTATATTGTTTTGAAAAGCGAATAAATATAGAGAAGTTAGCATCAATTTTAGGTTAATTTATATCTCTTTAACCTATCTTTGCTACACTTCACACCAATAATACTTTAAGGGGTAGTAGTGTTTAAGTATCGACATATCATTTCTTTTTTTACTACTACACTCTTTTATCTGCTTTTAGTGGGTACATATATCTATCTACAAACTAAGTACCTAGTAGCAGATGAGGAACCTAAAGAGCAAGTGATAAACCTTAACCTTGCAACATTTGTTCCTGAAATCTTACCCTTAATAGAAGAGCCAAAAGAAGAAGAGGTTGTAGAAGAAGTTATAGAAAAGCCTGTTATTGAAGAAGAACCAGAGCCTGAACCTGTAGTTGAAGAGAAGGTAAAAGAAGAAGAGCCAGAATTAGAAGAGGTAGTTCCTGAACCCATAATAGAAAAAGTGACTCCTATACCTGTAGTAAAAAAAGTAGTTAAGAAGATAATCAAAAAAAAGCCAAAGAAAAAAGTCAAGAAAAAAATTAAAAAAAGAGTTAAGAAAAGAAGTAAAGTTAGAAGAGCAAAAAAACCAACTAAAGCAAGAGCAGGAAGTAGAAGAAGTAGTAAAGCTCAAAAGAATAAATTTCTCTCTAAAGTAAGAGCTAAGATTAATAAAAATAAAAGTTATCCTAAAATAGCGAAAAGAAGAGGGATGCAAGGCTCAGTAAAAGTACGTTTTACTATTCTACGTAGTGGAAATGTAGGAAATATCTCTGTAAGTGGACCTAAAGTTTTTCATACTTCTGCTAAAAGTGCTGTTAAAAGAGCTTTCCCCATAAGCACTAAAAATGTTCCTATTTCACTTCCTCAAAGTGTAAATCTTACACTTCGTTATCAACTCCGATAAGTTTAACAGATAATTAACATAATCATGCCATACTCCTCTAAAGAATTTGGAGGAGTCATCGTGAGGAAAATACAAAAAGGCATCTATCTCTCTTTTGTTTGTGCCTTATCATTACAAGCAGCACAAATAGAGCTAGGAACAATAGACGTAGAAGCACAAATAGATACAGAAGTGATAAAAGATGTACATGGTGATGATATCAAATCAGCAGACTTAGCAGAAGCACTTTTTAAACAGTCACCTAGTGTGGCTCTTAGTAGAAGATCAGGTATAGCCAATGATATTCTTGTTAGAGGACAAAAAAAAGATAACATCAATGTAACTATAGATGGTGCAAAAGTATGTGGAGCGTGTCCAAATAGAATGGATCCTCCTATTTCTCATATATTGACAAATAATGTAGATTATATAGAGATTAATGAAGGTCCTTACAATGTAGAGGACTTTGGTGTATTAAGTTCAGATATAAAAATACATACCATTAAACCTACTCAAGAGTTAGCAGGAGAACTAAACCTTGGTTTAGGGAGTTGGGGTTCTAAAAAAGCATCTTTTAACATTAGTGGGGGAACCGATACGGTAAGGTTCTTACTCTCTGCTTCAACGGAGAGTAGTGAACAGTATGAAGATGGTAACGGTAATGACTTTGTAGGTCAGATAGCTGAAAATGTTCAAAATGGACAAGCACCAGCAGCCACACAGTATCAACCTAAATATCAAAATATGGATGCTTATAGTAAAAAAACAATGATGGCAAAACTTTTTTGGAATATCACAGATAACCAAGAGTTAAAAGTAAGTTATACAGCAAATAGAAGTGATAATGTACTTTATCCCTCTTCTAAAATGGATGCACTCTATGATGATTCTGATATTTTTAATGCAGAGTATAGTGTAAAAAATTTAGGAAAATACTCTAAAGAGCTTACTGTACAGCTCTATCAATCGACAGTTGAACACCCTATGTCAACACTGTATCGTAAAGCTGCAGTTGTAAATGGTTTTGAAATGACACATAAATTAGAGACTAAGATGCAAGGGGCAAAGATTAAAAATAGTTTTGATGTAGCCAACCATACGATTACAACAGGTGTTGATTATTCACTACGTAATTGGGATGGGGGATACTATAAAGATGGTACAGCCTTAGCAGCAGATAGAGCCTATAGTATAGATGATGTAGATACTAAGAATATAGCATTTTTTATAAAAGATGAAATAAAGATGGGTAAATTTGTTTTAGATATGGGGGTAAGATATGATGATACAACGGTTACTCCTGCCAATAACAGAGTAAATTTAGTACAACCTGACAATAAATATAGTGCATTAAGTGCCTACTTATTTGGAACATACAATGTAGATATGTATACCAAATATTTTGTAGGTTTTGGAAAGTCGTCAAGAGTACCAGACGCAAAAGAACTTTACTGGATAGGAAGCATGGGCAATGCTATAGGAACACCTGACTTAGCCAATACAGTTAACTATGAGTTTGATATGGGTATAGAAAAAAGCTATGAAAATGCTACCTTTAAAGCAAAAGTATTTTACTCAATGTTAGAAGACTATATTGCCTATAATGCAAGTAATGGCAATACAAATAACTATGAAAATGTTGATGCAACCATTTATGGATTTGAACTTAGTGGAACATATATAGCTACTGCTGAACTCTATTTTGATTATGGAATGGCATATCAAAGGGGTGAAAAAGATAATCCACTTACAGGACAAAATAAGACAAACATGCCTGAAATTCCACCATTTAAAGTGAATCTTGCAGCAAATTATGACTGGGATGAGAGTTTAACATTTAGAGCGCAAGTAATAGCAGCTGATTCTTGGGATGATGTAGATGCTGAAAATGGGGAACAAGAGTTAGAAGCATATACTATACTCAATTTAAGAGCTACAAAAAACTTTGGAAAGAACTTTGAACTCGTTGTAGGTGTAGATAATGTCTTTGATGAGACTTATGCGGTATCAAATACTTATAAAGATTTAATTCTTCTTGGTGTACCAGGAGAAGAAGTTATGCTTATGAATGAACCTGGGCGTTACCTTTACGCAAATTTAAAATATAAATTTTAATCTATCTTTACAAGGATGTATTTCTACATCTTTGTAAATTACTTCATTTCTAAAAACACAATTCAAAACTAAAATCATTGTTAATTTAGTGTTAAAATCTTGACACAAATCAAGTAAGCTACCCATTTTATTTAGTTATAATAGTAAGTGTCTGATTATTATAATAAGCTTTAATTATTATTGTGACATTAGATAAATCTTAATTTGGGGAGTCATTTCCTTAAATTTAGTTTTTAAAAATTTGGAGGAGAGAAAATGAGTAATAAGTTAAATAAACTTTCAACACTTTTTCTAGGTTCTGCTTTAGCTGCTACAACAGCTTTTAGTTCAGGGGCTTTAGAAAAAGTTATGAAAGAGAGAGGCTTAACGGAAAACGATGTTATCCGTGCAGCAAAAACTTACCTACCTACTGGTGGGAGAGATGAGTTTGTAGTATTTAGTTCTGGTGGACAGAGTGGACAGATGTTGGTATATGGTGTACCATCTATGAAAATTCTTAAATACATCGCAGTATTTACCCCTGAGCCTTGGCAAGGGTATGGTTTTGATGAAGATTCAAAAAAAGTACTTAGACAAGGTAACGTTAGAGGTAGAGAAATTAATTGGGGAGATACTCATCACCCTGGACTTTCTGAAAAAGATGGTAAATATGATGGTAAATGGTTGGTTATTAATGATAAAGCTAACCCAAGAATTGCTGTTATTGATTTAGAAGATTTTGAAACAAAACAAATTGTTGTGAATCCTGTCTTCAAATCAGATCATGGTGGAGCTTTCTTTACACAAAACTCTGAGTATATCATTGAAGCATGTCAATATGCTGCACCATTTGATAATAATTACCACCCAATAGAAGAGTATAAAGAGACATATCGTGGTGGAGCAACACTTTGGAAATTTAATCCAGAAATTGGTAGAATTGATCAAAATGCTTCATTTGTTATTGAAATGCCTCCATACATGCAGGATTTATCTGATGCAGGTAAAGGTGCTTCTCATGGTTGGGGTTTCACAAACTCATTTAACACAGAGATGTACACAGGTGGTATAGAAGTAGGTATGCCTCCATTTGAAGCTGGTTGTAGTAGATATGATACTGACTTCTTACATGTATATAACTGGGAAAAATTGGCTAAACTTGCAGAAGATCCTAAAAATGTAAAAGTTGTAAATGGAATGAGAATTATTCCTATGGAAGTATCTATTGCTAATGATGCATTATTTTTAATTCCTGAGCCAAAATCACCTCATGGTGTTGATGTCTCTCCAGATGGTGAATACATTACAGTTTGTGGTAAGCTTGATACACATGCTTCTGTTTATAAATGGAGTAAAATTAAAAAACTTATTGCTGACAAGAAATTTGTAGGAAAAGATCCTTATGGTATCCCTATCTTAGATATGAAGTCATCTTTACACGGTCAAGTTGAGTTGGGTCTTGGGCCATTGCATAACCAGTACTCTAATGTAGATGGTGAAATTTATACTTCACTATATGTTGATAGTCAAATTGTAAAATGGAACTATAAAACACTAAAAGTACTTGATAAAGAGAATGTTCATTATAATGTTGGACACCTTTGTGGTATGGAAGGTAAATCTGCTGATCCTCAAGGGAAATATATTATTTCACTTAACAAATTAGCAATTGATAGATTTCAAAATGTTGGACCACTACACCCACAAAATCACCAGTTGATTGATATTAGTGGTAAAACAATGGATCTTCTTTATGATATGCCAATTCCTTTAGGTGAACCTCACCAAGCTGTTGCAATTAGAGCGAGTAAGCTTCATCCTAAAGTTAGATACCAAATGGGTACAAATACCAAAACTGGTAAGCCTCATAAAGGTAAAACACTTGCTGGTCAAGAGAGAATAGTAAGAGAAGGAAAAAATGTTACTGTTTATGCAACAATGGTTCGTTCACACATAAACCCTGAAAGAATCACTGTTAATAAAGGTGATATAGTAACTATGCATATAACTAACCTTGAGAGAGCTGAAGATGAAACTCATGGGTTTACAGTTGATAACTTTGATGTACATATGTCATTAGAACCAGGTGAAACTTCTACTATTAAATTTGAAGCTGATATTGAGGGTGTTTTCCCTTACTACTGTACAGAGTTCTGTTCGGCACTTCACTTAGAAATGATGGGTTACCTTATGGTTAAAGATCCAAATAAAAAGTATGAGTCAGCACAAAAGCTTAAAATGAAAACTATGTCTCCTGAAGAGTTAAAAGCAGAGTATGACAAAACAGTTGCTGTAAATGCTGCAACTCAAGAAGTTATTAACTCAGTTGTTAAATTCTTAAAAGATAATAACTTTGCTGACCATAAAGTAGTTGCTGACCTTGTAACAGATGCCTTTGATCAAGCTGGACAAATTCCTGCTCAGAAAAAACTTGCAGACGAAGCAGTAGCTGCTGGTGACATGGAAAAAGCGATTCTTTTTGAAAACATGATTTGGCAACTTATGGTTAAAACTGCCGATGTTGGTATTAGAGCTAAAGATGCACTAGTTAGACTTGTAGCTACTAAGCAATCTGCAGAAGCAGAGCGTGGAGCAAGAGCCTTTGATGAAGGTGGATGTTCAGGTTGTCACGTTGTTGGTAAAGTATCATCTGGTCCAGACCTTACAGGTGTACTTCAACGTCATGAAGATGCTGAGAAATGGGTAAGTGCATTTATCTTATCTCCAGAATCTAAATTTAAAGAACCATACATTAAAGGTATGATTGATTACTTCAACCTTAAAATGCCTAACCAGCATATGAGTAAAGAAGAGATTAAAGATATTATTGAGTACTTTAAATGGATTGACGAAAACGCCAACCTATTTTAGACACATAATATGTTCAAATATACTAAGGGATACTTCCCTTAGTATAGCCACTACTATAACTTTTAATAATCTATCTATGCTATAATCATTAACTATCATTTTTCATAACTTTAACTACTTTATTGATGCACCTCAATTCTTTTTATACACTCTTTTGATATAATCATTTTAATTTATTCCACAAAGGAGAATATATGCATCCGAGTTTTATAAAAGCAAGGGTTTTTGCTGCTTTAGCACTGATAATACTTACGTTAGGTTTTACTTTACCTATGATTACATTTCATGGAACCATGAATAAAATATCTGAGGGTAAAGCAGATGAGATTTCACCACTATCTATTAAGATTTGGAACCTTTATAACCAAGGTAGATATAAAAGTGTCGCAACAGATGTAGAGGCTCACAATGATTTAGAAAAAATGATTGCTTCCACTGCTGAAATTGGAGTAGCTTCTTTACCTATTTGGGCTGTTTCACTTGAAGCACCTAACTATCCAAAAGAGGCATTTCCTCAAGGGATTCCTGTCTTTTTTCATTTTGATGGCTTCTCTGGTGAAGTACATGAGATGAATACAATTAATCACTATGTAGGGATGGATCCTATGTATGTAGGGGGCTATTTTGAACGTGAGATAGGTATTTATGCACTGTTGTTGCTGTCATTAATTATTATCTATTTTATAGCATACGATACAGCAATATTTACGTTAGGTATGTTAATTCCAGTCTCTCTACCTCTACTGTTTTTAGCAGATTACTCCTACTGGCTCTATTGGTTTGGACATAATCTTCATGATTGGGGAGCATTCAAGATTAAACCATTTATGCCAACAGTATTTGGCGATGGTAAGATAGCACAATTTACAACACACTCTTACCCAACAATAGGTTTTTATCTATTGTTAGCTATTAGTATCTTAAGTCTTTTGGCTTATTTTGCAAAAAGAAAAGCAATAAAAGAGACATCTATAAATTCATAGATATATATCATAAAGGTTTGAAGTTTGATTAAAGTTCTAGTTATATTTCTCTTATCATTGTTTACTTTTTTAGAAGCGAATATACTTCAAAATGCTATTGATACTGCACCTGAAGGATCTATTTTAAAGTTACCAGCAGGGGTATATAAAGGTAGTATTACTATCAATAAACCTCTCTCTATCATAGGAATTGAAGAGGGTGTTGTGATAGATGGTGAAGGTAATGGAACAGTCATTACTATAAATAGTTCTTATGTGACTATTAAAAATGTAAGAATTACCAATAGTGGAGACAAACATCATACTTTAGATGCGGCTATCAAGATATCTGATGCAAAACAGTGTGAGATTAGTCATTGTAAAATAGATGATTGTCTCTTTGGTATAGATATGCAGATGGTAAAAAAATCTATTGTCTCTTATAACTATATTACCTCTAAAGCGTTAGATTTAGGGCTTCGTGGTGATGGTTTAAGACTTTGGTATAGTAATGATAATCTTATTAAAAAGAATTCTCTTATAAAGTCACGTGATATGGTTGTATGGTATTCTCATGGAAATGAGATAGTAGAGAACTACGGAGAGTATGGTAGATACTCTCTACATTTTATGTATGCTGGAAAAAATATAGTAAAAGACAATCACTATAAGTTTAACTCTGTGGGTATCTTTTTTATGTACTCTAAAGATACTATTGCAACAGGAAATGTTATTAAGAGTTCACTAGGTGCTACAGGTATGGGGATAGGTTTAAAAGATGTTTCTAACTTTACACTTAAAGACAATACCATACTCTACAATGCACAAGGACTCTATATAGACAGATCACCTTTTGAACCAGACACCCATAACTGGATTATTGGAAATAAAATTCTCTACAATGCTGTTGCACTACATTTTCACTCTCTCTCTGAAAATAATATTATTAAAGATAATGTAATTTTGGGAAATATTGAAGATATTGTTAATAATAGTAGAGGTTCAAAGACCAATGAAAATGAGATAGTAGGTAACTACTGGGATAACTATGAAGGGTTTGATAAAAATGGAGATAACATCGGTGATACACCACACAAAGTGTATCAGTACGCAGATCAACTTTGGGTATATAACCCTGATGTAAAGTTTTTTTACGGTTCACCTGTAATTTCACTATTGAATTTTTTAGCAAAACTAGCACCATTTTCAAAGCCACTATTTCTGCTTGAAGATGAAGAACCAAAAGTAAAGATGGAAGGATAAATATGGCAAAGGTAAAAACAGATAGAAGAGAATTTGTCAAATACTCAACACTAGGTATATTAGGTACTGTTTTAGCAGGTGGTTATCTGTTTGCTCCAAAAGCAGTAAAAGCAGAAAATAGACTAAGACCTCCTGGTGCAATAGATGAAGATAACTTTTTAGCACTCTGTATTAAGTGTGGTCAGTGTCTGCAAGTGTGTCCATATCACTCTATTAAATTATCAGATATAGCTATGGGACATGGCTTAGGCACTCCATATATAGATGCAACAGAGCGTGGTTGTTATGCTTGTACAGCTGTACCATGTGTACTTGCATGTCCATCAGGTGCATTAGATCATCACTGTGAAAAAGCTGAAGATATACATATGGGTATAGCAGTATTGGAGTTTCCAGATAGATGTTTAGCGATGAACAATACGCCTGTACCACAAGGCTATAACAGATTTATGCATGCGTTTACAGATGCACAAAGAAACGTAACAGAATTGGAGAGAAATCTTTTAGATAAGTTAGAGGGCTATGAGGGGAAACCGTGTACTCTATGTGCCGATGTCTGTCCTATACCAAACCCTCTCTCTGCTATTGCGATGGTTCCAGATAGCAAAGGTGGAAAACGACCAGAAATTTATGATGGTTGTATAGGATGTGGTGCATGTGAAGAAGTTTGTCCTACTAAAACGGCTTCTATTATTGTAAAACCAAGAGTTACATATAAAGAACAATATCAAAATGAAAGTTAGAGGTATAAGATGAAAAAAATAACATCACTAGCAACTTTAGTTTCTAGTCTATTAGTAGCCTCTTTATTGACGGCATGTGGAGAAGACACTACGGCAAAAGAGCATAAAACTGTAGTAAGTAATACTGCACCAAAGATAGAAATCGTAGCGAATAATCATAGTAGAGAGATTAAAGTTAAAGATAAGAGTGTAGATAAAAAACAGAGTAAATCTTACTATTATGATTACAATATTAAAAGTGAGTATGACCAAAATGCACAACCTGCAAATAAAGATGCATCTGTACGTGTAAAACCACGTACAAGTTTAGATGCAAACATACATGTTAGAAGTCCATACGAAGAGATAAAAATTTCACTTTTAGTAAAAAAGTTGAGTAAAAAATTTATCGTGAAGTGTTCGGCTTGTCATAACGATTATGCAAATGGAATTATAGGACCATCATTATTGGGTAAAACTTCAGATGAGATTTTTAATGCTATTGCCGCTTTTAAAAGTGGTAAGAAGAAAAATGATTTCATGATAGAACTGATTAACATGATGGATGAGAATGAGATCAGATCATTAGCAGATGAGATATATCAATTTAATCAAAAAATAAAAGAGGCAAGGAGATAAGCATGAAAAATATTATTGTAGGGTTACTCACCGTAGTTATTATAGGTTTAATGGGACTTACCTTTATGGGTGGTGGTGCGTATCATGGTGGCGAATATGGTAAAGTCATAAAAGATTTTGGTGATACAATGCAATCAGCAAATAGTGTTAAAGTAGATGAAAAATCAGACAGACAAAAAGAGGATGATAAACTCAATGCACTAAGAGACAAAGCAGGAAGTGCAGGAGCATTCCCAGTAAGTAGAGAGTATAAAAGTAAATGTGCCTCTTGTCATGGTGTAAATGGTTCAGGTATGCAAAATGGTAAAGCGATGATGGGACCTAAGCTTTTTGGTCAAACAGCTGAAAAAATCTACGAAAATTTAACAGCATTTAAATCAGGTAGAAAAGAAAACGTTGTTATGAAAGGGCTTTTAATACCATTAAATAATGATGATTTAAAGAGATTTGCAGATGAGATAGGTGCGTTTCCAGCTAAAGCAGAAGCTGCTAAACAGTAGCTACAATATAGCCAACCATAGAGGAAGTTCAAGATGGATAAGTATAATAATAGAGAGACCATAAGAAAAACAACCTTTTGGTCTACATTTTTCGATGTAAGCAAAGAGGGTAAAAAAAAGTTTAGTTATAGAATGAAAAGATGGATACTTGTTATTTCTATCCATCTACTTTTTTTCTTATCATTTTTTATTGATATTCAAACACTAGAAGGAACACTAAATGGTTCAAGATTTTTAGGATTCCATCTTATAGATCCTTTTACCACGATGCAAGTCTATTTAGCTACCTTTAAAATGCCTATTAACATAGTGATAGGTACAGTTACAATTACACTTTTTTATCTCTTAGTTGGTGGGAGAAGTTACTGTGCATGGGTTTGTCCTTATGGTTTGCTTTCAGAGATTGCTGAAAAGTGGCATGATACCTTAGTGGCAAAGAAAATAATAAAGAGTAGAAAGTTTGACCATAGAGTACGTTACATCTTTTGGGCTATTTTTCTTACCCTTGCATTTAGTAGTGGGTATCTAGTTTTTGAGACATTTAATGTTGTAGGGATACTTAGTAGAATGGTAGCCTATGGGTGGAGTTTAGCACTTATCTGGGTTTTGGTTGTTCTAGCACTTGAAGTCTTTTTTTCTCGTCGTGCATGGTGTACTTATATTTGTCCTATAGGTACAACATATGGAATGATAGGAAAAGCTTCTGCACTAAGAGTAGAGTGGAATGACAACTGTGACCACTGTATGGTATGTCATGATGTATGTTTTGAAAATCAAGTATTAGAGATAGTAAAAGCAAAATATGACAAACAAAGAGAAGAGAAGGGTATTACTCATGAGTATATTACAGGAGCTGACTGTACACTCTGTGGAAGATGTATAGATGTATGTCATACAGATGCACTCAAGTTTGACTTTAGACTTAAAGGACTTGTATGATAGAAGTGAACAATTTAAGTAAAAAATTTGGTACGCATCTCTCTTTAGATTCTGTAAATATAGCATTTAAACTCAATGACTCTGTGGCTCTAATGGGAGCCAATGGAGCAGGTAAAACTACCTTAATACGTTCTATACTAGGCTATTATCATCCGAGTAGTGGTCATGTAAAAGTAAATGGTTTAGACCCTATTAAAGAGCGTACTGAAGTACTAAAACATGTCTCTTTTGTACCACAACTTCCTCCTCCTATTAAACTAAGTGTTAAGGAACTTATATCTTATGTATGTAAAAGTTCAGGGGTAGATGAAAAAAGTATTTATCATTATGCTAATGCTATGAAGTTTGATATTAAAATAAATCTCGGAAAATCTTTTTTTAAACTCTCAGGAGGGATGAAGCAGAAGCTTCTTATAGCTATCTCTTTTGCTAAGGAGAGTGAAATTGTTATTTATGATGAGCCTACAGCTAACCTTGACCCAAAAGCTAGAGAAGATTTCTATGCACTGATTCAAGAGAGTAAAAAAGAGAAGTTGTCACTCTTTGTTACACACCGTATAGAAGAGGTACAAGAGATTGTAAATCGGCAAGTTTATATGGATTTAGGTAAAGTAGTCTCAGATGAAAAAGTTGATCCTTATGCAACACATTAAATTACTTTTTTTAGCTATAGTATTACTGTTAAGTTTCACTGCTTGTGAAAAGAGAAGTTCTACAGAGTTACGAGATGTGCATTGGGACAGAGATATGTGTGAACGCTGTAAAATGGTTGTAAGTGACAGACATAACACGGTACAAGTGATAAACCCACAAACAAATAGAAGTTATATGTTTGATGATATAGGTTGTATGGTATTATGGTTTGATGATGAAAAGATAGCATGGGCTGATAACGCAAAAATTTGGATTACAGATGCTCAAACAGGAAAGTGGATTGATGCACGTATGGCATATTATGATACAGAAAATATCACACCTATGGCGTATGGATTTGCAGCACATGATAGTAATGGTACAGCAAAAGAGCATAGCAAAATGATAAATTTTGAAGAGGTGTCAAAACGTATTTTTAAAATTGAAGCAAAGAAAAATAGGAAAGCATATTGAAAAGCATATTAAAAAGAAGGATTACATTTGAGTTTTAGAAATTTACTATTAATCGCTTATTTAGATTTAAGAGAGTCTATTCGTGCCAATTGGTTTATTGTCTATTCATTAGTTTTTGGTGGATTGATTGCACTTTTTTTTATTGCAGGTATTACAGAGTCTCAGGTAATGGGTTTTTCTGGTTTAAGTAGACTTCTACTTATGTATATTCAAGTAACTATTGTTATCTTACCTATATTTATACTTATTACTACTGTGCGTTCTATTTCTGGTGACAGAGATAGTCATATTCTGGAGTATATGCTCTCTTTCCCAATCTCACTTAAAGAGTATTATTGGGGTAAAGTCTTTGGGCGTTTTATTACGGTATTTTTACCTGTATTTATGGCAATGTTTTTTGCTATACTCTATGGTATGTATAAAGGTGCAGAAGTACCATTAAATCTTTTCTTTCTATATACAGGACTGCTTTTTTCTATGAGTTCAGCATTTTTAGGTATAGCATTTTTTATCTCTTCTATTGTTAAATCATCAGAGATGGCACTAGGTATCTCATTCTTTGTATGGATATTCCTTTTAGCATTTATAGATATTGCCCTTATCTCTTTAATGATGCAACAGAGATTTAATGCAGAGTTAATTATAACTATTGCAATGTTGAACCCAATGGAGATTTTTAGGGTAGCAGCTATTTCTCTTTTTGACCCAGAACTAACAGTGATGGGACCTGTTGCATTTTATATCTTAGATATAATAAGTCAAGAATTTTTTGTCTTTATCTCTATGGTGTATCCTCTTACTTTAGGGATACTTTTTGCCTTTTTAGGCTTTAAAATTTTTGAAAAAAAGGATTTAGTATAATGAAGTTTTTTACACTTATAGTGTTTATTAGTCTCTCTTTGTTTGCAGAAACAACTACAGAAAAACCATTTAATGCAGGTAGATTTTATAGTATGGATTTTGACAAAAATACTACATGCTTAGTAAGGCACTTTAAAGTCCATAAAGAGCCTAGATGGGTAGGAAAAATAAAAGTAAGAAATGGAAAAACTGTCTATTTCTCTAGTCCTAAGTCACTATTTGAATTTTACCATGTACCTGGAAAATGGTTTGATGTAGGGGTAAAAAGTGAGAGAGACTTTTCAGAAATAGTCGTAACAGACTATGAAACACTCAAACATATTAATGCAGAGACGGCATATTTTATCTATGGTAGTAATGTCACTTCACCAGCAGGTGATGACCTTATAGCCATAGAGACAGAAGAGGCAGCTAAAATATTTTCTAAAGCACACAATGGAAAGAGAATTTTAAAATTTGATGAAGTATCAGATGCACTAATTAGACTACTTAATGGAAGGATTTAAGATGCAAAAACCTACACCACTTGATGAAGAGATACCTTTAGACCCTAAAAGATATATTGTTAGTGAAACCAATGAAAAAGGTAAAATCACTTTTTGTAATGACTATTTTATGGAAGTAAGTGGATATACAAAAGAGGAACTTATAGGTAAACCTCATAGTATTGTACGTCATCCAGATATGCCAAAAGTTGTTTTTAAACTTCTTTGGGAAACTATCTCACAAGGAAAAAATATTAATGCAGTAGTAAAAAATCTAGCAAAAGATGGTAGATATTACTGGATTTTTACTGAGTTTGAATCAAGAAGAGATAACGATACAGGTGAAATTATAGGGTATCATGCAGCAAGAAAAAGTATCTCAAAGCATGTGATTGAGATTATTGATGAACTTTATAAAGAACTTTTAATGCTAGAAAGAAATTATACTACAGAAGCTTCAGAGAGATATCTGATGAAGTTTCTAAAAGAGAAGGGTGATGATATAGAATTTTCTAATATTATGGAAGAGATACATAGATTTTATTAAATCTTAACACTTATTTAACATTAATGTATTAGTATGTGTTATTAAAATAATAAGGAAATAGTATGAAAAAGATTTTACTAGCACTACTAGCAGTTGTGACTATGGTTACACTTGTACAAGCACAAGAGAGTAGCCCAAAGAGAATGATGAAAAAGTTTCAGATGGTATCTTTAGATAAAGCAACTATTCTCCAAAATGGAAAAGCAAAGCTTTTTTGTCCTGAGTGTGGTATGTCACTACCGATGTTTTACAAAACAAACCATGCTGCTACTGTAGATGGAGAGGTGAAACAGTACTGCTCTCTTCACTGTCTTGTTGATGACATGAAAAAAGGTGCTAAACTTTCAGATATAAAAGTAGTTGATGTTATTAGTTTAAAGTTTATTCCTGTAGAAAAAGCAACATATGTTGTAGGCTCTAGAAAAAAAGGAACCATGAGCATGGTGAGCAAATATGCTTTTGCTCATAAATCAGATGCAGAAAAATTTGCTCAAGCCAATGGGGGAGAGGTAGTTGATTATACTTCAGCATACAAAAAAGCTGAGAGCGACTTTGCTAAAGAGAGTAAAATGATTGCTAAAAAACAAGCAATGATGTCAGCAAAGGGCGAAATGATGTATGCTAAGATATGTCAAAAGACAGAAGTTAAGTTTACTACTACGGCAGAAGCTAAAGCTTTTATGCTTGAGCATAAACTCTGTAAAACATCAAACCCTAAACAGATGCAAGCTATAGGTCTTTACTTAAAAAATAGATAATTTTTCCACATCAACTGTGGGAACTAGTATAAATAGGTTAAAACATGATAAAAATATCGCTACTATTACTTTTTATAACAGCTGTACTTTTTGCTAATGAGTTAAGTTTAGCAAAAATTGTTAAACTATCTAACAAAGGTGAGAAGATAGTTAAAACCCTCTGTAAAGAGAAAGCTCTTCCCTCTTCAGAAGGTACGATAGAAGAGCTGATACAGAGAGTAAAAGAGTCTCATGCTTGTCCTAGACTCTCTAGTTCAAAACTCAAAGCCGTTGCATACTATGTTAGTAATGGTAGTATGCGTGTAGGAGTGAAACATATAAAGGTACATGCTAAAGATAAGTGTCCTGTTTGTGGAATGTTTGTCTCTAAGTATCCAAAATGGGTTTCTCATATCAAGCATGATGGGATAAATTACTATTTTGATGGTGTGAAAGATATGATGAAGTATTATATCTTTGATGGAGATTTCCCTTATAATCGTCATCAAATTAGTGAAATTACAGTGAGTGATTACTATACACTTGAAGAGATATCGGCTAAAGAGGCATATTATGTACTAGATTCAGATATTTTTGGACCTATGGGACATGAACTTATACCTTTTAAAACGCAAGAGAGTGCTAAGGCATTCATGCTAGACCATAAAGGTAAAGCACTAGTTAAATTTGATGAGATTACGGCTAAAATGGTTATGGCTTTAGATGGCATAGACCAGCCCTAATAGAACTAAATATGATTAAAGAATTCTCTTTTGTAGTTTTAGGAATAGTGTTACTTATAGCTTTAACCTCTCTACATTACATGACTCATCATATACATGTTTCTCATACCATAGCAGGTGCTGTAGTTAAAGTAACAAACATCTCATCTGCTTCTTTTAGTGTGGCGTATTATGAACCAAGAATATCGGTACTTGATACTACATCTCACCCTGCGTATCCTCAAATGCAGACTATCAATAAAATGGATTTAATTTATGCAAAATAGTACATTTTTATATTTTTTAACCCTGCTACTTTTTAAACAAAAAACAAAACATATCGGTGTAGTGGTTATCTCTGTTATTATTATATTTCTTTTAAGCTCGGTACTTTTTATCTCCTCTTCTTTACAAAAAAGCCTTTTAGATACAGTAAAAATGCAGAGTGATTTTACTGTAAGTAGAGTTCAAGCTGGTAAAACAGTTAACACCCCTACAGAGTGGATAGATACTATTTTAGAGATTCATGGTATTTCAAAAGTTGCACCACGTGTGTATGGTAGGTATTTTTTTGCACCTAGAGAGAAATCATTTCTCATAGTAGGTGTCGATTTCTTTGATGAACAGAGCAGTAAGTCACTACAGACATTAGTTAAAGAGTTAGATCTTAAAGAATTTTTATCTACAGATAGCATGATAGTTGGTAGTGGGGTAAAGCATTATTTGTCTCAACATTACTATAAAGATAGTTTTACCTTTAAAACCCCAAAAGGTGCATTTAAAAAAGTAAATATTGCTCATACACTCTCTAAAGAAGCCAATATCATAGCCAATGATATGATAATCATGCCTATAGATTTAGCAAGAGAGATATTTGGACTCCATGAAGATGAAATAACAGATATTACATTTAATGTACCAAATGATGCAGAGTGGGATAATATCGTTGCTAAAATTCACTTACAATTTTATGATGTAAGGGTAGTAGAAAAGAGAGAGATTATCAAAGCTTATGAAAATCTTTACAACTATAAAGGGGGTCTTTTCCTTATCCTATATCTAGTGGCTATGGTAACATTTATGTTGATACTCTATCAACGTTACGCTATGGTCTATTCAACTGAGCGTAAAGAGATAGGTATTTTACGTGCTGTAGGTTGGAGTATTAAAGATATTTTAAAACTAAAATTTTATGAGACTGTGATTATTATTTTTATAAGTTTTACTTTAGGTGTTGTCTTGGCATACCTTTATGTGTTTATAGGTGATGCTCCACTACTGAGTAAAATATTTTTAGGAGGTGCTAACTTGTCTAATACCGTAGCGTTCACTCCTACAATAGAGTTTGGTCTTTTAGGTACTATCTTTCTATTTTATGCCATCCCTTTTCTTGGGGCTGTGCTTATTCCTGCATGGAAAGTAGCAGTAACACCACCAAAAGAGGCAATGCTATGATGATTCGTATAGAGAATATTTGTAAAGTATTTAATGAAGGAACTCCGCAAGCTTTTGAAGCACTAAAGTCTATTAACTTAGAACTTGACAAAGGGGAGATGATGATACTAAGTGGGGTAAGCGGTAGTGGTAAATCTACACTGCTCTCACTTATAGCTGCACTCGATAAACCAAGCAGTGGTAAAATAGTTGTAGAGGGTGAACTTATCTCTAAACTTCCAGACTTGCATGCTTCAGCATATCGTGCAAAAAGTATTGGGTTTATATTTCAACACTTTAACCTTTTAGAAGTTCTTAGTGTAGAAGAGAATGTAATGGCAGCTCTTATCAATAGTGGTATAGACTTAACTGAAGTGAAGCAGATGACAAAAAGAAGTATGGAACAAGCCTCTATTTATCATAAAGCAAAGCAACAGGTTAAAGAGCTTTCAGGTGGAGAAAAACAGCGTTGTGCTATTGCAAGAGCATTAGTTGCAGAACCAAATCTTATTATCTGTGATGAACCTACAGCAAACTTAGACAAAGCAAACTCTTTAAAGTTTATAGAGATACTTCAACAGCTTCATCAGGATGGAAAGACTATTATTGTAGCAACTCATGACCCACTTTTTGAAACACTGCCTTTTGTGGGTAGGGTGGTACACATGGAGGATGGGAGTATTGTCTAATGAATGAGATACTTTTAAGTAGGGAAGTAATTGTCTATCTTTTATCGGAGACAATACTTTTTATGCTTCTTATACTTGCCTCAATAGCTACCTTTGGGTTGTTGAGAAAGTGGAATTTTACAAACTTTACAACTGAACAGTTTACTTTAGAAAATCGCTCCTATTTGGTGATGACTATAATCTTTATGGTGATGGTATTAAAAGTTATTTTACTCCCTTATTTTGTCTATACTATAGATAATCTCTCTTCTCTTATTCCTGGAGCTATGTGTGCTGCAGGGGTGGTAAAAGCCAATGCTTATGGTAATCCTCTTTTGTTACTAAAAATTATTATTTTATTTTTAAGTGGTTTATGGTTAAGTATCAATAGTATGGATCTTAAAGAGAGAGATTACCCATATATAAAAGTGAAATCTTGGTTATTTATTTTTATCTTCTCTTTGCTAAGTGTGGAGTTTGTATTAGATATACTCTATTTTACGCATATAGAAACAACCAATCCTGTGAGCTGTTGTTCTGTGATATTTGGACAAATAGGAGGTGGAAATGGATTACCATTTGGGTTAGATATCTCAAAGTTGATTATACTCTTTTATCTAATGTTTGCACTAGTTGTGTTAAGTGTACTATCAGACTTTGTCGTTATGAGTCTTGTTTCAACACTTTTTTTTGGAATAATCTCCTACTATGCAGTAGTCTATTTTTTTGGTACATACATTTATGAACTTCCTACACATCAATGTCCATTTTGTATGCTTCAACACCACTACTATTATGTTGGATATCTGTTATGGGGACTCCTACTATTAGGGCTATTTTTCACTATAAATAATGCTGTAATGCAATACTTTTTTAAAGAGTCATCAGAAAACATAAAGCGAATTTCGTTAGTATTGTTAAGTCTATTTGTTCTACTTTGTAGTGCGTATGTAGGAATTTATTATCTTAAAAATGGGGTGTTATTGTGAAAAAATTATTGATTAACCTTCTAACATTTGTCGTAGTTATTGCTGTTATGGTTATATTGTTACTCTCTTTAGGTACTGATGAAGGGGCAAGATATGTATATAAAGGCAATACAGCATATAAACCAGTAACACTTAAACCTAAAGAGTATCAATGTTCAGAGTGTAATATGGATGTCGAAACACTAGAATATGCTGCACAGATTATTTTAAAAAATGCAGATACATACTTTTTTGATGATATAGGTTGTGTGGTACTTTGGCTTGAAGGTCACTCTCCTAAGATTAAAGCAGTTCTAACTCAAACTTTAGATACACATGAATGGATAGATGCAAAAAAAGCATGGTATTCACGTATTGCACCATCGCCTATGGGTTATGGTTTTGCTGCTGTTGAAAAGAGAAAGGAGGGGCTTATCTCTTATGAAGAGATGAGACTTCTTATGCTTCAAGGTAAAAATCTGCATGACCCTTTTGTTAAAAAGCAACTTTTAGGAGAGTAAATGCTATCTTTTGTAGAGTTAATTTAAATAATATAACTTTTTTATTATTTTTTAGTTATAATAATGCGTATTTTATAACAAATTTAAGGAGTAATCAATGGCATTATTTGATGACGTAAAAGAAGTAGTAGTAGAGCAATTAAATGTGAGCCCAGATGAGGTAAAAGAAGAGTCAAAATTCGTAGAGGATCTTGGAGCTGATAGTCTTGATGTTGTAGAGTTAGTAATGGCACTTGAAGAAAAATTCGATATCGAAATTCCTGATGATCAAGCAGAAGCAATCGCTACTGTTGCTGACGCAATTAAATTCATCGAAAACGTATAGTTAAAATTATAGTCTTTCTTTAGAGAGAGGCTATAAGTTATATATTAGTATTTTACGAAATATTGACATATATCTTATAAAGCAAGCAGATAGGAGAACCAGTGAAAAGAGTAGTAGTTACAGGTTTAGGAATGATAAATTCGTTAGGACTTGATAAAGAGAGTGCATTTTCTGCAATTATTGATGGAAAATGTGGGGTTAAGCTTATTGAATCATTTGATACAGAGAAGCATTCAGTAAAAATAGCTGGTGAGATTATGGATTTTGATCCCTCAACTGTTATGGATGCAAAAGAGGTAAAAAAAGCAGATAGATTTATCCAATTAGGGATAAAAGCTGCTGCTGAGGCGATAGAAGATGCTAATTTACCAGAAGATGTTGACAGAGAGAGATTTGGTGTCGCTTCGGGTTCAGGTATTGGTGGATTACCAAATATAGAGAAGAACTCTGTAGTTTGTAATACAAGAGGACCAAGACGAATTTCTCCTTTCTTTATCCCCTCTTCGTTGGTAAATATGTTAGGTGGGTTTATCTCTATCTATCAAAACCTAAAAGGACCTAACCTATCATCTGTTACTGCTTGTGCAGCAGGTACACATGCCATTGGTGAAGCTACAAAGTCTATTATGGTTGGTACAGCTGACAAGATGTTAGTTATTGGTGCTGAGTCTGCTATCTGTCCTGTTGGTATTGGTGGATTTGCTGCAATGAAGGCACTCTCTACTAGAAATGATGATCCTAAAACAGCATCAAGACCTTTTGATGCAGATCGTGATGGTTTCATTATGGGTGAAGGAGCAGGTGCATTGGTTTTAGAGAGTTATGATGACGCTGTAGCACGTGGAGCTAGAATTTACGGAGAGATTATCGGTTTTGGTGAGAGTGGTGATGCAAATCATATTACTACACCGACTATGGATGGTCCACTTCGTGCAATGAAAGGTGCCTATAAAATGGCAGGTGAACCTAAAATTGATTATGTCAATGCACATGGAACATCTACCCCTGTAAATGATAAAAATGAAACAGCTGCACTTAAAGAGTTATTTGGAGGGAAAGAGAACTGTCCTCCAGTAAGTTCTATTAAGGGGCAACTAGGTCACTGTTTAGGTGCAGCAGGTGCTATTGAAGCAGTTGTCTGTCTTATGTCAATGAGAGATGGAGTACTTCCTCCAACGATTAACTACACAACACCAGATGAAAATTGTGATCTTGATTATATACCAAATAAAGCAAGAGAAGCAGAGATTAATGTTGCTATGAGTAACTCATTTGGCTTTGGTGGTACAAATGGCGTAGTAATCTTCAAAAAAGTATAAGGACTTTAATATGGCAACCTATTTAGATTTTGAAAATAAAATTGAAAAGATACAAGCTGAGATAGTATCGGCACATGCCATTGCAAACCTTGAATCTGTAGAGAAGCATCAAAAAGAGTTAGAAAAAGAGGTATCAAAAACATTTGGTTCTCTTAGCGACTATCAAAAGTTACAACTCGCACGTCACCCAGATAGACCTTATTCATTAGATTATATAAAACTCATAATGGATGATGCGTATGAAATTCATGGAGATCGTGCTTTTCGTGATGATCCTGCTATTTTATGTTACATCGGATGGATAGATGGACATAAAACTATGATAATAGGTGAGCAAAAAGGTCGTGGAGTAAAGAACAAGATTAAGAGAAACTTTGGTATGCCAAACCCTGAAGGTTACAGAAAAGCCCTTCGTGCGGTTAAGATGGCAGAGAAGTTTGATATCCCTGTACTTATGCTTATCGACACTCCAGGTGCTTACCCTGGACTTGGAGCAGAGGAGAGAGGGCAGAGTGAAGCTATCGCTAGAAACCTTTTTGAATTTGCTTCTGTAACTGTACCTCTTGTCTCTATTGTAATAGGTGAGGGTGGTTCTGGTGGAGCATTGGCTATTGGTGTCGCAGACAAATTAGCCATGATGCGGTACTCTGTATTTTCTGTTATCTCTCCTGAGGGATGTTCAGCTATTTTATGGAATGACCCTACTAAAGTAGAAGTAGCAACTAAAGCACTCAAAATTACAGCAACAGATCTTTTAGAGCATAAGCTTATTGATGATTTACTTGATGAACCACTTATTGGTGCTCACCGTGACAAAGCAACAGCAGCAGATGTAGTAAAAAAGTACTTTTTAGATACAGTTAAAGAGTTAAAAGAGTTAACTATAGACGAGTTACTTGAGCAACGTTACAAGCGTTTAACTGCCGTCGGTGCATACAGCGAATAGTTAACAGCTTAAATGATACACGATATAGCCCATACCATAGTCCAATACATCGGCGATATGGGCTACTTGGGTATTTTTCTTCTCATGTTTCTTGAGAGTACTTTCTTCCCTTTCCCTAGCGAAATTATCATGATACCAGCGGGTTACTTAGCCTACCAAGGTGAGTTAAATCTTTACATCGTTATCTTAGTGGGTATCTTTGGTTCTGTGCTAGGTGCACTGTTTAACTACTATTTGGCGATGCATTTTGGTAGAAAGTTTATCTTAAAGTATGGAAAATACTTTTTTATAAAAGAGGAAACCCTAGACAAGCTAGAAGCGTTTTTTACTAAACATGGTGAGCTTTCTACCTTCAACGGAAGACTTATCCCTGGTATCAGACAACTTATCTCTTTGCCTGCTGGTTTAGCACGTATGAATGTTGCTAAGTTCTCTTTTTACTCAGGGCTAGGGGCTGGTATTTGGGTTGTTATCCTTGTAGCTTTAGGTTATCTACTAGGTTCAAATGAAGCACTTATCTCTGAGTATTTAAAGTCCGCAACACTTATAGCACTTATCTCTGTAGTATTTATTACACTTTTTTATGTATTGCGTAACAGAAGAAAAAAAGAGATACTGGAAGATTAATCCAATATCCAAGATATATATTTTTTCTTTTTGATAGGAGTCTTTTTTAAGGCTTTAAAGACTCTCTCCACAATAGTATAATCTAAAGCGATATATGACTTTGTCTCTGTAATATTTATTTTTCCTATCATTTTGTTGTCTATACCTATCTCTTTACAAAAAGTACCAAGTATATCACCTGCACGAAGTTTTGTTTTCTTTCCACCATTAATACAGAGTGTATCGTACTTAGAAGCCATTTTAAATGCAGCATCTACACGTAACTCTTTCATCTGTGCTTTACGGGCTTTACTTAGGACATAAGAGCATTTATCACTATCATTTGGAGTAAACAAAGATAAGGCAGTTCCAGTAGCATCTGCTCTACCTGTGCGACCTATACGGTGAGTATAGACCTCTTGATCAAAAGGTAAATCATAGTTAATAACAAGTGCGATATCTTTAATATCTAGCCCTCTTGAAGCCACATCTGTTGCTACCATAATACGTTTTGATTTGTTAGAAAAAGCGATAACTGATTCATTTCTATCTCTCTGGTCTAAGTCACCATGTATATCTATAACAGAATGTCCACACCCTACTAATCTGTCAGTTAAGGCTATCACTTCTGCTTTTGTGTTACAAAATATAAGTAATGATTCAGGTTTATACGACTGAATAAGTGTATTGAGTGTTTTAAATTTGTCGTCTGTCTCATAGACTACTTCATCTATTTTACTCTCTTCTATGAGGGTATCAACTTTTATAGTAAGGGGCTGTTTCAAGAGTGCTTTTGCAAGTTTTTCTATGTTTTTAGGAAAAGTTGCAGAGAAGAGTAGTGTCTGTTTAGCTCTTGGCATGTTAGAGCCTATTTTTACTATCTCATCATAAAAACCCATATCTAACATACGGTCAGCTTCATCAAGTACTAGTGTCTTTATGCTATCAAGTACCAAAGTCTCTTTTGCTAAGTGATCTTGTATTCTTCCTGGTGTTCCTATGAGTATATGAGAGCCTTTAGCTAAAGAGTCAGCTTGAGCACGGAGAGGTACGCCACCATAGAGTGTAAGTACTTTAAGGTTAGGCTTAAATGCAGCTATTTTTCTAAGCTCAACAGCTATCTGTTCGGCTAGTTCACGAGTAGGGGTGATGATGATTGTTTGTGGTCTATTTTTTGTCATATCTGTACGCATAACAGCAGGTATCCCAAATGCTAAAGTTTTACCTGAGCCAGTTTTAGATTGTGCTAAGATATCTTTACCTTCCAATATAGGATTGATAGATTTATCTTGAATTTCGCTCATATGTGTAAAGTTTAAAGAGCTTATAATTTTTAAAAGTGCTTCTGGTATGTTTGTAATTGTTTTAAATGATGCCATTGTAGTGTTCCTAAATATTGTGTAGCGTGTATGATAAAATTTGTAATGTTGTTAAAGAGGAGAGGTAAGAGGAGTGAGCCGAAGCCCACTAATGACTATGCTTTAGACTTTTTAAAATCTGTAATCATTTTGTAAGCTTCATCTTTTAAAAGAAGTTTCTCTTTTTTTAGAACATCAAGTTCCATATCTGTCATAGGAGTATCTCCCATCTCTGCATGTTCTATCTTTTTATCAAGTTCATTGTGTTTTTCAAAAATTTTAGCAAAGTGTGCATTTTCTTGTTTAAGTTCATGGATTTCATCTCTATATTCGTGTAACATAGTTACTCCTGTATTATAATTTGCTGTATTCTATCTTTTTTGTGATTAGAGGTGAATTAAGTTCTGTACTCTGCATTAATCTTTACATATTCATAACTCAAATCGCAACCATAAGAGAGGTAAGATGCATCGCCTAAACCGATGTCACATGTTACTTTGAATCTCTCTTGCTTCATAATAGCGTAAGCTCTCTCTTCACGCTCATCATCTAACTCTCTAAATGTATCAGAGTAGATAAGTAGATCATCATAGTGAATGGTAAGTTTCTCTTCATCACATACAATGCCACTAGCACCTATAGTAGAAGCGATACGTCCCCAGTTAGGGTCTTCTCCAAAGAGTGCAGTTTTGACTAAAAGAGAGTTACTAAGTGCCATACTAGCTTTTTTTGCTTCATCTTGTGTTTTAGCACCTTTAACTTCAAAGGCTACAAGTTTATTTGCCCCTTCTCCATCTTTAAGTATCATCATTGCCAGTTCAAACATTATCTTATGAAGTGCCTCTTTGAAGCCCTCTTTATGGTAAGCATTACTTTGTCTGTTGGCTAAAAGCATCACGGTGTCATTGGTAGAGGTGTCACCATCAACAGAAATACGGTTAAATGATGCTTCACTACCTTCAGTAAGAAGTTCGTCCATATCACTCTTTGGAATGTTAGCATCTGTAGTGATGAAGCAGAGCATTGTAGCCATAGCAGGGTTTATCATCCCCGCACCTTTACAGATGGCTCCTATGTTAAAACTTTCACCATTGTTAAGTTCTACTCTAAATGCTAACTCTTTTTTAAAGCTATCTGTAGTCATAATGGCACGTGCAGTCTCATCTGAGTGTGTAGCATTAAAATCTAAAGCATCAAAAGCAGAACAGATTTTATCAAGAGGTAAACGATATCCTATCACACCAGTAGAACTCATCACGGGGTTAAGTACATCAAGTCTGTTTTGAAGCTTTGAGATAATATAGTCTATATCTTCTACACCTTTTTTACCTGTCATTGCGTTGGCATTTTTAGCATTAATGAGTACAAAATCAGTCTGAAATCCTTGTGGATATGCTTGATAATGTTTTATAGGTGCTGCCTGAAAAGTATTGGAGGTAAATACAGAAGAGATATCACATGGCGTAGTTGAACGTATAAATGCTACATCACCATCTACTGTAGTGCCATTAGTAGCAGTTCTCATACCTACGTTTGTTGCACCACAGTAAAAACCTTTAACATTTTCTAAACCTCTATCTAGGGGGATAATTTTAAACATATTTTAACTCCTCTGGTTTCTCTTTTTTACGAATAATTTTTTTAGCTCGTCTTATCCCTTCACTTGTACCGATGAGTAGTAATTTTGATTCAGGCATAATAATAGTACTTCCTTTAGGCATAGGGATAAACTTATTGTCTTTTTGACGAATACCGATAATAGTCACATTGGCTATATCTCTAAAGCGTGCAGTTTTTATTTTCTGTAGGGTAAGCCAAGAAGTTTTAGAGACTTTTGCCTCTTCCATGTCTAGTGGCGTATCTTTTTTATATAAAAACTCTTGCAAAAGATTTTCCATGTCAGGACGTGCAGCCATAGCATTAATACGCTGAGCCATAAGCTTTGTAGCAGTTACCACTTTATTTGCTCCAAGTTTTTGAAGTTTCTGTTCATCTTCGTAACTTTGTGCATTGGCAATGATAAGGTACTTTCTACTTCTATGAATCTCTTTCTCATAAAGACGAGCCGAAACAATAGTAGCAATGTTATCTGCAACATTGTCTGCTAAGGTTATAACCCCTTTTGCAGAAGATAAATGAGACTTTAAAATCCCCTCTTCAGTGTGAGCTTCAGCAGATACATAGTAAGGGTATTTGTATTTTTTGGCTATCTCCTCCATATCTTCTCTTGGGTCAACTACCACAAAAGGGATATGATTTGCACGTAACTGTTTAGTCACTTGAATAGTAAATTCATTGTGGTAGCAGACAACAAAATGTTGTTTAAGTCTAGCAATTTCATAAAGCATTTTACGCTCCTTAGCAGTTTTTTGGAATTCACCTTTTTTGACCACTTCAGCGATAATACCTACAGCTATAGAGAAGACAACAAAACCAAAAATAATAAGTGTAATAGTAAAAATACGACCCATATCTGAGATAGGTTTTGTCTCTCCAAATCCTACTGTAGTAAATGTAATACCTGTTTGGTAAATAGCGTCCATAAGAGGGAAATTGTCGATAACCATATAGCCTATCGTACCAATAAGCATGATAAGTACAGTAAGTATAAGGGGAAGTCTAAAAGGGGCTAAATGACCATAGTATTCATCATTTAGTGTAATATGTGGTTTTGGGGCGCTTCTCCAACCGAGAAACGTTTTTACATTATTTATGTCTACCATAAATAGGAGATTTCTTTAGCAAAGTTAAACAGAGTAGAAAAACTACACTGCCTACCTCACTGAAGTGTCTTAGTTAGCTACTGCCGCAGCTTGTGCAGCTTTCTTTTTCATTGTTCTTAATGTAGAAGCAGCAACTCTTACTCTTTTTGTTGTTCCATCTTCAAGTGTAATTTTTACAGATCTTAAGTTTGGAAGTTGTCTTCTTTTTGTTTTGTTGTTTGCATGAGAAACATTGTTTCCTACTAATGGCCCTTTGCCAGTGATTTCACATTTTCTTGACATGATAATACCTTCTGTTGATGTAGATCTCATAAATTAGCTATGACATCTTGAATATTTTGTGCGATTATAGGCAATTTGAACATAAAATTTGCTTAACTCTAGTTAAGTGTGAGTATGAAGCTAAAATTTTAATATTTTCTTTGAACTTTTTTATGAATAGCTCTTTTTTTAATTTTGGCAAGTTTGATTTTGATATAATAATAAAAATTAATTTTGGGGAATATATGTTAATAGCACCTAGTATACTTTCGGCAGATTTTGGAAATTTGGCTCGTGATGTAAAAGCCATTTGTGAGGGTGGTTGTGATTTGGTTCATGTAGATGTAATGGATGGGCATTTTGTTCCTAACCTTACCATAGGACCAGTAGTGGTTGAAGCAGTAGCAAAAGTAGCTACAAAACCTCTTGATATTCATCTTATGGTAGAGAACAACAGTTTCTTTGTAGATTTGTTTGCACCTTTGAATCCTGAGTATATCTCTTTTCATATAGAAGAGGAGAAGCATCCGCATAGACTTATACAGAAAATCCGTGCTTTAGGGATAAAACCTGCTATTACACTAAACCCACATACCCCACCTGAATCTATAGAGTTTTTGTTAGAAGATGTAGATATGGTTCTACTTATGTCTGTAAACCCTGGTTTTGGTGGACAAAAGTTTATTGGCTCAGTAGTAGAAAAAGCGAAACGATTGAAAAAACTTATCAATGAGAAAAATCCTAAGTGTCTGATAGAAGTAGATGGTGGGGTAAATGATGTAAATGTAAAAGTACTTGAAGAAGCAGGTGTTGATGTAGTCGTTGCTGGTTCATTTGTCTATAAACATCCAGAGGGGATAGCCAAAGCTATTTCTGCGTTAAAATAATTATTTTTATGGTGGGTTTACTCACCAAAAGGGAAAGTAAATATGAGAGTCAAAATTTGTGGTATTACCAATATGAGAGATGCACTACATGCTGTAGAGTGTGGAGCAGATGCACTAGGTTTTGTTTTTTATAACAAGTCACCGCGTTACATCACTTCATCAGCAGCAAAACGTATAATAGATAAGCTACCTCCTTTTGTAGAGAGAGTAGGGCTTTTTGTAAATGAAGGGGTAGATACCATAGATACAGTCTGTAAATATACAGATATTTCACTGGCTCAGATTCACTTTGAAGTAGATGAAGAGTCTTTAGATGTTATAGCTTCTAAAACACTGCCTGTTGTACGTGCTTTATCAGCAGAAGATATACACAAGTTTTCAGATAGATACCGTTTAGTTGATGCCTATTGTGAAGCTTATGGAGGAAGTGGTAAGCGTTTAAATTTAGAGTGGTTTGATGGTGTTGACTGTTCTAAAATAATCTTAGCTGGAGGGTTAACACCTGAAAATATATCCGAAGTAAAGAAATATGGTTTTTATGGTGTAGATGTAAGCTCTGGGGTAGAGTCTATTAAGGGTAAGAAAGACCCTAAAAAAGTCGCTCAGTTTATCGCCAATGCAAAAAGTCTTTAATGAACTAACCCAAGCTTTTCGTAAGCATGATGGGCTATTAGATAAAGAGCAGTATAGAAAAATAGCTATGAAGCATACTACTTTACTTGAAGATAGTGATACCATATTTATTTTACTGCAAGCTTCAGGCTATCCTATAGAAGAGGAGAATGGGAAGTATAAACTTGAAACCTGTTTTACTCCTTATGAAGAGCAGAAGTATTGTATTTTAGATATAGAGACTAATGGTAGTAAACCAGGAACGTCACAAGTAATTGAAATAGGTGCAGTTATGGTACAAAATGGTGAAATAATAGATAAATTTGAAACCTTTGTCGAGTGTGCTTTTTTACCAAAGTATATTAGTAAAATTACAGGTATTGAACCTATGGACCTCATAGGTGCACCCTCAAGAAGAGAAGCGTTAACTAAGCTAAGAGAATTTATGGGTAATGCTATTTTTGTAGCACATAACGTAAATTTTGATTATGGATTTTTAAATGCCTCTTTTGACCGTTTTGGTTTAGGAGGCATAGGTAACCTTCAACTCTGTACTATAGAGTTAGCAAGAAGAACATTTGAGAGTGAGCGTTATGGATTGGCTTATCTTATAGAATCTCTCAAGATAGAGACAGCCACACATCACCGTGCCTACAGTGATGCAGTATGTGCAGCCAAAGTAATGCAGAAGAGTGTCACTACCTTACCAGAGTATGTAAAAAGCACAGATGATCTGTTGTGCTTTTCTATTTCAAGTAAAAAAGTAAGACGCCTAAAAAAAGAGAACTTAAAACTATCTCTTTCCTAGTATCTGGTGTAGAAACAAAATTTGTGCAAAGACTGCTGAAAAGATATTAAGTATAGGGATATAGTTAAATCCAGCAGCTATCATAGCTATCATAGTTGATTTCTTCGTTTTATCTTTTACCTCTTGCTTATTAGAGATAAACAGAGAACTTACATCATAGATGGTAGGTTTTTTGAGTAAAATAGACCAGAGCCATAACATATACACAGCCCCTACAAGAGGGATAAACATCACAGGAAAAGTAAAGATAAACATTACAAACATAAGGAGTGCTGACTTTAGATTGAGTAATAGCGAAGTGATAATGTTTGGTGTACCTACAACCTTTGTCTCAGGATAATGTTTTTTTGCAAGTTTAATAAGTAGAGGTTCTACCATAAATGAAGTGGTTATGGAAAGCATAATAATAAAAATTATATAACTAATAGCAATAGACGCAACAGCCGCCCCTGAAGTTTGAACCCACTCCCAAGGTATCCACGAAAGGTAGCTGATAATAAAACTATTGATACTCTCTTTAGTGAGCCAAAGCAGAGTAGCGGTAATAGCTAAAGAGATAAGGGTAACTTTAACTACAAAAAGTAGTACCATTGGTGAAAATATATCTTTAAAACTTTTTCCTATAATTTGACCCATTGTAGCACCTTATAAATATTCATTTTTAAATGCTACATAACGAGAAGCAGAAGCATAAAGCTCTTTTACCTCTTCATCTGTAAGTTCACGTACTACTTTAGCAGGACTTCCCATAATAAGACTTCTTGGAGGAAAGACTTTATTTTTAGTGACTAAAGAAGAAGCACCAACTATAGACTCTTTTCCTATAACGGCACCATCTAAAATAGTAGCACTCATCCCTATAAGACAAGCATCTTCTATGGTACAACCATGTAGCATTACCCTATGTCCTACAGTTACGTCATTGCCTATGACAGTAGGGTTACCATCTGACATATCAGCTTTTTTATGGTGGGTTACGTGTATCATGCTGAGGTCTTGAATATTACTTCTATCTCCAATACTAATATGGTGAACATCACCACGCACTACACAACCAAACCACACAGCGGAGTCTTCACCCATTTTAACGCGACCTATAACTGATGCTCCCTCGGCTATCCATGCGTTTTTCTTAAGTTCTGGTATCCACTCTTTAAATTTAATTATCATTATTTATCCTTCAATATACGACTAGCTAATCTACTTACATAGTCTGGTGTCTCTTTTTTGGTTTTGTCATGTATTTTATTGACATAGTGTTCTAGTATGGTATGGTTGTTTACAGCTTTTCCTAAAAGAGGTACTTTTACGTAGTTACCATCTTCCTGTAAGTCCCATCTTAGTTGATTATCAGATAGTTGTAACTTAAGAATTTGCTCTATCTTCTCTGTAAGCTTCTCTTCTAAAATAGGAGTCATAAGCTCTATGCGTCGTTCTAGGTTTCTAGGCATGAGATCTGCACTTGCAATGTAACATTTTACTTTTTGGTTTTTAAAGTAGTAGATACGTGGATGCTCTAAGTACTTACCGATAATAGAAGAGACAGAGATGTTTTCACTAATTCCTTTAATACCTGGTTTTAAACTACAAATACCACGTATAATCAAGTCTATTTTACACCCATCTTGAGACGCTCTGTAGAGGGCTTTTATAATATCTGTATCTACTAAAGAGTTTGCCTTGAGTATGATGTGTCCCTCTGTTGCGTACTTGCTCTCTTTTTCTATAAATTTTATAAGCTTAGGCTTTATCTGTACGGGTGACATATAGAGTGTATCTAGCTTTGTATAGGTAGAGAACCCTGTAAGAAAGTGAAAGAAGTGTGTTGCATCTTTAGAGAAGGTCTCTTTAGCTGTAAAGAGTGAAATGTCAGTATAGATTTTTGCTGTACTAGGGTTGTAGTTCCCTGTAGCTAAATGGACATAACTTTGTAGTTTTCTCCCTTTTCTCTTAATGACTTGTGCTATCTTGGCATGTACTTTAAGCCCAGGAATACCATAAACTACATGTGCTCCCGCATCTTCTAATGCTCTAGCCCAGCGTAAGTTGTTCTCTTCATCAAAACGTGCTTTGAGTTCTACAAGCACCATCACTTGCTTCCCATCACGTACCGCATCTATGAGTGCTTTAACGATGGGAGATTTTGGACCTGCACGGTAGAGGGTCATACGAATAGCAAGTGTATCAGGGTCAGCAGCAGCTTGTTTAATAAACTGAATAACAGGCTCAAAACTATCATAAGGATGATAAAGAAGTATATCTTGTTTCTCTATGGCTTCAAAAATGTTTTCAGTGTTTAGTGGTGGTAGTGTCTTTGGCGTAAAGGTAGGAAGGACAAGATGAGAGAGGGCTTTGTCTCCTACTATCTGCCATAGTGAACCAAGGTTAAGAGGAAGACTTTTGTAAGAGTAGATATCATTTTTATCTAGATTCATATGTGATAAAAGAAAATTTACAAGATATGTATCTGCACCTTCCATAAGTTCTAAACGTATGAGAGAACCTTTGTTTCTTGACCGTAGTCCCTCTTGTAAAATCTCTAAGAAGTCATCAGCCTCTTCTTCTTCTATCTCTATATCGGCATTTCTTGTTACTCTAAATGGTGTAGAGGCTAGTTGCTTAAACCCTGGAAACAAATCTGAAGCAAAATGCTCTACCACAGACTCTATAGGTACAAAAGTTTGACCTAACTGTATGAATCGTGGGAGTATTCTCGGTATGCGTATAAGCCCATGTTTGATGTTTTTTGAGTCATCTTTAAGTGTAATTGCCAAACCAAAACTAAGGTTGTTTAAGTGAGGGAATGGGTGTGTTGCATCTACAGCGATGGGGATAATAACAGGGTAAATCTCTGAGAAGAAAATTTCAGTTATCTCTACCTGTTCCTCTTGGTTTAATCGGTTAAAGTTCTTAATCTGTACCCCATGAGTATGAAGTTTAGAGATAATAGAGGTGTAACATGACTCTAGTATTTTATGTTCAGCATGTAAGTAGGTATGAATAGCATCTAGCTGTTCACTAGGGGTAAGCTTATCTGCTCCTGTCTCTTGTATTCGTGCTTTGAAGAGAGCCTTGAGCCCTGCAACACGAATCATATAAAATTCGTCAAGATTGGTACCATAAATAGCTAAGAATTTTAAGCGTTCTAATGGAGGTAGTGTTTCATCAAGTGCTTGTGCTAATACACGAGAGTTAAACTGTAACCATGAGAGTTCACGGTTAAAGTAAAGTTGAGAAGAGTTAAGATCTAATGCCATAATATTTGCCTATATAATGTATATTTTTATGTATTATAGCGAAAAATATTTTTGTGGTGATTTTAGAGAATAAATTACAATTTTTTAACCTTAGCTATCTCATCTCTTAACCTAGCAGCCTCTTCAAACTCTAAGTTTTTAGCGGCTGCTAACATCTTGGCTTTAAGCTCTTTTACGAGTTGTTGTCTCTCAGCCTTTGGCATCTTATCTAGCTTAGAGCGTTTGTTATAAAGCTCTCCATCATCATCTACTTTAAGGTTTGTATCTAGTTCTCTTAGTGTTGTTTTTGGGGTGATACCATGAAGTGTGTTGTACTCCATCTGTTTTTGACGTCTTTGTTGGGTGGTGTCTATGGTAAACTGCATAGAATCAGTGATTCTTTTAGCATACATAAGTACTTGCCCTTTAGCGTTTCTAGCTGCACGACCAGAAGTCTGTATGAGTGCTGTACGTGAACGTAAAAAACCCTCTTTATCTGCATCTAGTATGGCTACAAGAATCACCTCTGGAAGGTCTAGACCCTCTCTAAGTAGGTTAATCCCTATAAGAATGTCAAACTCTCCTAAACGTAAAGAGCGTATGGTTTGGTTACGTTCTATGGCGTCCATATCTGAGTGCATGTGTTTGGCTTTAAGTCCAAGGTCGTTGTAGTAGGTGGCAAGCTCTTCAGCCATTTTTTTAGTAAGCACGGTAATAAGCACTCTCTCATTCCGTGCAATAATAGGCTTCATACGGTCATGTAAGTTCTCTACTTGGTAGGTGCTGTCTATGACTTCTATGGGAGGGTCAAGCAGACCAGTAGGGCGTACTACTTGTTCTGCTACAACTGAAGAGAGTTCTAACTCTAGGGGTGAGGGGGTAGCAGAGACAAAGAGAAAGTGTGGTGCTTTATGAATGTATTCATCAAACATAAGCGGTCTGTTATCTAGTGCTGAGGGTAGTCTAAACCCATGGTCAACCAGTACCTCTTTACGACTTCTGTCCCCTGCGTACATACCTCTAAACTGAGGTAAACTTACATGTGATTCATCGACAATGACAAGGTAGTCATCGTGCATGGCTTCAAAGTAGTCCATCATGGAGAAGGGTGTCTCTCCTACTTTTTTACCTGTAAGGTGGCGTGAGTAGTTCTCTATCCCTTTACACATGCCCGTAGCTTCTATCATCTCTAAGTCAAACTCCGTACGTTGTTTGATGCGGTTGTACTCTATCATACGGTCTTGGCTTTGGTAGTAGGCGAGTCTTTCTCCTAACTCCTCCTCTATGCTTTTGACTGCAAGGGCAAGTTTCTCTTTTGAGACGATGAACTGGTTTGCAGAGTAAACCGTAGCCTCTTGTACTCCCTCTTCTTTCTCTCCTGTGAGTGAGTTAAACTCATACAAGGCTTCTATCTCATCTCCAAAGAACTCTATACGTAAAGCAAACTCCTCTGAGTAGGCAGGGTAGATATCTATCACCTCTCCTGTCACTCTAAAGTCACCTCTGTCAAAAAAGTCGTCATTCCGTTTGTATCCCATGTCAACAAGTCTTAGTAGCAGAGCTTTTTGGTTGTACTCATCTCCTACTGAGAGTTTTTGAACGATGCTCTTGTAGTCTTCTGGTGAACCTAATCCATAATTGGCAGAAACTGAAGCGATAACGATAACATCATCATGGCTAAGAAGTGAGGCTGTTGTGCTTAAACGTAAGCGTTCCAACTCTTGGTTTATGGAGGAGTCTTTTTCTATAAAGAGGTCTTGTCTTGGCAGGTAAGCTTCAGGTTGATAGTAGTCATAGTAGCTGATAAAGTACTCTACATGGTTGTTAGGAAAGAAACTCTTAAACTCGGAGTATAGCTGGGCAGCGAGTGTTTTGTTATGGGTCATTATCAGTGTAGGTTTTTTGGTTTTCTCTATCACTTTTGCCATGGTGTAGGTTTTTCCAGAGCCTGTTACCCCTAGTAGCGTTTGGTACTGTTTGCCATCTTGTATGGAGTGGCTTAGTGCTTCTATGGCAGTAGGTTGGTCTCCTGCGGGTTGGTAAGGGCTAGATACAGTAAAATTTGGCAAACTTACTCCATGAAAATTTTAATTAGTTTCGCTATTATAACACAACAAATACTTATGGAGAAAAATATGTCTGCATTGCAAAAACTACAAAAGAAGATAGAAGAGTGGAAAGTGAACTACAAAGTACTTAAAACAGAAAATAGTGAGTTAAAACAACAAGTAGAGGGCATAGTAAATTCTAATGAAGATGAGCTTAGACTCACACATGAACTAGTAGAGAAAAGTGAAAAGTGTATAGTCTATGAGTTAACTATCACAGCTTTAAAAGAAGAGTTAAAAGAGAAAGATGTAGAGATAGAGAAGATTATCATGCAAGTAGAAACACTACTTGACTAATATTAGGTAAAGTAAAACAAATACAAATTATAAAAAGGAAATAAGATGAAAAATGTAGCACTCACAGTAGCAGGTAGCCGTTATGAGATTAAACTAGAAGATGACTTTGCAGACTTTGTCAACAAAGATTTACAAGAAGCGGGGATAAACCTAAACCAAGATAACAAACCAGACAAGCTTTTAAATGCTTACCTACGTTTAGCTAAACAAGCTAACAACTATGAAGAGGAGATAGAGCTTCTTATCGAAACATTAGAAGGTTTGTAAAAAATGTTGAATTTTATTTTTAATTAAGGATAAAAGGGTTATACTTTGTTAGGTCAGTTATTGAACTGATACTATTATTTTTCAGGAGATTATCATGAATAACATGAGACGTGGTTTTACAATGATCGAATTAATTTTTGTTATCGTTATTATCGGTATTTTAGCAGCGGTAGCTATCCCTAAATTGGCAGAAACAAGTAAAAGTGCAAAACAAGCAAATGTTAAATTGTTTGTATCTACACTTAACACAACAGTTGGTGCAACTATGTGGGCAAAAGCTTTAAAAGCAGATAGTGGAAAGTTAGTAACAAATGAGTGTGCTAATATGAAAACTTTATATTTACAAGGGAATATCCCATCTGAAATAACAATTGGTACTGATAACTGTCTGATTACAGTTGATGAAAATATTGTAGTTGCAGCTGGTAAAGACGCGAATACTACAGTTACTTTTAATGATGGTAGTACAATTGAGGGACCAATTTGGGATCTTAATACAACATTATTTAACTAATATTTAAAATTTTCTTAAATATTACCCTAAGCTTCTGCTTAGGGTTTTTTATCTTCTTAATCTTCCCCATTAAATTTCTCTAAAACTTCTATCTTTTATTCTTTTGTAACTTGCTCTAAATTTAGCTATAATATATTAAGTCTATTTCTAAAGGAATTAAAATGTTAAGAAAAAACAGAAGAGCGTTTACACTTATTGAGCTTATCTTCGTAATATTAATTATAGGCATACTTACTGCTGTTGCAGTGCCTAGGTTTACAGCTACCTCAGTGTTAGCCTATACATCAAAAGCAGGTTCAGAGTTAGCTGCTGTACGTTCTGCACTTATGACAGAGAGGCAAAAAAGAATTTTAAGAGGTGATACAGACCCTATAGACAGTTTAGCAAAAGATACTATATTTGACTATTTCAGTGACGATGCAGCAGGTAATGCAGGTGCAGAGATACTTCAGTACCCTCCTACACCTTGTAGCGATGATGTAACTACAGGGTGTTGGAGTAATGATGGTACATCATACACTTACTTTTTTGCCGATGAGGGTGATGCAAAGTTTAAATTGGAAAATAGTAAGCTTATCTGTGACGAAGATGCAGCAGATTGTAAACAATTAGAAAAATAACAGTACAGTTGAAACTTTTTTACTATGAAGTCTCTCTTCTTCGTTCCTCTGCACCTGGGTTAACGTACGCTTGTAAAGAGCTGTTAAGCGTAGGGCAGTTGGTGGGTGTGCCACTTAAAAGTACACAAAAAGATGCTGTTGTAGTAGCTAAGGTAGAGACTCCAACGTTTAAAACCTCAGAGATTACTACTCTCTTAGGTAAACACTACACACCTGTACAGATGCAGATAGCTAAGTTTATCTCAGAGTATTACTTCTCCTCCTTTTCTGAAGCTATTTCACTTTTTTTACCCTATGGTAAGTTGGACTCTTTTCCTTCTGATAATAATTTTGTATCTGAAGTTGTGGAGAAGATACCCCTACCTACACTGAGCAGACAACAACAGCAAGCCTACATGCAACTTCTTACCAAAAAAAGAGCTTTACTTTTTGGTGTAACAGGTTCTGGTAAAACAGAAATTTTTATCTCCTTAATAGCAAAAATGCTAGAGGAGGGCAAAAGTGCTATTTTTCTCATGCCAGAGATTTCACTCACCCCTCAAATGGAAAAACGGTTAAAAGTTTACTTTGGAGAAACTGTAGCGATGTGGCACTCTAAACTTACAAGGAAAAGAAAGAGTGCTATCTTAGAAGAGATAGAAAGTGGAAATGTACGCATCGTTGCAGGAGCAAGGTCTGCACTCTTTGTACCCCTACCTAAACTAGGGCTTATCATCGTAGATGAAGAGCATGATGACAGCTACAAAGCGATGACGCGACCACGTTACCATGCCCGTGATGTAGCAGTACTTATGGCAGATAAGTTAGGGGCTAAAGTACTCTTAGCTTCTGCAACACCAAGTATGACTTCTTATGTGAAGTATGATGTGGTGAAGCTAGAAAAACCTTACATAGAGACTAAAAAACATTACACTTTTACCACAGGTGACAGACTAACACAAAGTATGCTTGTTGCGTTACATAAAAAGTTTCAAGCCAAAGAGCAGTCACTCCTTTTTTTACCCACAAGAGGAAATTTTAAGTACCTCTACTGTGAACGCTGTGGTAAAACACATCTCTGTCCTTACTGCTCTGTAGGTATGGCACTTCATAGAAAACGTAAGCATTTAAAGTGTCACTACTGTAACTTTACACAAGTCATACAAGAGTCTTGTACTTACTGCGGACACGCTCCTTTGAGCAGTCAACGCATAGGTACACAAGAGGCGATAGAGATTATTGGTAATGCTATTGAGGGCATACAAGTTGAACAGTTTGATAAAGATAGTATTACTACTACAAAAAAACTCAAAGATGCATTGAAGCGTTTTGAGAGTGGAGAGAGTCATCTACTTTTAGGTACACAGATGTTGAGTAAGGGGCATGACTATGCAAACATTACCCTCTCTGTCATTATGGGGCTTGACTACATTTTAGGTTTAGCAGACTACAGAGCAAGAGAGAGAGCCATGAGTCTTCTGTTTCAAATAGCAGGAAGAAGTGGAAGAGCATTAGCCTCAGAGGTGATAGTACAAACAGGAGATGCAGAGTTTTTTAAGCACTATTTGAGTGATTATGAACTTTTTATCAAAGATGAATTACTGTTTTTAGAGATGGCAAATTACCCTCCTTATGCTTCACTTTCACGCATACTCATTGCCCATAAAGATGAGAGCAAAGCCAGTAAAACTACTTTAGATACCGTCACTAAACTTAAAAGTTTTAAAGAGATAGAGATAGTTGGACATGGAAAAGCACCCATAGAAAAAATAGCCAATAAATTTCGTTTTCATATTTTACTAAGATGTAAAAATAGAGTACCTTTGCTCAAAGCTTTACATGCAGTTGATTGTCGTGAGATAGAGATAGATATGGATCCTGTTGAATTTTCCTAATAATGAAGATATTTTAGATAAAATAAGACAATTATAAAGAGAAGGTATAGCAATTGAAACCAAGAGTAAAAACTAAAAAAATATATGTAGGTGATGTAGCTGTAGGTGGAGATGCTCCCATCTCTGTGCAGTCTATGACTTACAGTGACACGCACAATATCGCCCAAACCGTAGAGCAGATAAACCGTTTACATTTTGCTGGAGCAGATATGGTACGTGTAGCAGTACCAGAGATGCTAGATGCTTTAGCCCTTAAAGCTATTAAAGAGCAAATCTCTTTACCGCTTATTGCCGATATTCATTTTAACTATAAGTTAGCACTTGAAGCTGCAAAATGGGTAGATTGTATTCGTTTTAATCCAGGGAATATTGGTGAAAAAAATCGTATAAAAGAGATAGTCAAAGCGTGTCAAGAACGCTCTTTACCAATACGTATAGGGGTAAATGCTGGTTCACTTGAAAAAGAGTTTGATCAAAAGTATGGAGCAACAGCTGAGGGTATGGTTGCTAGTGCAGAGTATAATATTAAATTTTTAGAAGATTTAGGATTTACTGACATTAAAGTCTCTTTGAAAGCATCAGATGTAGATAGAACAGTAGATGCTTATAGATTACTGCGTCCTAAAAATGCATATCCTTTTCATTTAGGTGTTACAGAAGCAGGGACTATTTTCCATGCGACTATTAAATCTTCCATAGGTTTAGGGGCACTTCTTCTTGATGGTATAGGTGATACGATGCGTATCTCTATAACAGGAGAACTTGAAGAGGAGATAAAAGTAGGTAAAGCTATTTTGAAAGACTCAGGAAGACTCAAAGAGGGGTTAAACATTATCTCTTGTCCTACTTGTGGACGTATAGAGGCAGACTTAGTCAAAGCTGTAGCTGAAGTAGAGCGACGTACTGCACACATTACCACCCCTATGGATGTCTCTGTTATGGGTTGTGTAGTCAATGCCATAGGAGAAGCTAAACATGCAGATGTTGCCATAGCTTATGGTAAAGGTGCAGGGTTAGTGATGATAAAAGGTGAAGTGGTAGCAAGACTCCCTGAAGAGGAACTTGTAGATAGATTTGTAGAAGAGGTGGAAAAATTTGCAGAAGAAAATAGATAGTATAAAAGAGTATAACTAATGGAAAATATGTATAATTTAAACATTGAAAGAGCTGTTCTCTCTGCTATTGTTTTTGATCCTGAGACCTATGAAGAGATAGCAGCTAAATTAATGTCACATGACTTCTATCTGCCTTTTCATCAACACATTTTTGCTGCGATGGAAGAGCTTAATCGTGAAGAGAAACCTTTAGATGAAGAGTTTTTACGCTCTAAACTTGTAAGCATGGGGAAGTTTGATGAGGTAGCAATGCTTGATTTACTCTCTGCAAACCCCATCTCCAATACATCAGCTTACCTTAGTGAAATAAAAGCAAAGTCTAGTAAAAGGGCGTTAGCTACCTTAGCTACAGAGATAAAAAAAGTAGTCATAGAAGATGACCTTCCTGCTGATGAAGTGATGAACTTAGTTGAGAAAAAACTCTACGAAATTACCCAAAATAATATCAATGAAGATTTTAGAGATTCAAAAAACATTACGCTAGCAATGATGGATGAGATAAACCGTCTTAAAGCTTTAGGTAACTCTAAACTTATCGGTACAGATACAGGATTTAAAAATCTCAATGACAAAACTTCTGGTTTTGGTAAAGGGGATTTAGTTATTATTGCTGCAAGACCAGCGATGGGGAAATGTTTAGGTAAAGGTACAAAAGTTTTAATGTTTGATGGTACATTAAAAAAGGTTGAAGATGTTCAAGTAGGTGATTTGCTTATGGGAGATGACTCAACATCTAGAAAAGTACTTTCACTTGCAAGAGGAAAAGAAGAGATGTATTGGGTAAGGCAAAATAAGGGTATAGACTACCGTGTTAACAAATCACATATACTCTCTTTAAAGCGTTCAAGAAATGAAGGAAAACATCAACATGGTGATGTTTTAAATATAGAACTTTCAGAATATATCGAAAAGAGTGATAAATTTAAGTCTAATTACAAAGGCTATAAAGTTTCTGTGGAGTTTAATTCAAAAGATTTAGAAGTAGATCCTTACTTTATAGGTTTATGGTTAGGTGATGGACGTAGCTCTGATGTCCGTATAGCTACACAAGATGAAGAGGTAGTCTCTTACCTTGAATCGTATGCTAAAGCTTTGGGCAAAAAGTTACATGACTATAAGGTAGAGGGTAAATGCGATATGTATGGTATTACTAATTTACAAAATGAGAATGAAAAAAAAGATTTAAAAGACTCTTTGCAATCTAAATTAAGAGCTATGAATCTTATAGAGAATAAACATATTCCTCAAAACTATATGTCAGGTAATACAGAACAACGTTTAGCACTTCTTGCAGGGTTGATAGATAGTGATGGTTATTATGATGATGAGTATCATGTAATGGAGATAGTGCAAAAGAGAGAATCTTTAGCTAAAGAGATTAAGTTACTAGCAGACTCTTTAGGTTTTAGGGTTTCATTAAAAGCAAAAAAAGCTAGCATAAAATCTATAGGGTATGAATGTGAAGTTTTTAGGGTAAGAATTGTCGGCGATTTAGATAAGATACCAACAAAAATAGAGAGAAAGAAAGCTAGACCTTTACGTTCTAAAAGAGAGTATAAACATACAGGAATACAGATAGAATATGACAAAGTAGATGACTATTATGGTTTTGTGTTAGATGGAAATCATCTGTTTCTACTAGAAGATATGACAGTAACACATAACACAGCACTTGTTCTTAACATGGCACTTAAAGCCATAGAACGAAATGAAGGTGTAGCATTTTTTTCACTTGAAATGCCAGCAGAACAACTGATGCTAAGACTACTCTCAGCGAAGACTTCTATCCCTCTTCAGGCACTTAGAGTAGGGGACTTGACAGATGAGCAGTGGAGTCAGCTCTCTGCTGCAACTTCAGAACTCTCAGAGAAAAAGCTTTTTGTTGATGATGGTGGGTATGCCACTATTCATCATGTGCGTTCTAAGTTGCGTAAGCTTAAAGGGCAACATCCTGAAATATCTGTAGCTATTATTGACTACTTACAACTTATGAGTGGTGAGGGTAAAGAGGGAAGACAGCAAGAGGTTTCTGAAATCTCAAGAGGTTTAAAACAGTTGGCTAGGGAGTTACAGATACCTATTGTAGCACTTTCACAGCTTAACCGTGGGGTTGAGAGTAGAGATAATAAACGTCCGATGCTTTCAGATTTACGTGAATCGGGAGCTATTGAACAAGATGCCGATATTATCCTTTTTGTCTATCGTGATGATGTTTATCGTGAAGCGATGGAGAAAGAGAAAGAGATGAAAGCTAAAGCAGAGGGTAAAGAGTATAACTCCGAGTTTAGTAAAAAATCTGAAGAGGATGCTGAAATCATCATAGGTAAGCAGAGAAATGGACCTACGGGTACAGTTAACCTTGTCTTCCAAAAGAAGTTTACACGCTTTGTTGATGCAACTATCTCTCCAGCTTTTGAAGTGGTGTATGAAGATAATGACATCCCTATGCAAGAGGGAAATATAAACATAGAGTTACCGACTCTTTAGTTATGCAATTTGAAAAACCAACACTTTTTCCATCTTTAAAAGTGTTTGTAGGGGTGATGGTTTTTCTTTGGCTACTCATTATGGTACGTCTCTATTTTGAGTATAAATCATATCAAGATTTTATCTCAAAACCTTTTTATTTTACAAATGCTCTAGTCCTAAACAGTTACGAGAAGCATAAAAAATCTAAACGCTATCAAGTACTTAAACTACGTAGCGAAGAGGGTTTTACGTTCTACACTACTACACATGAAAAACAGAGTTTAAAACATCATAGCTTACGTCTTAAAATCATACCAAATAAACGTATCAGTTTTAAAGAGTACTTGGGTACTTTTTACCTCAAAAGTCGTATCAGCTCAAAGAGACAAGAGGCAACTACGTGGAAAGATAGACTTGTTAAGCAGATTTATGCACAGCATAGTGATGAGAGGTTAGGCTCTTTTTACAGTGCGATTTTCTTTGCTACACCTTTAGGCCCTCTGTTACGAGAGAAAATAAGCCTTTTAGGAGTAAGTCACTTGGTCGCACTTAGTGGGTTTCACTTGGGGATACTTTGGGGTTTAGTCTATGGTCTGCTTCTTCTACTCTACCGACCACTGCAACAGAGGTTTTTCCCCTACCGTTATGCACTGATAGATGTAGGCTTTGTAGCCATACTTATCTTGGGTTTTTATGTATGGTTTGTAGGGTATCCTCCCTCTTTGTTACGCTCTTATGCTATGGTACTTGTAGGGTGGGTAGCACTTTTAATGGGAGTGGAGTTTATAAGCTTTACTTTTTTGTTTAGCATACTTACTGTTTTGATACTGCTTTTTCCTTCTCTACTGGTTTCTCTTGGCTTTTGGCTCTCTATTGCAGGAGTTTTTTATATATTTTTACTTTTACACTATAGTAAATTATTCACACGATGGAGCATTACATTATGGATTATTCCTTTAGGAATCTTTCTTTTTATGCAACCTGTTATTCATACCGTGTTTACAGTGAGTAGTAGCTATCAACTACTCTCTCCACTACTCTCTTTACTCTTTGTGGTTTTTTACCCTTTAGTAATGATGTTACATCTTCTTGGATTGGGGATGTGGTTTGATGAAGCTTTGTTGAGGTTATTTACTATAGCAGAGGGGAGTAGTGATAAGCTTTTACCTCTGTGGATGCTTTTTGTTTATATGGGTGTATCTTTGGGTGCCATAAGAAGTAAAAAACTATTTTTCTTACTTCTATTCTTGGCTATAAGTTATAGTATATACCTCTTTTATATGTGATCTATCTCTTCATCTTTGTCTAAAAGATAGCAAAATCTTAGCCCATGTAGAAAGATAGCCCATGAGATGTAAATCCATAAAAAGAAGAAGAGTATAGTACTAATACTCCCATACACAGAGGCGTATGTTTTGTTATGTACGACATAAAAAACAAAACCACTCTTTGAGATGTACCAAATAAGAGAAGCACTAAAAGAGCTAACTACGGCTGCTCGTATATCAACTTTGGTATTAGCAGAGAGTTGATAGGCGATGTAAAACATACCCCAAATAATAATAAAAGGTAAAAAATAATAGAGTTGTAGCATACTTGTAATACTGTATTTATCCAGATAACTTTGTATAAATGAAGAGAGATAAAAAGAACTTCCCATCATAAGTGGGAGTATTAAGATAAGGAGTATGTATGTTTTTACTGCCCTAAAAAAGGTACGTTTAGGTGTCTCAAAAATATCATTGACAATAAAATCATAGTTTTTAAAGAACATCATTGCTGCAAAAGTTACATAGAAAAACCCAACTTGTCCTAGTTTGTCTGAGTTTTTAAGAAAGGTATTAATGTAAGTCATAATATCTTTAGAGTTTGTAGGCATAAGGTTTGAAAAAATTAATGCTTCTACTTTTTCATAGACAGAGTCAAAAATAGGAAGTGTTGTAAAAATATATAGTAAAATAGCCAAAAGAGGGATAATAGAAAAAAGTGTATTCCAGCTTAGGCTAGCAGCATAAAAGCTCAATCTATCATCAAACAGATCTTTAATAAAGTCTCTAAGAAAAATGTAATAGGTGCGTAATAGTTTTTTGTTTTTCAAGGGTTTCCTTAACATTAAGGAAGAAGACTCCTTAATGGTTTTGTAATATAAAGTGTTAGTTAGGGAGTCCCATCTTTCCAGGGTTAAGTATGTTGTTTGGGTCAAATGCTTTTTTAATGTCATTAAATAAATTAAGTTCTACATCGTTAAAAGCAATACTCATAAAAGGTGCTTTACTTGTACCAATGCCGTGTTCACCACTAAGTGTACCACCCATCTCTACCACCAGTTCAAAGATCTCTTCTATTGCATCATGACCTTTTTCTAGTTGCTCTTGGCTTGAACTATCTACCATTACATTGACGTGGATATTTCCATCTCCTGCGTGTCCAAAACATGGTACTTTAAAACCATATTTATCACCTATCTCGTAGATACGTTTGAGTGCTTCAGGTAGCATACTTCTTGGAACAGAGATGTCTTCATTGAGTTTTTTAGAGCCAAAAATAGTAATAGAAGGGGAGGCATTTTTTCTAGCAAACCAGAGCTTATCTCTCTCTTTTGTATTGTGTGCAATAATGAAATTTTGTGCACCATTCTCTTTAAATGATTTTTTTAAAATTTCTAACTGGAACTCTACCTCTTGAGAGACATTTCCATCGACATCACCTATGAGTAAAGCACCTGCATCTTCAGGAAGGTCAATATCTAGCTTCTCTTTAAGGGCTTGGACTACAAGATCATCCATAAACTCCATAGCTACAGGGTTTGCACCTGCTGCTAGAGATTTAAATACAGCATTCATCGCATCATCTACAGATGGAAAAATACCCATGTATGCTTTAGTAAACTGTGGTTTAGGGATAAGTTTTAGTGTCATCTCTGTAAGAACTGCAAGTGTACCCTCTGAAGCTATGAGGATACCTGCTACATTGTAACCCGCAACATCTTTAATAGTTCTCTTTCCTGCACGAATAATGTCACCATTGGGACGTACAGCACGTAGAGCCATCACATAATCTTTAGTGATACCGTACTTAGCAGCACGCATACCACCTGCATTTTCACTCACATTTCCACCAAGTGTTGAGTACTCTTCGCTCGCTGGATCAGGTGGATAAAAAAGTCCTACTTCCTCTGCTGCTTTTTGTAAATCCATGTTTATAACACCTGGTTGTACAACAGCTACCATGTTCTCCATGTCAATCTCAAGGATTTTGTTCATATGTTTTTCCATCGCAAGAGTGATACCACCATTGGTTGGTAATGCCCCTCCTGTAAAACCAGAACCAGCACCTCTTGGCGTAATAATAATTTGATGGTGGTTACAGTAAACTAAAATACGGCTAACATCTTCTTCATCTCTTGGAAATACTACTGCGTCAGGTTCAAACCGTGTACGTGTTGCATCATATGAGTAAGCGATAAGATGGGCTTTATCACTGTAAACATTCTCTTCTCCTACAAGGTCTTGGAGTGCTTGTATATGTTTTGTATCTAACACTAGATTAACTCCATCGCATTATAATAGTTTCCTACTTTTTTACTACCAAACCACCCAGTATCTAACTCTTTAAATCTCATGTAGAAAGGGTACTCACCAGTAGCAGGAAGTTTTTTGATACTTTTTTTACTTACTATTTCTCCAGAGATAGGGTCTAAAAGAACAGCAGAGTCTTTACGGACAATGCATATAAGTCCTACTTGGTATTTTTTAGCAAATGAGGCGAGGTTTGCTTTTGTTGGTAGTGAATCTCCCTCTTGTGTAAGGTATAAAGCAAAAAGATCTGGGTGTATCCATTTTTTTGTATAAGAAGAGGTGATTTTCTTATAAACTTTTTCGTTAGGTGCAAGAAGTAGTACATTTTTATAGAGGTAACCTCCTACTACTTTGTCACCTTTACTAACAGGTGTTTTAATAGTAGGAAGTGCATTATGATCTAAAACATTTTGAGCTATTATTTTGGCTTTTGCTTTAGATGTTTGCACGATGTAATGTGTAATAGCTTCAAGTGAATTATCGTAGTTGTGTATGATAATAGCACTCATGCCTATTGCAGGAAGTGCTTTGCGTAAAGAAACAGTACCCTCATCTATAGAAGTCACTGAAGTGTGTGTTGTTGAAGGAAAGAATCCTGCAAAAAGAGGTAAAGAAGTTAAAGCGATAAGTAGCATTTTTCGCATAGCAAACCTTTTAGTGTATTATTTAATTTTTATTATAGTGATTATACAAGTAAAAGATTAAAAGTTTATGCATAGCGGTATGATTAAATTAATTAAGTTATAATTATGGTTAATTGAATCTGTTTTAAGAGGTAAAATGAAGTATATAACAATATTAATTTTAGTGGCTACTTTTACATTTGGTATGAAAGTAGCACATTATGAATGGGAAGATGGAAGAACTTTTTCTGAGTATATTGAGTCACATAACATTCCTATGAGTTTTATAAAGAGTATCTCTAAAGAGGATCAAAAGTTTTTAGAAGAGATACATCGTCACTATAAATACTATGAGTTAAAAGATGATGATGGTCACTTAGTACAAGCACTGATTCCACTTAGTAAAGAGATGCAAGTCCATATTTTTAAAGATGATACAAAGAGTGGATATGGTTTTGATATTATCCCTATAGAGTATAAGAGTGCTGAGTATTTTGCCAAGATAAATATCCAAAACAACCCCTATACTGACACACTAAAAACAGTTCAAGATACAAATATAGCAAAGAGAATCTCTAGGGCTATAAAAGGTGTTATAGATGCAAAGAAACTTCGTAAAAATGATGAGATAGCATTTAACTATATACAAAGAACCCGTTTAGGTAAACCCTTTACTATGCCTAATATTAAAGTTGTTCAAGTAAAAATGGGTAAAAAAACAGAGTTTATTTATGTAGATGATGACGGTTATGGATATACTCAAGTAGGTAAATCTGTAGCCTATACCGTTACAGATAAGAAAAAGGTAACCTATACAAGAAGAGTTCCTGTGCGTGGTAAAAAAGCAAGATTTGGGATGCCTTTACGTCATATACGTATTACCTCTAGTTTTTCATACAAGCGTTACCATCCTATTTTAAAGCGTTATCGTCCACATCATGGTACAGATTTTGGTGCAAGAAAAGGTACACCACTTTTAGCTGTAAACTCAGGAAAAGTAATTTTTTCTGGTTGGATGGGAGGCTATGGTAAAGTTATCAAAATAAGACATGCAGGTGGGTATATCTCTCTTTATGCACATCAGAGTCGTTTGCGTGTTAAAAGAGGACAGAGGGTAAAAAAAGGGCAGATTATCGGGTATGTAGGTAGTACAGGACGAAGTACAGGACCTCACTTACATTTTGGACTTATGAAAAATGGTAGATGGATAAATCCTATGAGAGTCTTACGTAAAAAGTCTGCACTTAGAACAGTCGTTAAACAGTTTACAAAGTATAAAAAAGTGACAACAACTAAATATAGAAAAATAGAGATAGAGGGTACAAAAGAGAATAAGAAAAAACTTATAGGGTATTTGAAAAATGATACACCATCTTATATTTGGGGTAATATTAACCATGAAAAATAATATTACAAACTTTAGGTTAACACCTCTTATTAACCCAAAGTTTATCTCTACGGCGTTTGCAAAGTATGAACAAAATGGTATAAAGAAAGATTGGGAGATAGTACAAGCTCATGACTCTGTAGCGATACTCATTTACCATAGAGATAAAGAGTGCTTTATTTTAGTCAAACAGTTTAGACCAGCAGTTTATCTTAACAATAACGATGGCTTAACTGTAGAATTATGTGCAGGTATAGTTGATAAGGAACTCTCTTTAGAACAGATAGCAAAAGAGGAGATAGAAGAGGAGTGTGGGTATAATGTACCTATAGAGAGTATAGATAAAATTAGTGCTTTTTATACCTCTGTAGGGTTTGCAGGAAGTAAACAGATGCTTTACTATGTTGAGGTTGATGAGTCAATGAGAGTTTCTGAGGGTGGGGGAGTAGATACAGAACTGATAGAGGTTGTTTCTCTTTGTACTCAAAAGGCTGAAGCGTTTATGTATGATGAATCTGTTGCTAAAACACCAGGGTTGATGTTTGCTTTTATGTGGTGGTTTAAAAAATATAGATAACAAAGAAGAAGAAAATCTTCTTCTTCGCGTCTATTAGTCCTCTTTTGCTTGTGTAAAGGCTGCGTAGTAAGTACTTCCATCGGCAAAACTATTTACTGTAAGTTTGGAGAAGTTTTCAAGGTAAGTCCAAAACTCTTCAACAAGTGCAGTATCTACATCTTTTAACTCTTCAAGAGCTTCTCTCATAGTACCAAGCCACTCTATACGAGATTTTTCAGTAATGGAGAAATCATCATGTAAACGAATCATAAACTCATTGAGTTCTACACCTTTAGCTGCCTCTTCATAGACTTTTGGTCCACCACAAATCTGAATGAAAAATTTTGTATTTTTGACTTTAATGGCTTCAAATTCTTCTTCATCTTGTGGAAAAAAGTGAGCAATATCACTCTCATAAATTTTATCATAAAAGTTATACATAAGCTCACGCATACCCTCTTCCCCACCTATAGCGTTATAAAACTCAATAGCAGGATTATGAAAGTGAACAGGTGCACCTTTTTCTACTGGGGTAATAGTCATTGACATGGTTCTTCCTTGGGAATAATATTTTATAGATTATAATTAAAATAACTTAATGTTGATATAAACTTTATTGAAGTTGTAAATTTTATGTTATAATCAAATAAAGTAAAAAGGAGTTCCAATGGGCTTACTAAAAGATGAGTATCTTCCTCACTATACGTATGATGATTATGCCCATTGGGAGGGGAATTGGGAACTTATCGGTGGTATAGCTTATGCTATGGCTCCTTCTCCCATGTTTACTCATCAAGCGTTGTCAAGTCTTATAGTGCAAAGCATAGGTGAGAGTTTAAAAGTGTGTAAAAGATGTATGGTAGTGTCTGAGATGGATTATAAATTAGCAGATGATACCATTTTACGTCCTGACATCGCTTTAGTTTGTGGGCAAATGGCAGGTGCCTATATTAAAAAAAGCCCAGAGCTTATAGTTGAAATAGTCTCATCTAGTAGTACAATAAGAGATGAAAAATTAAAGTTTTCACTCTATCAAGAAGAGAAAGTAAAATACTATGTACTTCTCTACCCAGAAGATTTTAAAGCCAAAATATATATATTAGAGAATAATAAATATGAAAAAGTTACCGATTTATTAGAAGGAACTTTTGAATTTACTAACCTAGATTGTAGTGTAAAAATAGATTTTGACTTTGTATTTGAACGATTTAGTTAGAGAAATATTATTATAATTAATTTTGTAAAAAGGTAAAAAGTGTATCAGAGAAATAAAAAAGTAATTATAGCTTTTATCATGAGTAGTATCTTCCTCTATCAAAATCTTATTGCGGACGAAACTACTAAGATGATGGTTTCACCTGCGATTATTAATTATCTTTTAGATTCTTCAGAGTCAAATAATAGTGATTATATATTACAAATGGCTTTTGAAAATAAAGAAGAAGGTTTACAAGTACAAGGGGTTGGAAAAGTGAATAGACTTCTTTCAGATGACACAAGTGGGAGTCAACATCAAAGATTTATAATTGAACTAATATCTAAACAAACGTTATTAGTTGCTCATAATATAGATTTAGCACCAAGAATAGATACTCTACAAGTTAATGATATAGTAAAATTTTATGGTGTATATGAATGGAATTCAGAAGGGGGTGTTATTCATTGGACACATAATGACCCTGATGGCATACATAAAAATGGATGGTTAAAACATGATGGAATTATTTATCAGTAAGTATCAAAGAAAATAACAACTTTAAATATTTTACTCATCACAAAAACGCTCCATCAAGCACCCATAACTCTCTATGCGTCTGTCACGTAAGAATGGCCAGATGTCTCTTACCTCTTTTGTGCGATGATGTTCTATGTCGGCATAGAGTATCTGCTCTTGTTCATGGTCTGCTTGGGTAAGTAGCTCTCCTTGAGCTCCACAGATAAATGAGTTTCCCCAAAAGCGTATGCCATGCATCACTCCTGAACTGTCCGCTTCAAAGCCTACACGGTTGCATGAGAGTAGGGGGATACCATTGGCAATAGCATGTGATCGTTGTATGGTTATCCAACTCTCTAGTTGTCTCTGCTTCTCATCTTTACTGTCTTCATCAAACCATCCTATGGCAGTAGGGTAGATAAGTATCTCTGCACCTTTAAGTGCCATAATCCTTGCTGCTTCAGGGTACCATTGATCCCAGCAGATGAGTACGCCTAGTTTTCCAACAGATGTCTGTATGGGTTCAAACCCTAAATCACCAGGGGTAAAATAGAACTTTTCATAAAACCCTGGATCATCAGGGATATGCATTTTTCTGTATCTGCCTACAACGGTGCCATTTTTTTCAAAAACTACTGCTGTGTTGTGGTAGAGTCCTGCGGTGCGTTTTTCAAAGAGGGAGGTGACAAGAACTACTTGATGCTCTTTTGCTACATTACTCCAAAATGCTATGTCCTCTTCAAACTCTGAGGCGTAGGCAAAAAACTTTGTATCTGCACTTTGACAAAAGTACTCATTTTGGTGTAACTCTTGTAAAACTACAAGCTCTGCACCTGCATGGCTTGCCTCTTTTATGCGTTGTGTAGTTATCTGTAGGGTTCTCTCTTTGTTGTTGTGAAACTTCTGTTGTATAAGAGCTGTTTTCATGAAAATATACCTAGTATGCTATTTTTAGATTTATTTTAACATAAAATAGTGTATGATTTTCCCTTATAACAAAAGGAAATGATAATGATAAAATTTATAAATTTAATAGGTATAGTAGTAACAACTTTGAGTGTAGTAGGATGTGGTTCATCAGAATCATCATTTAATACAGATGATAAAGATACAAATACAAATACAGAGTTAGTATTTTCTGAAGAATTACTTATCTCTGAGAGTTTAAAAGAAGATTATTTAGATGCAATAAACAGTGCTAGAGCAGTTACTCAAGATTGTGGTACAAAAGGGATTAAACCTGCTGTAGATGCCTTAGCATGGAGTGATAAACTTCATCATGCAGCAGTAGAACATAGTTATGATATGGTAGTAAGTGGACAGTTTACACATAGTGGTTCAGGTACTTCCTCTGATAGAACCGCGACAAATACAGAGTTAGGAAGAGGTAGCTCATCAAGTGAGCGTATCACCTATAATGGTTATGAGTGGTCTTATGCAGGAGAAAATATAGCAGCAGGAACTAATGTAGATACGGCAGAAGAGGTGATACAGATGTGGCTAGAGAGTGATGGTCACTGTGCTAACCTCATGAATCCAAACTTTAAAGATGTGGGTATGGCGATGGTGGAAGATGGTAACTCTGAGTATATTCACTATTGGACACAAAATTTTGCTGCTCCACGTTAATAGGTTGTTTAATCAATAGCCTACTTGCATAGTAGAGCAGTGGAGTGACCCTCCTTGTTCTATGAGTTTTAAACAGTTAATAGGGATAATCTCTTTTTGTGGGAACAACTCTTTAAACAGTTCTGCTACTTTTTTATCGTTTTTATCATGGTAGGTGGGGTAGAGTAGTGCATCATTTGTGATAAGAAAATTTGCATAGGTTGCAGGGAGTCGCTCTTTTTCTTGAGAGTAAATAGCTTCTGTCATAGGAAGAGCGATGAGCCTATAGGGCTTACCCTCTTTTGTTCTAAAGGCTTTGAATTCTGCTTCCATCTTCTGTAATGCCTCATAGTGTTCATCTTGGCTATCTTCGCATTTTACGTAAGCGATACTCTCTTTGTCTATAAATCTAGCTAGTGTGTCTATGTGGCTGTCTGTATCGTCGCCTGCTAAGTAGCCATGATTTAACCATAAGATACGCTCTGTACCAAGCATCGTGTATAACTTTTTTTCAACTGCTTCTTTACTTAGCCCTCCATTTCTATTTGAGTTACAAAGACATGCTGAAGTGGTTAAAATAGTTCCCTCTCCATCACTCTCGATAGAACCCCCTTCAAGTACAAAGTCTATGGTCTCAAGTGCTGTGGTGCCTAAGTACCCTTTTTTATGTAAGTTTTGGTTTACTTTGTTGTCAAGTGAGGCTTCAAACTTTCTGCCCCATCCGTCAAAAGTAAAATCAAGAAGTTTTATCTGCTGATTCTCCTCTATGCTAATGTAACCATAATCACGTATCCAAGTATCGTTGGTTGGAACTTCTATAAATGTCATGTTGTGTGTAGAGCAGAACATATCTATAATGGTACTTTTATCTTTACAAATGATATAAACAGCTTGACTGTAAGCTATGGCTTGAGCTATACGGATAAAAGGTGAGTAGGCTTTTTTAAAATTTGATGAATTTTCAGCATCATACCAATCTGTCTCTTTATGAGGAAAAGAGATCAATATCACACGCTGTTTTTCCCACTCTGCTAGAACTCTTTTCATTTTTTCTCCAAGGTTGATATTGTATAATGCACTTATGGCATCTATTAAAATAAACAGACAACATTTTTATCATAATCTTAACCAAATAGCACTTCAAACTGGCTCAGTTGAATCTATCGCTATCGTGCTAAAAGATAATGCATATGGGCATGGGTTAAAACTTATCGCTAAACTGGCTTCAGAGTTTGGTGTGAAGCATGCAGTAGTAAGTAAAACTTCTGAAGCTAGAGAGATAGACGGACTTTTTGAGACTGTATTGATTTTGTGTGATAGTATGGTTAAAGAGGAGAAATATACCTTTGCTATCAATAGTTTAGATGATATAGCACATACTCAAAAAGGTGTAAATGTAGAACTAAAAGTTGATACAGGTATGCATAGAAATGGCATACATATAGATGAACTTGATGAAGCGTTGTTACGCATAAAAGAGCAGGGGTTAACGCTTAAAGGGGTAATGACACACTACCGAAGTGCCGACGAACTTAGCTCTGAACTTTTTTGGCAACAGAAGCGTTTTGATGAGGTTAAAAAGAGGGTTGTTAAAGCAGGGTTTGCTTCTGTGAGGTTTCACTCTCATAACTCAGCAACGATTTTAAGAGTAAAAAGTTTTACTGAAGATTTAGTACGTGTAGGTATAGGAGCTTATGGATACAATGAATTGCCAAAAGCGTATGATAGGGTTTTGTTAAAACCTGTTTTATCGTTACATGTAAAGAGAGTTGCTAGTCGGCACTTAAAAGCAGGAGAGAGAGTAGGGTATGGTGGTGACTTTAGAGCTTCTAAACCGATGTTAGTCTCTACTTATGATTTAGGGTATGGTGATGGTTGGTGTAGAGGTCAGAGTCATACACCCTACATTACAGAAGATGGTTTTAAAATTTTAGGTCGAGTCTCTATGGATTTTATCACGTTGGAGAGTAAAGAAGAGGAGATTTGTGTGATGCGTGATGCACAAAAAGCAGCTAAACAGTTAGGGACTATCTCTTATGAAGTTACCACAGCGTTATCTACAGAGATACCTAGAAGTATCATAGAACAAAAGTAGATAGTGATGTTTGAAGATAAACAACTCTTAAAAGTCATAAAAAGAGTAAACCGTGCGTATGATACCTTTTTTGGTAGTTTAGTGATGTTTATGGGGTCACTTGCACTCATACCCAACGAAGTGGTAAATGCTAGTGATAGTTTTGCTCTGTGGGTTACAAGACTTTTTGGTTTTGTTATAATGCTTGTTGCTGCGATGGTAATGAAAGATACACTCTTGCATTTTATAAAAAAATCACCCTCTTTACACGCTTTTATGAGTAAAAATTCAGAATTTACCATCATTCGTTTAGGTATAGGCTTAACACTTATAGCGATGTCTATAGGTCTTGTATTTGCTTATGTCCCGTTTGTTGGCTATATAATAGGGGTTCTGTTTGCATGGGGATACATACACTTAGTACAAAAGTTACGTTATTCAACTACAACAGTAGGTAAGGTACTCTATGTGGTTATGTTACTACTTATAATGCTTGCAGTGTTTCTTACTTTGGCATTTGTGTATTTAACTAGAGATATACCCTAGAGAGATACTTAACTTTAGAGTATTTAAATATAATAGTATAAGATAACTTTAAAAGGTAGATATAATGATAAAATCTTTATTTATAATTTCACTCTTCATAGGTATGACACTACATGCTCAAGCTACACAAAAACTCTATCCAGCTCTCTCTGCGTATGTAATAAAAGTTGCAAAAGATGATACCTTAAATGTTAGAGAACACCCCAATAAGAAAGCTAAAATAGTAGGTACTTGGGCAGATGAAGCATGGATGATGATAGACTACTGTGTTAAAGTAGGAAAATCCACTTGGTGTAAATCAGACTATGACTCACTAACAGGTGATGGAGCTTTAGGATGGGTAAATGCTTATTATTTAAAGTTTATCAATAATGGGTTTGTTATACAAAAAGATGGTAAGGGTGATTCTTGTATGTATGCATCAAAGTGTGAAAAGCATCAAAATCTGTTGCAGTGTTATATTATGGATGGATACTACTTAAATGAAGAGTATAAAGTGCATGCTGAAGGTAAATGGATAGAGCGTTCATTACTTCTAGGTGGGACTATTTTGAGTGCAGCAAAAGAGTCGGAGATGTGTGGTAATCTCCCGTATGAGAGACAAAAAGATAATGCAAAAAAGTTACAAGAACTTTATGCAAAAGATAATAGTAAAGCCTATCAGACTGTTGTAGAGTTGTTACGTATCGTTGGACAGCCTTATTTTAAAGAAAATGCTTTAGAAGATATGGAGAAGTTAATTCATCCAACTAAAGGGGTAATTGTAACAGATATGGTGAGTTTTGAAGATAAGAGTCAACAACATTATGATGCAAAGACTTTTCTTAAGACACTCAAAGATGATAAAAAGATTTTATGGGGCAAAACGTATGCAAAAGGTGACCTTATACGTAAAACTTTACATACATGGATAGACAATGCTCACCGCGAAATGAGTAGTATAACCAAAATAGAAACAGTCAAAGGGTTTAAAGGATTTGCAACCGCAGGATATAGTGGACTTAAAGCGTATGAAGTCTATTGGATAAATGAAGACTCAGAGAGTAAAGAGCATGACTGGTTAGGTTTAGTAGTACTTGTCTCAGAGTACAAGGGGAAATGGTATGTGGTAGGTTTACTTAGAGACAGATGGACGATATAATGAAAATAGTCACACTATGTTTGCTACTCTCTTTAGGACTCTTTGCTGAAAGTTTAGGGCTTTTTGGGAAAGTAGTGAATGTAAGTGAAAATGATACCCTCAATGTTCGTACCCAAGCAAACTACAGAGCTCAAAAAGTAGGAGAACTTCCTCCCTCTGCTTTAGTAGGCATAGAATCATGTAAAAAAGTAAAAAATTCTACATGGTGTAAAATCTACCAACTGGTGCAAAATAATTACTATGAAAGCTCACAAAGAGGTTGGGTTAATGCCAAATACTTAAAGTTCAAAAATCGTGGATATGTAAATATAGAAGGTAAATATAATCACTGTTTTTATGCACTAAAATGTGAAAATAGAGCCAATACAGAGAAATGTTTAGTGGTTTTTGACTATACGTATGACTATAAAAAAGAGAAAATGATAGAGCGTGAAACTCAATGGATAAAAAGAGATAAACTCCAAGGAGAGTCAGCCTTTGGTGCAATGTCTAATAATAAAGTATTAAATCCAGAAGGTGGGTACTGTACCAACCCTCTTTAACTTTTAATTACTGAGATTACTCTCCAAAAATATCATCTATGATAGTGCTTTTAAACTCTATATCTCCATTCATTGCACTATCAGTTGCATCTACAGCTGAACTTTTGATGATACCTAAATGGTACTCGTTGTTCATGAAGTACTGATATCCACCTGCATCATGTTGTGGGTTGTCAAAGAGTGACATGATACTGTAGCCAAACATGTGACTGTTTTGTAGTTTGGTTTGGTTGAGGTCATGGTAAAATTGTGCTGCTTTGTCCTCATATCCTGACTCATCTATCTCACCTGCATCTATGGTACCGTTATTATTGTTATCACTCCAAGTAGCAGTAGCTATGGTGATATAGGGCAGATATATAGGCTTTTGATACATAGAATAGAGATAATCAGCCATATTTTCTACTCTTTTTGCGAGATACTCTATCCCTATCTCCTCATCACTATAGGCTTTTGGGTTTGGGTTGTCCCATGTCCCAGGGTTAGATGGGTCTCTGCTAAACTGTCCTACCATCTGTTGAAAAGAGACAAAGTCTATCTTTGGCATGAGTGCATCTAGTATGGGTTTTGACAGCCCCCATTCGTACTTGTCTCCTAATGCACAGTTCTCATATCCACACTTGTCATAAGTCTGATTTGCTCCTCTGTTCCCAGTATCTGTGATACATAACGATAGGCTCATGCTCTCATCTTTAATGGTATCAATAGCACTACTCATAATGGTCACAAAATCATCTGCATTATCTAGTACGGCTTGTTTGTTAAACTCAGGCTCTAGTATGAGTAGTTTATGCCCTTCTATCTTGTCTAAAAAAGTTTTTAGTTTTTGGTTATTTGTGTAGTACTCCTCAATCTCACGCTCAGTTGGCATACCATTTACTAGCTCATCACCAAAATACCAATAGACAAAGACGGGTATTTTGCCTTGTTGTATGGCTTGGTTTATCTTCTCTACATTAAACCAAGACTCTTCCCAATCTTTTGTCAGCCATAGTGTAAAATATGTAGATTTACTTAGGTACTGTTGCAAAGAGGTAAATTTATTGCTATCAAAGTTTTTGATAGTTGAGTAGTATGCATTGTCTGCTAATGCTTCATCTAGCATTAAATTTACGGCACTCACCCATACTATATCACCATTGTCATCTTGAAACTTGAAAGCACCACTACCTCCAAAACCCACACCAAATGTAGAATGCATACTCTCATCTGTATGGCAACTATATCTAAATGTATCATCTAAATCTAAGGGTAGAATAAGCGTCTGAAAATGCATGTTATTCATACTTTCACATAGCGTTGTACTAGCCTCTCCATTTACGATATAGTTATCATTATATTCAGCATTAAAGACAGGTTTGTTGTTAGTTATAAATGGTATGAGAGTATCACACTCATCATACTCATTACACTCTTCATTTACTGCAAAGTCAAAGTATGGTTCAAGCTCTACTATCTGGTCTAAATCATTTTTAAGACCTACACTTAAGCCTCTTTTTCTAGCCTCATTTGCGATAAACTTGTTGTATGCGAGTTGGTCATTTGCACTGAGGTCAAATCCACTTTCGTTGGCATACCCATCCATGTTGTCAGGCTCTACTCCATCACAACCTTTTTGTACTGCTAAATCTAGTCTAGCTCTCATGATGGGTGCTAGAGCTTCATTGGAGATATCTAGCCATCTCTCTCCCTCCCAACCATCAAGCTCACTACCTAAGAGTTCAGAAGGAAAGTCACTTTGGTCATCTCTCCAATCTTCATAACTCCCACCACTAAAGTAACATATCACTTTTTTACCATCACTCTTTAGTGATGCTATTAGTGACGTACTAGAGTCAAATAGATCTATATCGTACATATCTACACTATAGCTAGTATTGACAGTATCAGTAAGTTGCCACTGCCAGCTAGTACTTAGTGAAGGTCTGTACCAATCACCTGTAGAGTAAACGGGTACATTTATGCTAAAGAGTGACTCATTATTATCGATGGGTTCACTACCACTACCACTATCATTTGTATTTGTATTTGTATTTGAGCTATCATTAGAACCTCCACTTCCACACCCTACCAGTAAAACAATGCTAATCAAAGATATAAATTTCTTCATAAAGTACTCCTTATAGTGGTATTTTATCAAGATAAGTTAAAATTAGACGCTAATGATAGGAGTGATAATATTTCTCATTAAAATAAGCAAGCATCATGGTATAATGAAATACAAATAAACAAGGAGTTAACATGGCATACAACATATTAACAGAAGAAGAGAGAAGAGTTATCGTAAACAAAGGAACAGAGCGTTCTTTCACTGGGAAATTTTGGGATGCTAAAGAGGATGGTATGTATATTTGCCGTCAATGTGACGCTCCACTTTTCTCTTCTGACACTAAGTTTGACTCAGGTACAGGGTGGCCAAGTTTTGACAATACTGTAGAGGGTGCAGTTAAAGAAGTGCCTGACGCTGATGGCAGACGTGTAGAGATAGTCTGTGCAGAATGTAACGGTCACTTAGGTCACATGTTTAAGGGAGAGAGCATGACTCCTACAAGCACCCGTCACTGTGTTAACTCCATCTCACTTGATTTTGTAGCAAAAGATTAACACCGATGCAAGCCTTACAATGCTATAGGACACTTATTGTTTTGTAGTTCTTTTTGTTGAGGATTTACTTACTAAAAAACACTATAAGGAAAAAAAGATGAAAATAATTTTGAAAAGTTTAGGATTAATGCTATTGTTGAGTATTTGGGCAATGGCAGATTTGCCTATAGGTACATTTGGGTTCGATATGAAATCAACATTGAAAGCCAATGGAAATGCAAATGAGCAGATGACTTATTTGCTTAAAAATATGAGTAAAGATATTAAAAATGTTACTGTAGCCCAAGGTAAAAAAGTGACTTTAATGGGGGTTAATCGAAAAGGTAAAGCTAGAAAACAGACTTTTATCTACAAAAAAATCTCAAAAAATACTTATGAAATACCTGCTGGAAGAGGTATGCAACTTACGGCTTCTGATGCAAAACACTTGAAGCTAGATTTGGTAATGCAAAATGGAGAAAAAATACATCTGTATTATAGTCTGACAAAGTAAAATGCAATGGGGCTACAAAACTTTATAGGTCTTCAGCTTATACTAAAGCAAAAGGTTAAATATAGACAAAATATTTTACTGAAATGCGTCTAGTATACTACTATCTATATTGCTTCCAAAGTGGGTAAAGCCACCTGCTCCATTTGATGATGCATGTTTTTTTATAGCTCTTTCTGTGAGTTCTATTGGTGATTTTGGGAGTGGGAGTGTAAATAATTCTATCTATTTTTTTTAATATACGTTTTGTCTGTTAATCATCTCTATATCCACTTAACTAACACTTTGTTCCTTAAGTCTCAAACACTCCTTGGCTATCTGCAACTCTTCATCAGTCTTTATAACTAACACTTTTTTACCCTTGACTATGCTAAAATTCTTCACTCTCTCTTGCAGTATTTTAGAGTTTTCTCCTATACCACCACTCAACACTATTGCATCTACATCACCTAAAAGTGCTATGTATGCACCTATATACTTTTTTATTCTTCTTAACATCATCTCTAATGCTAGTCTTGATTCAGGGGTGTTTTTTGATAGAATCTCTCTTAAATCATTACTCTTTGCTAGACCTAAAAGTCCTGAGTGTTTGTTGAGTTCTTTGTCCACCTCATCTACACTGTAGCCTAACTCTCTTTGCATATAGAATACTATAGCTGGGTCTATGTCACCTGAGCGAGTTCCCATAACTAAACCCTCTAGTGGTGTAAATCCCATTGAAGTATCTATACTCTTTCCTCTCTCTATAGCACAGATACTTGCACCATTTCCTAAGTGAAGAGTTATGATATTTAACTCTTCTTGCTCTTTTTTTAAAATCTTTGCACTCTGCTCTAAAAGATAGGAGTGACTTATCCCGTGAAAGCCATAACGACGTATATGATGCTCTTCATAGAACTTATAATCAAGTGCATATAGATATGCTTCTTCTGGCATAGTGGTATGAAACGCAGTATCAAACACTGCTATCTGTTTTATATTGGGTGCTTTTTCTCTTGTGAGTTTTATACCCTCTAGATTTGCAGGATTATGAAGTGGTGCCAAAGGGTTTAACCCCTCTATCTTCTTTACTACCTCATCATCTATCTCTACAGAACTATGAAAGTACTCTCCTCCATGAACTACACGATGCCCTATCATATCTATACTCTCAAAATCTATCTCTAAACTCTCTAATGCTTCTTTATGTGTAGCTACTCCACCCTCTTGTGCTATATACTCCACTAAGTAGCTCTCTAAAAGTTTATCTTGTGTCATATTATAGAGTTTTACTTTGAGTGATGAGCTTCCTGCATTTACTACTGCTACTCGCATTTACTCTCCTACTTGTATAGCTGTGATAGCTATAGTGTTTACAATATCTGCTACTAAACACCCTCGACTTAGGTCATTTACTGGTTTGTTTAGACCTTGTAGTACTGGTCCTATAGCCACTGCACCACTTGAACGCTGAACCGCTTTGTATGTGTTGTTTCCCGTGTTTAAGTCTGGAAATATAAAGAGATTTGCATGCCCAGCTACTTTTGAAGATGGGAGTTTTTTCTTTGCAACTGCTTCATTTATCGCTGCATCATACTGTATGGGACCTTCTATGGCTAGTTCACTCGCTCGCTCTCTTACTATCTTAGTAGCTTCTCTTACCTTTTCAACCTCTGCACCACTTCCACTCTCTCCCGTTGAGTATGAAAGCATCGCAACCTTTGGTTCTATAGCAAAAGCTTTTGCAGTTTGGACACTAGAGAGTGCTATCTGTGCTAGCTCTTCAGCATTTGGATCTTTGTTGATAGCACAGTCACCATAGACAAGTACCTCTTTCTCCATACACATAAAGAAAACACTAGAGACTATCTTTGTGTCTGGCTTAGTGCGGATTATCTGTAGTGCAGGACGAATAGTCTCTCCAGTTGAACCAACTGCCCCACTTACCATACCATCTGCATACCCTAGATGTACCATCATCGTTGCGAAGTAGTTTCTATGTGTTATCGCATCTCTTGCAACCTTATGCGAGATACCTTTGGCTTTACGTAGTTGGTAGAACTCCTCACTAAACTCTTGGAGTAACTTCTCATCCTTCATACTAACAAATCTCGCTTTAGATATATCTAACCCTAAACGTAGTGCATCTGAAACTATCTTTTTCTCATCGCCTAAGAGGATTATCTCTACTACATCTCTAAGAAGAACTGTCTCTACAGCTCTTAAGATTCTCTCATCCTCACTCTCTGGTAGCACTATGGTACGTTTAGTCTTACGTGCCATCTCAAAAAGATTATATTCAAACATCAAAGGAGAGATAATCTCACTATGAGAACTCTTTATCTTCTTTTCAATCTCTTCTATATCTATGCTAGCATTGAAAACACCTAAAGAGAGTGCTATCTTTTTTGAGGAGTGTAAACGCAATCTTGCTCTTGTCTTAGAGATATTTTTTGCAGTTGTATAGGTGTCTGTTTTTACACTTATAAGAGGTATATTAAAAGAGTCTAGTCCAACTATAAGTTTTTGGATATTTTTATGCGCTTGCATATCAAAAGGAAAAACTATAGCAGAAACATTTGGATATGCATCTGAATAAAGAGCACCTAAAAGACCTAAAATGATGTCAGACCTATCTGCGGGAACTATGACTAAGTCATCCTCTTCTATATGTTCTAAAAAGTTATCTAGTGTAAGTCCAGCTACTTTTACCCCTCTTATAGTACGAGAGTAATCCTCTTTTGAGACCAACACCTCTTTAGCAGCTAAAGAATCTACAACATCCTCTAGTGTTAAAAAGTTTAGTTCAGCCACCTCTTTGAGTATATAAGTTGTATAGGGAAGTTTCTCTAACATATCTTTAAGTGGTTCATAACTTTCATCTGAAACTCTATTTACAAATGTAGCGAAATGTGTACACCCCTCTTTCTTTAAGTTATCATACTCCATCTGTATATTTTTTATCACATGATCATTATCATTTGTTTTTGCATTAACGATGTTTATATAGGGTGTATTAAAATGGTGTGCTATCTTCAGGTTAAAATCATAGTGTATGTTACTACTTAAAAAGGAGTGACGTATCCCCTCACAAAGTATAAAGTCATACTCACTCTCTAACTTTTTAAACTTTTGGATAAGTTGGTTGAGTAAAAGGTTTGTTTTATTTTGAGCTATCATACTCTCTATATATGCTACATCAAAACCATAAGCATCTTCATACTCTATATCAAGAGAGTAACGAGTAAGGATGAAGTTTATATCTCCATCGAGCTTATTTCTATCATAGATGATGGGACGGAAGTATGCAACACGAGGAAGGTTTCTTTTTAAAACCTCCATCATACCCATAGATGTAAAAAGGATTCCTGCATTTATCTCTTGTGAAGCTATATAAAGTGATTTTGTTTTCATAGATCTTCTCTTTTGTAATTAAAATATAATTTAGTATATCAAAAAAAGTGAAGATAGGAGGCATAGGGGTCAGGTGACAACAACAACTTAAGCTCAACTCTGCTATACTTATCTCATCCAAATCAGGAGAGTCCATGCCACGTAAACCACGTATAGAAATAGCAGGATATTATCATATTGTTAACAGAGGTGTAGAGTAAAGAACTATCTTTGAAGATGTACAAGTCTATGAGTATTTTGAGGAGTTGATGTGCTTTTATGCAAAGAGTTATGGTATCACTATCCATAACTATTGTCTTATGTCCAATCACTACCACTTACTACTAGAAATACAAGAAGAAAACCTCTCAAAGTTCATGAGACAACTGAACATGAACTACTCCATATACTTTAATAAAAAGAACAAAAGAGTAGGTCACCTATGGCAAGGACGCTTTAAATCTTGGTATGTGACGGATGAAGCATACCTCTATACTCTCATGTGCTACATAGAACAAAACCCACTTAAAGCCCATATGGTCAAAGATATAAAAGAGTACCCCTATAGCTCATACCATTACTTCTTAGACTATAAGAATATACCAGAGTGTTTGAAGAACGCATGGATAGTGCAAAACCATAAAAATGATAAAGAAGCGATAGAAGCATTTTTAACAGAACCTGTAGATAGACAACAGCTACAAGAACTTAAAACTGCATCTTCATTGGTAGAAGCTCCTAATGTAGATAAAAAACCAAATGAAAAAGAACTTAGACAAATGTTTAAAAAAGTAAAAGACATCAAAGAAAGAAATAGTACCATAGTGCAAGCGTACAAAAAAGGCTACTCTCAGCAGATGATTGCTACGGTATTGGATATAACTCAGCAGGCAGTGTTTGCTGTGATTAAGAGGAGTAGAGGATGAGTTGTAGTTGTTACCTGACCCCTTTATTTTCTCTAAAGCTCAACTAGAAAAAAGAGGCATCAAAATAGAGAAGAGTTTAGGAGAAGGCATAGCATCCAAAGACTGGGCTTACGATGTAGGAGCAGGTGCAAAGAAGTTAGAGAAGTTAAGAGCCGATAGCACTGCTAAATTACCAAAGAATATCAGAGCCATAGCCAAAGAGGGCCTAAAAATAGAAGAACTCTATAGTAAAGCAATTGCTAGTACACCACTAAAACTTCAAAACTATCTGTTTAAAAACCGTCCTATTATTAAAAAAGGGAAAACAGATGCACCTGCTCACTATGATCCAAACATAAAGACCATAGTCTATAAAGAACAGCCACAAATCATAATACTTAGGCATGAGCTAGGTCACCATGTAGATAAGATTAACAACTACACAAGTCTTAAAAAACTCAGCACACTAAAAATAGACCAACTCCAACTACTAAAGCATCAGGTAGAGATAGAAGATCTATTGAAAAACAATAAAGAGGTTTATTTGAATGATCTCTTTTATCTAAACTCAAACAGAGCAATAGGAGATAAAACACGAAAAGATAGTAAGGTTATAAACTTTGAACTACAAGCCAAAGAGACCTTTGCTAACATCTTTGAAATTATTTTAAGTGGAAATAAGCAAAGAATTAAGATAGTTGAGCAATACTTCCCTAACGCCTACAGAGCAATTAAAAAGATATTGGAGAGATTATGAGTTGTGGAAGATTTTTTAGTAAAGAAGAGTTAGAGTATGAGCAGACTTTTGATAACGGTGGATATGTCTTAGATATGTTTAGTTACGAAAAAGGTTATATGAGGTTAATCAAAAAAGCTATTAGAGAGAAAAAAGCTATTACACGAGCCGACTTTGAATCTCTTTATGGTAAAGACAATGCTGAGTATCTGGAGTACCTAGCCAATGTCTAATGACTTCATAACCCTAAACATAAATGATAGAGAACTAAGAGATCTTCTCTCAGACTTACGCAAAAAAGGTCAAGACTTTAGTGAAGTTACAGCAGAAATATCAAACTACCTCTACAATGCAACAGATGAAGCGTTTGACAATGAGAGTTCTTTCGATGGTACTCCTTGGGAGAGACTGGCAGACTCAACAGTAGAAGCAAAAGGTCACAGTAGAAAACTGTATGCTGATGGTGACATGAGGGATGGTTTAACGGGAGATAGTGACGGAGGTAAAGCCATAGTAGGACTAAATGCAGTAAGTGACGACGGCTACACTTACCCAGCCGTACATCAGTTTGGAAGTAACAAAGTACCTGCAAGACCTTTTTTACCATTTGACGAAGACAAAAAGCTTCACTCTGAAGCAGAAGAAGAAATCATTCGCATAGTAAAAGAGTTTTTAGAAGAGGTGTAGGGGCGAACCCAAGTGTTCGCTTTTTGGGACTGTAATAATTTTCCTTATTCCACCTCGCTACGATACTGATTGTAACAGTTTATCTCCTTTAAATCCTAAATTATTGATATAGTCAAAGTAAACTTCATTAGGTGTTTTATAGTCAATCGCAGAATGTAAT